>JASLDW010000008.1 GCA_030151365.1 Lysobacter sp. | reverse complement strand
GGCGTGATCTACGATCCGATCCGCAACGAACTGTTCACGGCGAGCAAGGGCAGCGGCGCCCTGCTCAATGGCGTGCGCATCCGTGTCGCCGATCGCAAGGACCTGACCGGCTCGGTGCTCGCCACCGGCTTCGCCCCGCGCGAACGCGAGCGCCTGAGCGCGCAATTGCGCTGCGCCGACCTGCTGCTGACCGAGCACGGCGCCGAGGACCTGCGTCGCGCCGGCTCCGCCGCGCTCGACCTCGCCTACGTCGCCTGCGGGCGCGTCGACGGCTACTTCGAGGCCGGCGTGAAGCCCTGGGACATTGCCGCCGGCGCGCTGCTGGTGCGCGAGGCCGGTGGTCGCGTGATCGCCGCCGACGGCGGCCAGACCGGCCCGCTCGACTCGCGCGGCATCGCCCCGCGCTTTGTCATCGCCGGCAACCTCAAGCTCAGCGACGCGCTGCAGAAGGTGGTGGTGAGTTCGGGGTATGCCGCCAGCTTGCGCGGCTGATCCTTCGCCTCACCGAACACAACAAAACGCCCGGCTTGACCGGGCGTTTTCGTTTCACCGCCTCAAACCGCCTGCCCGCTTCGACCCGGCATTTCCTGGTTGCGCTGCGTCGTGTTCTGGGCCAACTGTCGCTGCTGATCGAAGACCTGCGCTTCCTGCGCGGTCTCCTTCATCGGCGGCGCGGGTTCCTTGCCATTGACCGATACCCGGAATCCCGGTGTCGTGCCCATGACATACAAGGTGTCGTCGAACGTCTTCACTATCCCGATCTTGCCCGAATCCGTCATGCCGTCCTTCTTGGCCAGCAGCATGGCCAGCCCGATGTGGTCGTCCGAGATCCGCGCTGGCGATCCGTTCCTGATCTTTTCGAACATGCCCTGATCGGTCGGGGACAGCTGCGCATGCGGTTCGGGCTTCGGCTCCTTCCCCGCCTGCTTGATTTCCTCCGCCGTGGTGATGGCCTTGGGCACCATCCTGCTTTCGGACATGAAGCCGTCGCGACCATCGTCCATCAGCGTCACGATGGCGCTGTTCGGGCCTGCACGCCCGGTCTTGGGATCGGGTTGCAACACCAGCGAATACGGATGCCCGCCCTGGCCGATACCCTCGTGTGCATGCGTGCGGGCGACGGCTGCGGTCGCGGCATCGATCTCCGCCTCCGAACGCGGAACCCCGGCACTCGCATAGGCGCCGGCGACCATGCCGCGCATGGATGCCGGTTTGGGCAAGGTCGGATTGGCGAGCGCTTCGGCCGCGAGCCTGGAATATTCCTGCAAGCCGGACTGCTGGCTCCGGTGCACTGCGTTCAATTCTTCGCGGATATTGCCGCCGGCCTGGTTCGTGCCGTACACCATGCCGGGCGTGGTCCATTCGCCATTGGCGCCGCGCGTGTAGGTGTTGCCATCGGATGCCTGCAAGGTATCGATCTTCGTGCTGGCGTCCTTCACCGCGGGCGGCACTTCGCCGTTGCGGTTCCAGCCGAACTCGTTGTAGGCCACCTGGTAACGCGCGGCGACCGCGGCAGGCGTGTTGGCCGCATTCTGCGCGATGATCAACCTCGAGGCCTGCTCCAGTTCCGCCGCGCGCTGCGGACTGGCGGTCTCGCCATGATTGACCGTGATGCCGTGCTCCAGCACTTCGGTGGTGACCGTGCGCGTCCAGGCATGCGTTTGCGGATCGCGCGTCCAGTTCCCGCTGGAAATCCCCTTGCTGTCGCCTTTCCCCGGCGGAATCGAATAGGGATCCTGCGGGGTCGCGAGATTCGCCAATCCGAGGTCATAGGACGCGTTGGCGGATTTGTAGTTCAGTTCGTTCGCAAGTACATCGCCGGCGACGTATTGGACCTTGCCGAATACCGGCATCACGCCCTTCGCCGCTACCGTCGTGTCAGCCCTGATCTGCTGCGTTTCCGCCATGCGCGTCCACGTTCCCTTCGGATCCTCGGGGTCGCGATGCCACTCGTTGCCGTCCTTGTCTTTCTGGGTGAAGACCCGCTCGATATCCTTCTGCTTGGCCCATTTCTCGCCGAGGAACGCGCCACCGACACCTCCCACCACGCCACCGACCGCGCCCGTCACCAGCGCACCCGGCCCGGTTTCGGAACCCGCGACCAGGCCATAACCCACACCCGAGAGGAAGCCGACCGCGATGCCGCCGCCGATGCCTCCGACATTGCGACCAATGAAATGCGTCTTCGCCGACGCCGCGCCCGTCGCATTGCCCTGCGCTTCGAGCTTGAGTACCTGATGCCCGGTGGTGACGAAGTCGTAGGCGACTGCGGCAACCGCGACTGCAGTCGCGCCCTTCGACAGCATGCCGGGACGCAGGCCTTTCGAAGCGCCAGCGACTTCGCCGCCGATGGCCGCTTCGCCCATGGATGCAACGGGTGCGCTCAATCCGGTTGGCGCTGTAGCAAGACCCGCCCCTGCCAATTCCGCGGCAGGCGTGAATTTCGCCGCGTCCGCGCCGAGGGTTGCCGCGGCCTCGCGCGAGATCGTGACCTTGGCGACGACAGGCCCGGGATTGTCGGGCGCAACGAATATGCCTTTCGGCGCGGCCTCGATGAACTGCGCCTGCACCTTCGGCAACACCGCTTCGGCGCCGCCTTGGGCATAGAGCGCCTTCAGCTCACCTACCGGTTGACCGCCGAGCGTCCTGACATTGGGGTTTTCCAGCACGGCGGGCAATTCCACCTTGCCGAAGACGCGTTCGACGTTGGCGTTGCTCGCCACCAGCTTGATGTCGCCATGCAGCGAGCCCGCGAATTCATGGGAAGCTTCGCCCCACAGGCAGCCTTCGAGGGATGTGGCGCTTTTGGCGACAGACTTGGGATCTCCATACTGAAAGCTCACGGCCAATTTTTCCGCGGCTTCCGTCGTATACCCCTGTTGCTCGAAAATCCTTTTGGCGGCTCTTTCCACCACTTGCTTGACACCGTTATCCGACAGGAATTCCGCTCTCGGTGTCTTGTTGATGATCGGCAAGCCGGTCTTTTCCGAAAGCTCCAGCGCGATTGCCTCGGAATTCACGCTACCAACGGGGCGACTGTAAAGAATGCCGCCATCGCCAGTCGCCTTGGCGGAAAATTGCCGTGCAACGCTCTGGATTTCCTCCAGCGACTTTGCCTGTTTGATTTGTTCGATTTGAGTGGCGTAGTCGGTCATTGCGCCGCGACTCCAGCGCCATTCCACCCGACAAGAATCCACCCATCCTGGAATTCGACCTTACCCATGAATCGGGACGTTGCCGTCTGATCGAGGACCGTGGGTGGATCATCGAATTCCAGGCCAGCCTGGATGAGCTGGATAACGAGGTTGCGTGCGATGACCTCATCGTCCGCTGTGAATACTCCACGCGCGGCCGCGCCCGGCATGCCGACGTCTTCGCCTCGACCATAGCCAAAGGCATCGATCGCGATGTTGTAATCGTTCTGGTTCTCGAGATACGACCGCTTGATCTCGCCAAAGTATTCGTTCCCATCGAATTCCAGGGCAAAGGTTTTGCGCCCCGTCTCGTCCCAGCAACGAAATGTTCCAGCGAACCTCGCCCGCCCTTCGGGAAACTGCACCCAGTCGAAAGGTGAAAAATCCGAACCTGCTGCGTCACTGGCCATGGTGAAACACCTTCCTGTCTGTCCTGGGCACCGCGAAATGGCCGGCACCCACCACAGCGGGTCCCGCAAGGGTGGATATTGCCTGGCCAATGCACTCTAGCAAATATTTGTGATGGCGGTCATATTATCCATCCTCCTGTTCCCAAACAAAAACGCCCGGCATGACCGGGCGCTTCGCATTGCATGGATGAGACTCTGGCTTACGGACGGCGCGCCAGCGCCGCGTCGTCCTTCGCCTTCGGCAGCAGGTCCTGGCGCGACACCTTGAACGGACCGATCGCCAGCAGCGGCACCGCGACGATCACCGAGGACACCACCACGATCACCGCGCCGATCATGTGCGTCTCGGCCAGGCCTTCCATGGTGCGGCCGCCGTACATGTAGAGCGCCATCGCCGACAGGAAGAACATCACCGCGGTGATCACCGTGCGCGACAGCGTCTGGTTGATCGAGCGGTTCAGCACCTCGTTGGCGTCGACGCGCAGGGTGCGGAAGTTCTCGCGGACGCGGTCGAACACCACGATGATGTCGTTGATCGCGAAGCCCATCACCGACAGCAGGCCGGCCAGCACGGTCAGGTCGAACTCGCGGCCGAGCAGCGACATGTAGGCGATGGTCAGGATCAGGTCGAAGAACGCGGTGAGGCTGGCCACGATCGCGAACTTCAATTCGAAGCGGAAGGCGATGTAGATCAGGAAGCCGACCAGCATGAAGATGGTGGCGTAGAGGCCGTTCTTCGCCAGGTCCTTGCCGACCTGCGGGCCGACGAATTCGCCGGGCTGCACGGCGACCGGGTTGGCGTCGGTATTGACCGCCTGGCGCACCTGCTCGGAGATCTTGCGCGAGGCGTCATCGGCATTGTTCTTCTCGCCCTGCGGCTGCAGGCGGATGATCACGTCGTTGCCGGTGCCGGCGTTCTGCACCAGCGCATCGTGGAAGCCGGCCCTGGTGAGCTGGTCGCGGACATTGTTGGTCTCGACCGGCTGGGCGAAGTGCGCGCGCACGACGGTACCGCCGGTGAACTCCAGCGCGTAGTTGAAGCCCTTGAGCCAGATCACGCCGACCGAACCGATCAGCAACAGCAGCATCAACACCAGGATCGGCCGGCTCGGCCGCATGAAGTCGATCTTGGTGTCGTTGGGAAGGATGTGGAGCGGAAATAGTTTCATAGGAGCGGTTTCATGAAGTGATTTCCCGTGACCCGATCAGATGGCGATCGACTTGAGGTGCTTGCGGCGGCCGTAGATCAGCGTGGCCAGTGCGCGCGACACGGTGATCGCGGTGAACATCGAGGCGAAGATGCCGATGATCATCGTCAAGGCGAAGCCCTTCAGCGGACCGCTGCCGAAGGCGTAGAGCGCCACGCCGACGATCAGGCCGGTGAGGTTGGCGTCGAAGATGGTGTGGCTGGCCTTCTCGTAACCGGTCGCGATCGCCGCCTTGGGCGGCATGCCGTGTCGCAACTCTTCGCGGATGCGCTCGTTGATCAGCACGTTGGCGTCCACCGACAGGCCGACCGACAGCGCCAGGCCGGCGAAACCGGGCAGCGTCATCGTCGCGCCGAACAGCGACATCACCGCCACCACGATCAGCAGGTTGAACAGCAGCGCGACCGAGGTGATGAGACCGAACATGCGGTAGTAGATGGTGAAGAAGCCGAGGGTGAACAGGAACGAGAACACCACGGCCTTGATGCCGCGGCTGACGTTTTCGGCACCGAGGCTCGGGCCGATCACGTATTCCTCGACGAAGTCCATCGGCGCCGCCAGCGCGCCCGACTTCAGCTGGCGGACCAGGTCGGTCGCCTGCTGCTGGGTGAGGCCGGTGGTCATGAAGTTGGCGCCGAACGGTTCGTTGATGTCCGGTGCGGCGATCACGCGTTCCTGCACGCGCGAACCACGCACTTCCTTGCCGTCGGCGTCCTTGGTGACGGTCGGGATGCGGTCGATGTAGACCGTCGCCAGGCGCTTGTGCACGTTGTTGACGGTGTGGTCGAACATGCGCTTGCCCGCGGCCGCGGTCAGCGTCACGTTCACGGACGGCAGGCCGGTCTTCTGGTCCGGAACCGCCTGGGCGTTCAGCAGTTCGTCACCGCTGACCAGGATGCGCTTGGAGAGCAGGATCGGCTGGCCGTTTTCGAAATGGTAGAGCTTGGAATCCGGCGGGACATTGCCGCTGCGCTGCGCTTCCGCCGCGGTCTCGCCATCGCCGGTGACGGCGCGGAACTCCAGCGTCGCGGTCGCACCGATCTGGCGCTTGGCTTCGGCGGTGTCCTGCAGGCCCGGCAATTCCACCACCAGGCGGTCGTTGCCCTGGCGCTGCAGCACCGGCTCGGCCACGCCAAGGCCGCTGATGCGGTCGGCGATCACCGCGCGGTTCTGGTCGATCGCATCGACCGCGACCTTGGCGAAGTCCTGCGCGGTCATGCGCAGCACCACCTGGTTGTTGCGCACTTCGGTCGTGTACGGATTGGCGGCGCCAGCGGCGTTCGCGCGCAGGCCGGCATCGATCACCTTCTGGGCCTTGGCGGCATCATCGGGCGACGGCAACGTGGCGACCACCGTCTGGTCGGGCATGGCATCGACCGAACCGAACGTCACGGACTTGTCGCGCAGCAGCGCGCGCATGGTATCGGCGGTGCCCTCGAGTTTCTTCTGCAGCGCGGCCTTCTCGTCCACCTGCATCAGGAAGTGCACGCCGCCCTGCAAGTCGAGGCCGAGCGACATCGGCTTGGCGCCCATCGAACTCAGCCACTTGGGCACGGTCGGCAACAGGTTGAGCGCGGTGGTCTCGCCTTCGCCCAGCACCGGCTTGATCGCGTCACTGGCCTTGGTCTGGTCGCCCTGGTTGTTCAGGCGAATCAGCAGACGGCCCTTGGCATCGGTTTCCTCGGCCTTCGGCGTGATCTTCGCCGAAGCCAGCGCGGCATTCACCTTGCCCTTGAGCACGGCATCGACCACCGCGCCATTGGCGGCGGTGACCTGCACCGAAGGATCCTGCGGGTAGAGGTTGGGCATCGCATAGATCGTGCAGAAAGCGAGCACGAGGACGATGACGAGGTATTTCCAGCGGGCGAACTCAAGCATGGGCGGCACCAGCGCCCGCGTCCGCGAGCGCATCGAAGGTCAGTCGGAAAATCAGGCGTTCTTCAGCGTGCCTTTCGGCAGCACGTTGGCGATGGAGCCGCGCTGGATGCGCATGCGCACGTTGTCGGCCACTTCGACGGTGACGAAGTTCTCGCCGATGTCGGTGACGACGCCGGCGATGCCGCTGTTGGTCAGCACTTCGTCGCCCTTGGACAGCTTGTCCATCAGCGCCTTGTGTTCCTTGGCGCGCTTGGACTGCGGGCGGATCACCATGAAGTACATCAGCAGGATGAACACCGGCACCATGACGAGCATGGACAGGCCACCACCCGGCGGCGGCGCGGCTTGGGCGGTCTGGGCCGCGGCGGGCGCGATCAGGAAGTCGAGCGGGGACATCGGCAATCTCGTGAAAACGTAACGGGAGATTATGCCATGCGGGCCCGCGACCCGGCTTTCAAGCCTCGGCGGCCGGGTTCCCCGCCCGGGCAGCGTAGAAAGCCTGACGGAAGTCGCTGAAACGACCGGCGGCGATCGCCTCGCGCATCTGCGCCATCAGGCGCTGGTAGTAGCGCAGGTTGTGGAGGGTGCCCAGCATCGGGGCGAGCATCTCGTTGCAGCGGTCGAGGTGGCGCAGGTAGGCACGGCTGTATCCGCCGGCGCAGGCCTCGCAATCGCAGCCCTCCTCGATCGGGCGCAGGTCGTGTTCGTACCTGGAGTTGCGGATGCGGATGGTGCCGGTCGCGGTGAAGAAATGGCCGTTGCGGGCGTTGCGGGTCGGCATCACGCAATCGAACATGTCGATGCCGCGCGCCACGCCTTCGACCAGGTCCTCGGGGCGACCGACGCCCATCAGATAGTGCGGGCGATCGACCGGCAGCTGCGGCACGGTGTGTTCGAGCATGGCGTTGCGTTCGTCCTCGCTTTCGCCGACGGCGAGGCCGCCGACCGCATAGCCGTCGAAACCGATGCCCTTCAATCCTTCCGCCGAGCGCGTGCGCAGGTCGCGATGGACGCCGCCCTGGACGATGCCGAACAGCGCGGCGTCGTTGCCTTCGTGGGCGCGCTTGCTGCGCGCGGCCCAGCGCAGCGACAGCTCCATCGATTTCTCGACGATGCGCGGATCGACCGGCTTGCCGTCGACATGCACCGGCGGGCATTCGTCGAAGATCATCACGATGTCGGAATCCAGCACCTTCTGGATGTGCATCGATTCCTCGGGGCCGAGGAAGACCTTGCTGCCGTCGGTGGGCGCGGCGAAGGTCACGCCCTCCTCGGTGATCTTGCGGCGATGCGCCAGCGAGAACACCTGGAAGCCGCCGGAGTCGGTGAGGATCGGGCCGTTCCAGCGGGTGAAGCCGTGCAGGCCGCCATGGGCGCCGATGACATCGAGGCCGGGGCGCAGGTAGAGATGGAACGTGTTGCCGAGAATGATTTGCGCGCCGAGATCGCGGACCTGCTGCGGCAGCACGCCCTTGACCGAGCCATAGGTGCCGACGGGCATGAAGGCCGGCGTCTCCACCGTGCCGCGCGGGAAGGTCAGGCAGCCACGGCGGGCGGCACCATCGGTGGCGAGGAGTTCGAAATTCATCCGGGACATCCTGTCTATTATGGGCGATGCCATCGCCATCCATCGTTTCCGCCATGACCCGGCCCAATTCCATGCGCCATTCCGCGATCGTCGCCATCGGCCTGCTGCTGTCGAATCCGTTGCCGGCGGCATCGCCCGGAGAATCGGAGTGGCCTCATCAGGCCGAATGCAAAAAGTGGGCCGGCATCCCGGTCCCGGCAAGCGATATCGGCAATGCCCCGCAACAATGCGATGCGCAGGCGCTCTATTACGGCAAGGATGGCAAGGGCAGCGGGCGCGACCTCGCGGCGGCCCGCCAATGCGCCTATCGCGAGCGCGGCTCCGGCACGGCGATCAAGGAGCAGGGCGCGGTTTTCGGCGGCAGCGGCATGCTGATGATGCTGTACGCCAATGGCGAAGGCGTGGCCCGCAACATCCCCCTCGCCAAGCGCTTCGCCTGCGAATACGACGGCGCGCCGATGGAAGTGAGCGGACGACTGGAGCATCTCGACGCGATCGCCAGCGGCAAGGATCGCAAGCCGATGGATATCTGCGACGACATCACCAGCGGCCTGATGATGGGCTTTTGCGCCAAGCGCGAAGGTGATTCGGCACGAACACAGCGCGACTCCCGATGGGCGTCACTGCAGTCGTCATGGTCGCCGGTACAGCGCAGCGCATTCGCGGAACTGCGCAAGGCCGCGAACGCCTATTTCACCAGCGTGTCCCGCGAGGAAACCGACATGAGCGGCACCGCGCGCGGCATGTTGGCCGAAGCCGCCTACGAGAACCTCGACAAGGCGTTGCTTGCGGATGTCGCGAACTTCGAGCACGGCAGGTTCCCGAAGATGCGCGCCCAGGATTTCGCCGGCGCCGATCGCGGCCTGAACGCGACTTACAAGAAAGTGCTGATGCGTTTGAACGCCAATTCCGATTCCGGCCCATACGGAACCGTGACCGCGGAAGGCGTGCGCGCCACCCAGCGCCTGTGGCTGGGCTATCGCGATGCCTGGGTTCGCTTCGCTGCGGTCCGCTACCCGACCGTCGCCGCCGACGCCTGGCGCGCGTGGCTGAGCCACGACCGCAGCGGCGCGCTGATCGACATCATTGCCGACTGAGGTCGCCCTGCGGCCACAGCAACATCGCGTCGCCGTAACTGAAGAAGCGATAGCGCTCGCGCACGGCGTGTTCGTAGGCGGCGAGGATGCGTTCGCGCCCGGCGAAAGCGCTGACCAGCATCAGCAGCGTGCTTTCCGGCAAGTGGAAATTGGTGACGAGGCCATCGACGCTGCGGATCGGAATGCCGGGGTAAATGAAAATGTCGGTCTCGCCCGAGAATGGCTGCAGGTCATCGGACGTCATCGCACGGCTTTTGACCCAGGCGCTTTCCAGTGCGCGCAGCACCGTGGTGCCGACCGCGATCACGCGACCGCCGGCGGCACGCGTCGCCCGCACCTTGTCGACCAATGCCTGCGGAACGTCGATCCATTCCGAATGCATGCGGTGGTCGTCGAGGTTGTCCACGCGCACCGGCTGGAACGTGCCGGCGCCGACGTGCAGGGTGATCCGCGCATCGCCGACGCCGCGATCGCGCAGCGCTTTCAGCAGCGCTTCGTCGAAGTGCAGGCCGGCCGTCGGCGCCGCGACCGCACCCGCGCGTTCGGCGAACACCGTCTGGTAACGCTCGGCATCGGCGTCGTCGGGCCTGCGCTCGATGTAGGGCGGCAGCGGCAACTGGCCGACGCGTTGCAGCCAGTCGGTCAATTCACCTTCGACGTGGAAGCGCAAGGTGAAGAATCCCTTGTCGTCGCGATCGATCACCTCGGCCTTGCCGCCGCCGTCGAGTTCGACCAGCGACCCCGGCTTCGGCGTCTTGCTGGCGCCGACCTGCGCTTTCACCAGGCCGTCGCCGAGCAGGCGTTCGATCAGGATCTCGACGCGTCCGCCGGTGGCCTTGTGGCCGAACAGTCGCGCCGGGATCACGCGCGTGTCGTTGAACACCAGCAGATCACCGGCACGCAACAATTCGGGCAGGTCGCGGATGCCGCGATCGGCGAACGGTCCGTTGCCCGGGGGCACGACCAGCAGGCGACTGGCCGAACGCTCGGCCAGCGGTTGCTGGGCGATCAGTTCGGGCGGCAGGTCGAAGCGGAAGTCGGAGGGTTTCACGCCACCATTTTAGCGGCGGTGCCGAGGCACGCGCGTATGGTTCGCGAAAGCTTATCGCCCGGCTATGCGCCCTTAGCGGTTATCCGCACGGCGCCGCCGGTGGGAGCTTTTCGCTCCTCTCCCTAAAGCAAAACACGCGCGCTCAGTGGGAGGCCAGTCCGGTAAGCGGGCGTGACGCGCCATGGATGGCGCGTCCGAGCCTACATGGACGTACTTGCGGCGTCCCGCGCACCGGAGCTGGCCTCCCGCTGAGACAGCGCGTGCGATGCTTTCCCCGCTTTACCGCTCGAACTTCGTCGAAAGGATGATCGACGACGTCGTGCGTTCGACGCCATCGATCGCGCCGATGCGATCGGTCAGCACGTCCATCTCGCCCACCGTCGCCGTCGTCGCCTGCGCGATCAGGTCGTAGCCGCCGCTGATCGAATACAGCACGCGCACCTCGTACATCGCCTGCAGCGCCTTCACCACTGCCGCCATCTGCTTCGGTCGCACCGTGATCATGATGTGGGCACGGATGCGGCTGCGCTCGTATTCGTCATCCACCCGCACCGTGTAACCGCCGATCACGCCCGACTGCTCCAGCCGCGCGATGCGATTCTGCACCGTGGTCCGCGACAGCCCCAGCCGCCGGGCGATTTCGGCGGTGGAAGCCCGGGCGTTCTCGCGGAGGACGGACAGCAGCAGCTCGTCGGCGTCGGAAATGGACATATCGTCGATTAAGTTTGTCGTTTCGACCACAATCATACGTCATTTGGTCGAAATGCACCTGTCGATCGGCGCGATTCCCGCGATAATGAGAGATTGCCGCGCATCCGGCCCAAGGATGCCGGCGCCAGCCCGGGAGACCACGACCATGAGCCTGATCGATACCCTCGCCCTGCTTCGCTCGCATGGCGGCCAGCGCACCACCGGCCTCGACGACGCCACCATCCTCGACTTCGCCACCCGCCATCCCGAACTCGGCGAAGCGATCGCTGCCGCGGCATCGGCCTACCTCGACATCAAGGCCGACTTCCCCGAACTGCTCGACCTCGACGAGAACGCGCAGATCGCGCGCGTGCAGGCCGGCTTCCTCAACTTCTACGCCGCCGACGCGGTGAATCCGTACGTGGCGCTGGCCGCGCGCGGCCCGTGGATCGTCACCCTCAAGGGCGCGGTGCTCAACGACAGCGGCGGCTACGGCATGCTCGGCCTCGGCCACGCCCCGCAGGAAGTACTGGACGCGATGGCCAAGCCGCAGGCGCTGGCCAACATCATGACGCCGAACGTCGCCCAGCTGCGTTTCGACATCGCGATGCGCAAGGAAATCGGCCAGACGCGCGGTGGCTGTCCCTACGACAAGTTCATGTGCCTCAACTCCGGCTCTGAATCGGTGTCGCTGGCCTCGCGCATCGTCGATGCCAATGCGAAAACGATGACCGATCCGGGCGCGCGCCACGCCGGCAAGGAAATCCGTCGCGTCGTGGTCAAGGGCAGCTTCCACGGCCGCACCGACAAGCCGGCGCTGTATTCCGATTCCTCGCGCAAGACCTATGTGCAATACCTCGCCAGCTATCGCGGCGAACACAGCGTCATCACCATCGAACCCTACGACGTCAATGCGCTGAAGCAGGCCTTCGCCGACGCCGAAAAGAATGGCTGGTTCATCGAGGCGGTCTACCTCGAGCCGGTGATGGGCGAAGGCGATCCCGGTCGTTCGCTGCCGCGCGCGTTCT
>JASLDW010000069.1 GCA_030151365.1 Lysobacter sp. | reverse complement strand
CCTCGAACTCGACCGCGGCCGCGGCATTCCGTGGAAGGGCAACTACACCGAATGGCTGGTGCAAAAGGACGAGCGCCTGAAGCAGGAAGAAGGCCAGGAGAAGGCGCGCCAGAAGGCGATCCAGAAGGAACTCGAGTGGGCGCGCCAGAACGCCAAGGGCGGCCGCAGCAAGGGCAAGGCGCGACTGGCGCGACTGGACGAACTGCAGTCGGTCGATTACCAGCGCCGTGCCGAAACCAACGAGATCTTCATCCCGCCGGGCGAGCGCCTGGGCAACAAGGTGATCGAGTTCAAGCACGTCACCAAGAAGTTCGGCGATCGCCTGCTGATCGACGACCTCAGCTTCATGGTGCCGCCGGGCGCGATCGTCGGCATCATCGGCCCCAACGGCGCCGGCAAGTCGACGCTGTTCAAGATGATCATGGGCCTCGAGAAGCCGGACTCCGGCGAGATCGATTTCGGCCCGACGGTCAACCTCGCCTACGTCGACCAGAGCCGCGACAAGCTGGAAGGCAACCACAACGTGTTCCAGGAAGTGTCGGGCGGCCTCGACATCCTCAACATCAACGGCATCGAGATCCAGTCGCGCGCCTACATCGGCCGCTTCAACTTCAAGGGCCAAGACCAGCAGAAGATGGTCGGCTCGTTGTCGGGCGGCGAACGCGGACGCCTGCACCTGGCCAAGACGCTGCTGCAGGGCGGCAACGTGCTGTTGCTCGACGAACCGTCGAACGACCTCGACGTCGAAACGCTGCGCGCGCTGGAAGACGCCTTGCTGGAATTCCCCGGCAACACCTTCGTGATTTCGCACGACCGCTGGTTCCTCGACCGCATCGCCACCCACATCCTCGCCTTCGAGGGCGACTCGCACGTCGAGTTCTTCCAGGGCAACTACCGCGAATACGAGGAAGACAAGAAGCGCCGCATGGGCGACAACGCCGGGCCGCACCGGTTGCGGTTCAAGGCGTTGAAGTGACAATCCATCATCAGCACGAACTCGATGGCCTGCGTCGTGCTGGCGCCCTGGTCTCCAACATTCTGGCTGCAATGCAGGAACAGGCGGTCGCCGGCGCGGTCTCTCGTGATCTCGATGCTTTGGGCTCCGAATTGATGCACAAGGCGGGCGCGCGCTCGGCACCGAAATTGACCTATGGTTTCCCCGGCGCCACTTGCATCAGCATCAATTCGGTTGCCGCACACGGTATTCCCGATGACACGGTGTTGCGCAAAGGCGATTTGGTCAATATCGATGTGTCGGCCGAACTCGACGACTATTTCGCCGACACGGGCGGCAGTTTCGTGGTTGGCGGCGCCAACCCGACGCAGCAGCGCCTCCTCGACGCAACCCGTGAGGCCCGGGATGCCGCGATAGCGCAATTGCGCGCCGGCGACCTGATCAACGGGATCGGCCGCACGGTCGAGACCATCGCGGCAAAACGAGGCTTTCGCGTCATTCGAAATCTGCAAAGCCACGGTGTCGGGCGCTCACTGCATGAGGCTCCGGGCTCGATCCCCGGCCACTATGATCCGCGCGACACGCGCCGCCTGCACAGCGGCATGGTGATTACGGTGGAGCCGTTTCTGGCCACCCACTGCAACAACACCCGCGACGCCGCGGATGGCTGGTCAATGATCTGCCCGCGCGGCGTCGCTGCACAATTTGAACATACGGTCGTGGTCACCGACGGCGAGCCGATCATCATTACCTGACACGACCAGTGGGCGGCGGGAATTACAAATGACCTTCACCGATAAACTCCACAAGCGCTGGACCACCGCCAATTCGCTGCTCTGCGTCGGCCTCGATCCCGATCCGGCAAAATTCCCCGAGACCTTCGCCGATGACGAGGACGCCCTGTTCGCGTTCTGCCGCGACATCGCCGACGCCACCGCCGAATACACCTGCGCGTTCAAGCCGCAGATCGCCTACTTCGCCGCCCACAACGGTGGCGAAGCGGCACTGCAGCGATTGATCGCGCACATCAATGCCGAACATCCCGAGGTGCCGGTGATCCTCGACGCCAAGCGCGGCGACATCGGCAGTACCGCAGAGCAGTACGCCGTCGAAGCCTTCGACCGTTTCGGTGCCGACGCGGTGACGCTCAATCCCTATATGGGCCGCGATTCCGCGCAACCGTTCCTGCAACGGGGTGATCGCGGCTGCGTCTTCCTTTGCCACACATCGAATCCCGGCGCCCGCGATTTCCAGGAATTGGACGTTGGCGGAGAGCCGCTCTACCAGCGCATCGCCCGCACGATTGCCGGCGAATGGAATGGCGCGGACAACTGCGCGCTGGTGGTCGGCGCGACCTTCCCGGAAGAACTCAAGGTGATCCGCGGCATCGTCGGCGAGATGCCGCTGCTGATTCCCGGTGTCGGCGCCCAAGGCGGCGACGTCGAAGCGGTGGTGAAGAACGGTCGCAGCGCCGATGGCAGCGGGCTGATGATCAATTCGTCGCGCGGCATCCTCTATGCCTCGATGGGTGCCGATTACACCGAAGCCGCCGCCCGCGCCGCCCGCGAACTGCGCGACACCATCAACCGCCATCGCTGACCTGCCGCGCATGGCGTAGGCTTCCGCCATGGAAGACACACCCGATCGCCATCGCCGCCTGTTGTTGTCCGCCGGTCTCGCCGGTCTCGCCGGGCTCGGCGCGCTTGCGCTGCCGAAGTTGTCGTTCGCCGAGCCTGCACAACGTTCGCGCCTGATCCTGCTCGGCACCGCCGGCGGCCCGACGCCGAAGGCGTTGCGCGCGGCTCCGGCGAGCGCAGTGATCGTCGATGGTGTCGTTTACGTGGTCGATTGCGGCAACGGCGTCGCCCGGCAACTCGCGCTGGCTGGGATTCCGCTCGACAGGATCGCGAACGTCTTCATCACCCACCAGCATTCCGACCACACTGCCGACTACGGCAACCTGCTGTGGCTGGCCTGGGCCGGCAACCTGGCGCATCCGGTCGACACCTGGGGACCGCCGCCACTGGCGCGGATGACGCGGCTGTTCCTGGAAATGAACGATGCCGACATCCGCACCCGCATCGCCGACGAAGGTCGGCCGCCTCTTGCGCCACTGATCCGTCCACACGAGCTGACGCATGCCGGCGTGGTGATGCAGGATGCGCGGGTGAAAGTAACGGCTGCACTGGTCCGGCA
This sequence comes from Lysobacter sp., assembly GCA_030151365.1. Classification (GTDB taxonomy): domain Bacteria; phylum Pseudomonadota; class Gammaproteobacteria; order Xanthomonadales; family Xanthomonadaceae; genus Solilutibacter. Next base: position 46,964 of record JASLDW010000069.1, on the reverse strand, counting down.
TCCGCCGGTCGCACCCGCATTCGCCTACCGCTTCGACTGCCCCGATCGTTCGATCGTGTTTTCCGGCGACACCCGGCCATCCGCATCATTGGTCGAACTCGCGCGCGGCGCCGACGTACTCGTGCACGAAGTGATGTACCTGCCGGCGCTTGAGAAGCTGATCGGAAGCGAATCGCAGGCCGGCCGCTTGCGCGGACACCTGCTGGCGAGCCACACCACCACCGAGCAGGTCGGCCGCATCGCCAGCGAAGCCGGGGTCAAGACGCTGGTGCTGAACCACTTCGTTCCCGGTGGCGACCCTGCATTGACCGACGACATCTGGCGCGATGCCGTCGCCAAGCACTTCAATGGGCGGATCGTCGTCGGTCGCGATCTGATGGAGTTGTAGCAGCGCTTCCGTACAGCTCCTCAATGAGAGGGCGATCTCTGACGCGGTTGGCGCGGACGAATTTCCGGAGCAGGCGACTCTTCCCTCAATACCAACATGCCGTCCAGCAGCGCTCCCCAAGCGGCCATCGTCCATCGTTGGTAATTCAGTGCCCGCGAGGGTGCGACCCTTGCCTGCGACAAAGCACGCTTATCCAACCATGCAAGCACGCCGGCGCGTTGCCGAAAGGCCAGGGCTTCGAGCGAATCCATGCGGGCCTCGGCCAAGGGCATGGTCTCGCGGTTGTATTCGTAGCGACCGGAATAGGCCGACACTGCGATCACCGCCATCTGCGACGACCTCTCGCCACGCAGGCGCTGCCCCACGCTCATGAACCCCGCCCTCGCTTCCGGGTTTGCAATCGCATGCACCGTCGCAGTCCAGACGATGGCCTTGTGCCCTTGCGGCAACCTGTCCAGCATGCGGACCAGATTCTCGTACATCATGCTTTCGCGCGCGTTCGGAACAGGGTCGATCGCATCGGAAACGTCGGCGTAGAAGCTGGCGACCATGACCTGATCGTCGTTGCGCGCATCAATTGAACGCGCGGTTCCAAAACTCTCTTTGGCGGCGGCGGCACACTGCAGCAAGGACCCTTGCGCGGATTTGTCGAAGGGATCCCGGTCGTCGTACTCCCAGCGGGCATATCGCCTGAACTCATGCCCGCAACGGTCTTTCTCGCCAACGGGCAATCGACTGGCCAGCGCAGATGGAAGAGTGTCCCGGCTGTAGCGTGCCGTCGCACCCTGCGTATTGGAATCAAAGCCGGCCACGGAAATCCGTTTTGCCTTGACGCCTGCGTACAGAAAATCGATCAGCACATCGGATTCCGCGCTCAGCGACCACAGCCCTCCGATCGCATCGGCCATTTGATCCTTGGTTTCCTTGCCTTCGCGGACCGAACGGTTGAAATCGATGAAATCGTAGACCTGTCCCTCGAAGATGATATCGGTGAACCCGCAACGATCGACGAGGCGCTCGACCAGCGCGGTCTTGAGTTGAAGAGTGCCACCAAGGACATGGTGCGCCTCCTCCCCGAGGAAAACGATTTTTTTCGAGCACACGCTATCGACAGCCTGTTTCAACGCAGGACTGCTACGGAAATCTGCAATCGCCTGATGACCGGAATGGTCGGAATCGCGTGTCTGCACCCCCTTGGCACCAGACAGCGACAACATGACGATCCATGCGATCCGGGACAAGACAGCAAGCATTTTCATTTCACCAGTTTTCCCAGAACCGCCAACGGGAAACGCCCCCAGATCATCGCGAACACCGCGAGTCGGGTCGGCAGGCGGTGCTGCGCGGCATCGAACTTGCGGAAATAGCGCCACAGTCCGCGATGCTTGTGCCATTCGACGAAGACCGGCCGCGAGCGCGACGACACGCCACGGACATGGGTGACGACGACCGAATTGTCGATCGCGACGATCGCCCCCGCTGCCCTCACGCGCCGGCACAGGTCGAGATCCTCGGCGTGCAGTCGGTAGTTCGAATCGAAGCCAGCGACGCGGTCGAACAGCGCGCGCGGCAACAGCATCAACGCGCCGGATACCGCGGCAACGCGTTGCAATTGTTCGCCATTCGAGGGAACGGACAGTTTCCGCATGGCGGGATTGCGCAGCATCGCCGCGAAATCGGGATCGCGGCGGCGCGCGGCAGGATCGTGGTCGCCGGCCTCGTCGACCAGGTCGGCGCCCACCAGCGCTTCGCCGAGCAGTCGGGCGTCGTCGCGCAGATGCGCAAGATCATCGCTCGCCACCATCAGGTCGGGATTGACGAAGGCCAGCCATGGCGCATCGCTGCCGCGCGCGCCCTGGTTGCAACCGACGGCGAATCCGGGATTGTCGGGATTGGCGACGAAGCGGATGCGCGGATCGGCGGCGGCGTGGCGTTGCACGCATTCCATCGTGCCGTCGTCGGAACCGTTGTCGACGACGCGGATCTGCGCCACGTCGCGGGCCGCGCGCAGATGGCGCAGGCAGGCGTCGATGGTCGCCGCGCTGCGATAGCTGACCACGACCGCCGCGATCTCGTCGCCGCTCATTCGAACAACTCCGCCTGCGGCGGCAACGGTTCGGCCGTCGCGACGCGCTGCATCAGCTGTTCGCGCAATTCGTGCAGCGGATCGTGCATCAGCATCGCCGCCATCCGCGAATACCAGTCGGGCCAACGCACCGCGAGTGCATCCTGGTCGCCATCCTGCAATTCGCCTTCGGCCATGCGCCCGACGAACGCAGTTTCGCACAGCACGTTGCGCCAGCCGAATCCGGCAAGGCGCAACGAGAGATCGGCCAGCGCCGCCGACCACGAACCGTAACTCGCATGGTCGATGCCACCGGCCTTGCGCAGCGCGCGGCCGCGCAACAACACCGCATGGCTCACGGCGGCAGGCAATTCCGGATGCACCGGCGGCATCCCGCGCAGGGAATTCGCCAAGCGCAGCGGTTCATCGGGCAAGGGATTGAGATCGCCAAGCCGTGGCCATGATGCCAGCTCGCCGAGATTGCTCCACGGCGTCGCGGTCCCGATCGCGCCATCGCGGGCGAAACAGGCCTGCAACTGGTTGAGCCAGCCCGGCACCGGGATCGCATTGCCGGCGAGCACCGCGACATCGGCGTCGCCGCAGATATCGAGGGCTTCGGCGAGGTGCGCGCTTTCGCCGATCGAACGACCGCGGCGCGTGTAATCGGGTTCCAGCCGCGTCTGCGCGATCCAGTGCTCGATCACGCGCGCGCTACGCGGACCAGCCTGGGCATCGTCGATCAGCCAGACGCGCGCGCCCGCCGGCGTCGACGCATCGAGCGCGGCGAGACAGGCATCCAGCGCCACATCATCCGGGCCAACCGGCAACAGGATGATGGGCAGGTCGGTTGCGGGCATGCGTCGGCGGGATGCGGGGTCGCATCCACTTTATCAGCCCGGTGTCGATGCCCGCTTCAGCCGACCCAGACACGGGCGTTGCGGAACATCCGCGCCCACGGCGAGGTATCGCCCCAACTGTCGGGATGCCAGCTGAAGTTGGCGGCGATGCGCGTGCGTTCCGGATGCGGCATCAGGATGGTGACGCGACCATCGTCACTGCAGACGCCGGCCATGCCCTCGGGCGATCCGTTGGGATTGGTCGGGAACGTCGTCGCGATCTTGCCTTCGCCGTCGACATAACGCGCCGCGACCGCGACTTTCGCCTGATCGTCGGCACTGGCGAACTGCATGCGGCCTTCGCCATGCGCGACCACCACCGGGATACGCGAACCGGCCATGCCGCGCAGCAGGATCGATGGCGATTCCGGCAGTTCCACCTGCGACAGACGCGCTTCGTACTGCTCGCTGGCGTTGCGCTGCAGGTCCGGGAAGTGCGCGGCGCCGGGGATGATGTCGCGCAACTGCGCCAGCATCTGGCAGCCATTGCACACGCCCAGCGTGAAGGTGTCGGAACGCGCGAAGAAGCGCTCGAACATCGCGCGCAGGGCCGGGCGTTCTAGGATCGACGTCGCCCAGCCACGACCGGCACCGAGCACGTCGCCATAGCTGAAACCGCCACAGGCGGCGAGGCCGATGAAATCGTCGAGCGTGGCGCGACCTTCGATCAGGTCGCTCATGTGCACGTCCACTGCATCGAAGCCGGCGGCCATGAAGGCCGAGGCCATCTCGACTTGGCCGTTGACGCCCTGCTCGCGCAGGATCACCACGCGCGGTCGCTTGCCCGAAGCGATGAGCGCTGCGGCGATGTCGTCCTCGGGATCGAAGGCCAGTTTCGGCACCAGGCCCGGCGCATCGAAACGGCGCGCGAGTTCGCGCTCCTGGTCGGCCGATTCCGGGTTGTCGCGCATGCGCTGCATGGCGTGGGTCACCGCCCACCAGGCATCGAACAATTCGTGCCAATGCCATTCGGCGATCGCCTTGCCGCCGGCGAGCACGCGAATGTCGTCGGCACGGGTCGGCCGGGCAATGCGTTGCGCGCATTCGACCAGGCCGTGGCGCGCGACAAGATCGGCGAATTCGGCGCGGTCCTCGCTGCGGATCTGCACCACCGCACCGAGTTCCTCGTTGAACAGCACCTCGAAGGGATCGTCGTCGTGGGCGGTGGCCCAACCGTCGAGCGAGATGTCGAGGCCGCGATGCGAAGCGAAGGCCATTTCGCACAGGGCCGCGAAGGCGCCGCCGTCGGAACGGTCGTGGTAGGCCAGCAGCAGGCCGGCTTCGCGCGCATCGCGCATCAGCTCGAAGAAGCCGCGCAGCAGTTCCGGATCGTCGAGATCGGGCGCGTCGCCACCGAAAGCGTTGAAGCACTGGGCGAGGATCGAGCCGCCGAGACGACGCTGGCCGGCACCGAGGCCGATCAGCCACAGCTCGGTGTCGTCTTCGCGCGACAGCAGCGGCGTCAGTTGCTTGCGGACGTCGTGCACCGGCGCGAACGCGGTGACGACCAGCGACACCGGCGAGACCGACTTGTGCGTTTCGCCATCCACCTGCCATTGCGCCTGCATCGACAGCGAATCCTTGCCGACCGGAATGCTCAGGCCGAGCGCAGGACACAGCTCCATGCCGACCGCTTGTACCGCTTCGTACAAACGCGCGTCTTCGCCCGCCGTGCCGGCGGCGGCCATCCAGTTGGCGTAGAGCTTGATGCGCTCGAGCGCATCGACCGGCGCCGCGCACAGGTTGGTGATCGCCTCGCCGACCGCCATGCGCGCGCTCGCGGCGGCATCGATCAGCGCCAGCGGCGTGCGTTCGCCGATCGCCATCGCTTCGCCGGCGTGGCCGTCGTAACCAGCCAGCGTGATCGCGACGTCGGCCACCGGCAGCTGCCACGGACCGACCATCTGGTCGCGCGCGGTCAGGCCACCGACGCTGCGATCGCCGATGGTGACGAGGAAGGATTTCGCGGCCACGGTCGGATGCGCGAGCACGCGCAGGCCGGCATCGCGCAGCGACAAGCCATCGGTTGCGACTTCGTTCCAGCGCGGCGCCTTCGGCGACTCGGCGTCGCGATGCATCTTCGGCGCCTTGCCGAACAGCACGTCCATCGGCAGGTCGATGGCATTGGCTTCGGCCCTGGGCATGGCGATCGATTCGACCGTCGCGCCGTAGCCCACCACCAGGCGTTCTTCCGCGGTTGCGTAGCCGACCACCGCGAACGGGCAACGCTCGCGCGCGCACAGCGCAGCGAATTCGTCGACGCGATCGGCGGCGATGCCGAGCACGTAGCGTTCCTGCGATTCGTTGCACCACAGCTGCATCGGCGACAGCGTGGGATCGTCGCTCGGCACCTTGTCGAGATCGATCACCCCACCGACGCCGGAGTCGTGCAGCAGTTCGGGGATCGCGTTCGACAAACCACCGGCGCCGACGTCGTGGATGCTGCGGATCGGATTGCGTTCGGCGAGGGCGATGCAGGCGTCGATCACTTCCTGCGCGCGGCGTTCCATTTCCGGATTGTCGCGCTGCACGGAAGCGAAATCGAGTTCTTCCGAGCTCTGGCCCGAGGCCAGCGAACTCGCTGCGCCACCACCGAGTCCGATCAGCATCGCCGGACCGCCAAGCACGATCACCGCATCGCCCGGCTGCAGGCGGCGCTTCTCGACCAGCGCGCGATCGATCGCGCCGAGACCACCGGCAAGCATGATCGGCTTGTCGTAGGCGCGCACCAGGCCATCGGGCTGCACCACTTCGAAGGTGCGGAAATAACCGGCGAGATTGGGACGGCCGAATTCGTTGTTGAACGCCGCCGCACCGATCGGGCCTTCCAGCATGATCTGCAACGCCGGTGCCATGCGCGGATTGAGCACGCGCGGATGTTCCCACGGCTGCGGCAAGGTCGGGATGCGCAGCGCCGACACGCTGAAACCGCACAGGCCGGCCTTGGGCTTGCCGCCACGGCCGGTCGCGCCTTCGTCGCGGATTTCGCCACCGGAACCGGTGGACGCGCCGGCATAGGGCGAGATCGCGGTCGGATGGTTGTGCGTCTCCACCTTGATCGCAAACGCCGATTCCTGCGTCGGCTTCAGCATCCATTCGTGCGTGACCGGATCGGCCTGCAGGCGACGCGTCTCGTAGCCTTCCACCACCGCGGCGTTGTCGCTGTACGCCGACAGCGTGTGCTGCGGCGTGCGCTGGTGGGTGTTCTTGATCATGCGGAACAGCGAGCGTTCCTGCGCATCGCCATCCAGCGTCCAGCTGGCGTTGAAGATCTTGTGGCGGCAGTGTTCCGAATTCGCCTGCGCGAACATCATCAGTTCGACGTCGGCGGGATCGCGCTGCAATTCGCCATAGCGCTGCTGCAGATATTCGACTTCGTCGTCGGCCAGGGCCAGGCCGAGGCGGCGATTGGCGGCATCGAGCGTGTCCAGCGGCACGCGTTCCAGCGCGGCGCGCGGATGGGTCTCGAACAGATGCGCCGCGTCGGCGACATCGGCGAGCAACGACTGCGTCATCGGATCGTGCAGCACCTTCGACAGCGCGGCCTGAGTCGCGGCATCGGCCGGCCAGCCGGAAATGTCGAGGCGGACGCCGCGTTCGACGCGCTGCACCGGCAGCCCAGCGCCCTGCAGCAGCTCGGTGGCCTTGCTCGCCCACGGCGAAATGGTGCCGAGGCGCGGGCTGACGTAACGAGAGATCGAGCCGGCGGCGCGCGGCTGCGACTCGGTGTTGGCCTGGAGGATGCGACCGAGCTTGGCGATGTCGGGCGAGGCGCCGTCCCGTGGCTGCACCCAGTAGGTGAACCAGCTTGCGGTGATGCCGAGTTCGGGGGCGATGGCGCGGAGGCGGGCTTCCAGCCGTTCGCGGCGGAACGGCGACAGGGCCGGCTGGCCCTCGAGCACGATCATGTCCAGAAAAACCGTGGCGAATGGCCGCCTATTGTAGCGGCCCTCGCCCCGCGCCGCCGACTGGCGGACCAGCTGGCGTTACTGGGTGGCGCCCGAATCCAGCCACTGCTTCATCCGCGCCGGATCGAGATAGCCGGGTGCGGCATTGCCGTTGGGCGCGATGATCATCGGCGTCCCGGTCAGGCCCAGGCGCCGGCCAAGATCGTACTCCATCGCCACCGGACTGCTGCAGCGTGGCGCGTTGATGCGCTTGCCGTTCTTGGCGTCGGTCAATGCCTTGCCACGGTTGGCCGAGCACCACACCGCCTCCATCTGGCTGAAATCGTCGCTGGCCGGTCCCATCCGCGGGAAGGCGAGATATTCGATGGCGATCCCCAGGGCGTTGTACTGGGCGATCTGGCTGTGCAGCTTCTGGCAGAAACCGCACTGCGTGTCGGTGAACACGCTGACCGTGTATTTCGGGTTGGCCGGCGCGAACACGATGCGCTGGGACGCCGGCACCTTGGCCAGTTCCTCGCGGCGCAGCGCCGACATCGTGGCCTCGCTCAGGTCCTTCTTGGCCACGGTGTCGTACAGGTTGCCCTGGAGGACGTAGCGACCGTCATCGGAGACATAGAGCGTGTGTCCGTTGACGATGAGTTCGCGGAATCCCGGCACCGCCGCGGCACTGGCGCGATCGACCTTCAGGTCCGGATTGGCCTTGTGCAGGGCTTCGATGGCGCGCGCCTCGGGTGTGCCCGCAGCCGGCTTGGCAATGGCGCCGGCGACAGGCACCGGTGCGGCCTTGGCATCATCGGCCTTGGCGTTTTCCGCCGCCATGGGCTTGGCACAGGCGGTCAGACTGGCGGCCGCGATCGCGGTGGCAAGGAGAAGGCGCGGGTTCATCAGGGTCCGGAAAATTCTGGTCACGCCGGCATTTTCGCATGGATCGCCGGGAATACGGCCAGGCAAGCTGAACGCCTAGCCCCGCGGATGGTGGCGGGCATGCAGCGACTTCAATTGCTCGCGCGCCACCAGCGTGTAGATCTGGGTGGTCGACAGCGCGCTGTGGCCGAGCAGCATCTGCAACGCGCGCAGGTCGGCGCCATGGTTGAGGAGATGGGTGGCGAAACTGTGGCGTAGCGCGTGCGGGCTGACCCGCGCCGGATCGAGGCCACCCAGCACCGCGTAGCGCTTGACCAAGGCCCAGAACGCCTGGCGGGTCAACGCGTCGGCTTTCGCGGTGAGGAATAGCGCCTCCTGGGTGCGCCGCCCGGCCAGTTGCGGTCGCGCCTCGCGCAGATAGCGTTCGAGCCAGTGCTGCGCCTCGGCTCCCAGCGGGACCAGGCGCTCCTTGTTGCCTTTGCCGCGCACGCGCAACACGCCCTGGCGCAGGTTGAGCGCGGTGGCCGGGAGATCGACCAGTTCGCTCACGCGCAGGCCGCAGGCATACATCAATTCCAGCATCGCGCGATCGCGCAAGCCCTCCGTGCTCCCGATGTCCGGTGCCGCCAGCATCGCCTCGACCTGCCCTTCCGCCATCGCCTTGGGCAGGCTGCGCGGCATCTTCGGACTGTCGAGCAATGCCACGGGATCGTCGCTGCGCGCACCACGGCGAATGCGGTCGGCATAGAACATCCGCAACGCCGACAACAGTCGCGCCGTGCTGCGCGGCGAATAGTGCTGTTCGCTGCGCCACGCCAGCAACCCATAGAGATCGCCGCGACCGGCGTCGACCAGCTGCACCCGTTTCGTCGCGCACCAGCGCGCGGAACCCTCGAGATCGCGCCGATAGCTGTCCAGCGTGGCGCGTGCCAGGCCGTGCTCGGCCCAGGCGGATTCCAGGCAGGATTCGATCGCGGCTATGTCGGCGTCCACCGCATCCGGCAGCTGCAACGCGGCCATGCGGCGTTCGGCGGGAGTCCGTGCACTCATGCGCGCAGCCTAACGCTTATCCTTGTGGCGATGAACGCTTCCGATTCCGCTCCACGTCCACGCGCCCTGCTCGGCTGGCGCCTGTTGTGCCTCGTCTACGACTTCTTCCCGATGCTGGCGCTGTGGTTCATCACCATCGTCGTGATGCTGGCGATCAATCGCGGCGAAGCGGTGCAGAGCGGCACCTGGGCCGGCTGGCTGGAAACGCTGCTGATGTTCGCGGTGACAGGCGCATACGCGACGATCAGCTGGCGGCGCGGCGGCCAGACGATCGGAATGAAGCCGTGGCGGGTCTACGTGGATGCCACGTCCGGCGGACCGGCGTCGCTGCGCGCGCTATGGATTCGCTACCTGGTCGGCGGCGTCTCGCTGGGGCTCGGCGGACTCGGATTCTGGTGGGCACTGTTCGATCGCGATCGCCTGACCTGGCACGACCGTGCCAGCGGCACGCGCTTCGTGCGCAACCTGCAGCGGGATGGCGCCGCGTAGCACTTCGCGAAAGCGTGTCGCCCGGCTTTGCGCCTTGCGTCGGTTGTCCGTATGGCCGACTCGCCGTGAATACGTCCATGTAGGCTCGGCCGCCGCATCCATGCGGCGGACGGTCGATCATACGGACGAACCGCGCCGGCGCCGCCGGTGAAGGTTTTTCGATAGACCGGCGCGCGATGTGGGCGCAATTACCCCACTCCGCCAGCGCGTGCTGTTGTGGAGGAGAAAGAGCAACAGCTCTCGCGCTTGATGCTTTTCGCCACAGCGCCGAACACGCGCGCGGAAGTGGGTGTGCCAGTCCGGTGCGCGGGCATTGCGCCGCATGGATGCGGCGCATGAGCCTACATGGACGTATTCACGGCGTCCCGCGCAACGGAGCTGGTCACCCACGCACCAGCGCGTGCGATACACGAAATGTGCGATACGCGCGCTTAGCTTGATCGCCGCCGGAACAACAGCCACGAAATCCCCAGCATCACCACCACCGGGATCAGGTAGGCGATGCGGAAATCGAGCTTGAACGCACCTGCCAGTCGCGCCATCTGCGTCTGCAGCATCATGAAGCCGATCGCGAACACGATGCCGAGGAACAGTCGTTTGCCGAGACCGCCGCTGCGCAGGGTGCCGAACGCGAACGGGATCGCGGCAAGGCACAAGGCCAGTACGTTCAAGGGATAGAACCAGTGCGACCAGTAATGCTCCTCGACTTCGCCGGGGTCGAGCTGGTTGCGCTCGCGGTAGTCCAGCGCCTGCCTGAGGTCCTTCGTGCTCATGTAGCGCGGGCGGCTCACCGTGCTGGCCAGCGCGGTGTCATCCAGCGTCGATTGCCACTGCTCCTGGTCGGCATGGGTCTTCTGCACCGAGTCGTCGGAGAACCGCATGCGATCGACGCCCTTCAGCACCCAGCCGCCGGGCCGGTGTTCGCCGCTCTGGACGTAGGCGATCGACTTCAACCGCCCGTTCGATTCGAATTCGTACAGGCGCATGCCGCGCAGTTCCAGCCAGCGGTCCTTGCCGCTCTCGTGGTTCTGGCCCTCGGTCGCGCTGATGAAGGTATCGCCTTCGCGCGCCCACACGCCCTTGAACTGCAGCATGATCGTGTCGTTGGTCTTGCGCGCGGTGCGATAGGCCGCGGCGCGATCCTGCGCCCATGGCGACACCGTTTCGACGTTGACCATCATCACCAGCGTCATCAGGCCGATCACCATCGCCACCGCGAGGCTGATGCGGCGACGCGACAGGCCGAGCGCGCGCATCACCGTCAGTTCCGAAGTCGCGGCGAGCTGCCCGAGCGCCAGCAGCGAACCGATCACCGCCGCGGTCGGGAAGTGGAAATACAACCGGTACGGCAAGGTATAGAGACTGACGACGATGGCGTCGAGCGCGGTGAACGCCCCCTTGCCGACGTTGCCCATTTCCGTGAGCACGCCGCCGATCATGAAGTCCATGCCGACGACGACGAACCACGCCGCCAGCACGTAGACCAGCACCACGCGACCGATATAGAGATCGTGGATCTTCGGGAACGGCATCATCGGCGCAATTTTCCAGGGTTGCCGTCGCGGAAGTAGGCCCAGAAAGCGAGTGCCAGCAACGGCACCACCAGCCACCACAGGCCGAGCGCGATCGGAATCTTGCCGCTGCCCAGCCATTGCCGGCCAAGCAACATCAACTGCGCGGCCAACAGGTAACCGACGACGCCGGTGACGATGCGGCCATAGCGCGCCTGGCGCGGCGGGCTGCGCGACAGCGGAATCGCAAGCAGCGCCAGCGCCAGCGCCACCAGCGGCGGCGCGATGCGCCAGTGCAGCTCGGCCTTGGCTTCTCGAGCCGGCGCCGCCAGCAACGCCGACGTCGGCTGGCTCTGGATGCGGTCGTCGACGTCGCCGTTGTCGCGATCCGGCATCTTCACGTCATTGGTCTTGTACTGCAGCAGGCGGTAATCGAGGGTTCCGGCGCCGAGCGGCCCCTCCACCTCGAAGCCATCGGTCAGGCGCAGGTAGCGCGCGCGGCTGCCGTCCAGCCATACCGTGCCGTCGGACGAGGTGGTCACGTCCATCCGGCCCTTCTTCTCGCGGTAGATGAAGACGCGGCGGAAGCGGCTGCCGTCGGCGGTCATGTCGCCGACGTAGACCACGCCGTTGGCGCCCGGCAGCTGGGTGAACTTGCCCGGCTCCAGGCCGGCGATCAGCATGTTGCGGTTGGCCTCCTTCACCATGGCGCGGCTATAGCGGTCCGACCACGGCGCCAGCCACAGCGAGCACAGGGCGATCACCGCCACCATCGGCAGGATCACCGGCAGCAGCGGCCCCAGCAGGCGGCGCGGACCGACGCCGACCGACGCCAGCACCGGCATCTCGGCATCGCGATAGAGGCGGCTCATCGCCAGCAGCAGGCCCAGCATCAGCGCCAGCGGCAGGATCAGCGGCATCCAGCCGATCATCACCAGCCCGAGCTGGGCGAACATCATCCCGGCCGGCATGCGCCCGGTGGCGATGTCGCGCAGCACGTCCATGAAGGCCGCGCCGACCATCACCATCAACAGCACGACCAGCGCGGCGAACACCGACTGCAGGAATTCACGCACCAGGTACTTGTCGAGCGTCTTCATTCGGGGCTTCGGGCCTGTTACCGCTAAACTATCGGGTTCACGCGACGCAGTCCTGGGACCGTCCCCGCGCGGGGGGATGGGGGATTGTACGTTAGTCTGCAGGAATCTCGTTGATGGCCCTCGAATTTGCACTGAACCACGCCGATCCCCTCCACTTCGACACCGATTGCCTGGTGATCGGCCTGTTCGCCGACAAGACCTTCACCGCCAGCGGCCAGGCCGTGGATCGCGCCAGCGGCGGCCACCTGTCCAAGCTCGCCGAACGCGGCGACCTCTCCGGCAAGACCGGCGCCAGCGCCCTGCTCCACGACATCGCCGGCGTCACCGCGCCGCGCGTGCTGGTGATCGGACTGGGCGATGCGGACAAGTTCGCCACCCCGCAGTACCTCAAGGCCGCGGGGGATGCCGCCCGCGCCCTGCGCACCGGCCCGGTCAAGCGCGCCCTGTTCACGCTGAGCGAAGTGGCGGTCAAGGACCGCGACGCCGCCTGGGCGATCCGCCAGGCCGCGATCGCCGCCGACCACGCCTGCTACCGCTACGTCGCCACGCTGGGCAAGGACAACAAGAAGCGCGAAGAGACCGGCCTCGAGCAGTTCGCGATCCAGGGCGATGACGACCTGGCGCTCGCCCGCGGCATCGCCATCGCCGGCGGCGTCGCCTTCGCGCGCGAACTCGGCAACCTGCCGCCGAACGTGTGCAATCCCGCCTATGTCGCCGAGCAGGCGCAATCGTTCGCGAAGAATTTCGACAAGGTCGGCTGCGAAGTACTGGACGATGCGGCGATGGAAGCCCTCGGCATGGGCTCGCTGCTCGCGGTGGCGCGCGGTTCGGCCAATCGCCCCAAGCTGGTGGTGCTGAAGTATTCCAACGGCGGCGACGCCAAGCCCTATGTGCTGGTCGGCAAGGGCATCACCTTCGACACCGGCGGCATCAACCTCAAGGTGCAGGGCGGCATCGAGGAGATGAAGTACGACATGTGCGGCGCGGCCACCGTGCTCGGCGCCTTCGTGTCGGCGGTCGGCATGGACCTGCCGATCAACCTCGTCGCGATCGCCGCGGCGGTCGAGAACATGCCCGACGGCGACGCCTATCGCCCCTCCGACGTCATCACCAGCATGTCGGGCAAGACCATCGAAGTCGGCAATACCGATGCCGAAGGCCGCCTGATCCTGTGCGACGCCCTGACCTATGCACAGCGCTTCGAGCCGCAGGCGCTGATCGACGTCGCCACGCTCACCGGCGCGATGGTGGTCGCGCTCGGCAAGTTCGCCACCGGCGTGATGACCAAATCAGATGACGATCTCGCCCGTGAGTTGATCGATGCCGGCGAAACCGTGTTCGACCGCGCCTGGCAGATGCCGCTGTGGGACGAATACCAGACCATGCTCGATTCCGCCTTCGCCGACGTCTACAACATCGGCGGGCGCTGGGGCGGCGCGATCACCGCCGGCTGCTTCCTGTCGCGCTTCACCGAGGGCCAGCGCTGGGCGCACATGGACATCGCCGGCGTCGCCAATGGCGAGGGCAAGATGGGCATGGCCACCGGCCGTCCGGTCGGCCTGCTCAGCCAGTGGCTGCTCGACCGCGCCGCGTGAACTGAGTGCCACGCGCCGACTTCTACCTGATCGACAAGCCGCGGTTTCGCGAGGAACCGCTGCTGCTGGTGTGCGAACTCGCGCGCAAGGCCTTCGAGGCCGGTCTCTACACGCTGGTGCTGACGCGCGACGCGGCGCAGGCGGAAGCGCTCGACGACCTGCTGTGGTCGTTCGATCCCGACGCCTACATTCCGCACCAGATCGCCGGCAGCGATGAGGACGAGGACGAAGCCGCGGTGCTGATCGCGACCCCCGACAGCGATGTGGCGCTGCGCCCGCTGGTGATCAACCTGCGCGACGGCGTGGTGGAAGGCACGTTCGATCGCGTGCTGGAAGTCGTGCCCGCCGATCCCGCCGCGCGCGGCCCGTTGCGCGAACGCTGGAAGCACTATCAGTCGCGCGGGTTCGACGTGAAAAAACACGACATGTAAGCCGATGAGAACACACCGATGCGCCTGCTGATCGCCATTGTCCTGCCCTGGTTCGCCTTCTTCACCATCGGTCGTCCGTTCGCGGGCATCGCGTGCCTGATCCTGCAGATCACCCTGATCGGCTGGGTGCCTGCCGCGATCTGGGCGGCCTACGCCGTCAGCCAGTACCACACCGACCAGAAGATCCGTCGCGCCTTGCGCGGCTGATCCCATCCATTCCACGCAAACGCTTCAATCCGCCATGACCGACCTCGCCCAGAGCTACCAGCCCGCCGACATCGAAAGCCGCCTGTACGCGCAATGGGAAGCGTCCGGCGTCTTCGCGCCGCAGGGCGACGGTCCCGCCTACACCATCCTGCTGCCGCCGCCGAACGTCACCGGCACGCTGCACATGGGCCACGCCTTCCAGCTGTCGCTGATGGACGCGCTGGTGCGCTACCACCGCATGCGCGGCTTCCGCACGTTGTGGCAGGTCGGCAGCGACCATGCCGGCATCGCCACCGAGATGGTGGTGTCGCGCAATCTCGCCATCGCCGGCGCGGGTGAAACGCGCGACTCGCTCGGTCGCGACAAGTTCATCGAGAAAGTGTGGGAATGGAAGGGCCAGTCCGGCGACAACATCGAACGCCAGATGCGCCGCATCGGCGCGTCCGGCGATTGGTCGCGCAAGACCTTCACCATGGATGAAGCGCCGTCCGCCGCGGTGATCGAAACCTTCGTGCGCCTGTTCGAGCGTGGGCTGATCTATCGCGGCCAGCGCCTGGTGAACTGGGATCCGGTGCTGCAGACCGCGGTGTCCGATCTGGAAGTGGTGAGCGAGGAAGAGAACGGCCACCTGTGGTCGATCCGCTACGACGTGATCGATGCCGAACCGGGCCAGCCCGACCATGTCGTGGTCGCGACGACGCGCCCGGAAACGATGATCGGCGACACCGCGGTGATGGTGCATCCGGAAGACGAGCGCTATGCCGCGCTGGTCGGCAAGCGCGTGCGCCTGCCGCTGGTGGGCCGCGAAATCCCGGTGATCGCCGACGACTACGTCGATCGCGAATTCGGCACCGGCGTGGTCAAGGTCACGCCCGCGCACGACTTCAACGACTACGCGGTGGGCCAGCGCCACAACCTGCCGCTGATCAACATCTTCACCGACGTCGCCTGCATCAACGACAACGCACCGGAACAGTATCGCGGCCTCGACCGCGTCGCCGCGCGCAAGGCGGTGCTCGCCGACCTCGACGCGCAGGGCCATCTGGTCGAGACCAAGCCGCATCGCCTGCAGGTGCCGCGCGGCGATCGCAGCGGCCAGGTGATCGAGCCCTATCTCACCGACCAGTGGTTCGTGAAGATGGACGATCTCGCCAAGCGCGGTCTCGAACTGGTCGAGAACGGTTCGGTGAAATTCGTGCCGCCGAACTGGATCAACACCTATCGCCACTGGATGGAGAACATCCAGGATTGGACCATCAGCCGCCAGCTGTGGTGGGGCCACCGCATCCCGGCGTGGTTCGACGACGCCGGCAATGTCTACGTCGCCCACGACGAGGAAGAAGCGCGCGCGCAGGCCTCGGCGAAGCACGGCGGCACCGCACCGGCGTTGCGCCAGGACAGCGACGTGCTGGAAACCTGGTTCTCCTCGGCGATCTGGCCGATCAGCACCATGGGCTGGCCGAATCCGCAGGCGATGGCCGAGCGCGGCTTCGACCGCTACCTGCCGACCAGCGTGCTGGTGACCGGCTTCGACATCATCTTCTTCTGGGTCGCGCGCATGATCATGATGACCGACGCGCTGACCGGCGAAGTGCCGTTCCGCGACGTCTACATCACCGGCTTGGTCCGCGACAAGGACGGCCAGAAAATGTCGAAGTCGAAGGGCAACATCCTCGATCCGATCGACATCATCGACGGCATCAGCGCCGACGCGCTGGTCGCCAAGCGCACCAGCGGGCTGATGAAGCCGCAGGACGCGCCCAAGATCGAGAAGGCCACGCGCAAGGAATTCCCGGACGGCATCGCCGCCCACGGCGCCGACGCGTTGCGCTTCACCATGTGCGCGCTGGCCGGCCCCGGCCGCGACATCAAGTTCGATCTCGCCCGTGCCGAGGGCTACAAGAATTTCTGCAACAAGCTGTGGAACGCGACGCGCTTCGCGCTGATGAACGTCGGCGACGACGCGCGCTTCACTGGCATGCCGCAGCCGAAGACCGATGCCGAGAAGTGGATCCTCGCGCAGCTCGCCAGGACCAGTGCCGAAGCCGGCGAGTATTTCGCGAGCTACCGCTTCGACCTGCTGGCGCAGACGCTGTACGAATTCGCCTGGAACCAGTTCTGCGACTGGTTCGTCGAACTCGCCAAGCCGGCCTTGAATGGCGACGACAAGGTCGCCGCCGATTCCACCCGCCACACCCTGCTGTTCGTGCTCGAACGCCTGCTGTGCCTGCTGCATCCGCTGGTGCCGTTCGTGAGCGAGGAACTGTGGCAGGCGGTCGCGCCCAAGCTCGGCAAGTCCGGCAGCATCATGACCCAGGCTTATCCGCAGGCGTCGGACTTCGATGCCGGCGCCTACGGCCAGGCCAGCGACGACATCGAATGGCTGAAGTCGATGGTGACCGCGCTGCGCCGCGTGCGCAGCGAACTCGGCATCTCGCCGGCGAAGCAGGTCACGCTGCTGGTGCGCGGCGACAACGCCGGCGATACCGCGCGCGTGTCGACCTTCGACGCAGCGCTGCGCTTCCTTGCCCGCATCGAACGCATCGAAGCCCTCGCTGGCGAACCGCCGGCGGCAGCCGCGGCGCGCGTCGGCGATCTCGACCTGTTCGTGCCGCTGGAAGGACTGGTCGATCTCGACGCCGAACGCGCACGCCTCGACAAGGAATTGAAGCGCGTCGAAGGCGAGCTGACGAAGTCGCAGAACAAGCTCGCGGCGTTCGAAGGCAAGGCGCCCGCGCACGTGATCGAGCAGGAACGCCAGCGCCTCGGCGAGTGGACCGCGCAGCGCGATGCGTTGGCGGGGCAGCGCGCGCGGTTGGGGTAATGCTCGCCCGACGTAAAGCAACAGCACTGCACGCGCTGGTGCGTGGGTGACCAGCTCGGCCGCGCGGGGCGCCGTGAATACGTCCATGTAGGCTCATGCGCCGCATCCATGCGGCGCAATGCCCGCGCACCCGACTGGCGCACCCACTTCCGCGCGCGTGTTGTTGCACATTGCGAGAAGCGCGAGCTGTTGCTCTTTCTCCCCCAACCGCACGCGCTTGCTGAGTGGAGTGAAGCAAAAGCACTCATGTCGCCTGCGGTCGCTCTATCGAAAACCTCCCACCGGCGGCGCCGTGCGGTTCGTCCGCGTGGCCGGCCGTGCGAGCCATGGATGGCGAGCCCGAGCCTACATGGACGTATTCACGGCGTGCCGGCCACACGGACAACCGCGACGGCGCACAGCCGGGCGACACGCTTTCGCTAGAAGCAGCCCCTCGCTACGCCCAGGACAACAAGCGCCAAGCCAGCACGTGCTAGTCCATCAACTCCATCGCCATCACGATCGCGTCTTCGCGCTGGCCGTTCGCCGCGGGGTAATAGCGCGGACGCCGTCCGATCTCGTTGAAGCCGATGCCGTGGTACAGCGCGATCGCGTGCGTATTCGACGGCCGCACCTCGAGGAACATCTGGCGGGCGCCACGGGTGCGCGCCAGCTGCAACAGCGATGTCAGCAACGAGCGTCCCAGTCCCCGTGACTGCACCCGTGGGTCGATGCACAGATTGAGCAGATGGCATTCGTCGGCGGCATGGCTCAATACGCCATAACCGAGCACGTCGCCGACTCCGTCTTCCAGCATCCATGCCGAATACCCCGCACGCAGGCAATCGCGGAACACCTTGCGCGACCACGGATGCGGATAGCCACGCTCTTCCACCGCCATCACCGCATCAAGATCGCTTTCGCGGATCGGGCGCAGGCGGCCCGCCGGCATTGGCGGTGGCGACGTCACCGCACTCATGGCCGCCGCAACCGCCTCAGCAAGGGCCACAGCGCGCGCTTGGCAGCGGCATTGCCGCGCAGGCCGGACAACGGTTCGGCCAATGCCAGCACCGCCTGTTCGCGGTCACCGCCACCGGCCGCTTTCAACAGATGGCGCAGCAAGACATCGCCGCTTTCCGCGCGCGCGCGTGGCGCGACACCCTCGTTCGCGGCCGGGGCGGCGACCGGGGCATCGCCGACTCCCAGCGTGTAAAGCTCGATGCCGAGCTCGGCCAGGGCCTCGCGCTGGAACGCATCCCAATTCACGCAGGCGCCCCCGGGCGACGACGCACCAGCATCATCACCGGACCGGAGAGGGCGTACAACCCGAACACGCAGAGCAAGGTGCGCGCGGGTTCCAGTGCCAGCGCGATCAGCGCGATCACCACGCCCACCAGCATCATGAAGGGCACGCGTTCGGAACGCGGACCGCTGCCACCCCCCTTGAAGCTGGTGTAGCGCACGCGGCTGACCATCAGCAATGCGACGATCACCGTCAGCGCCAGGACCGGCAGGCTCAGTTCGTCGCCATCGCTCCAGCCGAGGCCGTGGAAGGTCCACACGAAACTCGACAACACCGCCGCCGCTGCCGGGCTGGCGAGGCCGATGAACCAGCGCTTGTCGACGGTGCCGACCTGGCTGTTGAAGCGCGCCAGCCGCAGCGCGGCGCAGGCCGCGTAGAGGAAGGCCGCCAGCCAGCCGAGCTTGCCCGCCGTCGCGCCCTGGTCGCGCAGGGATTCCAGCGCCCAGTGGTAGACCAGCAGCGCCGGCGCCATGCCGAAGCTGATCAGGTCGGAGAGCGAGTCGTACTGCACGCCGAACTCGCTCTGGGTGTTGGTCAGGCGGGCGACGCGGCCATCCAGCCCGTCGAGGATCGCGGCGATGAAGATGGCGATGCAGGCGTGTTCGACCAGCCCCTGCGACGAGGCGATGATCGAGTAGAAACCGGAGAACAAAGCTCCGGTGGTGAACAGGTTGGGCAGCAGGTAGACGCTGCGGCGCGCGGGCGACGGGGTCGGGACACTCATTGGCGGCAGTGTACCCGGACGCGCGGCCAAGGCCGGAATCCGGGGCGGAAACCCCTGCTGCATGGCACAATCGGGGGTCGTCGCAATTTTCCGGATACCGCGCAATGCGCCTCTCGCAATTCCACCTCAGGACCGAAAAGGAAACCCCCGCCGAGGCCGAGCTGATCAGCCACAAACTGATGCTCCGGACCGGGATGATCCGCAAGCTCGCCGCCGGGCTCTACGCCTGGTCGCCGCTGGGCCTGCGCGTCCTGCGCAAGGTCGAGGGCATCGTCCGCGAGGAGATGAACCGCGCCGGTGCGATCGAGATGGCGTTGCCGCTGATCCAGCCCAGGGAGTTGTGGGAGGAAACCGGGCGCTGGGAGAAGTTCGGCGGCCAGCTGCTGAAGATCAGCGACCGCAAGGAGCAGGAATACTGCTTCAGCCCCACCGCCGAGGAAGCGGTGACCGACTTCGCGCGCAACGAACTCACCAGCTACAAGCAGCTGCCGATCAATCTCTACCAGATCAGCACCAAGTTCCGTGACGAGATCCGTCCGCGCTTCGGCGTGATGCGCGCGCGCGAATTCATGATGAAGGATGCCTATTCCTTCCATCTCGACGATGACTCGCTGCACGCCGAATACCGCAACATGTACGACACCTACACCCGCATCTTCACCCGTCTCGGGTTGAAGTTCCGCGCGGTGGCCGCCGATACCGGCGCGATCGGCGGCAGTGCCTCGCACGAATTCCAGGTGCTGGCCGATTCCGGCGAGGACGCCACGGTGTTCTCCGACGGTTCCGATTACGCGGCCAATGTCGAGCTGGCGGAGGCGGTGTCGCCCGGTCCGCGCGGTGCCGCGACGGAAGCCCTGCGCGACATCGACACGCCGACGCAGAAGACCTGCGAGGACGTCGCCGCGCTGATGGGCATCCCGCTGCAGCGCACCGCCAAGTCGGTGGCGATCATGGGCAGCGATGCCGATGGCAACGACCAGTTCGTGCTGGCGCTGGTGCGCGGCGACCACATGATCAACGAGATCAAGCTGGCCAAGCTGCCCGGCCTCGGCGAATACCGCCTGGCGACCGAAGCGGAAATCCTCGAATACCTCGGCAGCGAACCTGGCTTCCTCGGCCCGCTGAACGCGAAGAAGCCGATCCGCGTGATCGCCGATCGCAGCGTCGCGGCGATGTCCGACTTCGTGGTCGGCGCCAACAAGCCCGGCTTCCACATCGCCGGCGTCAACTGGGGCCGCGACTTGGCGGAACCGGAAGTCGCCGACATCCGCAATGTCGTCGCCGGCGATCCCTCGCCCGACGGCAAGGGCGTGCTGCAGATCGCGCGCGGCATCGAGGTCGGCCACGTGTTCGCGCTCGGCCGCAAGTATTCCGAGGCGATGAAGTGCACCGTGCTCGACGCCAGCGGCAAGCCGGTCAACCCGGCGATGGGCTGCTACGGCGTGGGCGTGTCGCGCATCGTGGCGGCAGCGATCGAACAGAACCACGACGACGCCGGCATCATCTGGCCGGAAGCGATGGCGCCGTGGTCGGTCGCGGTGTGCGTGATCAATCCCAAGAACGATCCGGCTGTCGCCGCAGCCGCCCAAGCGCTTCACGACGAACTCCAGCAACGCGGCATCGACGTCGTGCTCGACGACCGCGGCCTGCGCCCCGGCGCGATGTTCGCCGACATGGAACTGATCGGCATCCCGCACCGGGTGGTGGTCTCCGAGCGCGGCCTCGCCGCCGGCCAGTTCGAATACCGCCATCGTCGCGCGGCCGAGGCGGAATCGCTGGACCGTGACGCACTGCTCGTCAGGCTGGGTGCCTGACGCGCGAGAATTCTTCACCGCAAGCTCATGACCAAGGATGCGACATGGCCAAGAAGAAGAATCCGAAGAAAACAGCCGCGGCGAAAACCGCCACCGAGCAGTTGACGGGCAACGATCCGGCGACCGATGCGGTCGCCGCGGGCGACCCCGTGCCGGAACCGCCGCCGCCCATGGTCGCGATGGCATCGGTGCCGCCGCCTCCGCCCAGCGGCGGATCCGGCAAGGATTTCCAGACCGGTTGATTCGGCGGCGCGTCAGAGGTTGCGGCGCGCCGAAATCACCAGGTTGCCGAACAGCAGACCGGCGATCAGCGCGCCGAGGATGTTGAGCACGGCCAGGAGCGCCGCCTGGCCGGCAGACGCGCTTTGTTCCTGCACCATTGTCATCAGGCCGCGCAGGCTCGCGCTTCCCGGCACCAGCAGGATGATGCCCGGCAGGCGGACGATCGCCCCGGGTCGGTTGAAATGGCGCGCGAAGGCGTTGCCGATCGCGGTCATCGCGAACGCGGCGAGGAAGGTTCCGGCGACGCCATCGCCCGCTTGTCCGGCGAAACGTGAAATCAGGTAGCCGGCGATGGCCGACAGCATCACCACCGGATAATCGCGGCGATCGGCGCGGAACACCACCGCGAACGAAGCCGCGGCCAGCAGCAGGCCGGCGCCTTCCACCCAGTCCGGCTGCGGGCGTGCATAGCGGATCTGCGGATCGATGTCGAGCGCGTCGGCGCAGGCCAGCGCGATCATTACGCCGATGGTGAGCTTGAGGATCAGCGTCAGCGCGCCGGCGAAGCGCGCGGTGCCCGAGACCAGGTGCTGGCTGGTGAGTTCGTTGATGGCATTGGTGAACGACATGCCGGGCAGCAACACCACCAGCGACGCGATGATCACGGTGTTGAGGTTGAGCGGCGCGACGAAAGCGGCCACCAGCACCGCGACCGTCGCGGCGAGGATGCCGGCCATCGCCTCGGAGCTTTCCTTGAGGGCGTTGCGGCGCCCGACGTAATTCATCCAGCCGCCGATCACCATGCCGGCGACGCCCGCGGTGGCGATGTCGAGCCACGGCAGGCGCAACAGCGCGGCGACAGCCAGCGAGATTAGGCCGAAACTCAGGGCATCGGTCCAGAACCGCGGCGGCTTGCGACGGGCATCGAGCGCGCGCAACGCGGCCCGCCCTTCCTCCAGGCCGATATTGCCACTGATGACTTCTTCGGCGATGCGATCGGTTTCGCTCAGGCGATAGAGATCCGTATCGCCGGGATTCAGCCGGATCACCCGCGTCTCGGTGAGCGGGCTGGCCTGCGCCGGATCGCGGAACGACAGGATCATCCCGGTCGGATTCGACCATGGTTCGCATTCCACCTTCAGCCGACGCGCGACACCGAGTACCGCGCCTTCGAGGCGCTGCGCAGTCGTGCCGCAGGTGTGCAGGTGGGTCGCCAGCGCGACCAGGAAGTCGACGCGGGACTGGAACGGCGCGAGGGCGGGCATGACCGGGGGCATCGCCATAGGATCGCACGCCGCAACACTACGATCAGCACCGACGCGGTAGGCTTGCCGGATTGCCGACTTCCGACACCATGGCCGATCCCGATTCCACCATCCGCCCCACCCTGCGTCGCGACGGCAGCACCTTGCTGTTGTCGGGCGACTGGACGCTGCGGAATGTCGACGCCATCACCGCATTGATGAAGGGACTGGCGCCGGGTCCGCACGCGATCGACGCCAGCGATATCCGCGTGCTGGATTCGCTGGGCGCGCTGGCGCTGCTGCACCTCGCGCGCACCGTCGACATCGGCGAAGACGCGATCACCTTCAACGACAACCAGGCCGCGTTGATCGAGGCGATCCGCGAGGTCTCGGACGATCGCCCGGCGCCGCCACGCGATTTCGGCTTCCGCGCCGTGCTCGAGCGCATGGGCCGCAGCGTGGTGCGCAACTGGGAGCAGATCGTCACCCTGGTCGGTTTCCTCGGCGAAACGCTGACCAAGATGGTGCGCCTGGTCGGCCAGCCGCAGCGCATCCGCCTCACTTCGGTGGTGTTCCAGATGGAACAGGTCGGCCTCGACGCCGTGCCGCTGATCCTCCTGCTCAACTTCCTGGTCGGCGCGGTGGTCGCCTTCCTCGGCGCCAACGTGCTCAAGGATTTCGGCGCGACCATCTTCGTGGTCGAACTGGTCGATGTCGCCTTCCTGCGCGAATTCGCCGTGCTGTTGACCGCGATCGTGCTCGCCGGTCGCACCGCCAGCGCTTTCGCCGCGCAGATCGGCGCGATGGTCAGCCGCGAGGAAGTCGACGCGATGCGCACGCTCGGGCTCGATCCGGTCGACGTGCTGGTGATCCCGCGCGTCACCGCCCTGCTGGTGATGCTGCCGCTGCTGACCTTCCTGGCGATGCTGGCCGGCCTCCTCGGCGGCATGGTGGTCGGCGCGATCAGCCTCGACATCCCGATGCAGGCGTGGCTGTCGCGCATGGACAGCACGATCAAGGTCCGCCACTTCCTGGTCGGCATCAGCAAGGCGCCGTTCTTCGCGATGGTCATCGCGCTGATCGGCTGCCTGCAGGGCCTTCAGGTGGAAGGCACCGCGCAATCGGTGGGTGAACGCACCACCGCCAGCGTGGTGCAATCGATCTCGCTGGTGATCGTGCTCGATGCGCTCGCCGCGATGTGGTTCATGTACATGGATTTCTGATGCGCAAGGACCATGCCACCGCCGGACGCCCCGACCACGACGCCGACATCGCCATCCGCGTGCGCGGACTGGTCAATCGCTTCGGCACACAAGTCGTGCACGACGGCCTCGAGCTCGACGTCCGCAGGGGCGAGATCCAGGGCATCGTGGGCGGATCGGGGACCGGCAAGTCGGTGCTGATGCGCACCATCCTCGGCCTGAACGAACCCGCTGGCGGCAATGTGCGCGTGCTCGGCCACGATCCTTTCGGCAGCAGCCATGATCGCCACGCGATCGAACGCAATACCGGCGTGCTGTTCCAGGACGGCGCGCTGTTCTCGTCTCTGACCGTCGGCGAGAACGTCGAAGTGCCGCTGAAGGAACATCATCCCGACCTCGAACCGCGCATCCGCAAGGAACTCGCGCTGCTCAAGGTGAAACTCGCCGGCCTGCCCGCCGATGCCGTGGCCAAGTTGCCGTCGCAGTTGTCGGGCGGCATGCGCAAGCGCGCCGGGTTGGCGCGCGCGCTGGCGCTGGATCCGCCGATCCTGTTCCTCGACGAACCCACCGCCGGCCTCGATCCCATCGGCGCCTCGCAGTTCGATGAACTCATCCTCACCCTCAAGCACGCGCTCGGGCTCACGGTGTTCCTGATCACCCACGATCTCGATACCCTGTATGCGATCTGCGACCGCGTCGCGGTGCTCGCCGACCGCAAGGTGCTGGTGAATGCGCCGCTGTCGGAAGTGGAACGCTACGATCAGCCGTGGGTGCAGGAATACTTCCACGGTCCGCGGGCGCGCGCGGCCCAGGATGCCCAGCGCCGCAACCTCATCGACCATACTGTTGGTTAAACGATGGAAACCAAAGCCAATTACGTCCTCATTGGTGCCTTCACGCTGATCGTCTCGGTGGGCTTGCTGCTGTTCGGCCTGTGGGCGGCGAAGTTCGCTTCCGACCGCAACTGGAACCGCTACGAAGTGATCTTCAACGAAGCGGTGACCGGCCTCACCGAAGGTTCGTCGGTGCAGTACAACGGCATCAGCGTCGGCACGGTGGAACGCCTCACCCTCGACCCCAAGGATCCACGCAAGGTGCGGGCCCTGCTCAAACTCAACGTCAGCGCGCCGATCAAGGTCGACACCCGCGCCAAGCTGTCGCAGCAGGGCATCACCGGCAGCCCCTTCATCCAGCTCTCGGGCGGGTCGCCGCAGGCCGCGTCGCTGTTGCCGAGCGAAGGCAACGAGATCCCGATCATCCAGACCGAGCCGTCGACGCTGCAGAACATCTCGGATGTCGCCAGCAAACTGGTCACCCGCCTCGACGAGATGTTGAGCGAGGACAACATCAAGCGGATTTCCGCGACGCTGGAAAACCTCAAGGCGACGACCGACAGCATCGCTTCCCAACGCGACGACATCCGCCAGTTGCTGGTGAACGCGCGCCAGGCCAGCGAGGACCTGCGCACCACGCTGAAGAGCGCCAATGGCGCGATCGACAATGTCAATCGCGGCGTGATCGACAAGCTGCCGGCGACGATGGACAAGCTCGACAAGACCATCGCCTCGCTGCAGGCGGCCGGCCAGAACGCGAACCTGCTGATCGACGAAAACCGCGCGCCCCTGCGCAGCTTCACCCGCGATGGCCTGCAGCAACTGGCGCCGACGCTGGAGGAATTGCGCGCCCTGACGCGTGACCTGCGCGGCGTCGCCAACGGCCTCAACCGCAGTCCCGCTGGCTACATCCTGGGACGCCAGCAGCCGAAGGAGTTCACGCCGAAATGAAATCCTTGCCGATGAACACCATGCGTACCCTCGCCGCCGCGATGCTGGCGATCCTCGCGGGCTGCGGCATCCTGCCCAAGCACGAAGACATCACGACCTATACCGCGATGTCGCGCGTGACGCCCGATCCCTCCTGGCCGCAGGCACGCGCGCAGCTGGTGATCGCACGCCCGACCGCGGAACGGATGCTCACCGACCCGCGCATCGTGGTGCGGCCGGCGCCCGGCGAACTGCAGGTCTACCATGGCGCGACCTGGGCGGAGTCGCCACCGGAAATGGTGCAGCGTTCGCTGCTGCAGACACTGGAAGACAGCGGCCGGCTCAAGGGCGTGGCCACCCGCGGCGGCGGCCTCAGCAGCGATTACGAGCTGACGATGGACATTCGTCGCTTCGATTCCGATTACGCCGGCGGCGCCACGCCAACCGCAGTGGTGGAGATCGCGGCGCGCGTCGTGGCCAATGATGGACACGCGGTGGCGTTCAAGGTGTTCCGCGCCGAAGCCCCGGCATCCTCCACGGCGATTCCGGCGGTTGCGCAGGCGTTCCAGCAGGCGCTGGCCAAGGACAGCCAGGACATCGCGGGCTGGGTGCTGGGGGCGGTCGCGGGCGCTCGATAGCGCGCGCTCACTCTTCGCCCGGCCGCACCACGCGGAACGTGAGATTGATCCGCGGCTGTTTCATCTTCGCGCTCTTCGGCAGCGCATGTTTCCAGTATTGCTGCGTGCTTCCGGCCATCACCAGCAGGTCGCCGTGTTCCAGCGACCATTCCTGCTGGCGTTCGCAATCGTCGTTGGCGCGCAACACGAAACGCCGCGCCGCACCGAGGCTGATCGAGGCGATCAGCGGATGCGGCCCGAGTTCGCGTTCGTTGTCGCGATGCCAGCCGACGTAGTCGTTGCCGTTGCGGTAGAGGTTGGCCAGCGCACTGTTGAATGGCGCCTCGAGTTTCAGCACCAGGCGTTCGCGCAATTCCGCCAGGGCCGGCGGCCACGGCAGCGGCTCGAAGCGGCCGCCCGAGTAGGCGTACTCGGTGCCGGGATCGCCCAGCCAGCAGCTCAGGCGCGGCGAATCCACCCAGCGCCCGAACATGCGGATGCGGTGCACCGACCACGGCAGCTCCTGCAGCAGCGCCGCGAACAGGCGATCAGCGGCTTCCGGCGGCAGCCAGCCGCGCTCCAGCAGGACATCGGGATCGGGGACGGCCATGGCCCGAGTTTGCCGCACCGGCGTGAAACCCGGACAATCGCGTTCATATCGACGAGGAACGCGACATGAGCCAGCTTGAACAGAGCCCGATCGAGCGGGACATCATGGAATACGACGTGGTCGTGGTCGGCGCGGGTCCGGCCGGCCTGTCCTTCGCGATCCGCCTCAAGCAGCTCAGCCCGGAGACCTCGGTCTGCGTGATCGAGAAAGGCGCGACCGTCGGCGCCCACATCCTCTCCGGCGCGGTGATCGAACCCGGTCCGCTCGATGCCTTGCTCCCCGGTTGGCGCGATGCACCGCCGCCGATCTGCGTGCCGGCGACCGAAGACGAATTCTGGATGCTCTCCAAGACCGGCCATCGCAAGCTGCCGCTGCCCCCGGGCATGCACAACCAAGGCAACTTCATCGTCTCGCTGGGCGCATTGTGCGCGTGGCTGGCGCCGCAGGCGGAAGCGCTGGGCGTCGAGATCTTCCCCGGCTTCGCCGCCGCGGAAACCCTGCACGACGACAGCGGCAAGGTGATCGGCGTGCGCATCGGCGACATGGGCATCGCCAAGGACGGATCGCACAAGCCGGGCTTCACCGCCGGCATCGACATCCACGCCAAGGTCACCGTGCTCGGCGAAGGCGCGCGCGGTTCGCTCACCAAGCAGCTGGTCAAGCGTTTCGCGCTGGACGCGAACTCCGATCCGCAGACCTACTCGATCGGCATCAAGGAACTGTGGCAGCTGCCGGCAGGTCGCGTCACGCCCGGCAAGATCGTCCACACCTTCGGCTGGCCCGCCGACAACCGCACCTATGGCGGCAGCTTCCTCTACCACCTGGACAAGGACCGCGTCGCGATCGGTTACGTCAGCGGCCTCGACTACCACGACCCCGACTACAAACCGTGGGAAGCGTTCCAGCAATGGAAGGCGCACCCGCTGATCGCGCCGTTGCTGGAAGGCGGCAACATCGTCTCCGCCGGCGCACGCGCGATCGTCACCGGCGGCTGGCAATCGCTGCCGAAGGTCGAGATGCCGGGCGCGCTGCTGGTCGGCGACGGCGCCGGCCTGCTCAACGTGCCGAAGGTGAAAGGCACGCACCAGGCCATCCGCTCCGGCATGCTCGCCGCGGAACATCTCGCTGCAACGCAGCTGATCGCCTATGGTTACGACGCCAAGCTGCGCGCTTCCGATGCCATGGCCGAACTGAAGAAAGTCCGCAACATCAAGCCCGGTTTCAAGAAGGGACTGTGGTTCGGCATGGCGAATGCCGCGTGGGAAACCGTCACCGGCGGCCTGTCGCCATGGACACTCAAGCAGAGTCCGGACTGGTCGTCGCTCGATCGCCTCGGCACCGCCGAACCCGCGCACGATTACGTGCAACGCACGCTGGCGCCGCGCGACCGCCTGCAAGGCGTGTTCTTCGCCTCCACCGCGCACGACGAGGACCAGCCGACCCACCTCAAGGTCGCCGATACCAACATCTGCGCGACCAAATGCGTCGAGGAGTTCGGCAACCCGTGCACGCGCTTCTGCCCGGCCGCCGTGTATGAAATGGTCGACGACGCCAACCAGCCGCACGGCAAGCGCCTGCAGATCAATGCCGCGAATTGCGTGCACTGCAAGACCTGCGACATCAAGGATCCCTACGAGATCATCACCTGGACCACGCCGGAAGGCGGCAGCGGGCCGAATTACCAGAATCTGTGAGCGATCAGTCCGCAATTCTGGGCTGGAAATTGCGACGCCATCGCGAGTGGATGGGCCTCTGCCTTGCGGCATTGCGCTCGGGCAGGATGCAGGATGCCCTTCGCATCGCCATGGATGCCGGGAAACTCCATCGAACCGTAGCGCAGGTCGCACCGCCCGGAGGCAACAGGCACTGCCTCATCATCGACCGCGCCTTGCCCGATCCGACGCTTGATTCCGGATCGGTGCGACTGGTCGGGATCATCCGGCTGATGCAGCGAATGGGCTGGTCCGTCACCTTCATGGCCGACACCAAGCCGCCGGCGCGCCTGGGCCCAACCAAAATCGGCGACATCGAAATCCCCGTCGAAGCGATCGGCGCCCTCCCCCGCTGGTTGCGTTCGCTCGGAAATGCCGAAAGCGTCGTCTGGCTGTCGCGATTCCAGACCGCGCTCAAACATGCGCCATTGGCCAGAGCGCTTGCGCCCCACGCGCACGTCGTGTTCGATACGGTCGACCTGCATTTCCTGCGCGAACAACGCCGGCTCGCTTCCGAACGCAATCCGCGGGCCGAAGCGATCGCGGCGTCCATTCGCGACATGGAAATCCGCGCGAGCTCGCTGGCCGATACAACCGTCGTCGTCAGCGACGCCGAAGGCGAAACCCTCGCATCGATCGCACCAGGCGCGAGGATCGTCGTGCTGGGAAACATCCATGATCCGGTCGGTCCGGATGAAGTGGCCGGGTTCGACCAACGCGCCGGGTTGTTGTTCATTGGAGGCATGCAGCACGCTCCCAACCTGGATGCGCTCGAGTGGTTGTCGACGGAGCTGCTTGCCGCGATTCGCGCCCGCGTGCCCGGGATCGAGCTGCATGTCGTCGGCGCGATCACGGAGGATCAACGCAAGCGATTCCAGTCAGACGCGATCGCATTCCATGGCCGCGTTCCAGCCCTTGGCCCATGGCTCGCGAAATGCCGCATATCGATTGCCCCGCTGCGCATCGGCGCCGGCGTCAAGGGCAAGATCAATGATGCAATGAGTCACGGGCTGCCCGTGGTTGCCACGTCGATCGCGGCAGAGGGCATGCATCTGGCGGACCGCATCGACGTCCTGATCGCCGATGATGCCGAAGCATTCGCCTCCGCGGTCCATGCGCTCTATCACGACCCGACCCTCTGGGCCCGGTTGTCCATGGGCGGGTTGCGCAACATCGAACGACATTACGCGACCGGGATCGCCGAAGAGGCGTTGCGCGGGATCGTCCGCGAACGGACGATCCCCGCCTGAAACCGTTTTACAGCCCGTAGTTCCTGACCAGGAAGACCGCCATCTGGTCGCGGGTCACGCTGTCGGCCGGGCAATACAGCGGCGGCGCCACGGAACAACCGCTGGTCGTGCCCTCGTTCGCCAGCTGCTCGATCCAGGCCGCCGTGTAGCTCGAGGTCGGCACGTCGTTGAACAAGCCGGTCGGCGGCGGCGGGACGTAGCTTGCACCGTGCTTGCCGCGGAGCAGGAATAGCGCCATTTGTTCCCGGCTCACGGACGATGTCGGACAGAAATACTTCTGGTCGGTGGTGCATCCATTGGTCACGCCATCGCGATACAGCTGCTCGATCCACGGCGCCGCCCAGTAATTCGCCGGGACATCGGTGAACATTCCGGTGGCAGCAGGGGGCTGATAACCCGCACCATGGCCGGCGCGCACCAGGAACACGGCCATCTGGTCGCGCGGCACCGCGTCGCCGGCGCAATAGCTCAACGGATTGGTCGCGCAACCGTTGGTCACCGCGCCGTCGTACAGCCTGCGGATGTACTCGAAGGACCAGTAGTCGGTCGGCACGTCGGCGAACGGGGTGACGGCATTCCTGAACTGGATGATCAGCGGAATGGTTTGCGCCATGCTGCGGGCGTTGTCGTTGGTATTGGCGATTCCGGTCGGCGCGCCATTGTAATTGACGGAAGGATTGGCGAAATAGGGAATGGAGACCTGGGTGGACGCCAGCGAATACGCCATCACCGTATAGAAGCCGGTCGTGCTGTCCTGCCGGTATCCATAGGAATACGGGTGCGCGCCCTGGCTGCTCGAATCCGCCTGGTCGTGCACCTGCCCGAGGTTGTGGCCGAATTCGTGCACGAGGGTGACGTCGCGGCAGTAGTAGATGTAGTTGCCGCTCTGGTAGCGGCCATCGCTGATGACGGCAAAACCGTTGTTTGCCCAGGCGTTGCTGATCGTCTGCCCATTGCCGCCGATGACCCAGGCGATGCCGCAGTTCTGCTGTTCCGCCCGGTTCGCCCTGACGAATCCGACCAAGTCGGCGCCCACCGTGTCGCGCCAGGTACGCAAGGCCGAAAGCGCCGACGTGCCCGACGTCAGGTCATTGAGTGCCGTCTCGTTCGTGCTGGCATCGTCATAATCGATCTTCTGGACATGCAGCAGGCGGAATTTCGCCGAGATCAGGCTGTTTGCCAACGCCTGGTTGCCCACTTCCAGCAAATAGGTCAGGCGCGTGCTGGCCTGCGAAGGTCCGCCTTGGGCATTGAGGAAACCCGTGCTGTAGCCGAGCACGACGTCGATGACCGGGATCGTGGCCGCGGCGGCAGTCACGCCCAGGCTCGCCTGCTGGACGACCGGCGATTTGCTGGCCGCCGCCTTCAGCTGCGGGACGAGCATGTCGCTTTCGGAAGCGCGCGGTGCGGCGTTGGCATCGCGCAACCGCGCCGGATCCGGCCGGGTGAGCCAGGGCTTGCCATCGAGCATGTTGATTTCGTATTGGCCGCCCGTCGGCACCGTGATGTATCCGAACACCGCGTCGGCGCCGAATGTCATCAGTACCTGGGAACCGTCCCTTGCGGTTCCCACCCAGCTCCAGCTCCCGTCCGGATGATGCACGTCACGGGAATACGACACGTGGACCTGCTTGCCATCGGGCAGGTCGATCGACATGCCCTTTCCCGGCCCGGTCGCATTGCGCGCGTGCGCCTCGCTCAGGTCGATCGGATAAGCGAAATAACCGTCGCGCTGGACCGGCGAATTCCCCGCCGGATAGCGCATGAGCGCGCCTTGATCCGGGGCATTGGCAACGCGGCTCATCGAGGGTGCAGCCTCCGCGACCCCTGCGGCTTGCGACGGCGTCGCGGCCGGCACCCCGCCATGCTGTTGCGCCTGAGACGGACCCCGTTGGCCGCCGCAAGCGGCCAGCAACAACGCACTCGCTGCGAGCAGCGCACATGCCTTCGCGTTCATTGCAACTTCCCCCTATTCATCGAAGCCGTGCCGGCTTTGCACGGCAACTCTAGCCCCGACCGGGAAAGGACACAACGCCGTCGCAATTTTCAGTGCAGGGGAACACCCGTTTTTTGCTTCGCCTCGTCCTCGTTGACACCGGTAGCCAGCTCCACCAGCTTCAACCCCTGCGGCGTCACGTCGAACACCCCAAGCTCGGTGATGATGCGATTGACCACGCCGAGGCCGGTCAGCGGCAGCGTGCATTGCGGGATGATCTTCGGCGAGCCGGTCTTGGTGGTGTGCTCCATCAGCACCACGACCTTGCGCACGCCGGCCACGAGATCCATCGCGCCGCCCATGCCCTTGACCATCTTGCCCGGCACCATCCAGTTGGCGAGGTCGCCCTTGTCGGTGACTTCCATCGCACCGAGGATGGCGAGGTCGATGTGGCCACCGCGGATCATCGCGAAGGAATCGTGGCTGCCGAAAAAGCTCGCGCCCGGCACCGCGGTGACGGTCTGCTTGCCGGCATTGATCAGGTCGGCGTCGATTTCGTCCTCGGTCGGGAACGGGCCGATGCCGAGCAGGCCGTTCTCGCTCTGCAGCCAGACGTTCATGCCGTCGGGGATGTAGTTCGCCACCAGCGTCGGCAGGCCGATGCCGAGGTTC
Organism: Lysobacter sp.; assembly: GCA_030151365.1. Taxonomy (GTDB): domain Bacteria; phylum Pseudomonadota; class Gammaproteobacteria; order Xanthomonadales; family Xanthomonadaceae; genus Solilutibacter. The sequence continues at coordinate 14,588 of JASLDW010000069.1, read as the reverse complement.
ACGTAGGCGCCATCGGTGAGCTCCCTGGCGGCGCGCTGCGCCATCTCATCGCGGGTCCAGGCCATTATTTGTCTCCCATAGCACGCACGGTGCGTTGTTCGATGCGCTTCTCGGGATGCGCGTTGACGACGATGCGGTCGACGTAGATGCCCGGCAGGTGGACATGATCGGGATCGATCGAACCCGTCTCCACCAACTCCTCCACTTCCACGATACAGGTCTTGCCGGCCATCGCACAGGCGGGGTTGAAATTGCGCGCGGTCTCGCGGAACACCAGGTTGCCGGCATGGTCGGCCTTCCACGCCTTGACCAGCGAGACGTCGGCCTTGAGCGCGGTTTCCATCACGTAATGGCGACCGTCGAACTCGCGGGTTTCCTTGCCTTCCGCGACCACGGTGCCATAACCGGTCGCGGTGAAGAATGCGGGTATGCCGGCACCGCCCGCGCGCAAGCGCTCGGCCAGCGTGCCCTGCGGATTGAATTCGAGTTCGAGTTCGCCACCGAGGAACTGGCGCTCGAATTCCTTGTTCTCGCCGACGTACGACGAGATCATCTTCCTGATCTGGCGGGTCGTCAGCAATTGGCCGAGGCCGAAGCCATCCACGCCCGCGTTGTTGGAGATCACGGTCAGGCCCTTGACGCCGGAATCGCGCAAGGCGGCGATCAACGCTTCGGGGATGCCGCAGAGGCCGAAGCCGCCGACCGCGAGGGTCTGGCCATCGGCAACGATGCCGGACAACGCGGTATCGGCGTCCGGATGGATCTTGGAAACGGTCATGTCGGGGGTCCGTTGCAGAACCCCGTCATTGTAACGGCCGCGGATGACAACGGCCCTTGCACTTCCGGACAGGGGTCAGTCGAGCAGGTCGAGGATGGCGCGGGCGCTTTCGGCGACGGACTGGCCGCTGGCATCGAGATGCAATTCCGGATGTTCCGGCGGCTCGTAGGGCGAATCGATGCCGGTGAAGTTGGGCAGCTGGCCGGCGCGGGCCTTGGCGTAGAGGCCCTTGGGATCGCGCGATTCGGCGACTGCCAGCGGCGTGTCGACGAAGACCTCCAGGAATTCGCCCGGCGCGAACAGCTCGCGCGCCATTTCGCGTTCGGCGCGGAACGGTGAAATGAAACTGACCAGCACCACCAGCCCGGCGTCGACCATCAGCCGTGCCACTTCGGCGACGCGACGGATATTCTCCACGCGATCGGCCGCGGTGAAGCCGAGATCACGGTTGAGGCCGTGGCGCACGTTGTCGCCATCAAGCAGATAGGTGTGGACGCCGCGCAGGTTGAGTTGCGCCTCGACGGCATCGGCGATGGCCGACTTGCCGGCGCCGGACAGGCCGGTCAGCCAGATGCAACGCCCGCAATGACCCTTGATGCGCGCGCGTGCCGCGCGATCGACCTGCAGCGATTGCCAATGGAGATTGCCGGACCGCCTCAAGGCGAAATCGATGACACCAGCGCCCGCGGTGGCATTGCTGTGGCGATCGACCAGGATGAAGCCGCCGAGCTCGCGGTCGTCGGCGAAGGCTTCGAAGGCAACGGGTTGATCGAGATGCCATTCGCAAGCCCCGATCTCGTTCATGCGCAGCTGTGTCGCCGACAGATGCACACCACTCTCGACATCGAGGCGATGCTTGAGCGTCGTCAACGTCGCGCGGACACTGCGCGTTCCGACCTGCATCATGTAGGAACGTCCGGGCAGCAGCGGCTCGCTGTCCATCCACAACACGCGGGTCGAGAATTGGTCGCTCGCAGGTACCGGAACATCAGTGGAACACAGCACATCACCTCGTGAGACATCGAGTTCGCGATCAAGCACCAGCGTGATTGCATCGCCTTGCGTGGCGAATTCGATCTCGCGATCCAATCCGAACACATGCGCGACCTGCGCTTCGGTGCCAGCAGGTTCGACACGCAGGCTGTCGCCGGCCTTGATCGTTCCGGCCACGACGGTTCCTGCATAACCGCGACCATCGGTCAGGCGATTCATCCACTGCACCGGCATGCGGAATGCCGCGCCAGCCTCCGCAGGCACGATCTCGGCCCCCTCCAGCGCGACCAACAACGTCGGCCCGGGATACCACGGCATCCGCGTCGATGGTTCGACTACATTGTCGCCCGTCAGTCCCGACAGCGGAATTACGTCGAACGACAACTCGACATGGAGTCGCTTCAGGTGTTCGCGATAGTCGGAAACGATGCCTTCGAACACATCCCGCGACCACTCGACCGCATCCATCTTGTTGACCGCGAGCACCACGCGACGCACGCCGAACATCGCGACGATCGCGGTATGGCGCAAGGTCTGCGGCAACAGGCCCTTGCGCGCGTCGACCAGCACCACGGCGAGATCGGCGGTGGATGCGCCGGTCGCCATGTTGCGGGTGTACTGTTCGTGGCCGGGGCAGTCGGCGACGATGAAACGCCGGTGCGGCGTCGCGAACTGGCGATACGCCACATCGATGGTGATGCCTTGGGTGCGTTCGTCCTCGAGGCCATCGAGCAAAGCAGCGAAATCGGGCGTTTCCCCTACGGCGCCGCATTGGTCGTCGGTGAGCGCGCCGGTATCGTGCAACAGGCGGCCGATCAGCGTGCTCTTGCCATCGTCGACGCTGCCGCAGGTGATGAAGTGCAACAGGGGGCGCGGGTTCATCGTCATCAGAAATAGCCCTCGCGCTTCTTGCGTTCCATCGACGCCGAGGGATCGTGGTCGGTCATCCGCCCCTGGCGCTCGGACAGGCGCGATGCGCGCAACTCGTCGATCACCTCGTCCAGCGTTCCGGCATCGGATTCGATCGCGCCGGTCAACGGATAGCAACCGAGCGTGCGGAAGCGGACCTTGCGCATTGCCGGCGTTTCCCCAGGCGCGAGCGGCAGGCGCGCATCATCGACCAGGATCAAGGCGCCATCGCGTTCGACCACGGGACGCTCCTTGGCGAAATACAGCGAAGGCACCTCGATGCCTTCCCGCGCGATGTATTCCCAGACGTCGAGTTCGGTCCAATCCGACAGCGGGAATACCCGCACGCTCTCGCCGGGCCCAAGCCGGGTATTCCAGAGGCACCACAATTCAGGGCGTTGCCGGCGCGGGTCCCAGCGATGTTGCGCATTGCGGAATGAAAACACGCGCTCCTTGGCACGAGATTTTTCTTCATCGCGACGGGCGCCGCCGATCGCGGCATCGAATCCGAACTTCTCCAGCGCCTGACGCAGGGCTTGTGTCTTCATCACGTCGGTATGTACGGCCGCACCGTGACTGATCGGACCGATGCCCTGGGCGATGCCTTCGGGATTCATGTGGACGTGCAAACGCATGCCTTCTTCGGCCACGCGGCGATCGCGGAAAGCGATCATATCCGCGAACTTCCAGCCGGTGTCGACGTGCAGCAACGGGATCGGCGCAGGCGCCGGCCAGAACGCCTTGCGCATCAGGTGCATCAGGACGGAGCTGTCCTTGCCGACCGAATACAGCAGCACCGGATTGCGGAAACAGGCCGCAACCTCGCGGAGGATGCGGATGCTGTCGGACTCGAGACGGTCGAGAACCGTCTTCACCGTCAGGTCGTGCCCTTGCGCCCGTAGATGTCTTCCAGCCGCTCGATGTCGTCCTCTCCGAGATAATGGCCTGATTGCACCTCGATCAACTCCACCGGCTCGCTCGTGGTATTGCGCAGGCGATGGACGCTGCCCAAGGGGATGAACGTGCTTTCGTTCTCGCGCAACGGGAAGGTCTTGTCGCCGCAGGTCACCTCCGCGGTTCCGGAGACGACGACCCAGTGTTCGGCGCGCTTCTGGTGGCGCTGCAGGCTCAAGGTGCCGCCCGGCGCCACGGTGATGCGCTTGACCTGGAAGCGCGGCCCCATCGCCAACGAGTCATAACTGCCCCAGGGCCGATAAACCTTGCGATGGTGCAGGTGTTCGGTGCGTCCTTCCTTCTTGAGCTGGTCGACCACCGCCTTGACGTCCTGGGCACGGTCCTTGTGCATCACCAGCGTGGTATCCGGGGTGTCGACCACCACCAGATCCTGCACGCCGAGCACGGCGACCAGTCGCTCGGATGCGGCATCGACCAGACAGTTGCGCGCATCGAAAGCGATGACATCGCCGCGCAATGCATTGCCCGAACCATCGCGCTCGGCGATTTCCCACAGCGACGACCACGAACCGACATCGCTCCAGCCGCAATCCACCGGCACCACCGCGGCGCGATCGGTCTTCTCCATCACCGCATAGTCGATCGAATCGTTGGGGCTTTGCTTGAACGCCTCGGCGTCGACGCGAATGAAGTCGAGATCCGGCGTGGTCGCGGCCAGCGCGCGTTCGCAAGCGGCAAGGATCGCCGGCGCGTGCTTGCCCAGCTCTTCGATGTAGCGGTCGGCACGGAACAGGAACATGCCCGAGTTCCACAGATGGTCGCCGTCGTCTAGGTATTGTCGCGCGCGCTCCAGATCGGGCTTCTCGACGAAAGCATCGACGCGCCTGGCTTCGCCGGGCACCGATGCGCCGACGCGGATGTAACCGTAACCGGTCTCGGGGCGATCGGGCTGGATTCCGAAGGTGACCAGCCAGCCCTGGCCTGCGGCTTCGCGTCCTTGCGCAACGGCGGCGGCGAAGGCATCGGTGTCGCGGATCAGGTGATCGGCGGGCAGCACCAGCATCAATGCGTCCGGATGTTGCGCGCGCAGGTGCAATGCCGCCAGCGCGATCGCCGGCGCCGTGTTGCGCGCGACCGGTTCAAGCAGGATGCCGGAGCTGCGGAGCTCGACTTGTTGCAGCTGCTCCCCGACCACGAAGCGGTGTTCGTCGGAAGCGATGGTCAGCACCGGAGCGCTATCGGGCAGGCGCGCCGCGCGCAATGCAGTCTGCTGGAACAGGGTGTGTTCGCCCGCCAATGGCAGGAACTGCTTGGGCGTGTTGCTGCGCGAACGCGGCCACAACCGCGTGCCGGAACCGCCACTGAGAATCACCGGGTAAAGCATGGGTCGTCCTTGAATCCGAGGGGACTGGATCGATTATCGCAGCGGTTTGCCCAGCGTGCTGAACGTCCGCTGCAATGCGATGCGCCAGTCGGGCAACGCGAGGCCGTACATCCGGCGAAGGCTTGCGGTATCCAGCACCGACCATGCCGGCCTGCGTGCGGGCGTCGGGTATTCGCTGGTCGGGATGGCATGGACAGTCGGCTTGCGCGCCAGCATTCCGGAAGCGACCGCTTCGTCGAAGATCGCGTCGGCGAAGCCGTGCCAACTGGTCTGGCCGGCGCTCACCAGATGATGCGTGCCCCCCTTGCCGATGCCCTGTCGCAAGATCTCCGCAGTGACATCGGCGATCAGCCATGCCGGCGTCGGCGAACCGACCTGGTCGGAGACCACGCGCAATTCGTCGCGATCCGCGCCAACGCGCAACATGGTCTTGAGGAAATTGTGCCCGTAAAGACCATACACCCATGCAGTGCGCAGGATCAGGTGTTTCGCGCCGGAAGCACGGATCGCGTTTTCACCGGCAAGTTTGCTTTCGCCGTAGACCCCGAGCGGAGAAGTCGCATCACCCGGCAGATACGGGCGATCGCCCTGCCCGTCGAATACGTAATCGGTGGAGTAATGCACCAGCGGAATACCGAGTGCCGCGCATTCCTTCGCCAGTTCTTCCATTGCCCCTGCATTGACGCGAAATGCCGCATCGCGATCGCTCTCGGCCTTGTCGACCGCGGTGTAAGCCGTCGCATTGACCACGACACCCGGTCGCGTTTCGTGCACGATCGCGGCCAACGCGCCAGGCTGCATCAGGTCGCAGGCCACCGCCGAACCACCCTCCAGTTCACCGTTGCGCGTGGTCACGATCACCTCGCCCAGCGACGCCAGGCTGCGCCGCAATTCGTGCCCGACCTGTCCGTTGCCGCCCACCAGCAGGATGCGCATGATTCAACCCTGATAGGTCGGCAGACGATCCGCAGGGATGTCTTTCAGGAATGGGGCGATAGCATCCTTGGGCGACAGCGAAGGCTCGCTCACCGGCCAATCGATCGCCAGTTCCGGATCGTCCCAGCGGATATTGGCGTCGGCAGCCGCATCGTAGGTCTCGGTGCAGAGATAGGTGAACACCGCGCGTTCGCTCAACACCGCGAAGCCGTGGGCGAATCCCGGCGGAATCCAGAAATGGCGCTTGTTGTCGGCGCTCAACACAACCGCCGTCCACTTGCCGAAGGTCGGCGAACCACGGCGGATGTCCGCCGCGACGTCCCAGACTTCGCCTTCGACCACGGACACGAACTTGCCCTGCGGTTTCGGCCACTGGTAGTGCAAGCCGCGCAACACGCCCTTCGCCGACGACGACACGTTGCCCTGCTTCCACTGCAGGTCGAGCCCCAGCGGCGCCAGCTTGTCGGCGTTGAACGATTCGTAGAAGAAGCCGCGATCGTCGCCGAACACGCGCGGCTCGAACACGATGCAACCCGGCAGGTCGGTTTCGATCGTCTTCACGGCACGTAACCCCGTTCCGGCAGCGCCATCAGGTACTGGCCATATCCATTCTTGGCCAGGGGCTTCGCGAGCGCGTACAGCTGGTCGCGATCGATCCAGTGATTGTTGTAGGCGATCTCTTCCGGGCAGGCCACGCGCAAGCCTTGGCGCGCCTCGATCGTCTCGATGTAGTTGCCGGCTTCCAGCAAGGACTGATGGGTCCCGGTATCGAGCCAGGCATAACCGCGCCCCAGCCGTTCGAGATGCAACGATCCTTCGTCGAGATAGCGCTTGTTGAGATCGGTGATCTCCAGCTCGCCGCGCGGGGACGGCTTCAAGGCGGCGGCGAATTCCGGGGCACGCCCATCATAGAAATACAGGCCGGTCACTGCGTAGTTCGAGCGCGGTTTCGCCGGTTTTTCTTCCAATCCGACCACCTTGCCGTCGCCATCGAACTCGGCGACGCCATAGCGCTCCGGATCCTGCACCCAGTAACCAAAGACGGTCGCGCCGCGGTCGCGCGCATCGGCGCGCTTGAGCATCGCCGTCAGGCCGGGCCCGTGGAAGATGTTGTCGCCCAGCACCAGGCAACTCGGCGCGCCGGCGAGGAAATCGCGGCCGATCGTGAACGCCTGCGCCAGCCCGTCCGGACTTGGTTGCGCGGCGTACTCCAGCTCCATGCCCCACTGCGAGCCGTCGCCCAGCAGCGCCTTGAACAGCGCCTGCTCATGCGGGGTGTTGATGATCAGCACTTCGCGGATGCCCGCCAGCATCAACACGCTCAGCGGGTAATAGATCATCGGCTTGTCATAGACGGGCAGCAATTGCTTGCTGATCGCCTGGGTGATCGGGTACAGCCGCGTGCCGGAACCACCGGCGAGGATGATGCCCTTGCGTTGCATGCCCATTCCTCAGCCCTGCCCGATGCGCTCAAGTCGATAGGAACCATCCAGCACGCGGTTCACCCACGGCTGGTTGGCGAGGTACCAATCGACCGTATCGGCGATGCCCTGCTCGAAGGTGTGCGCGGGCTCCCAGCCGAGTTCACGCTTCAGCTTCGAAGCATCGATGGCGTAGCGGCGGTCGTGGCCCGGGCGATCCTGCACGTAGGTGACTTGCGTTTCGTACTTCGAGCCATCGGCCTTCGGCTTGCGCTGGTCCAGCAATGCGCAGATGGTCTTCACCACTTCGATGTTCTGCTTCTCGGCATTGCCGCCGACGTTGTAGGTCTCGCCGACCTTGCCCTTGGCGATCACGGTCCGGATCGCCGCGCAGTGGTCGCCCACATACAGCCAGTCGCGCACCTGCTTGCCGTCTCCGTAGATCGGCAGCGGTTCGCCCGCCAGTGCCTTGGCGATCACCAGCGGGATGAGCTTTTCCGGGAAATGGTACGGACCGTAATTGTTCGAGCAATTGGTCGTCAGCACCGGCAAGCCGTAAGTGTGGTGGAACGCGCGCACCAGGTGATCGGATGCCGCCTTCGATGCCGAATAAGGGGAGTTCGGCGCGTAAGCGGTCTTTTCCGTGAACAGGCCGGTTTCGCCCAGCGTCCCGTAGACCTCGTCGGTGGAGACGTGGTGGAAGCGGAAGCCGTCGTGCGCCGCGCCTTCCAGCGACTTCCAGTAATCGCGCACCGACTCCAGCAATCCCAGCGTGCCGACGACATTGGTGTGGATGAAGGCGGCCGGCCCGTCGATCGAACGATCGACATGGCTTTCGGCGGCGAAGTTCACCACCGCGTCGGGACGATGCTCGGCCAGCAGTGCCGAGACCAGTTCGCGGTCGCCGATATCGCCGTGGACGAAGACGTGGTTCGGATTGCCCTCCAACGACGCCAGCGTGTCGCGGTTGCCGGCATAAGTCAGGGCGTCGAGATTGACGATTTTCACGCCATCCCGGACCGCTTCGAGCACGAAATTGCCACCGATGAAGCCGGCACCGCCGGTCACGAGCCAAGTGGGCATCCAGGAATTCCAGTCATCCGAAGAGCCTCCATTGTAGTGGGCGGGCGGTCACGCTCTCCAGCCGGTCGGGTATGGGGTTCGGCTAGAATGGCCCGGTTTCGTTCAAGGTTCCGTGCATGAAAATCCTGGTCGGTTACAAGCGCGTGGTGGACGCCAACGTCCGCGTGCAGGTCAAGCCCGATGGCAGCGGCGTCGTCACCGACGGCGTCAAGCTCTCCGCCAATCCCTTCGACGACATCGCGCTGGAAGAGGCCCTGCGCCTGCGCGACGCCGGCAAGGCCACCGAAGTCGTGGTCGCCACGATCGCCCCCGCCGACGCCCAGCCGCACCTGCGCAACGGCCTGGCCATGGGCGCCAACCGCGCCATCCATGTGGTCGCCGACGAGGCCGTGCCGCCGCTGGCCGCCGCCCGCGCCTTCCTCAAGCTGATCGAGAAGGAGCAGCCCGACCTGGTCCTGATGGGCAAGCAGGCGATCGACGACGATTCCAGCCAGACCGGCCAGATGCTGGCCACCCTGTGGGGCCGCCCGCAGGCGACCTTCGCCAGCAAGCTGGTGGTCGATGGCGGCAAGGCCACCGTGACCCGCGAGGTCGACGCCGGTCTGGAAACGCTGGAAGTGGACCTCCCGGCGGTGGTCACCACCGACCTGCGCCTCAACGAGCCGCGCTTCATCAAGCTGCCGGACATCATGAAGGCCAAGAGCAAGCCGCTGGAAACCATCGCGCTGGCCGATCTCGCCATCGCCGCCACCGATGCCCCCAAGGCCACCAAGTTCGCCCCGCCGGCCCAGCGCCAGCGCGGGGTGATGGTCAAGGATGCGGCCGAACTGGTCGCCGTGCTCAAGCAGAAGGGGTTGCTGTGATGTCCAAGGTTCTCGTTGTTGCTGAACACCTGAACGGCAAGCTCAATGCCGCCACCGCCAAGACCGTGTCGGCCGCGCTGGCGCTGAAGCCGGATGCCATCGACGTGCTGGTGCTGTCCGATGCGCCCGACGCCATCGCCGCCGAAGCCGCCCAGATCGCCGGCGTCAGCAAGGTGTTGACCGTCGCCAATGCCGCCAATGCCCATGCGATCGCCCAAGTGCTGGCGCCGCAGATCGCCGAAGTCGCGAAGAGCGGCGGCTACAGCCACGTGTTCGGCCCGAGCACCACCTTCGGCAAGGACGCGATGCCCGCCGTCGCCACCCTGCTCGACGTCGGCCAGGTCTCCGACCTGATGGCCGTCGAAGGCAGCCATACCTTCAAGCGCCCGATGTATGCCGGCAATGCCATCGTCACCGTCGAAGCGCCGACCAACCACGTCGTGGTCGCCACCGTGCGCACCGCCTCGTGGCCGGAAGCCGCCAAGGGCGGCAGCGCCGCAGTCGAAGCGACCAGCGTCGGCGCCGCATTGCCGACGCATACCCGCTTCGTCGAACTGGCCGCCGGCAAGTCCGACCGCCCCGACCTGCAGAGCGCCAAGCGCGTGGTCTCCGGTGGTCGCGGCGTCGGCAGCGCCGAGAACTTCAAGATCATCTACGACCTCGCCGACAAGCTCGGCGCGGCGGTCGGCGCCTCGCGCGCCGCGGTCGATGCCGGCTACGTCCCGAACGAACTGCAGGTCGGCCAGACCGGCAAGATCATCGCACCGGAGTTGTATGTCGCCGTTGGCATCTCCGGCGCCATCCAGCACCTGACTGGCATCAAGGATGCCGGCACGATCGTCGCAATCAACAAGGACGGCGACGCGCCGATCTTCGAGATCGCGGACGTGGGGCTGGTGGGGGATTTGTTCCAGATCCTGCCCGAGCTGCAGCAGTTGGTGAATGCATGACGATGCCGTTTTCATTGCCGGGCACGAAAACCCCCTGACGTCGGCATGACTGCAGCTGCCGCCGACGCCTGGGCCGACACCGTCCGCCGCAAGATGGGGATGGCGCCCTCAGCGCGCTTCGAGGACTTGCAGGAACCGCACGCGACCTGGGCACAATACATGCTCAGTGCGGTGGACCGCGGACACGGGGTGATTTCCGCACTGGCTGCGCACGGCTGGCGTCCTGGCGTGCGCTTCATGGATATCGGGTGCGCCTATGGCGGATATGTCGTCGCCGCGGCGAAAGCCGGCGCGGACCATGTTGCCGGCATCGATGTCGATCCGGATTACCTCGAACTGGCGCGACAGCTGCTGTCGGCGCACGGCGTACGCGGGCAACTTGAACTGGGCGGCGTGGAAGACGATGCGCTGCGCGAGACGATCTGCCGCGACGGCGGCTTCGATGTCATCACCTGCACCGACGTGCTCGAGCACGTCGCCGATCCCGTGGCCGCGCTCGCTGGCCTGGTGGGCTATCTCGCCCCCGGTGGCCGCATCTATCTCACGATCCCGAATTTCCGCAACCCGTCGTGGGTGCGTGCCGACCCCCATTTCCAGATCACCGGAATCACGTTGTTGCCGCAGCAGCAGGCACGGGCGATGGCTTATGCCATCCATCCCTGGCTGCCTCGCTACAGCGTCGGCGAATACCATCCGCTGTCGTGGTACCGGGAGAAACTCGCCAACCTGGGCCTGCAAACGTGGCTGCTGAACCCTCCGGCGGGCACGCTGGAAGCGAATGCCATCGCCCTCCGCGACGAGGCATGCCTCATCCAGGACTCGCTCGACGATCTGCTCGACCTGCGACTCGACGCCGGCGCCCGCAGCGGGGTCCGCGACAGCGTGACGCATTGGGCCTCGCAACTGCTCGACGACGTCTCGGTCGAGCACCCGGATCCGGCGGTGCTGGACGAATACGCGGTGCAGACCTGGGAGCTGTTGGCGGTTCGCGCCTGAGGATCGGTTACGCGCGCAGCGTATCGCGATGGCCCAGGAACCATTCGTAGGTCCCGCGGATGCCTTCTTCCAACGGGATCCGCGCGCGCCAGCCGAGGCTGTGGAGGCGATCGACGTCCAGCAACTTGCGCGGCGTTCCATCCGGCTTGCTCAGGTCGTGGACGATTTCGCCCTCGTAGCCCACCACGCCGCGCACCATGTGCGCCAGCTCGAGGATCGAGAGGTCTTCGCCGACGCCGACGTTCACGTGTTCCTCCCCATCATAGTTCCGCATCAGGTGCAGGGTCGCGCTCGCCATGTCGTCGACGTGCAGGAACTCGCGGCGCGGCGTTCCGGTTCCCCAGATCACCACTTCCGGATCGCGGCTCGATTTCGCTTCGTGGAACTTGCGCAGCATCGCCGGCAATACGTGGGAATTGCGCAGGTCGAAATTGTCGCCCGGCCCGTAGAGATTGGTCGGCATGATCGAGATGGCATCGAAACCGTATTGCCTGCGGTAGGCCTGGCACTGCTTGATGCCCGCGATCTTCGCGATCGCGTACCACTCATTGGTCGGCTCCAGCGGCCCGGTCAGCAATTCCGATTCTTCGATCGGCTGCTTCGCCATCTTCGGGTAGATGCACGACGATCCGAGGAATGCCAGCTTGCGCGCGCCGTGCTTCCATGCCGAATGGATGACGTTGGTCTGGATGGCGAGATTGTCACGGATGAACTCGGCCGGATAGGTGTCGTTGGCCTGGATGCCGCCGACCTTGGCCGCCGCGAGGAATACGTACTCCGGTTTTTCCCGGGCGAAGAATTCCTCGACTCGCGACTGGTCGGTCAAGTCCAGTTCCGCATGGGTCCGGAGCAGCAGGTTGTCGTGGCCTTGCGCCTGCAGCTGTCGCACGATCGCGCTGCCCACCAGGCCACGGTGCCCGGCGACATAGATTCGGGAGGCTTTTTCCATGGTCATCACTCGTAATACTGGTATGCGCGATAACCCGCCTCGGTCACCAGCGCATCGCGCCGGGCCAGCTTGAGATCTTCGGAAACCATTTCGCGAACCAGTTCGGAGAACGTCGTGCGCGGCGTCCAACCCAGGCGATCGCGCGCGCGCGTGGGGTCGCCGAGCAGCGTTTCCACCTCGGCCGGGCGGAAATAGCGTGGGTCGACCGCGACGATGCGCTGCCCGACCTTGACCGCGGACTCGCCCTCGACGGTGGCCACGATGCCGACTTCGTCGACGCCGCTTCCCTGCCACTCGATGGAAATGCCGAGCTCGTTCGCCGCCCGCTCGACGAATTCCTTCACCGAATGCTGCTCGCCGGTGGCGATCACGAAATCCTCGGCGACATCCTGTTGCAACATCAGCCACTGCATTTCGACGTAGTCGCGGGCATGGCCCCAGTCGCGCAGTGCGTTGATGTTGCCGAGGAACAGGCATTGCTGCAGCCCCAGGTGGATGCGCGCCAAGGCACGGGTGATCTTGCGCGTCACGAAAGTTTCACCGCGCAGGGGCGATTCGTGGTTGAACAGGATCCCGTTGCAGGCGTACATGCCGTACGACTCCCGGTAATTGACCACGATCCAGTAGGCATACAGCTTCGCGACCGCATAGGGCGAGCGCGGGTAGAACGGCGTGGTTTCCTTCTGCGGGATCTCCTGGACCTTGCCGTACAGCTCGGAGGTGGAGGCCTGGTAGAAGCGCGTCTTCTTCTCCAGACCCAGGATGCGGATCGCCTCGAGGAGCCTGAGCGTACCGAGGGCATCGCTGTTGGCGGTGTATTCGGGGCTCTCGAACGACACCGCGACATGGCTCTGTGCGCCGAGGTTGTAGATCTCGTCCGGCTGCACCTGCTGCACGATGCGGATCAGGTTGGTCGAATCGGTCAGGTCTCCGTAGTGCAGGATGAACCGGACGTTGTCTTCGTGCGGATCCTGGTACAGGTGGTCGACGCGGTCGGTGTTGAACAAGGAGGCGCGACGCTTGATCCCGTGGACTTCATAGCCGCGACTCAACAGCAATTCGGCCAGATAGGCTCCGTCCTGTCCGGTGACACCCGAAATCAATGCACGCTTCATGGCGATCCGATATTCCTGATTTGATGGGCAAAATGGGCGAAACAGCATATCAGAGTGCCCTCCCGGGACTGCTGTAAGCTCCCTGTCTGCACCGGCTTGCAGAACATGCCTTCCCCATGAACGAACATGCGCTCGCTTCCGCCTTATCGGACCGTTACGGCATCAGCGCCGAATTCTGCTCGCGCTACCTCGCCGACAACCGCCTGGCGGATACCCCCGGCGAGGACGTGGATGCGTTCCTCGCGAACCTGGGCGAAACCCACCGGCTCTACATCGACTACGCCTTGTCCACCAATCGCCGCGGCGAATCCGTGCGCCGCCGTTTCGACGTCGGCAGCGGCGCCCCCCACCGGCGCGTGCTGGATATCGGTTGCGGCCAGGGCGGCACCATCCGCGCCTTCACCGCCGCGGGGCAGGACGCGATCGGCGTCGAAATCGATCCGGGACTGGCGGAGTACGCCCGCCTCAACCTCGGCCCGCAAAAGGACCGTATCCGGTGCCTGGACATCCTGGCCTGCGATCCCGGCGCGCTGGGCAGCTTCGACCTCATCCTGTGCAGCGACGTCATCGAGCATGTCGGCAACCCCGATGCGATGATCGCCATCGCCGCGCGCATGCTGCGCCCTGGCGGCACGTTCGTGCTGCAAGTCCCCAACAAGGACAGCATCCACCAGGTCATCTCGGATGGCCACTTCCGCATTCCCGGCATCACCCTGCTCAGCCGCCAGGAAGGTCGCGAGATGAAGCGGCAATTGCAGGACTGGGACGATCCCTACCACCACATGGGCGAGCACCTGCCTTCGGCGCACTACATCGCGCAGATGAAGGCGAACGGGCTGGAAGTCGCGGTGGAACCCGGCACCAGCGACGCCACGCAGGCGCTATCGCTGTTCGGAGAAGCCTGCGGCAAGATCGACTACCTGCTGGCGCAGGGCGGTCTTTCGTGGTTCACGCAACGGGAACTGTCGCGCGCGTTCTCGGCATACGGACGGAAATTCCTCGCCTCCTGGCGCAAGGCCAAGTTGATGGACGGAATTCAGGATTTCGCCCATCACTTCATCGAGCCGACCTGGACGATCAAGGCCGTGAAGCCTCCGGAACGGTAACGACTGCGTCACACTGGCGATGGGAGTATCCGAAATCGCGTCCCGGCGGTTCAAACAAGAGATGACACCATGAAACGTGAAGTGGCAAAGTTCGGCAATTATCTGTACACCCTTGCTCCAGCAATTTATCGGCCGTTGTACGGGTTCTACAAATCCGTGAGCGACCGGGCCGAACGGAGCCTGATCGCGG
>JASLDW010000011.1 GCA_030151365.1 Lysobacter sp. | reverse complement strand
TGCAAGATCGGCATCATGCCGGGCCACATCCACATGCCGGGCAAGATCGGCATCGTGTCGCGTTCGGGCACGCTGACCTATGAAGCGGTGAAGCAGACCACCGACGCCGGCCTCGGCCAGTCGACCTGCATCGGCATCGGCGGCGATCCGATCAACGGCACCAACTTCATCGACGCGCTCAAGCTGTTCCAGGACGATCCGCAGACCGAAGGCATCATCATGGTCGGCGAAATCGGCGGCAGCGCCGAGGAAGAAGCGGCCGAGTACATCGCCAAGCACGTCACCAAGCCGGTGGTCGGCTTCATCGCCGGCGCCTCGGCGCCGAAGGGCAAGCGCATGGGCCACGCCGGTGCGATCGCCTCGGGCGGTTCGGGCACGGCGGAAGGCAAGTTCGCCGCGATGGAAGCCGCCGGCGTCACCACGGTGAAGTCGCCGGGCGACCTCGGCGCGGCGATCGCGAAGCGCTTGGCGAAGTGAATGTCGTGGCGATGCAGTCCTGACTGGGGCTGCGCGCACAAATCCGAAACACGGAAAGGCCGCCTTGTGCGGCCTTTCTCGTTTTCGCCATCCGACCCTCCGAATACCTGATTTCGGGGGTGTTGGCCCGCCGAAGGACTGATTAACCTTTGTGAACGCGCGCGGAGTTCGTGCGAGACAGGGGAAATCGAGATGAGTGCATCGATGCGCAAGGGTCGCGGCCCGGTTGCGGCATGGTTGTTGCAGGTGTTTGCGGCGCTGTTGCTGCTGTGTTCGGGAAGCGCGTTCGCGCAGACGGTGAGTTTCGTCAGTGCGTCGCCCAGTACGTTCACGACGACGGGACAGACCATTACCTTCACCATCACGTTCGGCGGCAGCAATGCGGTCACGCATTCGCTGGTGCTGAACAACATGAGCGTGGGGCCACTATCGGCGTTGAGCTGCCCGGGGGGCAACCTGCAGCCGAACCAAAGCATGAACTGCACGTTCACGTATGTCACCACGGTCAATGACATTGCATTGGGCCAGGTCGACATGTTCGGCAGCTATATCGCGGCCCCTCCCGGTGGCACCCCGACCCGCAGCGGTGCCATCAGCAACCATCAGATCGTGCCGTACGTCGCCCCGTCGTCATCGCCCACGGTGACTTCGGTTTCGCCGACATCGGGGCCTGCCGCCGGAGGAACCTCCGTCACCATCACCGGCACGAATTTCACCGGCGCAACTGCCGTGAAGTTCGGTGGGACCAATGCCATCAGCTACGTCGTCAACAGCGCTACGTCGATCATCGCGACGGCGCCCGCCCATGTTGCCGGCACGTTCGATATCACCGTCACCACGGCGGGTGGTACCAGCGCCACCAGTGCGGCGGATCAGTACACGTTCGTGGCGGCTCCGATAGTGACATCGCTTTCGCCGACCAATGGTTCGACTGCCGGCGGGACCTCGATTGCGATCAATGGCACCAATTTCAGCGGCGCAACCGCGGTGAGCTTTGGCGGTACCGCCGCCACTTCATTCACTGTCAACAGTGCCACGTTGATCACCGCGACTGTGCCCGCGCATGCCGCTGGCACGGTGGATGTCCGCGTGACGACCCCGGGCGGCACCAGCACCACCAGCGCAAACGACCAGTACACCTATGTGCCGGTACCGACGGTGACATCGATTTCACCGACGTCCGGGCCGACCGGTGGCGGAACCACGGTCACGATCACGGGCACCGGTTTCAACTATGCAGCGCCATCTGGCGCGGTGAAGTTCGGTGCGGCCAATGCGACCTACACCATCAACAGCAATACCCAGATCACCGCGACCTCACCGGCAAACTCGGCGGGCACGTACGACGTGACCGTGACCACGGTGGGTGGCACCAGCGCAACCAGCGCGGCAGATCAATACACCTATCTCGTCGCGGCGCCTGTCGCCAACAGCGTCGGCGCCACGGTGGCCTATGGCAGCACCAACAATCCGATCACGCTGAACATCACGGGGGGTGTGCCGACGAGTGTTGCCGTCGGTACCCAGGCTATGCACGGCACGGCCACGGCATTGGGCACGTCGATCACCTACACGCCGACACCCGGATACGCAGGCCCCGACAGCTTCAGCTATACCGCGAGCAATGCCGGAGGAACCTCGGCGCCTGCGAACGTGACGATCACGGTATCCCCGCCAACGATTACGCTGTTGCCGACGTCGTTGCCGAATGCGACGGTTGCCACGGCCTACAGCACGACGATCACGACCAGTGGCGGCGCTTCGCCATACAGTTACGCCATCACCGCAGGTGCGTTGCCCGCGGGCATGTCGCTGAACGGCAGCACCGGTGTGTTGTCCGGTACGCCGACAGCAGGCGGCATCTTCAACTTCACGGTCACCGCGACCGATTCGTCCACGGGGACCGGTGCGCCGTTTACCGCCAGTCGTGCCTATGCATTGACGGTGAGTGCGGCGACCATTTCGATATCGCCGGCCACGCTGCCGAACGGCACTGCCGGAACGGCGTATAGCCAGACGATCTCGGCCAGTGGTGGCATTGCCACATACACCTACGCCATCACTGCAGGTGCATTGCCGGCAGGCATGTCGCTGAACGGCAGCACCGGTGTGTTGTCCGGTACGCCGACCGCAGGGGGGATCTTCAACTTCACGGTCACCGCGACCGACTCGTCCACGGGTTCCGGGCCGTACATTGGCAGTCGCGCGTATTCGGTCACGATTGCCGCACCGACGATTGCTCTTTCCCCGACGTCGTTGCCGAGCGGCGCAGCAGCGACGGCATACAGTCAGGCGGTTTCGGCGAGTGGTGGCACGGCGCCATACGTTTTTTCGATTGCCTCGGGTGCATTGCCGGTGGGGTTGACCCTCAATGCGTCGACAGGCGTCATCAGTGGGACGCCGACTTCCGCCGGCAGTTTCAATTTCACGGTGACGGCAACCGATGCCAATGGATTCACCGGCAGCCAGGGATATACCGTCGTCGTGACCGCGCCGACGATCACGATGTCGCCAGCATCGTTGCCGGGCTCGACCGCGGAAATGGCATATAGCCAGACCTTCATGGCCAGCGGCGGAAACGCGCCCTATACGTATTCGTTGCAGGCGGGCAGCCTGCCGGTCGGAATGTCGTTGAGCAGTGCTGGCGTGCTGTCGGGAACACCGACGGTGGCAGGCTCCTTCACCTTCACCGTTCGCGCGATGGACAGCACCACGGGTACCGGTGCGCCGTTCTACGGCAGCCACGCGTATACGCTCACGATCGCCGCACCGACGATCAGCGTGTCGCCGACGACCTTGCCGAATGCAACGGGGGGCGTTGCTTACAGCCAGACCGTCACGGCGACTGGCGGTGCCGGTGGTTATGTCTACTCGCTGTCGGCAGGGGCGTTGCCGCCCGGTATCGGGTTGAGCAGCGCAGGCGTGGTGTCGGGAACGCCGACGGCCGCGGGCAACTACAACTTCACCGTCACCGCGACGGACGGGAACGGCTTCACCGGCAGCCAGGCCTACACGCTGGCCATCAATGCACCGACGATCACGCTGGCGCCGGCAACGGTGCCGGGTGCGACGGTGGGCGTCGCGTACAACCAGACGATCACTGCCGCAGGTGGCAACGGCGGCTACACCTTTTCGCTGGCGGCGGGGGCATTGCCGCCGGGCGTCGCATTGAGCAGCGCGGGCGTGTTGTCGGGAACGCCGACGGCACCGGGGAGCTACAGCTTCAACGTGAAGGCGACGGATGGCTTCGGCTTCAGTGGCAGCCAGGCCTATACGGTTGCGGTGACCGCGCCGACGATCACGCTGGCGCCGTCGACACTGCCGGGTTCGGTGGTGGGTGTGGCCTACAGCCAGACGATGACCGCGAGCGGCGGCACGGGCCCGTACACGTATTCGTTGACGGCAGGTGCATTGCCGCCGGGTGTTGCGCTGAGCAGTGCCGGCGCGTTGTCGGGAACGACCACCACTGCGGGTACGTTCAATTTCACCGTCAAGGCCACTGACGCATTCGGTTCCAGCGGTACGTCCGCAGTGTCGATCACGGTGGGTGCCGCCGCCCAGGCGATCACCAACTTCAAGTCGAATCCGACGTCACCGACCTTCGCGCCGGGCGGCACGTTCGCGGTCTCCGCGACAGGTGGCGCATCGACCAGTCCGGTGGTGTTCGCATCGACCACGCCCGGTGTTTGCACCGTGAGCGGTTCGACGGTGACGATGTTGACGGCGGGCAGCTGTGCGTTGACGGCCAACCAGGCGGCGGATGCCAACTACACGGCGGCGCCGCAGGTGAACTTGAACGTGACGATCGTTGCCGCGACGCAGGCGATCACCAACTTCAAGTCGAATCCCACCGCGCCGACTTATGCACCGAACGGCACGTTCACGATTTCCGCAACGGGCGGTGCCTCGACCAGCCCGGTGGTATTCGCTTCGACCACGACCAGCGTCTGCACCGTGAGCGGTTCGACGGTCACGATGCTGGCCGCGGGAGCCTGTGCGCTGACCGCCAATCAGGCGGGCGACGCCAACTACCTGGCGGCTCCGCAGGTGGCTTTGAACGTGACCATCGCGGCGGCAAGCCCGACGATCGGCTGGATCGGTGCGATCCACAAGACGCAGGGTGAACCGGCATTCGACCTGCCGATGCCGACCAGCAACAGCAACGGCGCCTTCACCTTCACCAGCAGCAATACCTCGGTGGCGACGGTGAGCGGGCACACGGTGACGATCGTGGGCAGCGGTATTGCCACGCTCACCGCGACGCAGGCGGCAACGGCCAACTACACGGCGGGTTCCGCGACTGCGACGCTGACTGTCGATTCGCGTCCCGACCCGACCAAGGATCCGTCGGTGGCTGCAGGCCTGCAGGCCCAGGTCGACGCCAGCCTGCGTTTCGCCATGGCCCAAGAAGACAATGTGCGCGATCGCCTGCGCCAGTTGCGCATGACCAAGGGCACGCCCGCGCACAACGGCCTGACCTTGAGCGTTGGCGGCGGTCGCGGCGGCATGGGCATGTCGTTGCCGGCCGGGCTGGGCGCGGCCGGTGGTGCAGGCGCTGGCGGCATCAACGGTGGCTGGCTGGGCGGCAGCATCGTCTATGGCCAGCGCAGTGGCATGCCGGGGCGTGAAGGTTACGATCTGCGCAGCGACGGCGTCAGCTTCGGCATCGATCATGCCTTCGGCGACTACGTCTTCGGCGCGGCGCTCGGCAGCGGCTGGGGCAATACCGATTTCGATGATGGCCGCTCGAAGCAGGACGCCAAGCATCGTGCATTCACCCTGTATGGTTTGTGGCGCGGCAACGAGCACTGGTATGCCGAAGGCCTGGTGGGCTTCGGGCAGCTCGACTTCGACCTGCAGCGCTGGAGCAGCGTTGCCAATGCCACGGCATCGGCGCGTCGCAAGGGCGACCAGCAGTACGGTTCCTTCAGCGTCGGTTACACGCAGCGCAGCGACAGCTACGAGCTGACCGGTTACGGCCGCGTCGAAGGCAACCGCACCACGCTGGATGCGTACCGTGAAAGCGGCCTGGGCATCTATGACCTGGCGTATCGTCGCCAGCGCATCGAGACCAGTCTCGCCGCAGTTGGCATCGAAGGCAGCTATCACGCCAAGCTCGATGGTCATGCGATCCGTCCGTTCTGGTCGCTCGAATATCGCAATGCCCTGGGCGATGCCGGCAACGCGGCGCTCAACTACGCCGTGCAGCCTTCTGCCGGCGACTATCTGCTGGCCCTGCATGGCTATGCCGACAGGATGTGGGCGTTGGGTGGCGGCTTCGACCTGGAGCTGGCGCGTGGCTGGCAGATGTCCTTCCAGTACCGCCGCGAGGAATACAACGGGCTCCGCAACAACGTGTTCGGGTTGCGCGTGGTGTTCGGGCAGGGTGGCGGCGCGCCGGCCTTCATGCTCACGCCTGCCCAGTACAAGGGCGTGGCGATCCAGCCGCAGCCGCAACACCTGCCCTGAGGATAGGGAAGGGATGAAGAGGCCGCCTTCGGGCGGCTTTTTCATTTGCATGACCTCACATCGCGGCTCGGTACAATTCCGCCGTATCCGCAGGAATCCGGGCATGGCGCTCCGCATCGCACTCGCACAATTCGACTTCCCCGTCGGCGATGTCGCCGGCAACGCGCAGCGCATCACTCGCATGATCGCCGAGGCGCGCGACGTCCATCGCGCCGATATCGTGATGTTCCCGGAGCTGGCGATCTCCGGTTATCCGCCGGAAGACCTGCTGTACCGGCCATCGTTCCTCCGCGATTGCGAACTGGCGCTGGAATCGGTGGCGCGGTCGGTCGAAGGGATCGTCGCCATCGTCGGCTGGCCGCAATCCGCCGGCGCCGTGGTCTACAACGCCGCCAGCGTGTTGCGTGATGGTCGCGTCGAACGCACCTATCGCAAGCGCGAATTGCCGAATTACGCGGTGTTCGACGAACGCCGCTACTTCGATGTCGATCCCGATCGCGACGATTGCGTGTTCACGGCCAAGGGCGTGCAAGTCGGTTTGGTGATCTGCGAGGACCTGTGGTTCCCGGAGCCGATCGCGTCGACCGTGGCGGCCGGCGCGCAACTGGTGCTGGTGCCGAACGCATCGCCGTTCGAACGCGACAAGGCGGCGCAACGCGATGCCCTGATGGCCGAGCGCAGCCGCGAGACCGGCGTCGGCATCGCCTATCTCAACGTGGTCGGCGGCCAGGATGCGCTGGTGTTCGATGGGGCCTCGGTGCTGGCCGATGGTGGCGGCAATGTGCACCCGGCGGCGCAGGCCTTCGCCGAACACTGGTTGGTCGCCGATTACGACGCGGCGATGCGCAAGTTCACGCATGTGCAATGGCCGGCCGAAACCGACGAGAGCCGCGAAAGCCAGGCGTGGCGCGCGATCGTGCGCGGCATCCGCGACTACTGCCGCAAGAACGGCTTCAGGACGGCATGGCTCGGCCTGTCCGGCGGCATCGATTCGTCGCTGGTGCTGGCGCTGGCGGTCGATGCGCTCGGCGCGGACAACGTCACCGCGGTGCGGATGCCGTCGCGCTACACGGCAGGCCTTTCCAACGATCTCGCCCGGCAACAATGTGATGTCCTTGGCGTGCGATTGCTGGCGCTGCCGATCGAGCAGCCGTTCAAGGCCTATCTCGACACGCTGCACGAAGCGTTCACCGGCAAGGCGGTCGACGTCACCGAGGAAAACCTGCAGTCGCGCATCCGCGGTGCGCTGATGATGGCGATGAGCAACAAGTTCGGCGGACTGCTGCTGACCACCGGCAACAAGAGCGAATACGCGGTCGGTTACGCCACCATCTACGGCGACATGTGCGGCGGTTACGCGCCGATCAAGGATCTCTACAAGACCGAGATCTTCGCGCTGTCGCGCTGGCGCAACGCGGCGACTGCGCGCGAGGAGATTCCGGTCGCGGTGATCGAGCGTCCGCCGAGCGCGGAGCTGCGCGAGAACCAGAAGGACCAGGATTCGCTGCCGCCGTACGACGTGCTCGACGCGATCCTGTTGCGCTACGTCGACCAGGAGCAGTCGCGCGACGAGATCGTGGCCGCCGGTTTCGACGCCGCGCTGGTCGACAAGGTGGTGCGACTGGTGCGGATCAGCGAGTGGAAGCGCCACCAAGCGGCGCCGGGACCGAAGGTGTCGCGGCGTGCGTTCGGCAAGGAGCGGCGTTATCCGATCAGCAACGGGTATCGCGGATAGCACCAACAAAAACGGGACCCGCGGGTCCCGTTTCTCATGCATCCGATTTGAATCGATCAGTGGCGACCGATCGCTTCGTCGCCGCCACGCGCGAACGGATTCAGGCGATGGAAGATCGACGGATTCTTCGGCCAGCCGCCCTTGAGCCACGGGTGGTTGGGGTCGTTCAGGGCCAGCACGCGCTTGGCGTCATCGGCCAGCGCCTGGTTTCCGAGGCGCGTGTAGGCTTCGGCCAGCACGGCGACGGCATCGTTCTGGTAGGCGCTTTGCGGATAGGTTTCCAGCAGGTACTTGGCGCGGTCGGCGGCGGCGACCCAGGCATCGCGACGCAGGTAGTACACGGCGGTGCCGAGCTCGAAGCGGGCGAACTGGTCGCGCAGGTAGATCATGCGCTGGCGCGCGTCGCCGGCGTAGCGGCTGTTGGGGAAGCGCTCGACGATCAGGCCGAAGTCGTTGTAGGCCTGCATCGGCGCGGCGAGGTCGCGTTGGCTCATGTCGAGGTCGAACACGTGCTGCAGGAACACCGCGTTGCGCGACTGGTTGGCCAGGCCGCGCAGGTAGTACATGTACGGGATGTTGCGGTTGGTCGGGTAGGTGCGCAGGAAGCGGTCGATCGACGAGATCGCGTCGTCGTTGTTGTTCGACTTGTACTGCGCGTAGGCCATTTCCATCAGCGCCTGTTCGGCGTATGGACCGTACGGATACTGCGCGATGAGGCGCTTGAAGTCCTCTTCGGCGTTGCCGTAGCTGCCGCTCTCGATCTGGTCGTGCGCCTTCTGGTAGATCGTTGCGACGGGCTGGCCCTCGACGTCCTTGCCCTTCTTGGATTTGCCGAACGATTTGCAGCCGGTCATGGCCACGGTGATGGCCAGCAGGAGCACGATGGCCGGGGAGATGGAGCGCAGGCGTAGGGTCATGGATCGCGGGCAGGACGCCGGGAAAGCGGAACCGCGATAATACCCCAGCCGATCCGGCGGCCCCGCCGTCCGGATGAACGCCACCCGACTCATCTGGCCTGCCGTGACCGATTCCGCATCCAACCCCGACTCCGAAATCCTCGTTGCCAGCGTCCCCGTCGCGATGGCCGGCAAGCGCCTGGACGCCACCCTGGCCGAGCTGTTCCCGCAGTATTCGCGGGCGCGGCTGACGGCATGGCTCAAATCCGGCGAGGTCAGCGTCGATGGCGTGCGCGACCTGCGTCCCCGCGACATCCTGCGCGGCGGCGAGGTGATCGCGCTGGCGGTGGTGCAGGAGACCCAGACCCACGCCGAGCCGCAGGACATCCCGCTGACCATCCTCCACGAGGATGCCGACCTGTTCGTGATCGACAAGCCGGCCGGCCTGGTGGTGCATCCCGGCGCCGGCAATCCTGACGGCACCCTGGTCAACGCATTGCTGCATCGCGATCCGTCGCTGGCGGCGCTGCCACGCGCGGGCGTGGTCCATCGCCTCGACAAGGACACATCGGGGGTGATGGTGGTGGCGCGGACCCTGCCGGCACAGACGAAACTGGTGGAGATGCTGGCGGCGCGCGACGTCCATCGCCAATACCTCGCGGTCGTGGTCGGTGCGCTGGTGTCCGGCGGTACCGCGAACGCGGCGATCGATCGCCATCCGCGCGATCGCCTGCGCATGGCCGTGCGCGAGGACGGTCGCGACGCGGTGACGCACTTCCGCCTGCGCGAACGCTTCCGCGCGCACACCGCGCTGGAATGCCGGCTCGAGACCGGGCGCACGCACCAGATCCGCGTCCACATGCAGCACCTCAAGCACCCCATCCTCGGCGATCCGCTGTACGGCGGGTCGTTGCGCCTGCCCAAGGGGGCGAGCGATGAATTGGCCGCGACGCTGCGCGGCTTCAAGCGCCAGGCCCTGCACGCGGAAGTGCTGGAGTTCGCGCATCCGACCACCGGCGAACCGCTGCGCTGCCAGGCCGACGTGCCGGCCGACATGCGCGGCCTGATGCAGGCGTTGCGCGACGATGCGCGCGCCCACGAAGAAGCGGACCGCGGCCGCCGATGAGCGCGTGGCTTGACGCGGACTGGCCGGCGCCGCCGCGCGTCCGCGCGCTGACGACGACGCGCCACGGGCTCGGGGTTTCGCGGCCGCCGTTCGATCGCCTCAATCTCGGATTGCGCAATGGCGACGAGGTCGAATCGGCGCTGGAGAACCGCCGATTGCTGGAACGTGCGCTGGAGTTGCCGTCATCGCCGCGCTGGTTGCGCCAAGTGCACGGATTGGATGTGGTGCGTTTCGATGACGCGGCTGTCGATGCCGTCGTCGTCGATTCGGAGCCGCAGGCCGATGCATCGGTGACGTCGACACCCGGTGTCGTGCTCGCCATCCTCACCGCCGACTGCCTGCCAATCGTGCTGGCCGCGCGCGACGGGAGCGAGATCGCGGCGGCGCACGCCGGCTGGAAGGGTCTGTCGGGCGGCGTACTGGAAGCGACGGTCGCGTCGATGCAGACGGCGCCCGCCGATTGCATCGCCTGGCTGGGACCGGCGGCGGGACCACGGGCCTACGAGATCGGCGAGGAAGTGCGTGATGCGTTTCTCGCCCACGATCGTCGCGCCGGCCGTCGTGTCGAATCGGCCTTCGTGGCGACGCGCCCCGGCCACTGGCGGGTCGACCTCTACGCGCTCGCGCGCCAGCGCCTGGCCGATGCCGGCGTGGACGAAGTGCATGGCGGCGGCCATTGCACCATCGGCGAGGCGCGGACATTTTTCTCGCATCGCCGCAGCACGTCCGATGGAAGCCGCAACAGCGGACGCATGGCGACGCTCGCATGGATCGAACCTTGAGCATCACCCTGTTCCAGCGCCTGCTCGGCGCCGAGTTCTTCCATCTCGCGCCCGCCATCAAGGCGTTGCATGGCCGCCGCGGCGAATTCCGTTATGCCGGGACCGCCAGCGTCCGTCGCGGGCGTGGCCTGCCGAAGGCGCTGCTGGCGCATGTCCTGGGCTTGCCGCCGGCGATGGAGGACGCGCCGATCGCGATCCGTTTCAGCGCGGCTCCGGAAGGCGAATCTTGGCAGCGCCGTTTCGGCGGCGCGTCGATGCGCACGCGATTGCTGGCGCGCGATGGTTTGTTGAAGGAACGCCTCGGGCCGTGCACCTTCCATTATCGACTGGTGCGCGTCGGCACGGAACTGGCGTGGACGGTGGAGCGCGCACGCATGTTCGGCATCGTCCCGCTGCCGGCGAAATTGTTCGATGGCGTGCGTTGCCGCGAATCGCAGGATGACGCCGGTCGCTACTGTTTCTTCGTCGAGGCAAGATTGCCGGTGCTCGGCTTGCTGGTTCGCTATGAAGGTTGGCTGGAACCGGACGATGGCACGGGGATTGCCTGAAGCGGAATGGGACGCGGCGAGCGCCGTCATCGTCTTCGATGGCGCCTGCGTGCTGTGCAACGGTTGGGTGCGCTTCCTGCTCAAGCACGATCACAAGGGACGCTATCGTTTCGCCGCGATGCAGGGCGAGGCCGGGCAACGGCTTCTTGCGGCGCATGGACTGGATCCGCACGATCCCTCGTCGTTCCTGCTGATCGAGGGCGAACAATCGTGGCAGGACACCGACGCCATCCGTCGCGTCGTCGCCGGCCTCGGTGGCGGTTGGCGACTCGCGCATGCGCTGGTGCTGCTGCCGCGTCCGTTGCGCGATGCGCTCTATCGAATGGTCGCGCGCAATCGCTATCGCTGGTTCGGAACGACGACCTGCCGCGTCCCGGACGCGGCGGATCGCTGGCGCTTCGTCGATTGATCGCGGTTCCGCTTACTGTGGCATCAGTCCGAATTGCTTGAGCCAGGGATCGAGCTGGCCGCTCCACCACGCGTAGTAACCGACGCCGGCGATCACGGCGATGACGATCAGCCATGCCAGCCAGCCCATGCCGCGTTGCTTGCGAATCTGTGGTCGCTGGTGGTGGCGATCGGCGTAGGGGTCGGCGGCAAATCCGGCCGAGGGGTTGATCGCGGGCGAAGCGATGGCCGCAGCCATTTCCTCGGCGCGGCTCGGTGCCGCTCTCGGGGTGGAATTGGGCGAACGCAGCGACGAAGGCTGCGGTGCCACCGTGGGCATGATCGGCGTCGGCATTTCCATCACCGAGGACTCCACCGTTTCGACGACGGGTTCATCGACTGAAGCCGACTCGTAGGCGCGCATCGGCGCGATGTTGCCGGGCAGGCGCCCGTTCGGCGTGAGTTCTCCCACGATCCGCGGCAGTACGCCGGCGATGGCGGCGGACAAGGTGGCGCGGCTGGTGCCGAGGCGGGTGCTCCAGTCGTTGAGCAGGCCCTGACCGAACACGGTGCCGACGTCGCCCGCGTTCAATGCACGACCGTTGCCGGGATTGCCGAGCCAGGAGGCGACCATGTCGCCATGGCCTTGTTCGCGGAATCCTTCGACGAAGCCGCCGAAGCCGCCGCGACGGTCATTGAAGATGTAACCGACCAGCAAGCCGAACAACTCCGGGCTGCGATCGCCCAATCCATATCGGTCGGACAAATCGTTGACGACGGCATCGAACATCGGGGCTCTCCGGTTGAGCGGCGCCCCCTGCACCACGTTGGTTTGAAAATGAATGTACGGGTCGATGCTAACTGCGGTCGTGAAGGTGTTCCTAAACGGTGCCGGAACAAAAAGTGAATGCGTACGAATACCAAGGGCTCAACGCGGTGTTTGCGCGAGTCGGCTCATCAGGATCGCCGCGCGCTTGGCCTGTCGCTTGATCGAATCGAGATCGGCGGTTTCGCCGGGCGCGTGGCTACCCGATCCCGACACGCCCATGCCGATCAATCCGTCGGTGTCCGCGGCGACGAAGGAGATGTCGCCGGCGCCGCGCTTGAGCGGGTCGAGTTCGGCCATCGCGTGCAGGCCGAGATCGCGATTCACTTCGTTGAGCTTCGCCAGCAGTGCGCGATTGCCCGCGGTCGGCGCCATCGGCGGGTAGTGCTCCTCGATCTCGATCTTCGCATCGGTCCTGGGCAGGTGACGGGCGACGATCGCCTGCATCTTCTCGCGCACCCGTTTGGTCTGGTCGACGCTGAGCGTGCGGAAGTCGCCGCGCGCGACCGCGATCGGCGCGATGATGTTGTCCTTTCCGCTGGCGCTGACGCGCGATTTGCTGGCATCGAACGTCGCTTCCTGGCCGCCGCCGACCAGGCCGACGTTGAAGGTGAGGTTGGGTTCGGGCAGTTCGTTGCGGAACGCGCTGATGATTCGCGCCAGCTCGAAGATCGCGCCGTCGCCCATCGATTCCGAGAAGATCCCCGAGCTGTGGCCGGATTTTCCGCTCACGGTGAGCGTCCAGATGTTCGACGAGCGCCGCGCGATCGAACCGATGTCGCGTCCGTCCTGCTGCGAGAGATTCTCGAAGTCGAGGGCGACATCGGCACGCTTGCCGGCGGCGATCAGGTCCGCGCGCGCCACGTCCAGCGGGCTGCCGACGTCCTCCTCGTCGCCGGTCAGGACCACTTCGATATCGGCATCGCGCAGCGTGCCGGCGGCCTGCATCGCGCGCAGCGCGGCGAGCATCACCACGTCGCCGCCCTTGTCGTCGCCCACGCCCGGGCCGATGCCGCGTTCGCCTTCGCGCCTGAAGCCCTTGAACGGACTGTCGGCCTCGAACACGGTATCGAGGTGGCCGATCAGCAGGATGCGCTTGCCCTTGCCGGAACCGGCGTGGGTCGCGACCAGGTGGCCGGCGCGCTTGGTCTGCGTCATCGGCTTCCATTGCACGCGGAATCCCAATGCCTCGAATTCGGGCATGAGCATGCGCGCGATCGCCTCCACGCCCGCGAGGTTGTAGGTGCCGCTGTTCTGCTCGACCAGGCGCGCGAGCAGGGCGATGTCGTTCTCGTAGCCGGCGTCGACCGCGCTCGAGATCTTCTTTTCCCGGGGCGAAAGTCCATCCGCCGCCCACGCGGGAGCGGCCAGGAGCAGGCAGGACATCGCGGCACAGGCGAGGCGGGTGATCGATGGCATGTCGGCATGACCTGATGGAGGTGACCCGACGATAACGCAGGCATCCCCGACCTGCAGCGATGCCTTGAAATCACGCGGCTTTGCCACATTTCGGGCGTATTGTTGGCCGTCATGCAGGCGGCCCCTCCAAGGATCTCCAATGCGCATGGACAAACTCACTTCGCGGTTCCAGCAGGCGCTCGGCGATGCGCAATCGCTGGCGATCGGCCGCGACAATTCCATCATCGAACCCGCGCATCTCCTGATGGCGTTGCTCGACCAGCAGGGCGGCGGCACCCGTCCCTTGCTGGCGCAGGCCGGCGTCAACGTGCCGGTGCTGCGCGAGCGCCTGGCCGAATCGCTGGACAAGCTGGCCAAGGTCAGCGGGCAGGCCGGCAACATCAGCGTCGGCAACGACCTGGCGCGCCTGCTCAACGTCACCGACAAGCTGGCGCAGCAGCGCGGCGATGCCTTCATCGCCAGCGAACTGTTCCTGCTGGCATTGATCGACGACAGCAGTGACGCCGGCCGCGCCCTGAAGGCGGCGGGTGGCAATCGCGCACAACTGGAAGCGGCCATCGACAAGATGCGGGGAGGAGAAAAAGTGCAGGACGAAAACGCCGAAGACCAGCGCCAGGCGCTGGAGAAATACACCATCGACCTCACCGCGCGTGCCGAGAAGGGCAAGATGGACCCGGTGGTCGGGCGCGACGAAGAAATCCGTCGCTGCATCCAGGTGCTGCAACGTCGCACCAAGAACAACCCGGTGCTGATCGGCGAGCCCGGCGTCGGCAAGACCGCGATCGTCGAAGGGCTGGCGCAGCGCATCATCAACAATGAAGTGCCGGAAGGGCTGCGCGGCAAGCGCCTGCTCTCGCTCGACATGGGCGCGCTGATCGCCGGCGCCAAGTTCCGCGGCGAATTCGAGGAACGCCTCAAGGCGGTGTTGAACGATCTCGCCAAGAACGAGGGCCAGATCATCCTCTTCATCGACGAAATCCACACCATGGTCGGCGCCGGCAAGGCCGAGGGCGCGATGGACGCCGGCAACATGCTGAAGCCGGCATTAGCGCGCGGCGAACTGCATTGCATCGGCGCGACCACGCTCGACGAATACCGCAAGTACATCGAGAAGGACGCGGCGCTGGAACGCCGTTTCCAGAAGGTCTTCGTCGGCGAACCCAGCGTCGAGGACACCATTGCCATCCTGCGCGGGTTGAAGGAGAAGTACGCGGTCCACCATGGCGTCGAGATCACCGATCCGGCGATCGTCGCGGCGGCCACGCTGTCGAACCGCTACATCGCCGACCGCCAGCTGCCCGACAAGGCCATCGACCTGATGGACGAGGCGGCATCGCGTATCCGCATGGAGATCGATTCCAAGCCGGAAGAGCTCGATCGCAAGGAGCGCCGGCTGATCCAGCTCAAGATCCAGCGCGAGGCATTGAAGAAGGAGAAGGACGACGCCTCGAAGAAGCGCCTCGCCGACCTCCAGGATGAAATCGACAAGCTCGAGCGCGAATACAACGATCTCGAGGAAATCTGGAAATCCGAGAAGGCCACGCTGCAAGGCGCGACGAAGATCAAGGAGAAGATCGAGGAGGCCAAGCTGCAACTCGAGGCCGCGCAACGCGCGCAGGATTTCGCCAGGATGAGCGAGATCCAGTATGGGCTGTTGCCGCAACTCGACAAGGAATTGAAGGCGGCGCAGGAGGCCGAGAAGACCGGTTTCACCCTGCTGCAGGACAAGGTCACCGCCGAGGAAATCGCGCAGGTGGTGTCGCGCTGGACCGGAATCCCCGTCAGCAAGATGCTGGAAGGCGAGCGCGACAAGCTGCTGAAGATGGAACAGCATCTCGGCACCCGCGTGGTCGGCCAGGAAGAAGCGATCAAGGTGGTCTCGGATGCGGTGCGGCGCTCCCGCGCCGGCCTGTCCGATCCCAATCGCCCCAGCGGCTCTTTCCTGTTCCTCGGCCCGACCGGTGTCGGCAAGACCGAATTGACGAAAGCGCTGGCCGATTTCCTGTTCGATTCGTCCGATGCGATGGTGCGCATCGACATGAGCGAGTTCATGGAGAAGCACAGCGTGTCGCGCCTGATCGGCGCACCCCCCGGTTATGTCGGTTACGAGGAAGGCGGCTACCTGACCGAAGCGGTGCGTCGTCGTCCCTACAGCGTGGTGCTGCTCGACGAAGTCGAGAAGGCGCATCCGGACGTGTTCAACATCCTGCTGCAGGTGCTGGACGATGGTCGCCTCACTGATGGCCAGGGTCGTACGGTCGATTTCCGCAACACCGTGATCGTGATGACGTCCAACCTCGGCTCGCACCAGATCCAGGAGATTGCCGGCGACGATTCACCGGAAGCCTATCTGCAGATGAAGGCGGCCGTCATGGGCGTGGTCCAGGCGCACTTCCGCCCCGAGTTCATCAACCGGCTCGACGACATCGTGGTCTTCCATCCGCTGACCAAGGCGCAGATCAAGTCGATCGCGGCGATCCAGCTCAAGGGCCTGGAGAAGCGCTTGGCCGAGCGCGGCATTCGCATCGAACTCAGCGACAAGGCGTTCGAACTGCTTGGCAACGTCGGCTTCGATCCGGTCTACGGCGCGCGTCCGCTCAAACGCGCGATCCAGCAACAGATCGAGAACCCGCTGGCCAGCGAGATCCTGCAGGGCCACTTCGGCAACGGCGACGTGGTGAAGGTCGATGCGCAGGGCGGCAAGCTGGTGTTCGTGAAGTAAGGGTGCATCCACGCGCTGGCGGTTCGAGCGGCCAGCGCGCATTGCCTTTGGCGGCCCGGCGCTATTGCGACTTGAACTTCAGCGCGCCGTCGTAGCTGCCCCAGACGATCGATTTATCCCCGCGCGTCGTCAAGGCGACGGCTGGCGACGCAGGGGCACCATCGACCGAGACCGTTGCATTGAGGGTCGGCATCCAGAAATCGACGACGAATG
>JASLDW010000060.1 GCA_030151365.1 Lysobacter sp. | reverse complement strand
CGTCCCAATGTCGGCAAGTCGACGCTGGTGAACCGCATCCTCGGCGAGGAACGGATGATCGCCTCCGACGTGCCGGGCACCACCCGCGATTCGGTCTCCATCGACATGGAGCGCGATGGCCGCAAGTACCGCCTGATCGATACCGCCGGCCTGCGTCGTCGATCCAAGGTCGAGGAAGCGGTCGAGAAATTCTCGGTGGTGAAGACGCTGCAGGCGATCGAGCAATGCCAGGTCGCGGTGCTGATGCTCGACGCCACCGAAGGCGTGACCGACCAGGACGCGACGGTGCTGGGCGCGGTGCTCGATGCCGGGCGCGCGCTGGTGATCGTGATCAACAAGTGGGACGGCCTCAGTACCTACCAGCGCGAGCAGGCGGAAACGCTGTTGGCGCGCAAGCTCAGCTTCGTCGAATGGGCACAGTCGGTGCGCATCTCGGCGCTGCACGGTTCCGGCCTGCGCGAGCTGTTCCGCGCGATCCATCGTGCGCATGCCTCGGCGACGCGCGAATTCGGCACCAGTGAAGTCACCCAGGCGATCGAGGCGGCCTACGCCGCCAATCCGCCGCCGGTGGTGCGCGGCCACGTCGCCAAGCTGCGCTTCGCCCATCCGGGCGGCGCGAATCCGCCGACCTTCATCATCCACGGCACGCGCCTGAAGACCTTGAGCGAGACCTATCGGCGCTATCTCGAGAACTTCTTCCGCAAGCGCTTCAAGCTGGTCGGCACGCCGGTACGGTTCGTCTTCAAGGAAAACGACAATCCGTACAAGGACAAGAAGAACGTCCTGACGGATCGTCAGGTCGCCAGGCGCCAGCGGATGATCCGCCACATCAAGCGCAACGAATGACCGTCGAACGCATCGCGCCGGCCGAAGCCTTGCGGCGGGTCCGCGATGGCGTGGTGCTGGTGGACGTGCGTTCCGACGGCGAACGCGCGCTGGGCATGGCCGAAGGCGCCCAGGGCATCGTCTCCACGGAATTGCTCGAGACCGTTGCGGAACGCTTCCCGGACACGTCGGCTGCGCTGATCCTGATCTGCCAGCGCGGCACGCGTTCGCTCGCCGCGGCCGAAGCGTTGATCGCGCGCGGGTATCGCGGCGTTGCCTCGATCGATGGCGGCACCGAACGCTGGCAGGCGGAAGGCCTGCCGATGGCGGCGAGGTTGGAAGACGACGATTTCCTCGATCGCTATTCGCGCCAGATCCGCCTGCCGCAGGTCGGGCTGGAAGGCCAGAAGAAACTGCAGGCGGCGACGATCACCGTTGTCGGTGCCGGTGGTCTCGGTTCGCCGGCGGCGTATTACCTCGCGGCGGCCGGCGTCGGTCGCCTGCGCATCGTCGATGACGACGTGGTCGATCGCAGCAATCTGCAACGGCAAATCCTGCACGCGAATGATCGCATCGGCGAGGCGAAAGTGGCTTCCGCGCAGCAAACGCTGTCGGCGCTCAACCCGCGCACGGAGATCGATGCGATCAACCTGCGCATCGACGGATCGAATGTCGACGCTCTGGTCGCCGACGCCGACGTGGTGCTCGACGGTGCCGACAATTTCCCGGTGCGCCACGTCCTCAATGACGCCTGCCTGCGTCTCGGCAAGCCGCTGGTCTACGGCGCGGTGCAACGGTTCGAAGGGCAGGTGAGCGTATTCGATGCCGGACGCCATCGCGGTGTCGCGCCGTGCTATCGCTGCCTGTTCCCGGAAGCGCCGACCGATGCGCCGAATTGCGCGGAAGCCGGCGTGCTCGGCGTGCTGCCGGGCGTGGTCGGCATGCTGCAGGCCACCGAGGCGATCAAGCTGGTCCTCGGCATCGGCACGCCGCTGACCGGGCGGCTGCTGGCCTTCGATGCGCTGTCGATGCGTTTCCGCGAGACGCGGATTCCGGTCGATCCCGAGTGCCCCGCCTGCGGCCATCCGGCCTGAGCGATCCCAAGTCGCGTCCAAATCGGGGACAATGCGCGTCCGCACCCCCGACGGCCCTTGCATGACTGCACGCATCCTCGACGGCAAACGCATCGCCGACACCCTGCTCGACGAGCTGAAACTGCAGGTCGATGCGCGTGTCGCCGCCGGCAAGTCGCGGCCGGGACTGGCGGTGGTCTTCGTCGGTGGCGATCCCGCCTCGCAGAGCTATGTGCGCAACAAGCGCCGTGCGGCAGCCAAGGTCGGAATCCAGGCCTTCGATCACGACCTGCCCGAAGGCACGACGGAAGCAGAATTGCTGGCGCTGATCGACACGCTCAACGCCGACCCCCAGGTGCATGGAATCCTGGTCCAGCTGCCGCTGCCGGGCATTCCGGACGCCACCCGCCTGATCGAGCGCATCCGCCCCGACAAGGATGTGGACGGTTTCCATCCGGCCAATGTCGGTCATCTGGTGCTGCGCCAGTTCGGCCTGCGTCCGTGCACGCCGCGCGGCATCACCACGCTGCTCGCGTGGACCGACAGGCCGGTGCGCGGGCAGAGCGCGACGATCGTCGGCGTCTCCAACCACGTCGGTCGGCCGATGGCGCTGGAGTTGCTGATCGCCGGCTGCACGGTGACCAGCTGCCACAAGTTCACGCCACCCGAAGTGCTGGAAAACGCCGTGCGCGGCGCCGACATCCTGGTGGTGGCGGTCGGTCGCCCGGCGCTGATCCCGGGCGAATGGGTCAAGCCCGGCGCGGTGGTGATCGACGTTGGCATCAACCGCCTCGAGGACGGCCGCCTGGTGGGTGATGTCGGTTTCAAGGCGGCGTCGGAACGGGCCAGCTGGATCACCCCGGTCCCGGGCGGGGTCGGGCCGATGACGGTGGCGACCCTGATGCAGAACACACTGGAAGCCGCGGAATTGGCCGACGCCCGCGGCTGAACCTGCATGGGGGAGGGGAAACGCGCTACAATGACGCGCTTCCCAAGCCAACCGGACTGCCAATGCTCCGCATCCTGGCCGAAGCACTCACATACGACGACGTTTCCCTCGTTCCCGCCCATTCGCTGGTCCTGC
Organism: Lysobacter sp.; assembly: GCA_030151365.1. Lineage (GTDB taxonomy): Bacteria > Pseudomonadota > Gammaproteobacteria > Xanthomonadales > Xanthomonadaceae > Solilutibacter. The sequence continues at coordinate 17,421 of JASLDW010000060.1, read as the reverse complement.
CCAAGGACGTGTCGCTCGCGGCGAACCTCACCAACACGTTGCGCCTGAACCTGCCGATCGTGTCGGCGGCAATGGATACCGTGACCGATGCGCGATTCGCGATCGCGCTGGCCCAGCTTGGCGGCATCGGCATCCTCCACAAGAACATGAGCGTCGCCGAACAGGCCGCCAGCGTGCGCCGGGTCAAGAGCTTCGAGTCCGGGATCATCCGCGAACCGTTCACCGTGCATCCGGACACCACGATCGGCGAAGTGCTGAAGTTGACGCGCGCGCGCAACATCTCGGGCGTGCCGGTGGTCGACGAGAACGGCCAGCTGGTCGGCATCGTCACCGGCCGCGACATGCGCTTCGAACGCAAGCTCGACGATCCGGTGCGCCACATCATGACCAAGAAGGATCGCCTGATCACGGTGCAGGAAGGCGCCAGCGACGAGGAAGTGCTGGAGAAACTGCATCGCAACCGCATCGAGAAGGTGCTGGTGGTGAACGACGAGTTCGCGCTGCGCGGGCTGATCACCGTCAAGGACATCCAGAAGAAGAGCGACAACCCGAACGCCGCATACGACGCCAGCGAGCGCCTGCTGGTCGGCGCGGCGGTGAGTCCGGGTGGAGACATCGAACAGCGCATCGAGGCCCTGGCCGCCGCGGGCGTGGACGTGGTCGTCCTCGACTCCGCGCACGGCCATTCGCAGGGCGTGATCGACCGCGTCGCCTGGACGAAGAAGCACTTCCCGCAGTTGCAGGTGATCGGCGGCAACATCGTCACCGGCGACGCCGCGCTGGCCTTGATGGATGCGGGTGCCGACGCGGTGAAGGTCGGCGTCGGTCCCGGTTCGATCTGCACCACGCGCGTGGTCGCGGGCGTCGGCGTGCCGCAGGTCACCGCGGTGTCGATGGTGGCGGAAGCGCTGCAGGATCGCATCCCGCTGATCGCCGATGGCGGCATCCGCTATTCCGGCGACCTCGGCAAGGCGCTGGCCGCCGGCGCGTCGACGATCATGATCGGCGGCCTGTTCGCCGGCACCGAGGAATCGCCGGGCGAAACCGAGCTGTTCCAGGGCCGCAGCTACAAGAGCTATCGCGGCATGGGTTCGCTGGGCGCGATGGAGAAGGGCTCGAAGGATCGCTACTTCCAGGACGCATCCGATGCCGACAAGCTGGTGCCGGAAGGCATCGAAGGCCGCGTGCCGTATCGCGGTCCGCTGGCGGCGGTCGTCCATCAGCTCATGGGCGGGTTGCGCGCGACGATGGGCTACGTCGGTTGCGCGACCGTCGAGGAGATGCGCAAGAAGCCGCAGTTCGTGAAGGTGTCGAACGCGGGCCAGCGCGAAAGCCACGTCCACGACGTGCAGATCACCAAGGAACCGCCGAATTACCGTGCCGGTTGATCCATCCACGCAATGGGGTGAGGCGGCGTGCTTGCGAACCATTGGTTCGCGCGCTGCCGAACGCCCGGCCAGGAGGGCCGGGCAGGGGGATCCGAAGGTGATGCTGCTGCGCCATGGATGGCACCACAAAATTTGCCGAAGTCGAATAACGGGACCATGACCAACATCCATTCCGACAAGATCCTCATCCTCGACTTCGGCGCGCAATACACCCAGCTGATCGCGCGGCGCATCCGCGAAATCGGCGTGTATTGCGAGATCTGGGCCTGGGACCACGATCCCGCCGAGATCGCCGCGTTCGGCGCCAAGGGCATCATCCTCTCGGGTGGGCCGGAGTCCACCACCGAAGCGAATTGCCCGGCCGCGCCGCAACAAGTGTTCGATGCCAAGGTGCCGCTGCTCGGCATCTGCTACGGCATGCAGACGCTGGCGGTGCAGTTGGGGGGCGGAACCGAAGCCGGCAACCAGCGCGAATTCGGCCATGCGCAGCTGCAGTTCACCGGCGACGACGTGCTGATGCAGGCGCTGGCGGGCGTGGCCGACGGCAGCAACGTGTGGATGAGCCACGGCGACCACGTCTCCAAGGCGCCGCCGGGCTTCCACGTGACCGCCAAGACCGATCGCCTCGGCATCGCCGCGTTCGCCGATGACCAGCGCCACATCTACGGCGTGCAGTTCCATCCGGAAGTCACCCATACCCGCGGCGGCGAAGCGCTGCTGCGCAAGTTCGTGGTCGATGTCTGCGGCTGCAAGACGCTGTGGACGTCCGCCAACATCATCGAGGACCAGATCGCGCGCGTACGCGAACAGGTCGGTTCCGACGAAGTGATCCTCGGTCTGTCCGGCGGCGTCGATTCGTCTGTCGTTGCGGCGTTGCTGCACAAGGCGATCGGCGACCAGCTCACCTGCGTCTTCGTCGACACCGGCCTGCTGCGCTGGCAGGAAGGCGACCAGGTGATGGAAATGTTCGCGCGCAACATGGGCGTCAAGGTGATCCGCGTCAACGCCGCCGATCGCTACTTCGAGAAGTTGAAGGGGGTCGAGGATCCGGAAGCCAAGCGCAAGATCATCGGCAATCTCTTCATCGAGATCTTCGACGAAGAATCCGCAAAGCTCGCGAACGCCAAATGGTTGGCGCAGGGCACGATCTATCCGGACGTGATCGAGTCGGCGGGCAGCAAGACCGGCAAGGCGCACGTCATCAAGAGCCACCACAACGTCGGCGGCCTGCCCGAGGACATGAAGCTCGGCCTGGTCGAGCCGCTGCGCGAACTGTTCAAGGATGAAGTGCGCCGCCTCGGCGTCGAACTCGGCCTGCCGCGCGAGATGGTCTACCGCCACCCGTTCCCGGGCCCGGGCCTGGGCGTGCGCATCCTCGGCGAGGTGAAGCGCGAGTACGCCGAATTGCTGGCGAAAGCGGACCACATCTTCATCGACGAACTGCGCAAGGCCGATCTCTACGACAAGACTTCGCAGGCGTTCGCGGTCTTCCTGCCCGTGAAGTCGGTCGGTGTGGTCGGCGACGCCCGCGCCTACGAATGGGTGATCGCCTTGCGCGCGGTCGAGACCATCGACTTCATGACCGCGCACTGGGCACACCTGCCATACGACTTCCTCGGCACGGTGTCGAACCGCATCATCAACGAATTGCGCGGCGTCTCGCGCGTGGTCTACGACATCAGCGGCAAGCCGCCGGCAACCATTGAATGGGAGTGAGCGGGACTTACATCCCGCACACATCCTTGCCGCGACCCGCGGCATGGAATTCCAGCAGCATGCCGAGATCCTCGCGCGTCGGCGCGAGGAATGACTGGCCGAACGTCCCGCCGTAACGCTTCACGGAATGTTCGTAGCCGCGTTCGACCAGGCGCTGCGCGCGACCGAGATCGGCCACTGCCACGCTGGCACCGATGATTTGCGGCCCGCCCGACTGCAGGGCATCGGCGGCGATGCCCGCGCCATCGGGCTGCAACAACAGGATCGCCTTGCCGCCGACGTTCACGCAGACGCCGCGCGCCGCGATTTCCGGCAACCGCACCGGCTTGCCGTTCTTCAGGCCGAGCGCCGCCAGCTGCGCGCGATCGTGCTCGACATCGACGGACAGCAGCCAGTAGGCGGTCAGCGCGCGGGCGCGGTTGGGATGCACGCGCGCGGCCTGCCAGTCGCCGGGCGCCGGCGTGGCGCCGAGATCGGGCGCCCATGCCTGGTCGTAGTCGATCAGGAACAGATTGCTCGACAACGGCTGCTTCTCGAAGGCGAACAATCGCCATCCGGTCCTGCCATTCGCCATCTTCGGTCCGTCGAACACCGGCGTCGGCGTCCAGCCAAGCGCGATGACCGCGTCATGCATCCGATCCAGGGACGTCGTGCGCAGGCCGAGCGTACGCGCGCCGGCCGCGCCTTTCAGCGATACCTGGTCCGCCTGCGCGCCGGGATCGAGTTCGGGATTCGCGCGGGTCATCCCGAGCAGTTCGATGTAGCTGCCGTCGGCGAAACGCACGTAGCGGTTGGCGAGTCCCGCGGGGTCGCGCCCCGGCGTGACCTGGAAGCCGAGCTTGACCGTCATGGCGGCGCTGGCCTGGTCGATGCTGCGGCCCCACAGCAGGAAATGGTCGATGGAGGTCGCCGGCATCGGCGACTGCGTCGGTGTTGCGGATCGGGCGGGGGATGCCACAGTCGCGGCAAGCGCGAAGACGGCTGCAAGGAGGAACGAGCGCATGCGGATCTCCGGGAAATCTATGGCGCATTCTCCGGCGCGGGCATCGCGGTGGCGATAACCTCGGAGGTCATGCATCATGGAGAGAGCCATGAACGATGAATCGAAATTCCTCGGCCAGGCCATTGCGCTGGCCCGTGCCAACATCGGCGATGGTGGACGCCCCTTCGGTGCGGTGCTGGTGCGCGACGGCAAGCTGGTCGCGACCGGGGTGAATCGCATCCATGCCACCAACGATCCCACCGCCCATGCCGAGATGACGGCGATCCGCGCCGCGAGCCAGCAGCTGGGGTCTCCCAACCTCTCGGGCTGCGAGGTCTACGCCAGCGGGCATCCATGCCCGATGTGTCTCGCGGCCATGCGCATGGCCGGCGTGGGCAAGGTCGTCTACGCCTATTCCAACGAGGATGCCGAACCCTTCGGTTTGTCGACGGCGGCGGTCTACGACGATCTTGCCAAGCCGTTGGCCGAGCAATCGATGACGATTCACCACGCGCCGGTGCCGGCGCGGGATGCCGTCGGTCTCTACGAGCAATGGGCGCAGTTCCAACGCGAGCGGCAGGGGTAAGTGGAACGCACAAGCTCCAGGGCGACGCATGCGCTGTTGCTCGCGACCGTCGTCCTGGTGGGCCTCAACCTCCGGCCCTTCATGACAGGGATCGGCCCGTTGGCGGCGCAAATCAGTGCGCAAACCGGTCTCGATCTGCAGGGCATCGCGCTGCTGACCTTGCTGCCGATGCTCTTGATGGGCGCCTTCGCGTTCGCGGGGCCATCGCTGCAATCCAAGGCCGGTGCGCGGCGCTCGATCATCGCGGCACTCGCTGTCCTTGTGCTGGGTTCCTTCCTGCGCCTTTACGTGGCCCGGGGCTGGCAATTGCTCGCAACGGCGGCGCTGCTCGGGCTTGGCGTGGCGATGGTGCAGGCGGTGTTCCCGGGCGTCATCAAGCGCCAATTCCCGTTGCATGTCGGCGTGGTGATGGGCCTGTATTCGGCGATGTTGATGGGCGGCGGCGCCTTGGGCGCGCAATTGGCGCCGCTGATCGCGACGGCGACCGGCGACTGGCGCGCGGGATTGGCGTGGATGGCGATACCTGCCTTGCTGGCGCTGGCATTGGTGCTGTGGCGCCTGCCGGATGACCGCGGAAGACAATCCGGACGCGGTTTGGCGATGGCATTCCTCAAGCGGCCGCGCACGTGGTTGCTGATGGCCTGCTTCGGCCTGGTCAATGGCGGCTATTCGACGGTTGTCGCGTGGCTCGCACCCTACTACCAGAACCTGGGACGGAGCGCGGCCAGCAGTGGTGGCCTGCTCGCGATCATGGCGATGGCGCAGGCTGCCGCGGCATTGTTATTGCCGATATTGGCCCGAAACCACGCCGATCATCGTCCCTGGCTATGGCTCACGTTGCTGATGCAGGCGGCGGGGTTCGCAGCCTTGTTGTTGTGGCCGGAAAGCGCGCCGACGCTCTGGGTGGCGGTGCTGGGCGCCGGGCTGGGCGGCTGTTTCGCGTTGTCGATGATCGTCGCATTGGATCATTTGCACGATCCTGCGCAAGCGGGCGCGCTTTCGGCATTGATGCAGGGCGGTGGCTTCCTGATCGCCGCGCTGCCTCCGTGGGTCGTCGCGGTCCTGCACGGCATGACCGGAAGTTTCCTGGCTGGCTGGGGCATGCATCTGTCATGCGTCGCCATCGTCGCCCTGCTGTACTGGCGCGTCGCGCCGGGAAGCTATTCCGTCGCCATGGACAATATTCCATGAGCAGCGTTGCGCGCGATTCGATGATGGACGAACAGTGGATGCGGCGCGCGCTGGATCTGGCGGAACGCGCCGTGTCCGAGGACGACGAAATCCCGGTGGGCGCGATCGTGGTCTCGCCCGAAGGCGAAATGATCGGCGAGGGTTGGAACCGCAACATCGCCGAACACGATCCGTCCGCGCACGCCGAGATCGTGGCGATGCGCCGGGCGGGACAGGCGCTCGGCAATCATCGCCTGGTCGGCTGCACGCTCTATGTCACGCTGGAACCCTGCGCGATGTGCGCCATGGCCGTCGTGCACGCGCGGGTTGCCCGCGTCGTTTATGGCGCAAGCGATCCCAAGACGGGTGCGGCCGGCAGCGTGTTCGATCTGCTTGCCGATCCACGCCACAACCATCGCGTTGAGGTGACAGGTGGCGTCCTGGCCGACGACGCCGGAGCACGGCTCACCAATTACTTCCGCGGCAAGCGCGGCAAACCGCCGTTGTAAGCCTCAGCCGCGACGGCGTGCGAGTTCGTGGTCAAGCTCGCGATCGAAGCTGCGCACGGCGAGATTGACCTCGCGCCACAACGAGTAACTTGCGCCGAGCAGGAAGCTGACGCCAAGCACGGCGAGCAGCGTCGGCAGCATGCCCATGCGGAAACCGAGGCCGGCATCCATGGCCAGCGTCAGGCTGGTGCCGACGAAGCAGGCCAGGGCGATGTAGAGCAGTTGGCAGGCGCGCAACACGAGATGCGCGCGCTGGCGGTGGCGGGCGATCTGCAGGTCGCGCTCGACGCGGTCGGGCGCTTCCGCTTCCCAGGTGACGATCAACGAGCGCAGGCGATCGACCACGCGCGCGAGCCGGGTGTTGGCCGCGGCCAGCAATGCGGCGGTGGCGGTCAGGAAGAACGCCGGCGCCAGCATCGCGGTCAGGATGACGTAATGAATGGAGTTCGGGTTCGAGAGCATCGGGCCGGCTTTTCCGGGTGGCTGGGCTATCATGCGGCCTTCCGACGGAATGCGCGAGCCCATGAGCGAAGATCAGATGGAACAACGGTTGATCTGGATCGATCTCGAGATGACCGGGCTCGACACGTTGAACGATTCCATCCTCGAAATCGCCACCGTGGTCACCGACGCGCAATTGAACGTGCTCGCCGAAGGGCCCGAGTTCGCGATCGCGCATCCGCTGGCGACGCTGGAAGCGATGGACGAATGGAACCGTACCCAGCATGGCAAGTCCGGCTTGTGGCGGCGCGTGCTCGAGGAAGGGGTGTCGATGGCGGAGGCCGAAGCGAAGACGCTCGAGTTCCTGCGTGCATGGGTGCCGGCCAAGGCCTCGCCGATGTGCGGGAATTCGATCTGCCAGGATCGTCGCTTCCTGCATCGCCAGATGCCGGAACTCGAGCGCTGGTTCCACTATCGCAATCTCGACGTCAGCACGGTGAAGGAACTGGCACGGCGCTGGGCGCCGCAGGTGATGGCGGGATTCGCCAAGGACAGCGCGCATACCGCCTTGAGCGACGTCCGCGATTCGATCGCCGAACTGCGTCACTACCGTACGGCGATGGGCGCGTTCGCCGCGCAGTAAACCTGCGCCTACAGCACCGGCGCCATCATCGCGACCGTGTTCTGCACCAGGCGCTGGTGGAACGGCCACGCACGCACTTCATCCGCCATCACCGGGCGCGACGCCGCGAGATAGCCCGACTGCCGTGCGTGGATCGCGGCGACGACACCGGCGTCGGCGATGAGCATGTTGTTCTCGAAGTTGAGCTCGAGGCTGCGGCGATCCATGTTGGCGGAGCCAACCAGCGCGAGCTGGCCATCGAGCGTCAGCGATTTGCTGTGGAGAATGCCCAACGGGTATTCGTGCACGGCCACGCCGCAGGCCAGCAGGTCGCCGTAGGTGCTGCGACAGGCATTGCCGACCAGCCATGAATCGTTGCGCGCCGGGAAGACGATCGCGGCTTTCACGCCACGGCGCGGCGCCGCGCACAGCGCGCGCAGGATCGCCTCGTCGGGCATGAAGTAGGGCGTGGTGATCAGCAGTTCGCGTCGAGCGGCGTACATGCACGCCGCGAACATGTCGGACATCGCGTTGTGGCGGGTGATCGGCCCGGTCTCGAACACCTGCGCGATCGCATTTTCCGGGAAGCGTGCAGGCATCGGTTCCGCGGCCGGCAGTCCTTCCAGTCCGGATTCGCCGGCTTCGGCGATCCAGCCGCTGAGGAACAACGATTGCTGCTGGCGCACGATCGGTCCTTCGCAGCGCAGCAGCAGGTCAATCCATGGCGCGAATTCCGCCTTCACCTCGAATTCCGGGTCTGCGCAGTTCTGGCTGCCGCAATAGGCGATGCGATTGTCGATCACGACGATCTTGCGGTGGTCGCGCAGGTCGGCGCGGCTGAAGGCGAAGTGGCGCCAGCGCGAAATGTCGTCGAGGGTCTTCAGCAGCTTGACGCCGGCATCGCCAAGTCGCTTCCAGCGCGGCCCCTGGGTGAAGGCGCGCGAACCCAGGGCATCGACCATCACACGACATTGCACGCCCCGACGCGCCGCGGCCGCAACGGCATCGGCGACGCGACCGCCGGCGCCGTCATCGAGCCAGATGTAGAAGGCGATGTGGACATGATGCTCGGCCTGCTCGATATCGGCGACCAAGGTATCGATCGCCGCACGGCAATCGAGCTTGGGTCGGTCGAACGGGGCGCCGGGATGGCCGAGCAAGGCGATGCGATTGCCGCCGGCCGGACGGAAGCCGTTGATCGAATGACAGAGGTCGAACAGCGCGTTGATGCGCGGTGTGACGTCGATTGCCGCGCCATCCTCATCATTCTTGGGCGCTTCCAGCAGGCGCTCGGTGCGGCGCAGGCGCTCCATGCGTGCACGGCCGATGCTGGTTTCGCCCAGCAGCAGATAGGCGATCACGCCGGCCGCCGGTACCGACAGGATCACCGCGACCCATGCCACCCGCGAGGCGGGCGTGCGGTTGGGGCGGGTGAGGGCGCGCGCGACCACCAGCAGGTGCGCGACGAAGATGGCGATGGACCAGATCCAGCCGGCAAGATCGTGCCGTTGGAGCAGGTGCATCCACATCGGGACCTCCATGCGCGCTTCGATCGGGGTTCCATGGTAGCGGTATCGGGCCATGGAAAGCCGGCGTTCACGCACGGCTGGCGACGTTCACGCGATCTGGCTAAACTGCCGGCCTTCGCGCCATCCATCCTGGAGTTCCGTCCGATGCGCCACTGATGCCGCCGTCTCGATCGACGGCCACCTTCCTTCGCCTCCCGAATCCGAGGGAGGAAGTTCGGCATTCCTGGAGTTGCGCATGACGAATCCCTGTCTCACGCTGGATGGCGTGTCCGTGGTTCTGCCCGATGGCAGGATCCTGTTCTCGAATCTCGATGCAAGTTTCGGCCTGCAACGCTGCGGACTGGTCGGTCGCAACGGCGTGGGCAAGACCATGCTGGCGCGCTTGCTGGCGGGCGAAATCGCACCCTCGGCCGGGCGTATCGTGGGCACTGCGCGCGTGCATTTCCTGACGCAACAGGTCGCGGTCGATCGCGATGCCACCGTCGCCGGGTTGGCGGGCGTGCGCACGATCCTCGATGCCCTGCAGCGCATCGAGGCGGGCAGCGACAGCCCGGACGATTTCGACGCGCTGACGGATCGCTGGGATATCCGGCAACGCTTGCGCGCCGCGCTCGATCAATGCGGCGTCGGCGATCTCGATGCGGATATGGGCGCGGCCACCCTGAGCGGCGGCGAAGCGATGCGGGTGGCGCTGGCAGGCGCCTTGCTGGCGAATGCCGATTTCCTGATCCTGGACGAACCGACCAATCACCTCGATCGCGATGGTCGCCGCGCCGTGCGGGAACTGCTGGCGCACTGGCCGCGCGGCGTGCTGGTGATCAGTCACGATCGCGAGTTGCTGGACTCGATGGAGCGCATCGTCGAATTGTCGTCGACGGGACTGGCGAGCTATGGCGGGAATTACGCGTTTTATGCGGAAGCGAGGGCGCGCGAACAGGAGGTCGCACTGGCCCGGCTTGAGCATGCCCGCCACGCGCGTCGCCGCGGCGAGCGCGAGCTGCGCGAACAGCGTGAACGGCTGGAACAACGCCAGGCGCGTGGCGCGCGACAGGCGCGGGACGCCAACCAGGCCGCGATCCTGCTGGGCGGGCAGAAGTCGCGCAGCGAAGAGGCCGCGGGAAAACTGCGTCGCAGGCAGGACGATGCGCGGCTGCGGCTTGATCGGCAGGTACGCGATGCCGCGGGAAACCTCCGCGCGGACAAGGCGATCGCGGTGTTGCAGGCGCACGGCGATGCGCCGGGCGCGCGCAGGATCGCCGAGTTGCGAGGCGTACGACTGCCCCATGCGGATGCGACGAACGGAGTGCGCGATTTGGCCATCACCGGTGGGCAACGCATTGCCGTCGTCGGTCCCAACGGGTGCGGGAAATCGACCCTGCTCAAGCTCCTCGCGGGGCAGGTGGCGCCGGTTGCGGGCGATTGCATCGTGCATGTCGATGGCACCTTGCTCGACCAGCGGATGTCGGCGCTGGATCCGCGGAAATCGACGATCGAACAGCTGGTCGCGCTGAATCCCGCTCTGGGTGAAGACGCGTTGCGCACGCGCCTGGTGTTGCTGGGGCTCGATGCCGCGCAGGTGGCGGTGCCGGCCGGCGCACTCAGCGGCGGCGAGCGCATGAAGGCCGAATTGGCCTGCGTGCTGTATGCCGACACGGCGCCGCAATTCCTGCTGCTGGACGAACCGGGCAACCACCTCGACCTGCCGTCGCTGGAAGCATTGGAAACGATGCTGCGCGAATATCCCGGAACGCTGATGGTGGTCTCGCACGACGAAACCTTTCTTGCCGCGATCGGCCTGAGCCATCGCTTGCAGGCGACGTCCGCTGGCTGGGTGATGGAAACGATCTGACGTCGCTTCACCGCCCGAACGAAAAACGCCGCACGGGGCGGCGTTTTCCTTGCAACGATGAAGCAATGGATCAGCCGGCCTTCGACTTCGCCAAGGCCAGCCAGGTATCGACCACGGTGTCGGGATTGAGCGACACCGATTCGATGCCCTGTTCCATCAGCCATTGGGCGAGATCGGGATGATCGCTCGGGCCCTGGCCACAGATGCCGACGTACTTGCCCTTGGCGCGGGCGGCCTGGATCGCCATCGACAGCATCTTCTTCACCGCCGGATCGCGCTCGTCGAACAGGTTGGCGACGATCGAGGAGTCGCGGTCGAGGCCGAGCGTGAGCTGGGTCATGTCGTTCGAACCGATCGAGAAGCCGTCGAAGATGTCGAGGAACTCGTCGGCCAGCAACGCATTCGACGGCACCTCGCACATCATGATGATCTTCAGGCCGTGCTCGCCCTGCTTGAGGCCGTTGCGCGCCAGCACTTCGATCACCTGGCGACCTTCGTCGAGCGTGCGCACGAACGGGATCATCACCCACAGGTTGTCGAGGCCCATCTCCTCGCGCACGCGTTTCACCGCGCGGCATTCCAGCGCGAAGGCGTCGGCGAAGTCCGCCGAAACGTAACGCGAGGCGCCGCGGAAACCGATCATCGGGTTTTCTTCGTGCGGTTCGTACTTGCCGCCGCCGATCAGGTTGGCGTATTCGTTCGACTTGAAATCGGACAGGCGCACGATCACCGGGTTCGGCGCGACCGAGGCGGTGATGGTGGCGATGCCTTCGGCCAGGCGATCGACGTAGAAGTCGACCGGCGAGGCATAGCCGGCCATGCGCGCGTCGATCTTCTTCTTGGTATCGGCGTCCTGTCCGGCGTAGTCGAGCAGGGCCTTGGGATGCACGCCGATGTGGCTGGCGATGATCATTTCCAGGCGGGCCAGGCCGATGCCCGCGTTCGGCAGCTGGCCGAAGTCGAAGGCGCGCTCCGGGTTGGCGACGTTCATCATGATCTTCATCGGCGCCGGCGGCATGTTGCCGAGGTCGGTCGTGGTGCGTTCGAAGGGCAGGTTGCCTTCGTAGATGTAGCCGGTGTCGCCTTCGGCGCAGCTCACCGTGACCTGCTGGCCATCGGTGATGGTGTCGAGCGCGTTGCCGGTGCCGACGACAGCCGGCACGCCGAGTTCGCGCGCGATGATCGCGGCATGGCAGGTGCGGCCGCCACGATTGGTGACGATCGCCGAGGCGCGCTTCATGATCGGTTCCCAGTCGGGATCGGTCATGTCGGCGACGAGCACGTCACCGGGCTGCACGTTGTTCATGTCTTCGAGGCGACGCACCACGCGCGCGGTGCCGGCGCCGATCTTCTGGCCGATCGCGCGACCCTCGCACAGCACCGGACCGCGCTGGCCCAAGGTGTAGCGCTCGATCTGGGTCGCCTTGGCCCGCGATTTCACCGTCTCCGGGCGCGCCTGCAGGATGTAGAGCTTGCCGGTGTTGCCGTCCTTGCCCCATTCGATGTCCATCGGGCGGCCGTAGTGCTGTTCGATCACCAGTGCCTGCTTGGACAGTTCGGCGACGTCGGCATCGCTGATCGAGAACTTCGAACGCAGTTCCGCCGGCGTGTCCTCGGTGCGCACGCGCTCGCCGGGCTTGTCGGAATAGACCATGCGCAGCTGCTTGCTGCCGAGCGCGCGACGCAGGATCGCCGGTTTTCCGGCCTTCAGCGTCGGCTTGTAGACGTAGAACTCGTCGGGATTCACCGCGCCTTGCACCACCATTTCGCCGAGGCCGTAGCTCGAGGTGACGAAGACGACATCGCGGAAACCGGACTCGGTATCGAGGGTGAAGAGCACGCCGGAGGCGCCGACGTCGGAACGCACCATCTGCTGGATGCCGGCGGAGAGAAACACGTCCTCGTGGGCGAAGCCGTGGTGGACGCGATAGGCGATGGCGCGATCGTTGTAGAGCGAGGCGAACACTTCCTTGACCTTGTGCACCACGTCGTCGGCGCCGGTCACGTTGAGGAAGGTTTCCTGCTGGCCGGCGAACGAGGCGTCGGGCAGATCTTCGGCGGTCGCGGAGGAGCGCACGGCGACGGCGAGATCGTTGCTGCCGGCGTCCTTGCTCATTTGCGCATAGGCGGTACGAATGTCGGCTTCGAGGTCGGGTTGCAGCGGGGCATCGATCACCCAGCCACGGATCTCGGCGCCGGCGGCGGTCAGGGCGGGGACGTTGTCGACATCGATGGTCTTGAGCTTGTCGTAGATGCGCGCGTGCAGGTCGTTGTGGGCGATGAAGGCCTTGAACGCGTCGGCAGTGGTCGCGAAGCCGCCCGGCACCGAGACGCCGAGGCCGGCCAGCTGGCCGATCATTTCACCCAGCGAAGAGTTCTTGCCGCCCACCTGGGCGAGGTCGGACAGGCGCAGGTCTTTCAGCCAGAGAATGTTGGCGGGGGCAGTCAAGGGAAGGCTCCGGACGGGGATTTGGGGGTGCCGATCGGCAATCCGGTTATTTTAGCAATCGTTTTCATCGACGGCCCGCCCCATGTCCGAGATCCGCCCGGTCTTCTACGTTTCCGATGGCACCGGCATCACCGCCGAAACCATCGGCCACAGCCTGCTGACCCAGTTCAACGAAAGCGATTTCCGCACCGACCGCCTGCCGTTCGTCGATACCCCGGACAAGGCGCGCGAGGCCGCGGAGGAGATCCGTGCGGCGGGAGAGCAGGCCGGTTTGCGCCCGATCGTGGTCAATTCCTGCGTCGACAACGAGCTCAGCGCCATCCTTGCGACCAGCGGGGCGTTGATGCTGGACGTGTTCGCGCCGTTCATCGCGCCACTGGAGCAGGAGCTGGGCCGCAAGCGCCAGCCGCGCGTCGGCAAGGCCCATGGCATCGTCGATTTCGACCAGTACCACCGCCGCATCAATGCGATGAACTACGCGCTGACCCACGACGACGGCATGCGGGTGGACTACAGCGACGCCGACGTGATCCTGGTCGGGGTGTCGCGCGCCGGCAAGACGCCGACCTGCGTGTATCTGGCGCTCCACCATGGCTTGCGCGCGGCCAATTATCCGCTGACCGACGAGGACCTCGAGACCGACCGCCTGCCGCCGCGCCTGCGCCAGTACCGCCACAAGCTGTTCGGCCTGACCATCGACCCCGACCGCCTGCAGCAGATCCGCCAGGAACGCCGGCCGAACTCGCGCTACGCGGAACTGGAGACCTGCAAGCGCGAGGTCGCCGCCGCCGACGTCATCTTCCGCACCGAACACATCCCGGTGCTGTCGACCACCCACGCGTCGATCGAGGAAATCTCCAGCCGCGTGCTGGAAACGCTGGGCATCAACCGCGAAATGTATTGAACGGGTCACAAAGCTGTACCGGGCGGGATTGCCGAATCCGGCCTGATCGCGTATAGGTCAGGCATGGCCCTGGTCCATGCACCTGCAGTCCGCATTCCCCAGATCAGCCGCTTCGGGCTGCTGATGGGCCTGTATGCGGAAAACCACGGCAAGCTCACGCGCCTGCTGGCACCTGCACGCCTGCCGACCGGCAGCTACCTGTCGCACGGCGACGACGGCCTCGACCTGCGGCTCGACATCCTCGAACAGCATCGCTACACCACCGAATTGCGCCTGACCTACACGGTGATCGACCCGGTCACCGGCGAGCCGGATCCCTCGGCTTTCGTGCGCCTGTATCGCGATGCCCGCCAGGCGGAAGCGACCCATTGCCATGTCGGCCGCCGTTGGCAGGACGTGGTAGGGATGTATCCGCCGCCGCGCGCGATCATCGACCATCGCCTGCGCATGAACGTTTTCCTCGGCAAATGGCTGGACTTGCTGGCCATCCGCGGGCATGGCCACGCCACCCTGAAACACATCGATCGCGAATCCGTTGCCGAAGAGGCTTGACGGATTCGTTTGACCCTTTATACTGGCGAGCTTCCCACTGTGGGGCCATAGCTCAGCTGGGAGAGCGCCTGCATGGCATGCAGGAGGTCGGCGGTTCGATCCCGCCTGGCTCCACCAATATCGATCGCAACAGGCCAGTGATCGATATCGAAGGGAAAGCGTCAAACACGTCCCCATCGTCTAGAGGCCTAGGACATTACCCTTTCACGGTAGCGACCGGGGTTCGAATCCCCGTGGGGACGCCATATCAGGAAAAACGCCCGCGCAAGCGGGCGTTTTTCTTTTTGCGTCGCAATGAATCCGTCGTGACCCGTGGAACGCCGCCGCGCTCGTCGCGCGGGTGGATTTCCCGCAGAATATGTCGTTTCCAGTCGCCGGATCCCGTTATGCCTTCGGTTCGCCCTGCCGTTCTCGCTGCCGTTCTCGCCATCACCGTTGCGCCGGGCGCGGTCCACGCCGCGAAGGGCAAGGCGAAGGCCGCGAAGAAGCCGGTCGCCGCGCAACCGGCCGCATCGGCGCCGGCGAAGGTGGAACTGCGCAGCGACCGCGATCGCATCAGCTACATGGTCGGCATGGAAATCGGCAAGTCGATGGGCGACATCGGCGAGGACATCGATTTCGCCGAACTTGAACGCGCCATCCGCAACACGATGGACGGCGGCAAGCCGCTGCTGACCCAGGACGAAGCCCGCGCGGTGAGCATGTCGCTGGGCGAACGCGTGCAGGCCAGGAAGTCGAATGCAACGGTTCCCGCGTTCCCGCCGGGCGTGACCCCGGTGAAGGTCGCGCAGCTGGTCGGCATCGACGTCGGTCGTTCGATGGCGCCGGCGCGCGCCGAATTCGATCTGCCGCTGGCCATGCAGGGTGTCCGCGCGGTTGCATTGCACCAGGTGCCACTGATGGACGATGCCCAGGTGAAGCAGGCGCACGAACAGATGGTCGCGAAGATGCGCGTGCGTTCGGCCGCCGAAGCGATTCGCAACAAGCGCGAAGGCGAGGCATTCCTCGCCCGCAACCGCACCGCGCCGGGCGTGATGACGACCCGTAGCGGTCTGCAATACCAGGTGGTGAAGGACAGCGGCGGCATCATGCGTCCTTCCGCCGATTCCTCCGTGCGCGTCAGTTACGAAGGCCGCACGCTCGATGGCCATGTCTTCGATGCCAACAACGACGCGAACTTCCCGCTGAAGGCGGTCATCGCCGGGTGGACCGAAGGCCTGCAACTGATGCCGGTCGGCAGCCGCTACCGGTTCTGGATCCCGTCCCAGCTGGCCTATGGCGCCAAGGGTTCGCCGCCCAGCATTCCGCCGAACTCCACGCTGGTGTTCGATGTCGAACTGCTCGGCCTGAGTCGCTAAAGTAATCCGCCCTGCGGTCGATCCGCAGCCATTCATCCGCACCATGCGGTCAAGAACAAAACCGGAGTTCCCGATGTCCAATCGCCGTTCCCTCATCGTCCTGTCGTCGCTGGCGATCGCCGTCACGTTCTCGCTGGGCGCCTGCAAGAAACCCGCCGAAGGCGCCGCATCGACCGACGCCAAGCCCGCGGATGCCGCGAAGAGCGCCGACAAGCCGGCCCAGACCATCGCCGGCCTGCCCACCGACAAGGACCAGGTCAGCTACATGATCGGCATGAACATGGGCAAGCAGCTGGAGCAAGCCAAGGACGAGATCGATCTCGACGTGATGATGAAGGGCATCCGCGCCTCGATGAACGGCGAGAAGCCGCTGATGGACGAGAAACAGGCGGCTGCCGTGGGCGAGGCCTTCGGCCAGCGCATGCAGTTGAAGATGATGCAGAAGGCGATGGCCGACGCCAAGAAGAACGGCGAGGAAGGCGAGAAGTTCCTCGCCGAGAACGGCAAGAAGCCGGACGTGAAGACCACGGCGTCGGGCCTGCAGTACCAGGTCGTGAGCGAAGGCACCGGCGCCAAGCCGAAGCCGACCGACGTGGTCAAGGTGAAGTACAAGGGCACGTTGCTGAGCGGCAAGGAATTCGACAGCACCGAGGCCCATGGCGGCGAGCCGGCGATGATGCCGGTCAACAAGGTGATTCCGGGTTGGTCGGAAGGCGTGCAGCTGATGACCGTCGGCAGCAAGTACAAGTTCTGGATCCCGGCCAAGCTGGCTTACGGCGAACAGGGCACCCCGGGCGGCCCGATTCCGCCGAACGCGACGCTGGTGTTCGACGTCGAACTGGTGAGCATCGAGAAGGCGCCGGCTGGCGCTGCCGCTCCGAAGAAGTAATCGCGAACCACGCCACGCACAAGGAAGACGCATGCACGTTTCCATCTTCGGCACCGGTTACGTCGGCCTGGTCACGGGGACCTGCCCCACTTCCGCGAGGCAGGTACCGGTGACCAGGCCGACATAACCGGTGCCGAAGATGGAAACGTGCATGCGTCTTCCTTGTACGTGGCGTGATTCGCGATTACTTGGGCTGCTGGGCGCCTTGCGGCGGCGCCTTCTCGATGCTCACCAACTCGACATCGAAAGCCAGCGTCGCGTTTGGCGGAATCGGGCCGCCCGGCTGCACGCGGTCGGCGTAAGCCAGCTTGGCCGGAATCCAGAACTTGTACTTGCTGCCGACCGGCATCAGCTGCACGCCTTCGGTCCAGCCCGGGATCACGCCGTCGAGTTTCATCACCAGCGGCTCGCCGCCATGCACGTCGGTGCTGTCGAATTCCTTGCCATTCAGCAGCGTGCCCTTGTACTTGACCTTCA
>JASLDW010000024.1 GCA_030151365.1 Lysobacter sp. | reverse complement strand
GGCAGCACGTTGTTGTAGGCGCGGGCGAGGCGGGTGATCGAGTCGAGCAGGATCACCACGTCCTTCTTGTGCTCGACCAGGCGCTTGGCGCGTTCGATCACCATTTCCGCGACCTGGACGTGGCGCGCGGCCGGTTCGTCGAAGGTGGAGGAGATGACTTCGCCGCGCACGGTGCGCTGCATTTCCGTCACTTCTTCCGGGCGCTCGTCGATCAGCAGGACGATCAGGTGGACGTCGGGATGATTGGTGGTGATCGCGGTGGCGATCTGCTGCATCATCATCGTCTTGCCGGCCTTGGGCGGCGACACGATCAGTGCGCGCTGGCCCTTGCCCTGCGGCGCCATCAGGTCGAGGATGCGGCCGGTGATGTCTTCCGACGAGCCGTCGCCGCGCTCGAGCTTGAAGCGCTTGCGCGGGAACAGCGGCGTCAGGTTCTCGAACAGGGTCTTGTTCTTGCTGGCCTCGATCGGCTCGCCGTTGATGGTGTCGACGATGTTGAGCGCGAAGTAGCGTTCGCCATCCTTGGGCCAGCGGATGCGGCCGGCGATGTGGTCGCCGGTGCGCAGGTTGAAGCGTCTGATCTGGCTCGGCGAGATGTAGGTGTCATCCGGGCCGGCCAGGTAGCTGGCCTCGGCCGCGCGCAGGAAGCCGTAGCCGTCGGGCAGGATTTCCAGCACGCCGTCGGCGGCGACGCCTTCGCCGTGGCGGGTCAGCACTTTCAGCAGGGCGAAGATGATGTCCTGCTTGCGGGCGCGGGCCACGCCTTCGTGGATCTGTAGTTGCTCGGCGATGTCGAGCAGCTTCTGGGCAGGCATGCGCTTGAGGTCGCCCAGCGAGTACTGCGGGAAGCCTTCGGGGATGGTCGGCATCGGTCGCGCCGAGGGCGGCGGTCCGTTCTGCTGGCCGTCGTCGTCGCTCGGCAGGCCCTGGTCGCGATAGCGCTCGCGCTGGCGTTCGCGGCGATTCTTGAAGCGTTCGCGGCGATTGTTGTTGTTGAAACGCTGGCCGTCTTCGCGTGGGCCACCGTTCTGCTGCTGGCCGCCGTTGCCGCCTTGCTGATGCTGCTGTTCGCCACCGTTGTCCTGCGATTGCGCAGGCGCGCTCGGCTGGCTGGCAACGGGCGCCGGTGCCGGAACGGGGGCGGGAGGAGGCGCTGGCGCGGGTGCCGCGGCTTCAATGGCGACAGGCGCCGGAGCGGCTTCCGTGGCTTCGGGACGTACCTTGGGCGGACGGCCACGACGCTTCGGGGCGGGCTTGATTTCTTCTTCGGACAAAGGGGAATCCTCGCAATGGCGAGCGCTCGGCGCGGGCCGGCGGAGTGGTTCAGGAATGGATTCGGTGCAACGAGATGGGTGCGGCGGAGATGTCGAATGGAACGGACAGGCGCGCCGGACGCCTAGAAACTAGCACTGCCGGCGCGCCGCGGCAAGCGGGCGCCGGCAGATATTCAGGATCCGGGGTCGATCAGGCGACCGCGCGGTCGATCATCTGGGACAGCACCGACTTCACGTTCGGCGGCGCGCCCATCTGGGTCGCGGCGATCTGGCCGCCCTTGAACATCACCAGCATCGGGATGCTGCGGACGTTGAAGCGCATGCCCAGCTGCGGGTTGGCCTCGATGTCGACCTTGACCACCTTGGCCTTGCCTTCATAGGTGTCTGCGAGCTGGTCGAGGCTGGGGGCGATCATCTTGCAGGGTCCGCACCACGGCGCCCAGAAATCCACCAGCACGGGCTGGTCGGACTTGAGGACGAGGTCGTCGAAGTCCTTGTCGGTGGCGTGGAAGACGTTGGCGCTGCTCATGGACACTCCGGGAGTTGAGGGCGGGTCGGAAGGGACGGGAATAGCTTCTCACGTCCCGGTCGCAGCGACTGTGACGCGGCTGCAGGTTCGACTTGCTAAGATGTGCGGGCTTGCAGGCGGACTTCAAGGTCCGGCCTGTCGACTCCGAAAGCCACTTCCGGCGCCCGCCCAGCGCGTGGCCGCCCATCCCAAGCGCCGCTTGAGCGCAGTATTCCTCGCAGAACTTCATGTCCGACAAACCGCTGACCGACGTCGCCTTTTCCTCCTTCGACCTGCATCCCGCGCTGCTTGCCGGGCTGGAAGCCGCCGGCTTCAACCGCTGCACCCCGATCCAGGCGCTGACCCTGCCGGTCGCATTGGCCGGGCGCGATGTCGCCGGCCAGGCCCAGACCGGCACCGGCAAGACGCTGGCCTTCCTGATCGCCGCGATCAACCGCCTGCTGACCCGCCCGGCGATGGCCGAGCGCAAGCCGGAAGACCCGCGCGCGCTGATCCTCGCCCCGACCCGCGAGCTGGCGATCCAGATCCACAAGGACGCGGTGAAGTTCGCCTCCGACCTCGGCCTGAAGTTCGCGCTGGTCTATGGCGGCGTCGATTACGACAAGCAGCGCGAGCAGCTGCAGCGCGGCGCCGACATCATCATCGCCACGCCGGGCCGCCTGATCGACTACGTCAAGCAGCACAAGGTGGTGAGCCTGCACGCCTGCGAGGTCTGCATCCTCGACGAAGCCGACCGCATGTTCGATCTCGGCTTCATCAAGGACATCCGCTTCCTGCTGCGCCGGATGCCGGCGCGCACCGAACGCCAGACCCTGCTGTTCTCGGCGACGCTCAGCCATCGCGTGCTCGAGCTCGCCTACGAGCACATGAACGAGCCCGAGAAGCTGGTGGTGGAAGCGGAGACGGTCACCGCCGCCCGCGTGCGCCAGCGCCTGTATTTCCCCGCCGACGACGAGAAGATGCCGCTGCTGCTCGGCCTGCTCTCGCGCAGCGAAGGCGCACGCACGATGGTCTTCGTCAACACCAAGGCCTTCGTCGAACGCGTGGCCCGCGCATTGGAAAAGGCCGGCTATCGCGTCGGCGTGCTGTCGGGCGACGTGCCGCAGAAAAAGCGCGAATCGCTGCTGAAGAAGTTCCAGGCGGGCCAGCTCGAACTGCTGGTCGCCACCGATGTCGCCGCACGCGGCCTGCACATCGACGGCGTCTCCCACGTCTTCAACTACGACCTGCCGTTCGATGCCGAGGACTACGTGCACCGCATCGGCCGCACCGCGCGCCTCGGCGCCGAGGGCGACGCGATCAGCTTCGCCTGCGAACGCTATGCGATGGGCCTGCCGGACATCGAGGCCTATATCGGCCAGGAAATCCCGCGCGCCAGCGTCAGTCCGGAATTGCTGATCGCGCTGCCGCGCCCGGAACGTCCCAAGCCGGACGCCGAGGCGGGTGGCGAGGACGACAGCATCGGCACGATCTTCAAGGAAGCCCGCGAAGCGCGCGCCGCCGACGAGGCCAAGCGGGGCGGTGGCCGTTCGCGCAGTGGCGGCGCTGGCGGCGGTCGTCGCGAAGGTGGCCGCGATGGAGAGCGTCGCGGTCCGCGTCCGCCGCGTGCCCCGCGTCCGGAAGAGCAGGCCAGCAAGCCGGCGGCTTCGGTCGCTGCCGCGGAAGGCGACGCGAACAAGGCGCCGCGCAAGCGTCGCCGCCGCCGCAAGGGCCGTCCGGTCGATGGCGCCACAGTCCCGCAACAGGACGCTTCGACGCAGCAACGCGCGCCGCGTCGCGACAACACCGCCGGCAAGCATGAACACGCTGCATCCAATCCGGCCGCCGCAACGGCGAAGCCGGGTTTGTTCGGTCGCATCGGCCAGGGACTGCGCCGCCTGGTCACGCGCGGAGCGTCGCAACAACACTGATGCCGGCATAATGCCGGCATGAGCCTTCTTCGCTTCGACGGCGTCAGCAAGCAATATCCCGGCGGTCGCCACGCGCTGGCGGACGTCAATTTCGCGGTGGAACCGGGCGAAATGCTGTTCGTCACCGGCCATTCCGGCGCCGGCAAGAGCACGCTGCTCAAGCTGATCCAGCTCGCAGAGCGTCCCAACCGCGGCGCGGTGCTGTTCGACGAACGCAATCTCCACAACGTGCGCGGTCGCAAGGTCGCGCTGCACCGGCGCGATGTCGGCGTGGTCTACCAGAACCACCAGTTGCTGGCTGACCGCAGCATCTTCGAGAACGTGGCGCTGCCGCTGATCCTGCGCGGGATGCCGCGTCCCGAGATCGGCAAGCGCGTGCGCAGCCAGCTCGAACGCCTCGGCCTCGGCGGTCGCGAGAAATCGTTGCCCTCGCAACTGTCCGCCGGCGAACAGCAACGCGTCGGCATCGCCCGCGCATTGATCGGCGAACCGCGGATGCTGGTGGCGGACGAGCCCACCGGCAATCTCGACCCGACGCTGTCCGCCGAGATCATGGAATTGTTCGCGTCGCTGCCCGAGCGCGGCACCAGCGTGCTGGTGGCGAGCCACGATCTCAACCTCGTCAAGCGCATGAAGAAGCGCGTGTTGGTGCTGAACCAGGGCCAGCTGGTCGACGACATTTCGCCCGAGGATCTCGCCGATGAATAACCAGCGCGTCGAAGCACCGCGCGCCGGCGTCGGGACCTGGATCGACCACCACCTCTACAGCGTGGTCGCCAGCCTCGGTCGCATCGTGCGCAAGCCATTTGCGTCGCTGCTGACCATCGCGGTGATCGCGCTCGCCTTCACCCTGCCGCTGGGCCTGTGGCTGGTGCTGCAGAACGTCCAGCGCTTCACCGGCGACGTCCAGCGTTCGCGCGAGATCAGCGTCTTCCTCAGGCAGGACACGTCGGTCGATCGCGCCCGCGCGCTGGCCGAACAGCTGCGCGCGCGCGCCGATGTCGGCAACGTGGCATGGAAGACGCCCGACGAAGGGCTCGCCGAATTGCGCAAGAGCAGCACCCTGGGCGATGCGCTCGACGGACTCGATGGCAACCCGCTGCCGAACGTGCTGGTGGTGACGCCGAAGTCGGATGAAATCGCGCTCGCCGATGCGCTGAAGCAGTTGCCGGAAGCCGACCTGGTGCAGCACGACGCGGTATGGCGCAAGCGCCTCGATGACTGGCTGCAACTCGGCGCGCGACTGGCGCTGGTGCTGGCGGTGATGCTCGGCGCCGGCGCGGTGCTGGTGATCGGCAATACCGTGCGCCTCGACATCCAGTCGCGCCGCGAGGAAATCGGCGTGCTGCAACTGCTCGGCGCCACCGACGGCTTCATCCGCCGGCCGTTCCTCTATCTCGGCGCGTTGTACGGACTCGGCGCCGGCCTGCTCGCGCTCGCCGTGCTCACCGCCGCCAACATCGCCCTGCAGTCGCCGCTGGCGACGCTGGCCGCGAGTTACGGATCGCATTTCGAACTGCAACCGCTGACGCCGGTGCAGGCGCTGGCCGCGGTCATCGCCGCGACCTTGTTGGGATGGCTGGGTGCGGGTATCGTCACCGGCCACTTCCTGCGCCAGACCCGTCCGACGGATCGCTGATGAACGTACCAACCCGCGATCTGCGTCATCTGGTCAGCGAAGCGCCGCGCGTGATGGTGGTCGATGGCTCGCGGATGGTGCGCAAGCTCATCGGCGACGTGCTGATGAAGGAGTTGCCGAACGCCAGCGTGGTGCCCTGCGATGGCGTCGCCAGCGCGCAGACGGCGCTCGCCGAAGGCCAGGTCGATCTCGTCACCACCTCGCTGGTGCTGCCCGACGGCGACGGCCAGGACGTGGCGCGCGCGGTGCACGAAGCGGCGGGCCAGGCCTACGTGCCGGTGATCGCGGTGTCGTCCGACGTCCAGCATCGGCTGGAAACGCGCACGCTCGGCGACGAGATCACCGATTACTTCGACAAGGAGCTCGGTTACGGCGCCCTGGTCGCGTTCCTGCGCGGCTACGTGCAGCCGCAGCCGATCGCCGGCGCGCGCGTGCTCTACATCGAGGACAGCCGCGTCGTCGCGCTGCCGATCAAGCGCATGCTCGCGGCGCAGGGCCTCGACCTCATCCATGTCGAAAGCGCCGAGGCCGCGCTCGACTATCTCGCCGAGCATCGCGAAGGCGACGATGCGCCGGGCGCCAATCTCATCCTCACCGATGTCTATCTCAACGGCCCGCTTGGTGGCGGCGACGTGCTGCGACGCGTGCGCGGCGAATTCCATCTCGGCAAGCGCGCGCTGCCGATCATCGTGATGACCGGCGACGAGAATCCCGACAAGCAGCGCGACCTGCTGGTCGCCGGCGCCAACGACCTGGTGCTGAAGCCGGTGGAGCAGCGCCTGTTGGTGACCAAGATCCTGTTCCAGCTGCACGCGGCCCGGTTGGTCCGGCACTGACGATGGCGGACAACGACGCCATTCGCCTCGAACCTTCCTGGAAGGCGCGCGTCGGCGACTGGTTCCAGCGCGAGGACATGCGTGCGCTGTCGGCCTTCCTGCGCGAGCGCATTCGCGCCGGCGCCCGCATCCATCCCGACCCCAAGGACATCTTCGCCGCCTTCGATGCCACGCCGTTCGATGCGGTGAAAGTGGTGATCCTCGGACAGGATCCGTATCACGGTCCCGGCCAGGCCCATGGGCTGTGCTTCTCGGTGTTGCCGGGCGTGCCGATCCCGCCGTCGCTCGACAATATCTTCAAGGAAATCCACCGCGACCTCGGCCTGCCGCGTCCGGCCAATGGCTACCTGATGCCGTGGGCCGAGCGCGGCGTGCTACTGCTCAACTCGGTGCTGACGGTCGAGGAAGGCCGCGCCGGCAGCCACCAGGGCCGCGGTTGGGAAGGCTTCACCGACCACGTGGTCGATGTGCTCAACCGCGAGCGCGAAGGGCTGGTCTTCATGCTCTGGGGCAGCTACGCCCAGGCCAAGGGCAAGGTCATCGATCCGCGTCGCCACCGCGTGCTCAAGGCCCCGCATCCGTCGCCGCTGTCGGCCCATCGCGGCTTCATCGGCTGCGGCCATTTCTCGGCCGCGAACGAATACCTGGCGCGCCACGGCCAGGCGCCGATCGACTGGTCGCTGCCCACGGGCAAGGCCTGAGGACATGACAGTCATTTAATGCCGACGGAAGGCCGCCACGGCCTAGAATGACCGTTGGTTCCCGTTGAGCTGCGCATGCCCCGCGTCCCGGCCGTCCTCCGTTCCCTGCAGTTCCTCGCCATCGCCTGCCTGTGCGCGGTCGGTGCCATTGCGCGCGCCGCGATCGTGCCGCCGGAAGTCACCGTGCTGTGCTACCACGAGATCGCCGAACGCAAGGACGCGCTGACGCCGTCCTACGCAGTGCCGCCGGCATTGCTGGAAAGGCAGCTGAAGTGGTTGAAGACGAATGGCTACAACTTCGTCTCGGTGCAGGACATCCTCGATGCCCGTGCCAAGAAGAAGCCGCTGCCGGCCAAGCCGGTGCTGATGACCTTCGACGACGGCTATGAATCGGTCTACAAGAACGCGTGGCCGATCCTCAAGCGCGAGAAGATCCCGGCGGTGGTGGCGCTGGTCGGCCACTGGCTGGAAGTGCCGGAAGGCAAGGACTTCGATTTCGACGGGCGTCCGCTGCCGCGCAACGAACTGATGGCATGGGGCGAGCTGAAGAAGATGCAGGACAGCGGCCTGGTCGAGGTGGCCAGCCACAGTTTCGACCTCCATCGCGGCATCCTCGCCAATCCGCAGGGCAACCGCCAGCCGGCGGCGACCGCGCTGCAATGGGTGCCCGACCAGCAGCGCTATGAAACGGTGGACGAATACCGCGCGCGCATCCGCCGCGATTTCGCCCGCAACCGTGCGCTGATCAGCAAGCGACTGGGCAAGGCGCCGCGGGTGATGGTGTGGCCGTATGGCCGCTACAACGCCGACGTCAGCAAGATCGCCGAACAGGCCGGCATGCCGCTTGGCCTCAATCTCGACGACGGCCCGAACAGCGCGGCGACGCCGCTGTCGGCGCTGCGTCGCGAACTCATCATGGGCGACACCACGCCGGAAGTGCTGGCCCACCTGCTGCACGTGCGCGAACGCAACGTGCTCGACCAGGGCCGCGCCGCCAAGGTTGCGCAGATCGATCTCGACTACATCTACGACAAGGATCCCGAGCAGACCGAGGCCAACCTCGGCAAGCTGCTCGACCGCGTGCAGCGCCTCGGCATCAACATCGTCTACCTGCAGGCCTTCGCCGATCCCGACGCCAATGGCGCCGCCGATGCGGTGTATTTCCCCAACCGCCACATGCCGATGCGCGCCGACCTGTTCAACCGCGTCGCCTGGCAGTTGCTGACGCGCACGCAGGTGAAGCGCGTGTTCGCGTGGATGCCGCTGCTGGCGTGGCAGCCGCCGGCCAGCGATCCGGTGTCGAAAGACGTGGTGGTGACCCTGCCGAACAAGGCCAACCACCTGGCGATGGGCTATCCGCGACTCACGCCCTTCTCGCCGCGCGTGCGCAAATGGGTGAAGGACATCTACGAAGACCTCGGCCGCCAGGCGACCTTCGACGGCATCCTCTTCCACGACGACGTCACCCTGTCCGACTACGAGGACGGCAGCAATTGGGCGAAGAAGCAGTATCGCGCCTGGGGCCTGCCGCAGCCGCTGCCCAAGCTGCGCGAGGACCATGCGTTGCTGCTGAAGTGGAGCGAGCGCAAGACCGATTTCCTCGACGGCTTCGCGCAGGACGTGGCCGCCACCGTGCGCGCCGAACAACCGGGCCTGCTGACCGCGCGCAACCTCTACGCGCAGGTCGCGCTGAATCCCGAGGCCGAGACCTGGTACGCGCAGAACCTGCGCAAGTCGATCCAGCGCTACGACTACACCGCGATCATGGTCATGCCCTACATGGAGCAGGCTGCGGACCCGCAGAAGTTCTACAAGGACATGGTGGCGAAGGTGAAGGCGGTGCCGCACGGCATCAACCACACCGTGTTCGAGTTGCAGTCGGTGGACTGGCGCAAGGATGACGCGCCGCTGCCGCCGAACGAATTGCCTGACACCATCCGCATGCTCTACGGCATGGGCGTGAAGCACGTCGGCTACTATCCCGACAACGTCTTCAACAACGTGCCCGATGCGGCGCTGCTCAAGCCGGTGCTCGACAGCAAGCTCAACCCGCAGGACGACGAGGAGGACGATCAGTGATCCCGGGCTCGTTCCAGGCGTTCCTGCCCACGGCCTGGCTGACGCTGCAGGGGTTCGTCTATTACTACCCGCTGTTCATGTCCTACCTGTGGATGCTCGGGGCCATCCTGTTCTACTGGCGCATTGAGCGCCGCGAGCCGTCGTTCGAGCATCCGCCGATTCCTGCCGACGCCCCCGGCGTCAGCGTGCTGATCCCCTGTTACAACGAAGGCCCGCACGCGGCAGAGACGATCGGGCAGGCGCTGAAGCTCGACTACCCCGACTTCGAAGTCATCGCCATCAACGATGGCAGCAAGGACGATACCGGCGCGATCCTCGACGCCATGGTCGCCGACAATCCGCGCCTGCGCGTGGTGCATCTCGCGCGCAACCAGGGCAAGGCGATGGGCCTGCAGGCCGGCGCGATGCTGGCGCGCCATCGCATTCTCATCTGCATCGACGGCGACGCCTTGCTCGATCCGCATGCGGCGTACTGGATGGTGCGTCATTTCGACAATCCGCGCGTCGCCGCGGTCACCGGCAATCCGCGCATCCGCAACCGCTCGACCCTGCTCGGGCGCGTGCAGGTTGGCGAGTTCTCATCGATCGTCGGCATGATCAAGCGCGCGCAACGCGTGTTCGGCGCGCTGTTCACCGTCTCCGGCGTGATCACCGCGTTCCGCCGCTCGGCGGTGCGCCAGGTCGGCTACTGGAATCCCGATGCACTGACCGAAGACATCGACATCACCTGGCGCCTGCAGCGCGGCGGCTGGGACGTGCGCTACGAACCGCATGCGCTGGTGTGGATCCTGATGCCGGAAACGCTCAAGGGGTTGTGGAAACAGCGCCTGCGCTGGGCCACCGGTGGCGCGCAGGTGCTTCGCCGCAATCTCGGCGTGATCTTCCATCCCGGCCAGAACCGCCTGTGGCCGTTGCTGCTGGAACTGGTGCTGAGCCTGGCCTGGGCCTACGTGATGTTGGCGATGGTGGTGGTGTGGCTGCTCGGTTACGTGCTGCCCGACGACTGGTTCCCGGGCATCGGCTCGCCACTGATCCCGCAGTACAGCAGCGTGTTCCTGGCCTTCACCTGCCTGCTGCAGTTCGCCGTGAGCAAGTGGCTGGACAGCCATTACGAGCACGGACTCGGTCGCAACTACTACTGGATGGTGTGGTATCCGCTGATGTTCTGGCTGATCAACACCGCAGCCACCGTGGTCGCCTTCCCCAAGGCGTGGATGATGGGCGAGGGCAAGCGCGCGCGCTGGGTCAGTCCCGACCGTGGCGTCCACATGAAGCGTGGAGGTAGCGAGCATGGCTGAACCGCGCTCCCGACCGCCGATCATCAATGCCCGCCGCGAACTCGGGCGCGGGCGCAGGCTGGTGTCGGACGGCGCGACGCTGCTGGTGTGGATCGGCTGGATCCTGCTGTGGATCCCGGCGTTCCGCGTCGCCTTCCGCTCCCTGCGCGAAGCCCATCGTCTGCACGTGGACTGGGATCTTGCCGCGCAGGAAGCGATCGACACCATCACCCCGGTGTCGCTGACGCATTCGGCGCTGCTGGTGTTCGGCACCTGTGCGCTGTTGCTGCTGTGGAGCCTGATTCCCAATCGCAAGCCGGCGCCGGTGCCGGTCACGGAAACGCTGGAAGACGAGGCGCGCCGCCTGCAGGTGCCGCGTCAGGAATTGCAGGATGGCCGCGACAGCCGCATCTGCGTGGTCCACCACGATGACGATGGTGCGATCAGTTCGATCGAGCGCCGCGCCTGATCTCCGGCGATTGGTCCGGATGAAAAAACGCGGCCACTGGCCGCGTTTTTCGTTTTGCCGGGATTCGAGCGTTTTACTTCGCGCCACAGGTCTTGCCGCGCGACGCACGCGCGCCCGCCGCGACAGCGGCGCTCTCGCTCATGTACTGGCCGTCCTTGCTGGTGCCATACCAGCGGTCGCCCTGGCAGTGGTAGACCTTGGTCTTCAAGTTGACCCAGACCTGGCCATTGCCGCCACCGGCAGCCACCGGGCCCGGGGTTGGCATGGCGCGCGGTGCGCGTGCGGCCGGGGCAGCCGCGGGTGCCGGTGCAGTCGTCGTCGCGACCGGCGCCGGGCGTGCCGGTGCCGCCATGGGCGCAGGTGCCGGAGCAGCGGCTGGCGTGGTGGCAGCAGCGTTCTTCATGCCTGCACTACCGATGCCCTTGCCGCTGGCAGGCTTGGTCGTTGTGGCTGCACCGCCGTACCACTCCTGCACGCCCTTGTGGCCACGGCAGGCGCCGGACTTGGACGCCGCATTGGTCGAGGTGCCGTCCTTGCACAGACCGGTGGCGCCGGCGCTGGCCGTGGCGCTGGTGGACGCAGTGGTCGAGGCCACCGGGGTGCTCACGCTTGCCGAGGTGCCGGCCTTGACCTTGGTGGATGTGGATTTGCCGCCGGAGGAGGTCGTGGCAGCACTTCCGGACGCCGTGCCGGTGGCGACCTTCTCGCCGAACCAGGACTGGACGCCCTTGTGGCCGCGACAGGCGCCCATCTTGAAGCTGGCGGAGGTATAGCTGCCGTCCTTGCACTGGCCGGTTGAGCCGGCGGGAGCGGCGGTCTGGGCCATGGCCGGCACGGCGGCGAACAGCGCCAGTGACATCAGGGAAGCGAGGATCGGGTGTTTCATGGAAACTCCGGTGAGAGGGATGAGCAGCGCCACGCTACGCCGGCGATGTGCAGGGGACCTTTCGCCACCATTGCATCTTGTCCATGTCGTCCCCATAGGGAATACGTGGCTGCCGGTGTCCGGGTTTTCCCTGTCCCTGAACGCCAGAAAACGGGACCGTATGGTCGTTTGGCACTCATCACACCGGACTGCTAAGATTCGCCCATGACTGCAATGACCCCCACGCGGGTGCCGGTCACCCGCGCAACGAGCACCGCGCTCACGCTGCCCAGCCCGCTGGGCTCCCTCGACGCGTACATTTCCGCCGTGCATCAGGTTCCGATGCTCAGCGCCGATGACGAGCGCGCGCTCGCCGCCCGCCTGCGCGACCACAACGACCTGACCGCCGCCCAGGAATTGATCCTCGCCCACCTGCGCTTCGTGGTGCACGTGGCGCGTGGCTACAACGGCTACGGCCTGCAGCTCGGCGACCTGATCCAGGAAGGCAACATCGGCCTGATGAAGGCGATCAAGCGCTTCGACCCCGATGTCGGCGTGCGCCTGGTCAGCTTCGCGGTGCACTGGATCCGCGCCGAGATGCACGAGTTCATCCTCAAGAACTGGCGCATCGTCAAGGTCGCGACCACCAAGGCGCAGCGCAAGCTGTTCTTCAACCTGCGCAAGTCGCGG
>JASLDW010000018.1 GCA_030151365.1 Lysobacter sp. | reverse complement strand
GTCACCATCAACCGCGGCACCGGCGACGGCGGCAGCATCACCCGCGTCGGCAACGACAACTGGCTGCTCGCCTACGTGCACATCGCCCACGACTGCATCGTCGGCAACGGCTGCGTGTTCTCCAACAACGCGACGCTGGCCGGCCACGTCGTGGTCGGCGACCAGGTGATCCTCAGCGGCTTCGCCGGCGTCCACCAGTTCTGCCGCATCGGTGACCACGCCTTCATCGGCATGGGCGCCTTCGTCAACGGCGACGTGCCACCGTTCCTGATGGTGGCGCAGGAGAAATACGCGCGCGCCCGCGGCATCAACAGCGAAGGCCTCAAGCGCCGCGGTTTCGACGCGACGCGGATCGCCGCGATCAAGCGCGCCTACCGCGCGCTGTATCTCGGCGACGCAAAACTCGAAGACGCCAAGGCGGAAATCGCCGGGATGGCCACCGACAGCGACGACGTCCGCGCCTTCCTCGACTTCATCGAACGCGGCGAACGACCGCTGCTGCGATGACGGCGCCGCTGCGCATCGCCCTGTGCGCCGGCGAGGCCTCGGGCGACCTGCTCGGCGCCGACCTGGTGCGCGCGCTGCGCGAACGTTTCCCGAATGCGGAGTTCGCCGGCATCGCCGGACCGAAGATGCGCGCTGCCGGTGTCGCTTCGTGGTGGGACGCCTCCGAACTCAGCGTGATGGGCTTGGCCGAAGTGCTGCGCCATCTGCCGCGATTGCTGCGCCTGCGCCGCGATTTCCGCCAACGCGTGCTGGATTGGAAGCCCGACGTCTTCATCGGCATCGACGCACCCGACTTCAATCTCGGCGTGGAGAAATGGCTGAAGGCGCGCGGCGTGCGCACCGTGCACGATGTCAGCCCGTCGATCTGGGCCTGGCGCGAGGAGCGCGCGGAAAAAATCGGCAACAGCGCGGATCGCGTGCTCTGCCTGTTCCCGATGGAGCCGCCGATCTACGCGAAGCACGGCGTCGATGCCCGCTTCATTGGCCATCCGCTGGCCGACTCGATGCCACTGCGAACCGATCGCAATACCGCGCGTCGTGAGCTCGATGTCACCGGTGATGGTCCGGTGCTCGCGCTGTTGCCGGGATCGCGCATGGGCGAGATCGCGCGCATGTTGCCGACCTTCCTGGACACCGCGGATCGGGTTGGCGCGCAACTCCCCGGTCTTGAAGTCCTGATCCCTGCGGCGGACGAACACTGCAAACGCGCGATCGAATCGCAGCTGCGGCAAACACCACTGGCGCACGCACGCGCCCGCATTCTCGACGGCCAGGCGCAGCAGGCGATGATCGCCGGCGACGTGGTGCTGCTGGCGTCGGGCACTGCCGCGCTGGAAGCGATGCTGGCCAAACGCCCGATGGTGATCGGCCATCGCATCGCGCCGGCTACCTATCGCATCGTCAAGCTATTCGGCCTGCTGAAATCGCGCTTCGTCAGCCTGCCCAACATCCTCGCGAACCGCGAACTGGTGCCGGAATGCCTGCAGGACGATTGCACGCCTGAGCGTCTCTCGACCGAACTGTTGCGCTGGCTGCGCGACCCGGCGGCGTTCGCCGCAGTCGAGCCCGAATTCCTGCGCATCCATGAAGAGCTGCGTCGTGACGCTTCCAGGCAGGCGGCGAACGCGATTGCGGAGCTGGTCGGGCAAGCTCCACCGCCATGAACGCCGCGATCGCGCCCGAATCGTACGCCGCGCTGCGCATCGCTGGCGTGGACGAAGCCGGTCGCGGCCCGCTCGCCGGCCCGCTGGTAGTGGCGGCCGTGGTGTTCCCGCCCGGCCGCACGCCGGTGAACGGCCTCGACGATTCCAAGCAGCTCAGCGCCAGTCGCCGCGAAGCGCTGTATCCGCGCATCATCGAACGCGCGCTGGCCTGGAGCGTGATCGAAATCGAGGTCGAGGAAATCGACCGCATCAACATCTACCAGGCGACGATGGCCGGCATGCGCCGCGCGCTGGAAGCCGTGGCCGTCCATTGCGATATCGCGCGCATCGACGGCAACGCCCTGCCCAAGGGCCTGCCCTGCCCGGCCGAGGCGTGGATCGGGGGCGACGCGCGCTGCCGGGCGATCATGGCGGCCTCGATCCTGGCCAAGGTCACCCGCGACCGCCTGATGGTCGCGCTGCATGGGCAATACCCCGAATACGGCTTCGACGGCCACAAGGGCTACAGCAGCCCGCAACACCTCGCCGCGCTGCGCCAGCACGGGCCCTGTCCGCAGCACCGCCGCAGCTTCGCACCGGTCCGGGAGACGCTGATCGTGCAGGGCCAGCTGCTCTGAGATCCGGTTCCGGGCGCCGCGGGATCCGCCCCATGTCAAGCCTTGTCCCGGCCCGCCCGCGACCCTACCCTGATCCCTGATCTCGGCGCGTCTGCGCCCCAGGGAGCGCATGTCGGCCCGTTTCGCCCATCTGCAGCTGCATAGCGAATATTCGCTGATCGATTCCACCATCCGCCTCGACGGACTGGTGCGGCGCTGCGTGGAACTCGGCCTGCCGGCGGTGGCGATCACCGACCGCAACAACCTGTTCGCGCTGGTGAAGTTCTACAAGCTGGCGGAAGGCGCCGGCCTCAAGCCGATTGCCGGTGCCGATGTCACCGTGGTCGACCCCGAAGGCGCCAGCAGCCAGCTCACCCTGCTCTGCCGCGATCACGCCGGTTATCTCGCGCTGTCGCGCCTGCTGACCCGCGCCTGGATGCACGGTCATCGCCAGGACGGCGTCGGCATCGACAGCGGCTGGCTGGACGACGAGAACCTGTCCGGCCTGTTCGCGCTGGCCGGTCGCGACTCATCGGTCGGCGCCGCCCTGCTCGGCGGCCGCGACGAACACGCGCAGGCCGAAGTCGAACGCCTGCAACGCCTGTTCGGCGATCGCCTGAATCTCGCGCTCACGCGCACCCAGCGCCCGCACGAGGACGCGTTCAACGCCTACGCCTTGCACCTGTCCGGACGGCATTCGATCCCGGTGGTCGCCAGCAACGACGTGCGCTTCCTCGATGCCGACGATTTCGACGCGCATGAGGCCCGCGTCTGCATCGCCACGGGCCGCGTGCTCGACGATCCCAAGCGCCCGCGCCTGTATTCGCCGGAACAGTCGCTGAAATCCGGCGAAGCGATGGCGGAACTGTTCGCCGACATTCCCGACGCGATCGACAACGCCTTCGCCATCGCCGAATGCTGCAACCTCGAACTGCGCCTCGGCACCTATTACCTGCCGGCGTTCCCGGTGCCGTCCGACGAAACCCTGGACAGCTGGATCCGCGGCCAGGCCCACGCCGGCCTGCGCGCACGCCTCGAACAGCAGGCACCGGCCGAAGGCCACGATGCCGCGAGCTATCGCGAACGCCTCGACCGCGAACTCGACGTCATCATCAAGATGGGCTTCCCCGGCTACTTCCTGATCGTGGCCGACTTCATCAACTGGGCCAAGGATCACGGCATTCCGGTGGGACCGGGTCGCGGTTCCGGCGCCGGGTCGCTGGTGGCGTGGTCGCTCGGCATCACCGACCTCGATCCGATTCCCTACGACCTGCTGTTCGAGCGCTTCCTCAATCCGGAACGCGTGTCGATGCCCGACTTCGACATCGACTTCTGCATGGATCGCCGCGACGAGGTGATCGATTACGTCGCAGCGAAGTACGGCCGCGATCGCGTCAGCCAGATCATCACTTACGGCACCATGGCGGCGAAGGCCGTGGTGCGCGACAGCGGGCGCGTGCTCGGCTTCCCCTACGGCTTCGTCGACGGCGTCGCCAAGCTGATCCCGATGACCCTCGGCGTCGGCCTGGAAGACGCGCTTGGTCGCACCGAGAAGGCGCAAAAGGACGACGCATGGCGCAGCGACGAACTGATCGGCCGCTACGAATCGGAAGATGATGTCCGTGACCTGATCGACCTTGCGCTCAAGCTCGAGGATCTTCCGCGCAACGCCGGCAAGCACGCCGGCGGCGTGGTGATCTCGCCGTCGCCGCTCTCCGACTTCTGCCCGCTGTTCGCGGAACACGCCGGCGGTGGCGAAGGCCGCAACCCGGTCACGCAGTTCGACAAGGACGACGTCGAAGCGGTCGGCCTGGTGAAGTTCGACTTCCTCGGCCTGCGCACGCTCACCATCGTCGATTGGGCGGTGAAGGCGATCAATGCGCGCAAGCCGAAGGACGAAACACCGCTCGACATCACCAAGCTTCCGCTCGACGACGCGAAAACCTACGAACTGTTCGCGCGCGGCGACACCGTCGCGGTGTTCCAGTTCGAATCGCGTGGCATGCGCGAACTGCTGAAACGCGCCCTGCCCGACCGCTTCGACGACTTGATCGCCCTGGTGTCGCTGTATCGCCCGGGCCCGATGGACCTGATCCCGGACTTCATCGAGCGCAAGCACGGTCGCGCCGAGGTGAAGTATCCGCACCCCCTGTTGGAACCGGTGCTCAGCCCGACCTACGGCGTGGTGGTGTACCAGGAACAGGTGATGCAGACCGCACAGATCCTCGCCGGCTACTCGCTCGGCGGCGCCGACCTGCTGCGCCGCGCGATGGGCAAGAAAAAGCCCGAGGAAATGGCGAAGGAACGCATCAAGTTCGAGGAAGGCGCGAAGACGCACCACGGCCTCGAATCGCGCGTGTCCGGCCCGATCTTCGACCTGCTGGAAAAATTCGCCGGTTATGGCTTCAACAAGTCGCACGCCGCCGCCTACGCGCTGGTGAGCTACCAGACGGCGTGGCTGAAGACCCATTACCCGGCGGAATTCATGGCCGCGGTGCTGTCCTCCGACATGGACAAGACCGAGAAGGTGGTCGGCTTTCTCGACGAAGCGCGCACGATCGGCCTCAGCGTGCTGCCGCCCGACGTCAACGCCTCGCGCTACATGTTCGAAGCGGTGGATGCCAGGACCATTCGCTATGGCCTCGGCGCGGTGAAGGGCGTCGGCCAGAACGCCTGCGAAGCGATCGCCGACGAATGCCGGCGCGGCGGCCCGTTCACCGACATGCTCGACTTCTGCCAGCGCGTCGACATGAGCAAGCTCAACCGGCGCGCGGTGGAAGCACTGGTCAACGCCGGCGCGATGGATGCGCTCGGGGTCAACCGCCCCAGCCTGCTCGCCCAGCTGCCGGAAGCGCTCAAGGCCACCGAACAGCAGGCGCGCGAACGCGAGACCGGACAGGATTCGCTGTTCGGCGGAGGTGGCAACGCCGCGCCGTTGCGCATCGAATTGCCGGAAGTGGTGGACTGGCCGCTGTCGCGCAAGCTGGAAGGCGAACGCGAAACGCTCGGCACCTATCTCTCCGGCCATCCCATCGATCCCTATCGCGACGCGCTGAAGGCGCTGGTTGGCCACGGCCTCAACGATCTTGACGCGATCTGGGCCAACCGCAGCAACGAGGAAAAACGCGGCTGGCGTCCGGAGAAAACCGTGGTGCTGGCCGGCCAGGTGGTCGCGCTGCGCAAGCGCGGTGAATCGCAGGCCTTCGTGACGCTGGAAGACGGCGCCGGTCGCATCGAGGTGATGTTCTTCTCGGAAGCGCTGACCGAATATTCGGCCCTGCTCACCCGCGACCGCATCCTGGTGATCGAGGGCGGCCTGCGCGAGGACGAATTCAGCGGCGGCTACAGCCTGCGCGCGCGCCGCTGCTGGGACTTCGAGCTGTTGTGCCCGAACGCCGCGCGCAAGCTCACCGTGCGCATGGACCTGCGCGTGCCCGGCGCGCTGCAGGCGCTGGACCAGGCCTTCGCCGAACACCGCCCCGGCTCCACCCCGATCCGCCTGGAAATGCTCCGCGAGGGTGCCCGTGGCGCCATCGACCTCGACGGGCCCAACGCCATCCGCGTCAGCGCCGGCCTCGCCGCCGCGCTCAAGGCCCAACCCGGCGTGCGCGGGGTCGCCCTGGTCCTCGACAAGCCCTGGCTGCAGGCCCGCCCCGACGTCGGCTGACCGGGTTTCCGGACGCCACCGTCCGGCCCTGTCATCGTCATCCGCTAGACTGTCCGCCTTGTTTCACCCGATGACTCCATGAACCCGAACTACCTCGATTTCGAGCAACCCATCGCCGATCTGGAAGCGAAAATCCAGGAACTGCGCCAGGCCAGCGCCGGCCCGGGGGTCAATGTCGACAACGAAGTGCGCGCGCTGCAGGAAAAGCTGCGCCAGCGCACCGCCGTGATCTTCCGCGACCTCAGCCCGGCGCAGATCTCGCAGATGTCACGCCATCCGCAGCGCCCGTATACCCTGGACTACGTCAAGGTGATCTGCGACGAATTCCAGGAGCTGGCCGGCGACCGCGCCTTCGCCGACGACGCCGCGATCGTCGGTGGCCTCGCCCGCATCGACGGCCGCCCGGTGATGGTGATCGGCCACCAGAAGGGCCGCGACACCAAGTCCAAGGTCCGCCGCAATTTCGGCATGCCGCGTCCGGAGGGCTATCGCAAGGCGCTGCGCCTGATGAAGCTGGCCGAACGCTTCCAGCTGCCGATCTTCACCTTCATCGACACCCCTGGCGCCTATCCCGGCATCGGCGCGGAAGAACGCGGCCAGTCGGAAGCGATCGCCCGCAACCTGATGGAAATGGCCGAACTTCGCGTGCCGATCATCTGCACCGTGATCGGCGAAGGTGGTTCCGGCGGCGCGCTGGCGATCGGCGTCGGCGACCGCACCCTGATGCTCGAATACGGCACCTATTCGGTGATCTCGCCGGAAGGTTGCGCTGCCATCCTGTGGAAGGACGCCTCGAAGGCCAAGGAAGCCGCCGAGCAGATGGCGATCACCGCGCCGAAGCTGAAGGCGCTGGGCCTGATCGACAAGATCGTGCGCGAACCGATCGGCGGTGCGCAGCGCAATCCGCAGCAGACCGCGAAGCGCCTCAAGGCGATCCTGCTCAACGAACTGGCCACGCTCGACGCGCTGTCGGTCGACGAGCTGCTGGAACGCCGCTACCAGCGCCTGCGCGGTTACGGGGCGTTCGAGAACAATTGAATCGCGGCACGGTGCAGCGATGCCATCGAATGCCGAACTGCCGCTGATCCCTTCCGCCATCGACACCGCCACGACCTCCGTGGTGGTCGGGTTAAGCGGTGGCCTCGATTCGACGGCCCTGCTGCATCGCCTACGCGGCAGCATCCCCAGCCTCCGCGCCATCCATGTCCACCACGGTTTGCATCCCGATGCCGATGCGTGGTCGGAACATTGCGCCGCGTTGTGCGCGTCACTCGATGTGCCGCTGGAAATCGTCCGCGTCGACGTCGATCGCGATTCCGGACTCGGGCTGGAAGGCGCGGCACGCGTCGCGCGCCATGCTGCATTCGCGGTGGGGCTGCAGGATGGCGGAGTGCTGGCGCTCGCCCATCATCGCGACGACCAGGCGGAAACCTTCCTGCTGCGGGCGCTGCGCGCCTCCGGAACCGATGGCCTGTCGGCGATGCGAGCCTGGCGACGATACGAAAATGGCTGGTTGTGGCGTCCGCTGCTGGACACGCCGCGCTCGGACATCCTTGCGTACGCGAACAGGCATGGATTGGCGTGGATCGAGGATCCGTCCAATGCCGGCGCTGCTTGCGATCGCAACTTCCTGCGCAACGAAGTGATGCCGTTGTTGCGGCAGCGATGGCCACAGGCATCGACGACATTTGCACGCAGCGCGTCATTGGCCGCGGGAACGATGGACCGTGATGCCGGCGGCGTCGGCATTGCCTTGATGGCCTGCCATCGCGACGACGGCGATCTCGACGCCACGACACTGCAGCGCCTACCGGCATCGCTGCGCGCGGATGTATTGCGGAAATGGGTCATCGAAGCCGGATTGCCGCCATTGCCTGCAAGCGGCATCGACGCGATCGAACGGCAATTGTTGCCTGCCCCTGCCGATGCCGAAGCCGAGTACCGCTGGCGGCAGGCGCGCATCCTGCGCTGGCGCGATCGCCTGCA
The DNA here is from genome assembly GCA_030151365.1 of Lysobacter sp. Classification (GTDB taxonomy): domain Bacteria; phylum Pseudomonadota; class Gammaproteobacteria; order Xanthomonadales; family Xanthomonadaceae; genus Solilutibacter. The sequence goes on along the minus strand of JASLDW010000018.1, from coordinate 69,994 downwards.
TGCGGAAACAGTGCGCCCGGCATTGCCCAGCGACTTCCACGCCGAATGGGATGGCCGCACTCCGCTGCAACTTGCCGACGGCGCGCGCCTGGAACTGGTCGGCGCACCTGCCTTCGACCATTCGCTGCACGTGCGATCCCGCCACGGCGGGGAACGCATCCGCCTGCCCGGTCGCGATCATTCGCATTCGCTCAAGCACGCCCTGCAACAGGCCGCTGTGCCACCCTGGCTGCGCGAGCGCCTGCCCCTGCTGGTCGACGGTGATGAAGTACTGGCCGCGGGCGATCTGCTCTCCGCGCGCCTGCACGGCTGGCTGGGGGACCGCGACGCGCGCCTGTGCTGGCATCTCGGCTAAACTCGACCCATGGCCCGCAAATCCCCCGCATCGTCGCCGCAGGATCCATCCCCGGTCGCCACCTTCGAGGCTTCGCTCGACGCCCTCGAGGCGTTGGTCGAACGGATGGAGCAAGGCAATCTCGGCCTCGAGGAATCGCTGTCCGCCTACGAGCGCGGCATCGGCCTCTACCGCGAATGCCAGACCGCGTTGGAACAGGCCGAATTGCGGGTGCGACTGCTCAGCGACCTCGAGGCGCCGGAGTCCGGCCGCCCCTTCCCGGATGCTTCGGCGGATCGCGACGGTGATGCCTGATCCCGCCGCGCTGCTCGCCGACTGGCGGGCGCGCATCGAATCCGATCTCGACCACGTCCTTTCGGACACGTTCGCCAGCGCGCGCCTCGCCGACGCCATGCGCCATGCGGTGAAAGCCGGCGGCAAGCGCATCCGCCCGCTGCTGGTGCATGCGACCGTGCATGCACTGGGTGGAGATGGCGAACGCGCGCGACAGGCCGCCGTCGCGGTGGAACTGCTCCACACCTATTCGCTGGTCCACGATGATCTGCCGGCGATGGACGACGACGATCTCCGCCGTGGCCAACCGACCGTGCACGTCGCCTTCGACGAAGCCACCGCGATCCTTGCCGGCGACGCCCTGCAATCGCTGGCGTTCACCATCCTCGCCTACGGCGCCGTGCCCGCCGAGGTCTGCGTGAAGCAGCTGCGCGAACTCGCGCACGCGTCCGGCATCGACGGCATGTGCGGCGGGCAGATGCTCGACCTCGAGGCGACCGGCGCCGCCGACGCGCTGTCGATCGCCGGGCTGGAACGCCTGCATGCGCTCAAGACCGGTGCGCTGCTGCGTGCGGCGGTGCGCATGGGCGCGTTTGCCGGCGGCGCGAACGATGCGCAACTCGAGGCGCTCGATCGCTACGCCGATGCGCTCGGCCTCGCCTTCCAGATCCGCGACGACCTGCTCGACATCGAAGGCGACAGCGCCACGCTGGGCAAGACCGCGGGCAAGGATCTGCAACAGCAGAAATCGACCTTTCCCGCCCTGCTCGGCGTCGATGCCTCGCGGCAACGCCTGCAGGAACTCGCGGCTGCAATGAACGACGCGCTGGCCGGCTTCGACCAGCGCGCCGATGCGCTGCGTGCGATCGCGCGCCAGGTGATCGAGCGCGATCGCTGAAACTGCGCGGTTACTTCACAAGCCGCAGCGAGAACGGATAGCGATAGGGCTTGCCTTCCCAGGCCGCGATCGCGGCGAGGATCGAGCACACCAGCCACATCAACGCACCTGCCCCGAACACGGCCAGCAACAACAGTCCGGCCGGAACGGTGACCAGCGCGCCGATGCCGAGCGTGACCACGGTGGCGCCAACCAGCACGATGCCGATCAGGATCGCCGCGCAGGCGCCGAGGAACATGGTGATGTTGAAGTTGAGCGCTTCCTTGGCGTGTTCGGCCGCGAACGGATGGCGGTCGCGTACCAGCGCCCACACGCCCAGCGCCACCAGCGCACCGGCCACGCCGGCGAACCAGTGGGTGAAGAATGCGGCCAGCAACGCGCCCACGTGCACGCCCGCCGCCCATTGGCGATCGGCGGCATCGTGCACCGTGGCTTGTTCGATCGTGTCCATCTCCAGACTCCAATCCGACAGGATGACGGCATCACTATGGTGATCGCCCCGCCCGGCAACAAGTGACGGAGGTGGGAGTGACTTTCGTCGCGTTCAGGCAGCGCGGATCAGCCCGCGCATCGACGCGACATCGGTGCTGGCCGGGAACACGCGAGCATCGCTGGCGGCCGCGGATACGCCCAGGTGCGACTCCAGCACGCCCTTGAACAGCCCGCGCATGTCGCTGGTCGCAAGCAGGTCGCGCTGCTGGTTGAGCTGCGAATTGGCGAGCCCCGGCCATGTCCCGCCGATGCGTCCGCCATTCACCGCGCCACCGGCGAGGAAGGCGACGCCACCGGTGCCGTGGTCGGTGCCATTGGTGCCGTTGACGGCAGCCGTGCGTCCGAATTCGGTGACGACCACGATCGCCGTGCGCGGCCAGATCGCGTCACCGCTGCTCTTGAACGCCTGCAGGCCGGAATCCAGCTCGAACAGCTTGCGCTGCAGGATGCCGGCCTGGTTGTAGTGGGTATCCCAGCCGGTGTCCTCGACGAAGGCGATGCGCGGGCCATCGGCCGCCGACATGAAATGCGCGGCGGCACCCAGCGCATCGGCGAGGTGCCCGCGCTTGTCGCCGGCCTTGGCGGTGGTGTCATTCTCGTCGGCGCCGGCGCGCGCGAATGCCGGCCCCAGCATCGGATCGCGCGCATATAGCAATTGGAGGCGCTGCATCAGGATCGGATCGATCGCGTGCGCCAGCGGCGGCGACCACGTGGTCGCGGCGCCATTGCCGCGCATGATCAATGGCATCACCGCGGTGATCGCCAGGCCGCTCGATCCGCCAAGTTCGTGCACGCAACGGTTCATCCAGCCACTGCGCCCGCCCGGACCCTGCGTGCCGTTCTCGACGCAATCCTGCGCCTCGAAATGCGAACGCTCGCGGTACGGCGGCGCCACCGCGACGATCGGCAGGAACTCCTTCGCCGCATACAGTTGCGATGCGAACGTCAGCGACGGATGCAGTGCGAAACCGCCATCGATCGCGTGCGCATCCTTGATCGCCGCTTCGCCGAGCGCGCCGCGCAGGCGCAGGTAGTCGTTGTCGTTCGGACGCGGTAGCGCATGCAGTCCGTCGAGGCCGCCGCGCAGCAACACCACAACCAGGCGGGTGTCGTTCGTCGAGGTTGCGGCCAGCGCGAACTTCGGAAGCGTTCCGACCAGCGATGCGGCGGCGCCCGCCATCAGGAATTGGCGTCGGCTCAGGGCCATCTCAGGCTCTCCACTGGAAGGACGGACTGGCCAGCAGCAGGGCGATGCCCTGGCGCGGCGATTCGGCACGACGCACCGCGAGCAGTGTTTCCGCATCCATGCCCTCGCCGAGCGCGCGCGTCGCCAGCTGCACGGGATCGGTGCTGGCCTGCGGCGCGGCGTCGGCCAGCGTCTGCGCCGCCTGCACGCGCTTGAACAAGGCATCTGGACCGGACCAATCGGCGGCAGTATCGGCGAATCCCGCCGGCGAACGCGGCTGGAACACCGGATGTCCCATGCGCGCCTGCAGGTCGAGCGTGCGCGCGGCGTCCTTCTGTCCATCGAGCGTCAGCGCGCGCATCGACGACACCAGGAAATCCTGCGGCGTCTTGAACTTGCGCGCGGTCGGCGCCCACGCCAGCGGGTGCTTCACCATCGTCGAATAGAGCGTCGACAGATCGCCGCCGGATGCGAGATACGCCTTCGCCATCGCGGCCACCAGCGGCGGCGGTGGCTGGTCGGCGACGAAGTGCCGCGCCAGCTTGAACGACAGGTGCTGTGCCGTCGCCGGATGCAGCGCGAGATCCGCCAAAATGGCACGTCCCTGTGCCTCGCCCTCTTCCCGATAGCGTTTGCCGAGCACGCGGCGATCGCCGGGCTCGTGCGTGTTGGCGTTGAACTGGAACGGCGCGCCGGTGCGCGAAGTATCCTGCGGACGCTGCAGGCTCCAGCCGGTGATCGCCTTCGCCAGTTCGATCACGTCGCCCTGCGCATAGCCGCCGTTGACGCCCAGCGTGTGCAGTTCGAGGATTTCGCGCGCGAGGTTCTCGTTGAGGCCCCGGCGCGCCGCCTTCGGATTCGGCGCATTGCGCGCGCGCATGCCCGCCTTCGAATCGACGCCGATCGACTGGGTGTTGTCGAGATAGAGCAGCATGCCCGGATGCGTCTCGATCGCCAGCAGCAGATCGGAGAACTTGCCGAAGGCATGGGGACGGATCGCCTCGCGTTCCATCGGCGCGGCGAACGACGCCGCGATGTTCTTGTCGGTGGAAATGGCGAAGTGGTTCGACCAGAAGCGGACGATGCGCTCCGGGAAGCTGCGCGCGGTGACCACCGCGACCTGCTGGCGCAGGGCGATTTCCTGACGGATGCGTTGGCGCAGGTCTTTCTCGGCGTCCTTGGCCGCCTGCTGCGCCATCATGTCGCCGTTCGAATCCTTCGCCATCTTGCGCAGGTCGCGCACGGTGCCCTCCTGGCGCAGGTAGTCCAGGCTGTTCGGCAAGGCATCGGGAAGGACTTCGGCCCCCGCGGACAGTTGCGACAACAACCAGCCATGCGGATCGCTCGCGGCATCGGCAAGCTCGCCCGGGCGCGCACCCAGCCCGAAGCGATTGACGGCAGTGATTACAGCGACGGGCTGCGCCATGGCAGGACTCGTGGAAGTACCTGCCACGGGAACGCGCGCCAACCGCAACGGGTTGACGCGCGTCTACGACATTACGGGTTTGTCACTTGATGAGGCGCAAGGTGAATGGGTAGCGGTACGCCACGCCTTCATTGGCCTTGATCCCGGCGATGACGGCAAGTACCAGGCCCGCCAGGCCGACCAGCGGCATCAGCACGATCCCGATGGCCACGAAGATCAACAGGAAACAGACGAACAACGCGATCGACAGGGTGATCTGGAAGTTCAACGCTTCCTTGCCCTGATCGTCGACGAAGGGCATCGTGTCCTTCTTCACCAGCCACACGATCAGCGGGCCAAGCAGATGGCCGAACGGCACGATCAGCCCTGCCAATGCCGACAGATGCGCGATCATCCCCCACTGCCGCTCGTCTGCGCTGATTCCGGATGTCCCGGCGGTCGTCGTCTGTTCGTCCATCGTTGCCCCTCTCGATATTGGTTTGAGTCGATGGTACGCCAGCCAGGCGACCGGGCCAACCGGCCGCTTCAGCCGCCGGCGACGGTCATCTTCCCGACCAGCAACGAACCCATGCGGGTGGACGAGCGCGGATCGATGTCGCGGCCGATCGCCTCGACCGCCATGAACATGTCGCGCAGGTTGCCGGCGATGGTCACGCCATCGACCGGATGCACGCGCTTGCCGTTCTCGATCAGGTAGCCGGCCGCGCCGCGCGAATAGTCGCCGGTCACGGTGTTGACGCCCTGCCCCATCAATTCGGTGACCAGCAGGGCGCGCGGCAGGTTGGCGATGATGGCTTCAAGGCCGTCGACATTGCCCGCGACATCCAGGTTGTAGATGCCGCCGGCGTTTGCCGTGCTCTGCAAACCCAGCTTGCGTGCCGAATAACTTCCGAGCACATAGCGCTGCAACACGCCATTGGCGACCAGCGGCGAGGTCTGCGTCGCGGTGCCTTCGGCATCGAACGAGGTCGAGCGGAAGCCGCCCATCAGGTGCGGCTGTTCGACCATCGACACCCAGTCCGGGAACACCTGCCTGCCGGCGTGGTCGACCAGGAAGCTGGCGTGGCGATACAAGGCGCCACCCGAGACCGCGCCGATGAAATGCCCGACCAGCGAGCGCGCGACTTCCGGCGTGAACACGATCGGCAGCGAACCCGTCGGCAATCCGCGCGGATCAAGGCGCGCGACCGTGAGTTCGGCTGCACGACGACCGACCGCTTGCGCCGACTCCAGCGCATCGGGCCGCAGTGCGGCGGTATACCAGCCGTCACGCTGCATGCCGTCGCCCTCGCCCGCGATCAACGCGCACGACAGGCTGTACTGGGTCTCGCGCTCATGGCCGATGAAGCCGTGCGAGTTGGCATAGACGCTGACGCTTTCGCTGGCCGAGTTGGAGCAGCCATCGGAATTGCGGATGCGCGCGTCGGCATCGCGACCGGCCTGCTCGCAGGCCAGCGCCTGCGCGATCATCGCGTCGGCATCGAAATGCTGCGGGTGCCATTGGTCGAACTCGCGCAATTCGCGCGCCATCCGCTCCGGATCGGCGAGTCCCGCGGCCGGATCTGTTTCGGTGTACCGGGCGATGGTGCAGGCGTGCTCGACCGTCGCCGCCAGGCTGGCGTCGGAGAAATCGCCGGTACTGGCCGACCCCTTGCGCTGGCCGAAATAGACGGTCAATGAGACTCCGCGGTCGCGGGTCGATTCCACCGTTTCCACGGCGCCCATCCGCACCGAGGTACTCAAGCCCCGCGATTCCGAGCAATCGACTTCGGCCTGGGTCGCGCCGCTGGTCCTGCACAACTCCAGCACCCGCTGTGCCAGCACCGACAGGGCTTCGATCTTCTGCGGGCTATCGTCGCCGGGATGGGCGATGGACAGGTCGGACGTGTTCAATGGCGTATCCTTGATGCTTGGAACTGGAGAATGTGGTGCGCGGTCGCGATTCCGAAACCGGTGAATTCCTTGGCGCCAGCCGCAGCCAGCAGCGGCGCGAGGCGCTCGACGTGCTGGAACTGGCCGAAACCCTGACCGGCCTCGCCAGCGGCCAGTTGGCGGCGCTGCCGATCCCGGAAGAACTGCTGCCGCACCTGCACGATGCCCGCCGCATCACCTCGCACATCGCGAAGAAGCGCCAGATTGCCTTTCTCGCCAAGCAGATGCGCCGCCAGGACGACGAAGTGCTGGATGCGATCCGCGACGCGCTGGATGCGCACAGCGAGGGCTCGAAGCGCCAGGTCGCCGACATGCATCGCGCCGAGGAATGGCGCCTGCGCCTGATCGAAGGCGGCGATGACGCGATGGCGGCCTTCGTCTATGCGCATCCGGATGCCGATCGCCAGCGCCTGCGCCAGCTGGTGCGCAACGCCAAAGACGAAGCCGCGCGCCACAAGCCGCCGCGCGCGTTCCGCGAATTGTTCCGCGAGATCCGCAACGCGTTCGAGGGCGGCAGCGCCGCGCCGCACGACTTCGATGCCGACGTCGCCGACGACGATTCCAGCGACGCCTGAGCGCGCGGTTTTCACGCCTGCGTTCCACCCACGGTCATTTCGCTGATCAACAGCGATGGCTGGCCGACGCCGACCGGCACCGACTGTCCGTCCTTGCCGCAGACGCCGACGCCGTCGTCGAGCGCCAGGTCGTGGCCGACCATCGTCACCCGCTGCATCGTTTCCGGGCCGTTGCCGATCAGCGTCGCCCCCTTGACCGGCGCGGTGACCTTGCCGTCCTCGATCAGGTAGGCCTCGGTCGCGGAGAACACGTACTTGCCGCTGGTGATGTCGACCTGTCCGCCGCCGAAGTTCACCGCGTACAGGCCGCGTTTCACGCTGCGGATCATGTCGTCCGGCGAATGTGTTCCGGCGAGCATGTAGGTGTTGGTCATGCGCGGCATCACCGTGTGCGCATACGACTCGCGGCGACCGTTGCCGGTCGATTCAGTGCCCATCAACCGCGCATTGAGCGTGTCCTGCATGTAGCCGGTGAGCACGCCGTCCTCGATCAGCGTCGTGCAATGGGTCGGCGTGCCTTCGTCGTCCATGTTGAGCGAACCGCGACGACCGGCGAGCGTGCCGTCGTCGACAATCGTCACGCCCGGCGACGCCACGCGCTGGCCCATGCGTCCGGCGTAGGTCGAAGTGCCCTTGCGGTTGAAATCGCCTTCCAGCCCGTGGCCGACCGCTTCGTGCAACAGCACGCCGGTCCAGCCGTTGCCGAGCACCACCGGCATCACGCCCGCCGGCGCATCGACCGCTTCGAGATTCAGCAGCGCGGCGCGCAAGGCCTCGCGCGCGAATTTTTCCGGTTTGCCGTCGCCCAATAGTTCATCATACGAATAACGTCCGCCGAAGCCCGCGTAGCCGGATTCGCGACGACCGTTCTGCTCGACGATCACCTGCACGTTCATCCGCACCAGCGGACGCACGTCGGCGGCGAGCACGCCTGCGCTGTTGGCGACGAGGACGGTGTCGACGCCGCCGGAGATCCCGACCATCACCTGCTTCACCCGCGGGTCGAGACTGCGCACCAATGCGTCGATCCTGCGCAAGGCATCGACCTTGGCGTCGTTCGACAACGCATCGACGGGATCGAGCGCGGGATACAGCGTGCCCTGCGCGCGCGACACCAGCGCCTGCGGCGCATGGACGCCGCCATCGCGCGCGATCGCTCGCGCGGCGCCGGCCGCTTCCAGCAAGGCCTGTGCGCTGATGTCGCCGGAATAGGCGAACCCGGTCTTTTCGCCGCTGATCGCGCGCACGCCGACACCCTGGTCGATGGAATGCGCGCCGTCCTTGACGATGCCGTCCTCGATGCTCCAGCTCTCGCGGCGGGCATGCTGGAAGTAGAGGTCGCCGAAATCGATGCCCTTGCCCATCAGCGCGGCGAAGGCGGGATCGAGGCGTTGCAGGTCGAGCCCGGATGGAACCAGCAAGGTGGAACTGGCGATCTGGAGCGGGTTTTGCATGGATTTCCCGGCGGAAAACGAGGAAGCGATCATCTCATGTCGGGGTGAAAGCGCGGAAAATCAAGCTATTGCGCCGCCGCCTTCCCCGTTTCCTGCACCTTCGGATCGCTCCATGGCCCGGTGACACGATAGGTTTTCTCGGCCATCTGGCTGAAGGGCTTGCGCAGCACCGCGCCGGCCACCGCGCCGATCGCCGCGCCCACGGGACCGCCAGTGAGCGCACCGACCGCGGTGAGCACGTTGCCGGTCTTGGGGTAGACATGAATGGTCTGGTCGAACTGCTGCGCGGCCATGTCGGCGGCGCCCTCGATGCGGATGTCGGCCGCCGAGCCCTTGATCGCCAGGTTGTTGCTGTGCGCCTTTCCGCCATCGAAGCGGATGTCGCCGGTGACGCTGTTGAAGCGGAAACCGCTGTCGAAGAAATCGTGGAAGTCGAGCGTGAGCCGGCGCGGCAGCTGGGCAAGGCTGAGCAGGCCGAGCACGCGACCGACGCCCGGCTGCACTTTCACCAACTGTCCATCGCGCATGTCGATGTTCATCGATCCCGCCAAGGCGGCGCCACTGGCATCGATCGGCGCGCCCGACCAGCGCAGATCGAGCAACACGCTTCCCTTGCCGTCGCCGAGTTGCCCCTTCATGCCAAGGCCGTCGATCAGTGCGCCGAAGTCCTGGGTATCCAGCCGCGCCTGCACGCGCGTCTGCGCAGCGCGCCCCTTGCCCAGCCAGCTGCCGGTCGCGGCGATGTGCTGCTGGCGCGATTGCAGGTCGAGCCGATCCACCTGCAATCCGCCGGCGACCTGGCGCGTGCGCAATACCGCGGTGTTGAACGCGAGCGCGCCGATGCGCAGGTCGTTGATGTCGAACGCCAGCGGCGGGATGTGCGCGGGATCGATATCGGTGTTCGAGGAAGACGTCGATGCCGCCGCGCCTGCCGCGCCCTGTGGCGGCGCCCAGTGCACGCGATCGAACTTGCCGCTGATGGTGGCATTGCTCGCATTGGGAATCGTCAGTTGCCCTTGCAGCGCATCGCCCTGCACCTGCACCAGGTAGCCGTTGCCGCTCGGCGTCATCCGCAGGCGCGACGCCGGGAACGTCGCCGCGCCGAGCAAGAGGCGATCGGTGGTGATGTCGAGGCGTTTCAATACAAAGGAACTGTTGTCGCCCCCGGTCATCGCCAGCCACGCCGGCGCGTCCAGGCTCGGCGCATGGCCGGTCACCACCAGCCCGGAATCGGGCGGCGCTTCGGGATTGCCGTCGCCCATCGCCATCGCGATGCCGGTGCGCCCGTTCGCGCTGCGCGCCCGCACGTTGACCATGCGGCCCAGCTTGACCCCGATATCGCCCTGCCCCAGCGGCAGCGGCAAGGTGATCACCGACGGCAATGCCGTGGCGGCGGCCTTCGCGAACGGCGCGGGGAGATCGAGCTTCGTTCCGACCAGGTCCGAGCGCAGCTCGACGCGATTGACCGCCGCCGCGCTCGCGCCTTTCGGTACATCCACCGCCACCGTCCAGCGCGAGCGCCCATCGACATGCGGCTGCATCCATTTCAGGTCGGGCACGCGCGCCAGCAATTCGCGCGCGCCGAACGCGCCTTCCAGCGCGGCTTCGAACACGTTGTCGCGATCGCGCACATCGCCGCCCGCGCGCAGGTCGAGCGTGCCGGGTTGGCCTTCATGCACCACATTCAAGCCATCGGCGACGAATCCGCTGCGGTCGTACTTCGCACTGCCGCGCACGTTGTCGAAGCGCAGCCCGTATTCGCGATGGGCGAGCTTCGCGCCATCGAGCGTGGCGATGCCGTCGAGTTTGTAGGGCAGATCGTCGTGGAACGGCAGGAACAGGGTGAGGCTGGTGCGCGCCGGGCCACCGACATCGAGCTGCGCGAACACCGAGCCGAGATCCTTCTCCAGCGGGCTCTGGCGCAACAGTTGAAGCATCTGCTTGGCGTCGCCGTTGCCATCGGCCTTGATGGTCAGCTCGGCCTTGTCGAAATTCGGAATGTCGGCCACGGCATGGCTGATGTTGACGCCGGCGATCGTGCCATCGGTCTCGATGTGCATGCCGGCGCCGAGGAATTGCACATGGGTGAGCTTGCCGCGCAATTCGGGCCAGTCGGGCTGGAACTTCAACACCGCATCGCGCACGTCGGCATCGACTTCGAACAGGCCGCTGTTGTTGCGGAACGGCCAGTCGTCGAGATCGCCGGACACCACTGCATGCGCGCGTTCGATATGACCACCGACCAATGCCATGTTCAACCAGTCGACGGTCGCCTTCGGCATCATGTAGTTCACCCAGTAGCCGTGCGACGCCGTCACCGGCGTCTGGCTGGTGACGTCGGCGGCGATGCCGATCAGCGGCCGCGTGCCATCGCCCTGCCAGCGCAGGCCGCCGCGCGCGTCCACCGTGACTTCGGGCGACGACAGGTGCAAGGCGTCGGTGCCGAAACCGAAGCCGTCGCCATCGCGATACCAGACGATGTTGCCGTTGGGCTGGTAGGTATGCGGCACGCCGAAACCGCTCGGCCAATCGAAGGTGAAACGACTCGCCGGATCGAAGGCCAGCGCGCCGCCATCGCGATCGCCGATCATGCGCCCGCTCACTCCGCTCACGCCAGGCGCGTGGCCAACGGCGCGGAAGCCCAGGCGATCGGCGGTCGCGGTCACGCGCGGCTGTTCCGCGCTGCCGGCCAGGCGCACGTCGCGCAGGCTGCCCTGCGGCTGCGCTTCCGCCAGCCAGCGTGCGAGGCCCGCGGGCACTCGATCCGACAATGCGGCGATCGATGCCACCATCGGCAAATCGACGCGTGCGACTGCAGCCGAGAGACGACTGCCCCCGACTACGTTCAATCCGTCCAGCGTCTGCGTCGCTCCCGCGCGGGTGATGGTGAGCGCCGGCACGTCCAGTCGCCAATCGGTCCCGGAATGGCGATACCCGGCCAATCCCTGTACGCGCTGCAACAGCACCGGCGTGGCGGTCGATCCCGGGGTGCTGGAGCGCAACAGCACATCGCTGAAGTCGCTGCGGCTGACCAGCCTGGTCACCCGTCGCGCACCGACGTCCAGCCACGCCTCGCCACTGCCGTGGCCACCGGCGAGCGCAACGCCGAACAACTGCAGGAAACCCTGGTAGCCCTTCAGGTCGAGACCGCGGCTGCCGACGTAGACGCGACCATCGCCGCTACGGCGATCGAAATCCATCGTGGCGAAGGTCGGTGTCGAGACGCCCTTGAGCCAGCCACGCATGCCGACGCGCACGCGCGCACCGTTGACCTGCGTGCGCACGTCGATGCGCGGGATGTCGGCGTGCAACCCCAACGATTGCGCATCCAGCGTCAGGCTGCCGCCGATCACCTGCAATTCGCCGAGCGGCTCGAGCGTCGTCAGCGGATCGCCGCCATTGGTCTGCCCCGGCAACCCACGCACATGCCAGGTGCCGTCGTCGTCGCGCTGCAGGTTGACGTGGATGCCGCGCAAACGCAGTTCGGTCAGGCGATGGCCGGGCAACCAGCCGGTGTATTGCGAGACCAGCAGTTCGGCATCGCCGAGGCGCAACGGATTGCCCGGCGAACCGACGGTGAGATCGCTCAGCGACAGCAAGGGACCACGACGTGTCCAGCGCGCGTGCACGCTGGCGAACTGCACCGGGCGCCCGGCGCGTTCGCTCAACCATGCGCGCACTTCGTTGGGATGCTCCTCGATCCACGGCATCAACCGGCTCAACGCGCCGGTGAGCAAGGCCAGCAGCAGCAGGCACACACCGATCGCGTAATAGAGCGATTTTCCGGCGAGGTGGATATGCCGCCGCATCAACCGGGCTCAGAGCAGTACGACATCGTAGTGCTCCTGCACGTACTGGTCGTCCTGCTGGAAGCGGATCGACTTGCCGAGGAATTCCTCGAGCTCGGCGACGGCGGTCGATTCTTCCTCGGTGATGCGATTGACCACCGCCGGCGACGCGATCACAAGCAGGCGCTCGGCGTCGAATTGGCGCACGGCGCGGGTGATCTCGCGGAAGATCTCGTAGGTCACCGTTTCCGCGGTCTTCAGCGTGCCGCGACCGTTGCAGGCCGGGCATGGTTCGCACAATTGGCGTTCCAGCGATTCCACCGTGCGCTTGCGCGTCATCTCGACCAGGCCCAGTGGCGAGAAATCGTAGACGGTGGTCTTGGCATGGTCCTTCGACAGCGACTTCTCCAGCATGCGCAGCACCTGGCGGCGATGCTCCGGATCGTGCATGTCGATGAAGTCGATGATGATGATGCCGCCGAGGTTGCGCAGGCGCAGTTGCCGCGCCACCGCCTGGGCCGCCTCGAGGTTGGTGCGGTAGACGGTTTCCTCGAGCGTGCGCTGGCCGACGAAGCTGCCGGTGTTGACGTCGACAGTGGTCATCGCCTCGGTCTGGTCGATGACGAGATAGCCGCCCGACTTCAGCGGCACTTCCTTCTGCAACGCGCGCTGGATTTCGTCCTCGACGCCGTAGAGATCGAAGATCGGGCGCGCGCCGCTGTACAGCTCGATGCGTTCGGCCAGGCCCGGCATGTATTGTGCGGCGAACACCCGCAATTTCTCGCAGGTTTCGCGCGAATCCACCTTCACCTTCTCGACGTCGCGACGCATCAGGTCGCGCACCGCGCGCATCGGCAGGCTGAGGTCGTCATAGATGCAGGTGCCGACCGGCGCGTTGCGCGCGCGCTCCTCGACCAGCCCCCATACCCGCGACAGATAGGCAATGTCCTCGGCCAGCGCTTCCGCGGGTTGGCCCTCGGCATTGGTGCGGATGATGAAACCGGAGCCGCCGGTCATCGCCAGCTCGCTCACCAATCCTTTCAGGCGCGCTCGCTCGACATCGTCCTCGATGCGCGCCGAGACGCCGACCACCTTCGACTGCGGCAGCATCACCAGATAGCGCGACGGCACGCTCAACTGCATGGTCAGGCGCGCGCCCTTGCTGCCGATCGGGTCCTTCACCACCTGCACCACGATGTCCTGGCCATCGCGCAGCAGTTCGGTGATCGGCCGGGTCGGCGGCGCCGGCGTTTCGGCCGCGGCGGCGCCGTCCTCGTTCGGGATTGGCGGCATCGCCCGCAGGATGTCGTTGGCGTGCAGGAAGGCCGCGCGCGCCAGGCCGATGTCGACGAAAGCCGCCTGCATGCCCGGCATCACCCGCTGGACCTTGCCCTTGTAGATATTGCCGACCACGCCGCGGCGCCAGCCGCGCTCGATGTGCAGCTCCTGCAGCATGCCGTTCTCGACCACGGCGACGCGCGTTTCGCGCGGAGTGACGTTGACCAGGATCTCCTCGCTCATGGCCAGACTCCCGCTTGCGCCAGCAGATGCGATGTTTCCGCCAGCGGCAGGCCCATCACCCCGCTGTGGCTGCCGTCGAGATGGCTGATGAAGACCTGGGCCGCGCCCTGGATGCCATAGGCGCCGGCCTTGCCCTGCCACTCGCCCGTGTCGAGGTACCAGTCGAGCACGGTCGACGGCAACTCGCCGAAGGTGACGGTCGATTTCGAGACCACCTGCAGCTCCCGGGAGGCGGACACCAGCCACACGGCGGAAATCACCCTGTGCGGGCGACCGGCGAGCATCCGCAACATGCGGGCGGCGTCATCGCGATCGACGGGCTTGCCGAAGACGATGTCGTCCAGCACCACTTCGGTGTCGGCGGCGAGCACCCAGGCATCGCGCTGTCCGGAAAGCTGCAGCAACCCGGCGCCGGCCTTCTCGCGGGCGACGCGGCGGACGTAATCCTCCGGCGGTTCGCCTTCGGCGCGGACTTCGGGGACGTCGAGATCGAGCACGCCGAACGCCAGCCCCAGACGGGCCAACAGTTCCGACCGGCGGGGGGAGCGCGAGGCAAGATGCAGCATGGTGCAAGGATACCGTGCGACGGCCGCCCGGCCTCCCCCGGCGGCTGAACACCAGGCAACATTTCCGGGTCGCCCGACCCCGCCGCGAATCACCGTCCGTTAACCGGTCATGCCACAACTTGAACTTTTCAGGAGCCCGCCATGCGCCCGTTTCGCCCGCTCGCACTTTCCCTCGCCCTTGCCGCCCTCGTCCCCATGACTCTCCACGCCCAATCCGCCCCCCAAACCGGCATCGCCAACAGCGACGGCACCCTGCTCTCGGTCTCGGCCGACGGCGTCTCCAAGCGCGTCCCCGACGTGGCGACGATCTCGACCGGCGTGGTCACCCGCGCCGTCGATGCCAATGCCGCGATGCGCGAAAACGCCAGCCAGATGGCCAAGGTGATGACCGCGATCAAGGCGGCCGGCGTCGCCGAACGCGACATCCAGACCAGCGGCGTGAACCTCAACCCGAACTACAACTACGTGCAGAACCAGCCGCCCAAGATCACCGGCTACGAGGCGCGCAATACCGTCAGCGTGAAGGTGCGCGACATCGCCAAGCTCGGCAAGGTGATGGACAGTCTGGTCGCGGCCGGCGCCAACGACCTCAATGGCCCGTCGTTCGAAGTCGACAAGCCGGACGAGGCCTATGACGAGGCACGTCGCGGTGCGCTGGAGAAGGCGCAGGCGCGTGCGGAGATGTACGCCAAGGCGCTGGGACTGCGCGTGCGCCGGATCGTCAGCATCGACGAAAGCGGATCGGGCTTGCCGCGTCCGATGCCGATGGTGCGCATGGCCGCGATGTCGGCTGGCAAGGCCGCGGCGGACACCGAAGTTTCGCCGGGCGAAGCCAGTCTGTCGGCGCACCTCAACGTGGTGTTCGAGCTGGGGCGTTAGTCCAGCTGCACCAGCAGTTTGCCGAGGTTGTCGCCGCGCACTAGCCGCTCCAATGCCTGTGGCAGTGCGTCCAACCCCATCATTACTTCCTCGTGCCAGCGCAATTGGCCATTGCGCAGCAGCAGGCCGATCTCGCTCATGAAATCCGGATCGCCCAGGACGTGGGCATTCAAACGGGTGAGATCCCGCCGCGTGAACGCGCGCACCTGCAGCTGGCGCTCGAGGATGGCATTGAGGAATCCCGGCAGGCGATCGCTGCCGGCAGCCGCCATGCGTTCGTCCTCGATCACTCCGCACAGGGGAATGCGTGCGCCGACATTGAGCAAGGACATCACCGGATCGATGCAGCGCAAGTCCACGTTCTCGACGAAAATATCCACGCCCTCCGGGCACGCCGCACGCAATTGTTCGTCGAAGTCCGGCGCGTCGCGATCCAGCACTACCGCCGGAGCGAAGGTCTGTCGCACATGTGCGCATTTGCGTTCCCCGCTGCTCACCGCTACCACGCGGGCGCCAGCGGCTTGCAGCAATTGTGCTGCAGTCGCGCCGATCGGCCCCGCCGCAGCTGCCACCACGGCGGTCTGCCCAGGAGTCGGCCGGCACACCTCGCGCACCGCCTCCCACGCGATGTAGCCATACAGGCCATAGATGCCAAGCACCGTCCCCACGGGCGCGACCTTGGGATACAGCTTGCGCATGATCGTGTCGCCATCCACCACTTCATGCGTCTGCCAGCCGCTGTAGGCCAGAACGCAATCACCCGCGCGGAAAGCAGGATGGCAGGAAATCTCGACGCGCGATACCGTTGCACAGGGCATCACGCCGCCGATTTCAAGATGATCGTCCCCATTCCCGCGCATCCGACCGTATGCGCAGATGTCGATGGATGCCAGATGTGTACGCAACAACAGTTGCCGCGGACCGGGCGCAGGCAGCACACAGGTCCTGGGTGCAAAGCAATCGGCAATGGCGCGTTCCGGCGGGCGCCCCACCAGGGCGAGTTGCGTATTCGATATCGTCATGGGTGGCATCCGGTCCTTGGGCGACGGGAACCCGTCAAAAACTCGCGGCGATCACAGGCGGTTCGCTGGAATGACAGGCCAGATGTTTTCCCTGATACCGATATGAATGATCGCGGATTCAGGCCCATTGTATTGCTCGGAATCCGTTTCATACGTTCTGACATGCTTCCGGGGCATCGGAAGTGTACCCAGACAGTCTTCCATGCGCTGATGCTTGTAGCAGGCACGCGCCCCGCTTGCTGGAAACTACCGACACGCCCTAGCCTCCGCAGCCGCGTCTACGATACTGCTCGGTAAGCGCCATGAAGTGCTCGCCGGCCCGGTTTTCGACCTTTTCATTGGCCTGGTAGCGCGCATGGCCTCTTTTGAGAATCGCGTCGCGCTCGACCTTGTCCGCTTTGTTCATTTTGTCGTGGATTTCGCCGACTTGCCCCACGGCCGTGGCATTGCCGGCCAGGCCCGTGACCGCCTGAAGGGCTCCAAGCGCAACACTCCGCTTGCCCTGCAGCTCACCGAGCCTTGTCATGTCGGCGTCATCGGCCAGGTCGGCCTCGAAGTCGTTGTAACGCGCGTCTTTCATGATGGCCAACTGTCGCTCGCCCTCCGCCTTCAGTTGGGCACAGGTCATCACCTCAATCGTCACTTCCTGGGCCGGCACTTCCCGGGCTTGGGCTGCCCCGGCGAGCAACATGATCACTACTGCCGAAATCATCATCGTTTTCCTCCCCAAGAGCGTCGACGACCATGGCTGCCGTCGCTCCAAAGTGGGCTGAACGCGGATCGATCGAACCAGGCCAGGATCGCGAGATAGCCGAGATGGAATGCACCCCACGGCCAGTTCTGGTTGAGGAAGGCATGAAACACGAAGATGCCGGTGACAAGCGGAGCCAGCACCGCGATGCCGAGCGGAGTGGTTCTGCGGAAGAGCATGAGCATGCCGCCAAGCAGACAGGTTGCAGCGATCAGCGGATCGACGATGCCGCTATCGGTCAAGGCAATGGTCAGGGCCCTGGCAGCCGGAGTTTCCTTGTGCTCCGGCCACGCGGTTCCGAACAACTTGTACGAGAACCACGAAACCCCGACCCAAGTGTAGAAAAGTGCGTACAGCCAACGCGCGACGAAAATGATCCTGGTCATTCGATACTTCTTCAATGTGGGGTTACA
Organism: Lysobacter sp.; assembly: GCA_030151365.1. Classification (GTDB taxonomy): domain Bacteria; phylum Pseudomonadota; class Gammaproteobacteria; order Xanthomonadales; family Xanthomonadaceae; genus Solilutibacter. Next base: position 52,463 of record JASLDW010000018.1, on the reverse strand, counting down.
GGTGGTGGTCACACTTTCCGAATGGCTTCCGCCCGCAGGCTTCGCAGCAACAAATGCACGTCGAGATTGCTGCAGACATAGGACTTCGCCGATCCGCACCTGATCGACCTGATCCATCCGTCCGCCATCAACCGGTTCACGTGTCGATACGCATACGGCTTGCTCAGTTTTACAGCGCCGACGATGTCATTCACGGTGGTTCCGTTCCGCTCCGCAATCATGAACAGGATCATCGTGCGTTCGATGTTCCCGAAGATCCGGAACATCCGCACGATCGAGCGCGCCTCGGAGAGCAGGCCCGCATCGTCCGCCGCGGACACTGCCGATTCCGATCCGGCAGGACAGCCACCCGCAGGTGGCTGTCTGCTGCCAACGCATGGAAGCTCCCCGAACATCCGGTCAGTAGTCGTAGCTCACGCTCAACTGCACGCGACGCGGCGTCGTGAACGACAGGCCCATGCCATAAGTGTTGCTGACGGTGTATCGCCTGGTTTCGAAGTTCGGATCGTACGAAATCGCGCCACGATCGTTGAAGGCGTTGAACACGTCCAGGCCGATGGTCAGCTTCTTCGCCATGGCGATCGGCTGGTACTGCACGCCGAAGTTCACCACCTTGCTCCACGGCCCGCGGCCCGCCGCACCCGGAGTGGACGGGCTACCGCCGCACCAGTGGTAGTACGAGCCGTAGCCGCCAGTCGGATTGCCTTCGTTCGTGCCGTAGTAGCCCAGGCAGTTCTTCGGGCGGCCCGACATGAAACTGGCCGTACCGTTCAACGACCAGTCGCGCGCGAACTGCCAGATGCCACGCAGCTTCAGCTGGTGGGTGCGGTCGTTCTGCAACACGCCACTGGCGTACTCCATGAGCTCGCCGTAGTCCCAGTCGGACGTCTTCGAGGTGTCGCCCTGCCCGGTATCGGATTTGACTTGACCCTCGGTATTGCCGCTCAGGCGGCTCCAGGTGTAATCCGCGCGCAGCGACCACTTGCCGTCGAACGGACGCTCCACATACAGATCGAGGCCGGTGTATTTGCGCGACGGCCCGGTGCTGAAACCGAGATCCGCATTGCTCATCGTCACCAGCGTCGAGCCACTGCCATCCCTGCGGTTCACCTGGAACGTATTGGTCTTGCCCGGATTGAAGATGTAGCAGCCATTGCCATCGCCGGGGAAGCTGTAGTCGTCCGGATTCATGCCATGCGCCGACATGTAGTCCTTGACCGTGTCGAGGTAGCACATGTCGTCGATGGCGCTGCGCAGGACGCGATAGGTGCCCTTGATGCCGGCATTCCAGTTCGCCGACAGCTTCTTGTCGAAGCCGAGGATGAATTCGTCCTGGTACTGGGCCTTCAGCCCCTTGGCGGTGATCGTGTTCGGATCCACCGGCTGCCCATACTCGCCATTGGTGGAGACCGGGCCGCTTGCACCGGGTACATGCTGGAGACCACTGGGCGTGCCATCCGGATTGATGCCGGTATAGGTGAAGTATTCGCTGGTGAGGGTCGATGCGGACGCGCCGCGAATGGCCACGCTCGGGGGCAGCGCCAGGAAGTAGCGGCCGGCATTGCCATAGAGCTTGGCAGTGGAGTCGCCGTTCATGTCCCAGCTGAAACCGAGGCGCGGGGCCCACTGGTTCTTCATGCGCACATAAGGCAAGCCAAGCGCGTTGCGGTTGGTGAACTCGTCGTTGCGAAGGCCCAGCTTCAGCAGGAAGCGATCGCTGATGCTCCAGGCATCCTCCAGGAAGTACGCGGTCTGGTCCACCTTCGACCCGGTGGCCAACTCCCTGACTCGGCGCGTGACGAAATAGCCATAGCCGTCGTCATGCCTTGCCGAGGCCGGCAACGCCACATTGAATTTCTCGTTGATCGAAGCCGGCTGCCCCGCCGTCATGTTGATCTTGCCATAGGCCCAGTAATACCCGGCGCCATAGGTCTGGTCCCCCTGGTTCTGCATTTCGTAATGCATGTTGTCGATGCCACCGGTGAGACTGTGGTTGCCCAGGCGCCAGTTCAGGTCGATTCGCAGGCCATTGGTATAGGCGGCGCCATTGGTGGAGGCACCGTATGGGGTCAACTGCGGGTTGCGGATCGGAGTTCCGCCGTTCAGCGCCTTGTCCTGGCTGGTCGCGGAACTGATGTACGGGAACGGCGTATTTCCGGACGGCAGGTACGGGTTGTGGGTGACGCTCTTCCCGTACAACACGTTCAGCGTCATGTCATCCGACAGATAGCTGGCGTACTTGCCCGACATCACGCTGACGGCGTATTTGTTGGCGCCATCCTGTGAAACGGAAGCCCCGACTTTCTTGCTCGAGAAATCGTAGTCGTAGGCTTCGTAGTACGAATTGTCGACGTTCCGGACCCACGAAAATTCGACGAGGTTCGCACTGTTGATGTTCCAGTCCAGCTTGCCGTAGAACTTCGGCGAATACTCCGTCGTCTTGGTCGCGACGGGCTGGCCTTCCATGTTCGGCGTCTTGATTCTGTCCGTCTTGGTTTTTTCAGCCGAGAGGAAGAAGAACAGCCTGTCCGGGATCAGCGGACCGCCGACATAGGCGCTATACGTCCTGGTCTCAAAACGTGTCCCCTTGCCCGGGCGATACAGCGTCCCCGGCTTGTCCGGATCTTCGTAGCCAAAATCATGAGTACCCCCACCCTCGGTCTGGGACGGCGGCATCCTGGTGTGCGGGTACTGGACATCCTTCGGAATCTCGTTCAGCGAAGCCGGCGAGTAGACGAGCTGGCCGCCGAAATGCCACTTGTTGCCGCCGCGCTTGCCAACCTGGTTGAGCACGCCACCGTCGGAACGGCCATACATCGCGCTGTAACCGCCGATATAGGTTTCCTGCTGGGCGATCGAACCGTAAGGCAGGCCAACGCCACCCAGGCCACCGACCGGATCGGTGCTGTTGTAGCCATTGATGTAATAAGCGTTCTCGGTGATGCCTGCACCACCAAACGAAACGGTATTGGGACGGCGACCGTCGGACGACTGGATGTTGGAATCGCCCTGCACGGCGCCCGGCGCGAGCAGCGCAACCGACTCGGCGCTGCGGTCGATCGGAAGCCGCGCCAGATCCTTCGCCGTCAGCACGACGCGCGAGTCGACCTGGCTCACGTCGATCGCGTTGTTCTGCCCGGTGACGGTGATCGTGCCCAGATTGTTCTCTGCCGGCGAAGTTGCGGTGGTCGCGGCAAACGACACGTCCACGGCCGCGCCGACGCGCACCAGCACGTTTTGGGTGCCAACGACGGCATCACCCTTCCTGTCGGTCACGATGTAGTTGCCAACCGGAAGATTGGCCAGTACGTACTTGCCGTCCTTGCCGACGGCAACGGTACGGCTGAAGCCGGTTTCACTGACGACGGTGATGGTGTCGTCGGCCGAAGCCGAGCCCGCCAAGGTACCCGTGGTGGACTGCGCGTGCACGCCACCTGCGAAGCAAAGCCCAAGCGCGACTGCCAGGGCATTGCGCTTGAATCCGGCGTTTGAGGATCTGAATGTCATTGTTTGGAATTCCTGGTTGGAGTTTGTAGTGGGCTATCCGGTTCCGCGGGTGCGCGTCGAACGGACTTCATCCCCGGCTTTCCAGAAGCCGCCCCGGGCCATGCCGTGACAGGGAGGGAACAGGCATGCCCCGGAGCGGCGTGGGAAGTTACAAGTCGAAGCCGAAGCCCATGCCGGCGGACTTCTCGCTGCGGCTGAAGGCGCCGCCCACCGAGAAGCTGGCCCTGCCGATGCGCTTGCCATAGCCGACGGACAACGCGCTCTGGCCGCCCTGCCAACCTGCACCCACGGCGATACGCCCGCGCTCGCTTTGCGTGCCACCGGCGTTCATCGCCATGTTCAACATCGCGCTGCTCATCGCTCCCTGGCGATCGATGCGACGGTCCTGCTGGTGGAGACGACGGTTCATGTCCGTGCGCAACTGGCTGAACTGGTCGTTCAACGCCGTGAACTTCTGGTCGGTGTAGGTCTTGGCCGAAGCCAGCGTCTGCGTGGCGGTGCTGTCTGCATAGGTCTTGGCCGACGTCAACGTCTGCGCATCGCCTTCGGCAGCAATGATGCGCACCGCACCCTCGGTCATGTTGCCGGCACTGACCATCTGCTGGTCGGTATAGTCCTTGGCGCTCTGCAGGGTGGCCACGTCACCGGCATCGGCATGCTGGTTGGCAGTGGACAGGGTTTGCGTGTCGCCGCTGTCGGCAATGGCGCGCACCGCAGATTCGGTCATGCCGCCGGCACTGGCGATCTGCTGGTCGGTGTAATTCTTGGCGCTTTGCAGGGTCGAGGCATCGCCGGCATTGGCGATGTCCTGCGCCTGCTGCTGCGTGACGCCACCACCGCTGCCGCTGGGCAGATTGTCGATGCGCTGGTCCAGCGCGCTCAGCTTGTTGTCCACCAAGCCAAAGGCAGTGGCGACATCGTGGACGGCGCTGCCCTGAATGTAGTAACTCGGCAGGTTCAGAGCGCCAGTGCCGTCATAACTGCCACCCAATGCCTGCGCAAGACCGCGAACCTGATTCAGGTTGACCGCGTCGGTGTCTTCGGTACCGTTGGCCAGATGGATGATCTGGTGCTCGCCATCGGCCTTGCCCACGGCCACGGCATAGTCGCGATCGGCAATGGCCTGGTAGCCAAGGGCGACGCTACCGGTGTTCAACGCCAGCGATCCCGTGCCGAGTACAGCGCTCGATTGGCCATTGGCGGTATTGGCGAACCCCAGTGCAACTGCGGCTAGGCCGTTGATGGAGTTGTTTTGGCCCAGCGCGAAGGCGTCTGAGCTATTGATCGTGTTCTGGTATCCAAGCGCGGTTGAGTACGAGGTACTGGCTGCAATAGTGTTATGGAGGCCCAGCGCGGTTGAGTATGTGCCTTCGACGGTGTTGGCGAGGCCCAGTGCGGTTGAGTATGCGCCGCCAACGGTATTGAAGTAGCCCAGCGCGCTTGAGCGTGTATTGGTGACGGTGTTGAGATTGCCTACGGCAACTGCGTCTTCGCCGCTAATGGCGTTGCTGTATCCCAGCGCGCTTGAGCGTGTGCGGGTGACTGTGTTGCGGTTGCCTACCACGATGGCGTCATCGGCAGTGGCCTGCGAGGCCGAGCCCAGCGCTACGCTGTGGTCGCCCGTCGCGGAAGTGAATTCGTTGTTCTGGCTGGTGCTGTTGGCCTCGCCGTTGCCGTCGAGATCGATCCACTCGCCGAAAGCGAAGCTGGCCCGTCCGGATGCCGTGGCACGATAACCGCCAACCATGCTGTAAGCGCCCGCGGCGGTATTGGTGCCGCCACCAAGGACAGTCGAAAAATCGCCCCATGCCTGGTTGAGCGCGCCGCCGCCAACGAACGAGGCAGCGCCACGGGCGCCGTTGCCCTGGCCGCCGCCGACCGTGCTGTACGCACCCTCGGCGAGGTTGGACTGGCCGCCGAGAATGGCCGAGGTGTTGCCCGTGGCGACGTTGTACAAGCCGCCGACGATGACGCTGTTGTCGCCGCTGATCAGGTTCTGGAAGCCGGCACCGATGAAGGAGCGCGCACCGCTCAAGGTGTTCTCGGCACCACCGACGATCGCGCTTGCGGTGGCCGCGCTGCCGGTGATCGAATTCTTGTTGCCGGCACCGATGAACTGATAGAGCGCATCGCTGGTCTGATTGAGATTGCCCGCACCGATGAAGCCGGAGCCGCTGGCGTTGACATTGCTGGTGCCCGCGCCAACGAAGGCGCTCATGCCACTGGCGGTATTCGAGCCACCGGCCACGACAGCGGAGCCGTTGCCGCTGGCGGTGTTGCCCGAACCGCCAGCCACCACCGAGATGCCACCCGTGGCCTTGTTGTTGGTTCCGGACACGACAGCCGAATACGATGCCGTGACCGAGTTGTTCATGCCTGTGACCACGGCGTTGTCCACGCCGCTGGTGGTGTTGTTGGTGCCGCTCAATACCGTGCCGGCTTGGACGGCGGGCGCGACGAACGCCAAGGCCAGTGCGAGTGCCAGCGGATGGCGCTTGCAGGTTTTGCAAAGACGATGCATGGAATTTCCTTTTGATGGGTGTTGCAGGAGCGATGCGTTGCCGCACCGATTTGAGAGGGGTTACAGGCCGATGCCGAAACCCACCGATGCGGACGCTTCGCCGTCCGCGAAGGCGCCGCCGATGGTCAGCGCGGCACGCGCGCCGATGCTGTGTTGCACGCCCACCGCCAGCGCGGATTTGCCGTTGCTATTGCCCAGGCCCACGCCGAGGCGAGTGTCGTGGTTGCCGCGCACTGCCGCGGCACTGGCGGTCATGCTCGCCATCGCGCTGCCCATCGCGGCCAGGCGGTCGATGCGACGGTCCATCCGGTTGAAGCGGCGATCCACGTCCGTGCGCAACTGGCTGAACTGGTCGTTCAACACCGTGAACTTCTGGTCGGTGTAGGTCTTGGCCGAAGCCAGCGTCTGCGTGGCGGTGCTGTCGGCATAGGTCTTGGCCGACGTCAACGTCTGCGCATCGCCATCGGCAGCAATGATGCGCACCGCACCCTCGGTCATGTTGCCGGCACTGACCATCTGCTGGTCGGTATAGTCCTTGGCGCTCTGCAGGGTGGCCACGTCACCGGCATCGGCATGCTGGTTGGCATTGGCCAGAGTGGTCGCATCGCCTGTGTCGGCAATGGCGCGCACTGCCGATTCGGTCATGCCGCCGGCACTGGCGATCTGCTGGTCGGTGTAATTCTTGGCGCTTTGCAGGGTCGAGGCATCGCCGGCATTGGCGATGTCCTGCACCTGCTGCTGGGTCATGCCGCCACCACCAGTGGGCAGATTGTCGATACGCTGGTCCAGCGCGCTCAACTTGTCGTCCACGGCGGTGAACGCAGCACCGACGTCGCGATAGCCGCTACCCTGGATCAAGTAGGTCGGCGCGGTAAACACGCCGCCGGCAAAGCTGGCGCCGCCGCCCAGCGCATTGGCCAACACGCGCAATTGCCCCACCGTGGCCGCGTCGGTGTCTTCGCTGCCGTCCGCCACGTGAATCAATTGGCGCTCGTTGTCCGCTGCCCCGAAGGACACGCTATGGCCCCGCTCCGCGATCGAATTCGCACCGATGGCCACGCTGCCCGGCATCTGCACCTGTGCGCCATGGCCGATGGCAACGGCGTCCGCGGCATTGGCACCGATGGACGCCGCGCGCCCGATGGCGATGGCATTGTGGGAATCGGTGCCGATGGAAGTGTGTTCGCCATCCGGGTTAGCGCCGATGGCAATGGCGTAGTTCACGATCTGCTCGATCGCGGGTTTGCCACTGCCGTTGTAGATCACGTTCCCGCTTGCGTCGCGCGCGTAGCGGCCTAGCAGGGCACCGCTACCGACACCGACGCTGTTGCTGCCGATCACTTCGTTGCCATTGCCCAGCGCCGTCGCGCCGATCGCGGCATAGTTCCGGTCTCCATATGCGCTGGAGTTGAAGTCACTGACGATGTTGCCGGTCCCCACCGCGGTGGAATTGCGGCCATAGGCTGCGTTCTCGCTGCCCAGCGCCGTGGCGAAAATTCCGTCCGTGAGGTTGCGGTAGCCGTAGGCGCTGCTTCGTGCGCCACCGATCCGGTTGCTGTAGCCGGTCGCGATCGAGTAGTCCCAGGACGCGGAGTTGTCATATCCCAGGGCGGTGGCGTATTGGCCTGCCGCGTCGTTTCCGAGGCCCATCGCCAGCGCGCCGGCAGCACGCGCGTTGTTGTTGTAACCGACTGCGACTGCGTAGCCCGCCGCTGAATTCAAGGCGCCAACGGCAACGGAAAAATCGCCATTGGCCTGTGCCGCGCTTCCGAGGGCGATGCTGTTGTTGCCACTAGCCACGGTCACTTCGTTGGCGTCTTGCACGTTGTCGCCATCCAGGTCGATCCATGTGCCGTGGGCCAACGCCCCGTACCCGCTGGAAACCGCATATTGACCGCCAGCTTGGCTGTACAAGCCGGAGGCCAGGTTGTGGCTGCCGCCGGTCACGACGGAGAAGTCGCCTGATGCCTGGTTGTTGGCGCCGCCTGCCACCACGGAATACTCACCGCTCGCCGTGTTGGAGCCGCCGCCACTGACGATGCTGCGCAGGGCAGCTGCCGTGTTGGCATACCCGCCGCCTACGACCGACTGCATGCTCAGGGTCTTGTTGCCGCTACCGCCACCCACCACGCTGGCTGCACCCGCGGATTCGTTTCCGGTGCCACCCCCGACCACGGAGAGGATGCCGGAGGCCGCGTTGTTGGAACCGCCGACAACCGTTGCGCTGCTGCCGTCGGCAGTATTGAACGAGCCGCTCAGCACGGTTCCACCCTGCGCGGGAATCGCTGCAGCCAGCATCAACGCCAGCGCCAATTTGCTGACCCTGGGGCCTTTGAATCGAGTCGAACGGGACTCGACGATCTGCATGTTCATGGGTTCTCTCTCTATCTTTTGAAAAATGGCAGCCTTCACCGGCGCCATGAGCGCCAATCGGGTGTCAACTCAGGGAATGGAAGGGGCCACGCCCCCGTGGATCAGCTCATCGCCAGTTCGGAATCAAATCCTCTGGACCACAAGGCAGCAGGCGATCCGGAATGCCGGGCGTGCGGCGGGCTTTCCTCTAACGGCGGCGGCGAAGGCACTTCATCGGGTGCCGGTGCCAACGATTGGCCGGCATCCTTGCCACTGCCCTCCTCCAGATGACTCGTGGCAACCGCCACTTGCTCCCGGTTCAATTGGCTCACCTTGCACTGACGTTCCAGGAACAGCTTGGTCAGATGCTCGCGGCGGCCATGCAGGCCTGCGGTGTGCATGCTGATCGCCAGACTTTCCTGCTGCGCCTTCATGCTCTTGTTCATCGATTCCTGCAGCGCGTTGGGATCGGGCCGGCTGGCAGCGCCGGCGATCGAGGACACGGCGCCGGCCGCCAGCCCACCCACGCCCGGCACCATGCCCAGCAGGCCTGTCACCAGGCCCGTGGCGCGCGCGCCGCCCATCATCTTCTGCTGCGCCTTGCGCATGTCTTCCTGCATTTGCCGCATCGCCTCCATGGGGTCTTGCGGCTTGGGCAGGGCGGAGATGCGTTGCTCCAGCCAAGTGCTCTCGGCATAGAGTTGCTCGCAACTGGCGTCGGCGTCGGACAGCCGGACCACGTCAAGCGGCGCGGCACCCACCGTCGACATCGGATCGGGCATGACCTGCGCAGTGCCGGTGCCCGCCAACATCATCAGTGCGAGCGCCATGTGGCTGAGCGGAAAAATGCGTACTGGTCTTTCCATGGTCCGGATTCATGAAATCGAAAGCACGGCCCTTGAAGCCGTGGGGCCAAGTTAGTGGCGCTTTCGCCGATGCCCTAGTGCAGGAAGTCCGCTGCACCACCAGTCGCAGCCAGAAGTCATAGTGACTTCTGGCAGGGGCAACTGGCCGGATCCGGTGCCCGTCTACGTTCCCTTGCATCCCTCATTCGGCCGGCACATCGTTGAGGCAAGCCGGTCGCGCGACCGGTCGATCGTCCTGCAACGCCGGTCGCCCCAACCCCATCGTCGTGCGCCGCGCGTTGTAGTCCACAGGCTCACAAACCGGAGGTGGATCATGCAGTCGCAACCGCTCGCGTTGTCCCGCGCCACGGCCCTGCAACAGGACGATCGGCTCGATTTCGCCCGCATCGGCGCCTTCAGCGCCGTCATCGCCATCCACGTGATCGCCGCCGGATTGCTGCTGGCGCCGACGCGCATTCCCGATCCCGGACGCATCGAGCAACGCACGCCAATCATCATCGTCTTGCCGGCGACGCCCCCGCCCCCGCCGGTTCCGGTCGAAGTCACCCATCGCCCGCCACGGATCACACCCGATCCCGTGACAAGGCCGCCCACGGTCACTCCACCGGCCAGGACGAATACAGCGGTCGCCAGCAACGACACGCCTGCGATCGCCGCCAGCACGAGTTCGACATCGAGCACGGTGGTCGCCAGCGGCGGCGGCAGGACCGAAGGCGTGGTCGAACCGAAGGCCGAGGTGTCGACACTGCGCGGATCGCAACTCGCCTACGCCAGTGCGCCCGCGCCCGTTTATCCGCGCAATGCCCTTCGCGATGGCATCGAGGGCACGGTGGTTCTGGAAGTGACGGTGGACGAGAGCGGCAAGCCGATCGCGGTCAACATCGCGGTGAGCAGCGGTTCACGCGAACTCGACCGCGCCGCCCGCGAACAGGTATTGCGCGCATGGCGCTTCCAGCCGGCGATGGAGAACGGACGCGCGGTGCGCGCGATTGGACGGGTTCCCGTGAACTTCACGCTCAATCGCTGATCGCTTTACGCGCGGTGGTAAGGATGATTCCCGAGAATCGACACCGCGCGATACAACTGCTCCGCCACCAGCAACCGCACCAGCATGTGCGGCAGCGTCAGCGGTCCCAGAGACCACTGCTCGTCGGCACGCGCGATGACATCGGCGGCATGGCCTTCCGGTCCGCCGATCAGGAACACGAGATCGCGCCCCTGCCCGCGCCAGTGCTCCATGCGCTGCGCCAGCTGTTCCGAACTGTGGGCCTTGCCGCGGCCATCGAGCGCGACCACCCAGGTGCCGCGCGGAATCGCGGCCAGCACGCGCGCGCCTTCGTCGCTCATCGCACGCGCGGCGTCGCGGCCCTTGCCGCGCACGCCCGGTTCGATCTCCACCAGTTCCAGCGGAAGTCCGTGCAGCAATCGTTTCTGGTAATCGGCGAAGCCCTGCGCCACCCACGCGGGCGCGTGTTCGCCGACGGCGATCAGTTTCGCCTTCAAGCCGGCTCGGACGGCGGCTCGTCGCCCACGGTCCACAGGCGCTCGAGCGCATAGAACTCGCGCACGCGCGGCAGCATCACGTGGGCCACCACGTCGCCAAGATCGACCAGCACCCACTCGGCCTCGCGCTCGCCTTCCACGCCCAGCGGCTGGCAATCGAGCTTCTTGGCTTCGCGCACCACTTCGTCGGCGATCGACTTGACGTGGCGCGTCGACGTGCCCGAAGCGATGACCAGGTAATCGCAGACGCTGGTCTTGCCGCGCACGTCGATCTCGACGATGTCGTTGGCCTTGAGGTTCTCGACCGCGGTCCGGACGTGCTTGAGCAGGACATCCACCGGCGGCGGCGGATTGGGGAGCTGGGTCTTGATGACGTGCGCTTGATTGTTGGCCAAAGTCGGGCTTCCGGGGACTCGGGGCGAATTATAAGTGGCGCGGGGATGACGGCGCTGCAGCCGCCCCATACAGCCCATTCCGGGCGATGTAGCCGGCGACGGCGGGCGCCACCCAGTCCTGCCAGGGTTCGCCGGCGGCGATGCGCCGGCGCAATTCGGTGGCCGACTCCGGCGTGGCTGCCTGGCGCAGGCGGAAGGCCAGTCCGGAAGGCGCGCCATGCAAGGCCTGGGCGGATGCGGTGAAGCGCGACCCGAACTCCGCCGCCAGTCCGGGCGACATCGCCGCATCGAGATCGAATCCCGGTCGCTCGGCGATGACGAAATGGGCGAGCTTCGGCAACGCCCGCCATTCCTTCCAGGTCGGCAGGCCGAGGAAACTGTCGGCCCCGACCAGCAACGCCAGCGGTGCGCGATCGCCGATCTCCCCGCGCAATTCGCGCAGGGTGTCGACGGTCCAGGACGGCGTGTCGCGACGCAGCTCGCATGTGTCGACATCGATGCCGGCCATGCCCATCACCGCCAGTTCGCACATGCGCGCGCGATCGACGGCATCGGCAGAGGTCGGGCCCTTGTGCGGCGGATCGCGCGCCGGCAACAACGACACTTCGGCGTGCAAGACATCGCGTGCCTGCAGCGCGACCGCGAGATGGCCCTTGTGGATCGGATCGAAGGTGCCGCCGTAGAGAATGCGAAAGTGCATGCCAGTCCAATCCATCATTGGACGGACATCAGGCATGCGCGGCGATCAGCTTGAACGCGCGCGGTTCGGCGACCGCCAGCAGCACGCGTTCCAGCAGCTGCCAGGGATCGCCCGGCGCGCGCCCCTTCGACGCGCGATCGACCCGCCCGATTTCGGCGAGCAAGGCGTCCCAATGTCCCGCCGCATGGCGACCCAGCGCGCGCTTGTACACCGCCTGCTTGCTGTCCCAGACGCGCTGGGCCTTGAACTCCGCCATCAGGTTGCCGCCGCGCGCCTGCACCCGCGACAGCGCGGCGAGGCGCTGCAATTCCATCACCACCATGCCGAGCAGGGCCGGCACCGCGAGACCTTCCGCGCGCAAGGTCGCGAGCATGCGCGCCACCTGCGCCGGCTGCCCGGCCAATGCCGCATCGACCAGGCGGAACACGTCGAAACGCGCGGCGTCGGCGACCAGTGCGTCCATCCGTTCGGCGCTCAATACTTCGCCGCGATCGACCAGCAACGCAAGCTTGTCGATCTCCTGCGCCGCCGCCAGCAGATTGCCTTCGGTGCGCCCGGCGAGATGCTCGACCGCATCGCGATCGGCCTGCACCCCGCGCAGGCGCAGGCGCCGCTCGATCCACTCGCTCCATTCGTGTGGCTTCACCGGCCACGCGATCGCGATGTGGCCGACGCGCGCGATCGCTTCACTCCACTTGCCGGCGTGCGCCTTGCTCCACTCGTTCGCGGTCACCAGCAGGATGGTGTCGGCGGGCGGATCGGCGCAGAACTCCGAAATGACTTCGGCGCCCTCCTTGCCCGGCTTGCCGGTCGGCAGGCGCAGGTCGATCAGCCGCAACTGGCTGAAAAGCCCCATCGCCTGGAAGCTCGCAGTGACCTGGTCCCAGTCGAAGCCGCGATCGTCGGCCTCGAAGACTTCGCGCTCGGTGCAACCGTCGGCGCGCGCTTTCGCACGGACGGCATCGGCAGCCTCCAGCACCAGCAGGGGCTCGGCGCCGGCAATGAGATAGGCCGGGCGCAGCGGTTCGCGTTCGAGTTGCGCCGCCAGTCGATCGGGCTTGAGCTCCACTCGCGTTCGCCAGCGCGCCCGTTATTGACGGTTGATCTTGCGCGAGACCGCGTCGATCCGGCGCATCACCGCCGCCGCCATGTCGCGGCGCATTTCCTTCCCCAGCAATTCGTGCTCGCTGGCCTTGCCGACGGCATCGGCGGCGGGCGCGACGTAATCGCGGGTGAGTTCGATCGCCTGTTGCGGCACCACGTCCTTGCCGTTGGCGCCGCGCAGGGCAAAGATCACCGCATAGCGCAGGCTGAACTCCTGGGCACGACCGTACTGGTCGAGCGCGATCGGGATGTCGCCCCAGCGCTCGGAAATCACTTCCAGCGTCGCCACGCCCACCGATTCCTTGGGATCGGCCGGGACCGCGCCCGCGCGCGTCATCGACTCGGACAGCATCTCCGCCAGCGGGCTGTAGGGATCCGCGCTCACGACGCGCACCGGGCCGAGGTCGGACGGCAACTGCACCGCATCGCGCAGGTGGAACCCGCATCCGGACAGGGCCAGGGCAAGCACGGTGGCAACGAACACGGAAACAGCCGATTTCTTCATGGGCTCGGGATCGCGATGCGGTCGGAGCCGCCAGTGTAGCGCCCGCGGCTGAGGGCCGGCTGTCCGGCCCGTCACACGCGGGGGCCGCCTCAGCCGACGACGATGTTGACGATCTTCCCCGGCACCACGATGACCTTGCGGACGGTCTGGCCTTCGAGGAACTTCGCGGTGTTCGGCTCCGCCATCGCCGCGGCCTCGATCGCCTCGCGCGTGGCATCGACCGCCATCTCGACGGTGCCGCGCAGCTTGCCGTTGACCTGCACCGCCAGCGTCACGCTGGTGCGGACCAGCGCGCCCGGGTCGGCCTGCGGGAACGGCACGTCTTCCAGCACCGTTTCCGGATGGCCCAGCGCCTGCCACAGCGCGTGGCTGATGTGCGGCGTGACCGGATTGAGCATCAGCACCAGCGCATCGAGCGCCTCGTGCCATACGGCGCGACCTTGCGGGCTGTTGTCGTCATAACGCGAGATCGCGTTGAGCAACTCCATCAACGCGGCGATCGCGGTGTTGAAGCTGTGGCGGCGGCCGTAGTCGTCGCCGACCTTGGCGATGGTTTCGTGCACCTGGCGACGCAACGTGCGCTGGGCATCGTTCAACTGCGTTGCATCGAGCTCGGGATGATCCGGTCCTTCGACATGGCGGTGCACCTCGCGCCATACGCGGCGCAGGAAGCGGCTCATGCCTTCGACGCCGGCCTCGCTCCATTCCAGCGACTGCTCCGGCGGCGCCGCGAACATCGAAAACAGGCGGACCGTGTCGGCGCCGTACTGCCCGACCAGCACCTGCGGATCGACGCCGTTGTTCTTCGACTTCGACATCTTCTCCGTGCCGCCAATCCGGACCGGCTTGCCGTCCGACTTCAGCGTCGCCCCGACGATGCGCGCGCGCTCGTCGCGCTCCAGCTCGACATCGACGGGATTGATCCATTCCTTCGAACCATCGCCGTTGTCGCGATAGAAGGTCTCGGCGATCACCATGCCCTGGCTCAACTGGTGAACCACCGGCTCGTCGCTGGCCACCATGCCCTGGTCGCGCATCAGCTTGTGGAAGAAGCGGAAATACAGCAGGTGGAGGATGGCGTGCTCGATGCCGCCGATGTACATGTCCACCGGCAGCCAGTAGTTGGCACGCGCGTCCACCATGTCCTTCGCGCCCGGCGAGGTGTAGCGCGCGTAATACCAGCTCGACTCCATGAAGGTGTCGAAGGTGTCGGTCTCGCGCTCGGCGGCACCGCCGCACTGCGGGCAGGTCGTCTTGCGCCATTCGGGATCGGCCTTGATCGGCGAGCCGGTACCCATGAACTCGACGTCTTCCGGCAGCACCACCGGCAGCTGGTCGTCCGGCACCGGCAATGCGCCGCACTTGGCGCAATAGATCACCGGGATCGGGCAGCCCCAGTAGCGCTGGCGAGACACGCCCCAGTCGCGCAGGCGGAAATTCACGCGGCGAGCACCGCGGCCGTCGGCTTCGAACATCCGCGCCAACGCGGCGAAGGCCTGGTCGTAGTCCATGCCGTTCAGATCGCCGGAATTGATCAGCCAACCGCGTTCGGTCGCCGCGCCGTCGTCGTTGATCGAACGCAAATAGTCGGAAACGACCTGCACCGCGGCATCATTTTCGTAGACGTCGAGCGCGGTCTGCGCGCCGAGCGCCGCCTGCATCACGTCCGAATGCTTCTGTTCGTGCGTGGAGATTTCCTCCAGCGCATCGCGCACCGGCAGCGGCACCACCACCGGCTTGATCGGCAGGCCGTAGGCCTTGGCGAACTCCCAGTCGCGCTGGTCGTGCGCCGGCACCGCCATCACCGCACCGGTGCCGTACCCCATGAGCACGAAGTTGGCGACGTAGACCGGCACGTCCTCGCCGGTGACCGGGTGGATCGCCCACTGGCCGGTGGCCATGCCACGCTTTTCCTGCGTCTCGAGCTCGGCTTCGGAGACGCCGCCCTGCTTGAGGTCGGCGATGAAGGCGGCGAGCTCCGGATTGTTCTCCGCGGCCTTCTTCGCCAGCGGATGCTCGCCGGCGATGCTGATGAAGGTCACGCCCATCAGGGTGTCGGGACGCGTGGTGAACACCGTCAGCGGCTCGACCTCGCCATCGACGCGGAACTGGATTTCCAGGCCTTCGCTGCGGCCGATCCAGTTGCGCTGCATGGTCTTGACCGAATCCGGCCAGCCCGGCAGTTCGTCCAGGCCATCGAGCAACTGCTGCGCGTAATCGGTGATGCGCAGGAACCACTGCGGGATCTCGCGCTTCTCGACGACCGCACCGGTGCGCCAGCCGCGACCATCGATCACCTGCTCGTTGGCGAGCACGGTCTGGTCGACCGGGTCCCAGTTCACCACCGCGTTCTTGCGATAGGCGATGCCCTGCTTCATCAGCCGGGTGAACATCCGCTGTTCATGGACGTAATAGTCGGGACGGCAGGTGGCGAATTCGCGCGACCAGTCGATCGCGTAACCCATGCTCTTGAGCTGGGCGCGCATGTGATCGATGTTGGCGTAGGTCCACTTGGCCGGCGCGGTTTTGTTCTTGATTGCAGCGTTCTCGGCAGGCAGGCCGAAGGCGTCCCAGCCCATCGGCTGCAGCACGTTGAAGCCGGTCATGCGCTTGTGGCGGCTGATGACGTCGCCGATGGTGTAGTTGCGGACGTGGCCGACGTGCAGCGCCCCCGACGGATAGGGCAGCATCGATAGGCAGTAGTACTTGGGCTTGCCGGCGTCTTTTTCCGAGGACGGTTCCGTCACCTCGTAGGCACGCCGCGATTCCCAGAACCGCTGGGCGGCGGATTCGACCAGAGCGGGCTCGTAAAGGCTGCGGTCGTAATGGCTGGGTTCGGCGGGGTGCTGTTGTTCGGTCACGACGGAAACATGCAGGAAATCGGTCTGCCAGACTACCGCAGTGCAGCACCGGCGTCATGCAAACCGGGCAATTCCGGCGCGCCTGGACCCGCCAAGCCACCAAACGGGGAATCGGCCGAGCACCGGTCCGGAAACGAAAAAGCCGCCCGCAAGGGACGGCTTTCGTCATGTCGCACTGGCCAATGGCCCGATCCGGAATCCACCCCTGTCGGTCGATTCTGGTGGGCGGTACAGGGTTCGAACCTGTGACCCCTACCATGTCAAGGTAGTGCTCTACCGCTGAGCTAACCGCCCATTGGGTAGTGCGAGCCGCACAGTATAGAGAACCGGAGCGGTTCCCTCAAGCCGGGGCGCCTGCCGGCTCATCCCGCCAGTTCGGCATCCCGGAGCCGGCGGATCTGGTCGCGCAGGCGCCCGGCCTCCTCGAACTCGAGATCGCGGGCATGCTGGTACATGCGCTGCTCCAGCTCGGTCACCCGCCTGTCGATCTGGGCCGCGGTCATCGTCGCGTAATCCTCGCGCTCCTCGGCCACCCGGCGCTGGGCCGTCTTGCCGCGACCGCGACGTCCCGGCGATTCGTCGCGCACGCCTTCCATCACGTCGAGCACCGCGGTGGTCACCGAGTTCGGGGTGATCCCGTGCTCGGCGTTGTACTCCACCTGCTTCTGGCGGCGGCGGTCGGTCTCCTCGATCGCCTTCTGCATCGAGTTGGTGACGCGGTCGGCGTAGAGGATGGCCTTGCCGCGCAGGTTGCGCGCCGCGCGACCGATCGTCTGGATCAGGGAATTGGTCGAACGCAGGAAGCCTTCCTTGTCGGCGTCGAGGATCGCGACCAGCGACACCTCCGGCATGTCC
This sequence comes from Lysobacter sp., assembly GCA_030151365.1. Classification (GTDB taxonomy): domain Bacteria; phylum Pseudomonadota; class Gammaproteobacteria; order Xanthomonadales; family Xanthomonadaceae; genus Solilutibacter. The sequence continues at coordinate 35,294 of JASLDW010000018.1, read as the reverse complement.
AAGCCTTCGCGCAGCAGGTTGATGCCGACCAGCACGTCGAAGGCGCCGAGGCGCAGGTCGCGGATGATCTCGACGCGCTCGACCGTCTCGATGTCGGAGTGCAGGTAGCGCACGCGCACGCCGTGTTCGCCGAGGTATTCGGTGAGGTTCTCGGCCATGCGCTTGGTCAGTGTCGTCACCAGCACGCGATCGCCCATCGCCACCCGCGCATTGATCTCCGACAGCAGGTCGTCGACCTGCGACGCCACCGGGCGGGTCTCGACCTCGGGGTCGACCAGACCGGTCGGGCGCACCACCAGCTCGACCACGTTGTCGCCCGACTTCTCCTTCTCGTACGGGCCCGGCGTCGCCGACACGTAGATCGAGCGCGGCGCGCGATCCTCCCATTCCTCGAAACGCAGCGGGCGGTTGTCGAGCGCCGACGGCAGGCGGAATCCGAATTCCACCAGCGTTTCCTTGCGCGAACGATCGCCCTTGTACATCGCGCCGATCTGGGGAATGGTCACGTGCGATTCGTCGACCACCAGCAAGGCGTCGGGCGGCAGGTAGTCGAACAGCGTCGGCGGCGGTTCGCCCGGCGCGCGACGGGTGAGGTGGCGCGAATAGTTCTCGATGCCGTTGCAGTAGCCCACTTCGGCCATCATCTCGAGATCGAACTGGGTACGCTGCTGCAGTCGCTGTGCCTCGACCAGGCGGTTCTCCGCATGCAGCTGCGCCAGGCGCTCGGACAATTCGACCTTGATCGTGTCCACCGCATTGAGGGTCGATTCGCGCGTGCTGGCGTAATGCGTCTTCGGATACACCGTGTAGCGCGGCAGCTTGCGCTTGACCTCGCCGGTGAGCGGATCGAACAGCGACAACGCCTCGATCTCGTCGTCGAACAGCTCGATGCGCAGCGCCTCGTCGTCGCTTTCCGCCGGATGCACGTCGATCACCTCGCCGCGCACGCGATAGGTACCGCGGCGCAGCTCGGCGTCGTTGCGGGTGTACTGCAGCTCGGTGAGATGGCGGATCAGGTCGCGCTGGCCGATGCGTTCGCCGACCGACAGGATCAATCGCAACTTGAGGTAATCCTCGGGATCGCCGAGGCCGTAGATCGCCGACACCGTCGCCACGACGATCGTGTCGCGCCGCGACAGCAGCGCCTTGGTCGCCGACAGCCGCATCTGCTCGATGTGCTCGTTCAGCGAGCTGTCCTTCTCGATATAGGTATCGGAGGACGCGACGTAGGCTTCCGGCTGGTAGTAGTCGTAATAGCTGACGAAATATTCGACCGCGTTGTGCGGGAAGAACGACTTGAACTCGCCGTACAGCTGCGCCGCCAGCGTCTTGTTCGGCGCCATCACGATGGCGGGCCGCTGCACCTGCTGGATCACGTTGGCGATGGTGTAAGTCTTGCCCGAGCCGGTCACGCCGAGCAGGGTCTGCTGCGCCAGGCCGGCCTCGAAACCGGCGACCAGGCGTTCGATCGCCTGCGGCTGGTCGCCCGCGGGCTGGTAGGGGGAAACGAGCTGGAAGCCGGCGTCTTCGGACATGGGGAGTAAATGGGGCCGCGGACGTGGGGGATCAACCAGTGTAGGGGAGCGCGTCGCCCACACCGAGACGGAGCGAATCCTGACATGGCAGCGGGTCAGGAACTGGCAGCAGTCGCGGCCCATGCGGACGAGGCTATGTCCATGCCCACACGGACGATGCACATGCGCGGATCGCAGAGCGGCTTCACCCTGATCGAACTGATCGCGAGCCTGGCGATCGTCACCCTCATTGCCGGCATCGGTGGCCCCGGCATCAACCGCCTGCTCCACAGGCACCGTGCCAGCGCCGCGCTGAACGCGCTCACCAGCGATCTCGCCCTCGCCCGCATGGCGGCGATCTCGCGAGGCAAGGCGGTCACGGCCTGCCCCAGTCGAAATGCCATGGCCTGCATGGACGACGGCGACTGGAGCGAAGGCTGGCTGGTCTTCGTGGACGGCAACAACGATCGCCGCCTGGACGCCGGCGAGCAGATCCTCGGCACCCGCCAGGCGCCGCGCACTGCCGGCCTGCAGCTGCGTTCCAGCGATGGCCGGCCCGCCCTGCGCTACCTGCCCTCGGGCTTCAGTTACGGCAGCAATGCCACCATCACCGCCTGCCTCGATGGCCAGGCCTATGGGGCGCTGGTGGTGAACAACGCAGGACGCGTGCGAGTGGAGCGCACGACCGGAACCGCGCCTTGCGCCAGCTGAGGCCCAAAAGCAGCAAGGCCCGCGGAAACCGCAGGCCTTGTGCTTCAAAACATGGCGCCCGAAGTTGGACTCGAACCAACGACCCCCTGATTAACAGTCAAGTGCTCTAACCGGCTGAGCTATTCGGGCGGGCGCAATAGGATATTCGGTCTACCCAAACCGGTCAAGCAAGCAGGGTCATTTCAGAAGCACAGCGATGGCGTTGCCGAATTGTCCCCACTGACCGATTTGGTCCCCTTCTGGTCGATGCTCAAGTCACCGCACTTGCTGTCAGCTGCCTGCGAACCGATGGCGGTCGCGGTCAGGGTGTAAGTCGTGGGAGTGGTGGCCGCAGCAACCGGAGCAATCCGATAGAAATTCTGCAAGTCGGCGCCGCATCCGCCATCTGGCGGCACTGCGCCCACGTAGGTCATGTACGTCGTGTAGTAGCGCTCCATGAATTGCGCCTTTTCCAGCAGGCACGCGGCGCCCGCGGCACGCCGGGTTTTCTTGATGTGCTCGACGTAACTGGGATAGGCGACTCCCGCCAGGATCGCGATGACCGCCACGACGATCATCAGCTCGATCAGGGTGAAGCCGGAGTTTTTCAGGTTTCGATGATTCACGTGCACGGCTCCATCAGTTGTTCGGAACGATTTCGCGCCAATTCACGCGACTTGGCAGGCCACCCGATGGAGGAGGAATGCCTCCGCTTTGGGTCTTCAGGCCATCACCCGTGCCGACCGTCGCCAATTTGCTCGTCACGTTGACCTCGGTGGGCATGCCCGTCGATACGCCAACGGAGCCTCCGTTGGTTCCGGTGAACACGCTGATGTGGTTCACGAAGCCCGTTCCCATCGCGCTCGAGCAATTGCTTCCCGTTGCCGGGTTGACCGAACTCCAGTACATGTCGCCGCTGCTCAGGATGGTCGGCGCAGTGATGACACGCTCGGGCGCGGGAAGATCCATGTACCAGCCCTTCTTGCCCGCGGTCAGCGCGGCCTGGCTCTGGAACGTCCTGGTCTGGTTGCCGTTCGCATCCAAGCCGGTCGACGCAATGCTCCGGCTTTGGAGCTGGTCTCGCAGCCCGATCGGCACGCCTGCGTCAATCAGTCCGTAAACGCTCTGGGTCTGGCTCACATAGCCTGCATTGCCGGGAACATCGGACAGGGAAATGAACCTGCCGGTGCCGAAGCCGACGAAAAGCTGGCCGTTGCTGTCCATGGCGACCGCCAAGCCGCCGGTAATCGGCTGTGCCTTGCTGGCGGAATCCGTGGCCTGGAACAAGTGGACACGCGTGCTGGGAACGCTGGTTCCCGTGAAGTCCCAACGCCAGACATTTCCGTTCAGGTCTCCGCCATACACCACGTCGACCAAGCCGTCGCCATTGAGATCGGCCATGCCCAGCGACATCAGCCCGTTCGTACTTCCGCTTCCGCCGGCATCGGCGACCAGCTTGTGGGGTGCACCGCCAACAATGCCCCCGTTCGCGTCCAGCTCGTACACATAGAGCACGGCCGAACCGTTCGCGCTGTCGATGCCGTTCGCCACGAACGCATAGGTCTTGCCGCCATTGCCCTTGCGAATCCGGATCGGGGCAAGGACATAGCCCATGTCCGAATCGGTCGCGGCATTCTGGGTCGTGTTGTCCCACAACACGTTCGAGGTTCCCATCGAACCGGGATTGGTCACATCCAGCGCGAAGACGCCGCGCCCGCCCCGCCCCAGCGCCCCGACGAGGATGTTCTTGCCGTTGCCCTGGTTGGCTCGCGAGATGACATCGATCTGGCCATCCACGAAATAGTGGTGGTCGTAGGCCGTCGCGCTCAGGCTGGCCATGGAGGTGAAGTCCAGGCCCTTCGGCACGTACGAAAACAGCACTTTTCCGGTATTGCTGTCGATCCCGTGCAGCATGCCGTCATTCGCGCCGATGTAGACCGTGTTGGTGTCTTCCGAATAGGCAGGCGAAGAATCCACGATATCGCCGATCGGCCAGGCGCGCTTGCGCAAGGTCCCGCCGGTCTGCCCGATTTCCTTGCTCTGGTCGCCCCGCAGGTAAGCGATGTTGTCGATCGCGGTCACGGCATCGGATTGCCCCGATCGCGCCGCGAAATCGGACGAATTCGACACGTTGCTGTCGAAAAGTGCGGCCGTCGCGCCCTTGCTGGTCAGCACGGTGCGGTTCTTGAAGTCCTGGTTGACCCCACCAGAACCGAACGTCGTGGACAACTGCCAACGCGGCGTATCCGAAACACCCGTCAACGCGGCGTTGAAGGGACTGGCGATCATGTCGCCGACCCAGCTTCCTGAGGTGAATCCCGCAACGAATGTCAGCGTCGCGGTATCGGTCTTGGTGGAGCTGGAGGCAATGTTGGAACCGGATGCCGTGCGTGAATCGATGGTTGCCAGTGCGTTGGTCAGCGCCGTCGCGAACTTGTCGGTATTCGATGCCACCACGAACTTGCCGTGGCCATTGATGGAGGCGTGCCAGAGATCGTCGATTCGGGTCGCGTCTTCGGTTGGCGTCGGATCCGGCCAGCCCGTGGCGGGAACCGGGTTGTTGGGATTCAGTGTTCCCTGCTGGCCGATCGACACGCCGAAGGTGACCATGTGCTGCCAGCTCGCCGGATCATCCGCACTGGTGCGGACATTGTTGGTCATGTCCGTGCGCGCGTCGTTCTTCCAGTAGTAATAGGCCACGTCCGCCAGGGTCGCGGTGTATCCCGTCGCACCGGTGGCGTAGACGTCCTGGTACGGGTATCCCGTGCCGGCGTCGACATTCCCCCTGCCATCACCCGCCGTCGATCCATCCGAGTACGTGTTGATCGCGGTGGAAACGAAGCCGCTCGTGTTGTTCCAGTAGCCGTCCGTGGTGAGGATCGCGTAGTTCTGGCGGCAGGTCAGTTCGTTGCCGCTGCTGTCGCGCCACGGGCTGTTGAGGTTCTGCGTCGTGGTGGTGACCCCGGTCAAGGGATTGGTGGTGCTGGTGGTCGCGGGCACGCTGAAGTAACGACCGGCTCGCTGCAGCGCGCCTTTCAGTGGCGTGTTTCCGCTGGCGCCGGCGGATTGCAATTGCCTGTAGAAATCCGTGCGGTTGGTGACCCCGCTCTTGTCTTCGAACAGGCCGTCGTCCGTGCCCACCGGAATCGGGTATTGCGGCATGGAACCCGTCGTGGTGCCGCCGCCATTCCAGATCGTGTCGAAACCGACCCGGTATGTCTTCCCGAGTCGACCAAAGGCCTCCGAGGCGCCGGCCTTGGCCATCTTGTTGCGCGTGCGGTGGTATTGGTACCAGTTCGCGAAATTCTGCAATTCGTCGGCCTGGCTGCGTCCGGAAGGCGTCGCATTGGTCCAGCTTGTCGCAACCGCCGACCAAGCGATGGCATTCGTCTTGCTTTTCGTGGAGGAATTGATGACCTGGAAATAGACGGTTGCGGGCGGAAACGACAAAGTAGCCGTCTTGGGGTCCCCATTCGACGTATCCGAAGCCAGCAGACCCAAAGTGCAACCACTGCTCGAATAAACGTACAAATCGGCGTTTTTCCCGCCACCGGCGATGGCGATGGCCAATGTCTCCGGGGAACCGGTCGACACGGCTGTGCATGACGACTTGGAGATGACCGTAGTCGTTGATGCATTCAGCGCCGGGATCGTCCCCCCTGGCAGCGTGGTGAGCCGCTGTTTCTGGACCGCGCCCCCATTGACGCTGTCCGCGGAGTTCGAGGAACCGATTCTGTATTTGTCGTAATTGCTGGTGATCGTGCCCGGATCGGCCACGTTCGGCACGTAGAAATACGAATTGCTCGACCCGACAAGGTCGAGATCGATCGGAATAGGCGTCGGGCTGGTATCGCTGCTGGCGACATTCCTGAAATTCGCCTGCCCCAGGCGCACGGTCAAATCGGTACTGGCGGTGCGCCAGGGCTGGTAGGTGATGCGCGGGTCGTAATAGATCGTATTGCTGACATACGAGCGATCGGTGACGTTGTCGCCCAAGCTGCTTTTGTCCGTCGGGAACGGCGTCAAAGGCGGCGCGCGATAGGCGGGCATCCAGCCACCCGACATCGAACCCGAGTCGTCGAGGATCAGCAGGATGTTCGGCGGAACGGCATTGCCGCCCGTCAGCAACGGGTTTTGCGGGAATGACGAGGTTGTCGCCGCGTTCACCGGCAATGCGACCAGCGTCATCGCCGCGGTGGCCGCGGCAACGCGAACTCGATCCAGGAGAGACACTTTCTTGGGCATGGTCTTCATAGCGCGCTCCGTCAGCGCCGATACAGCGATTGAACGATCACCTCGGCCCCGCTGGGCATGGAGGCATAGGAAGTGATGCGATAAACGTTCTGCACCGTCGAAGTGATGCAGCCCTTGGACAAATCCACGCACTTCTGAGCGGAATTGTTGGTCGACTGGCCGAAGTCCTCGATCACGAATTTCGGCGTCACGTCCCCGAAGCTGGTCTCCACGACCGATCCCGAGCGATAGCCGCTGCCTCTCGTCCAGAATCCGTTTGCCATCCAGGCCGGATCGGTATTCGGCATCGGCATCTGGCAGAGGCCATTGGCGCAGCCGGTGTTGGTGATCTTGATGTTGCCATCGCGCACGATGATTTCGGCCTGACGCAACCCCGCCTCCGCCACCTGGAATGCAGCGGCGCGTCCGGCGGTACTGGCGGCCATGCGTTCCTGCAAGATGGCGCCGCGCATCGCCGCCAGCCCGAGCAGGGTCACGATGATGAGCAGCAGGAGGACGACGATCAGCGCCGCGCCCGATTCATTGGGACGGATTCGCACCGCACCTGGAGAAAGTGTCTTCATTGGATGTCCTGGTGGTTCCGGAACGCGATGTAATCGTCGAGCGTGCGCGTCAGGACGGCATTGCCGGTTCCCTTGACGTCGCCCTGGGCCATCGCGCCCTGCACGGCCTGGAATGTCATCACGACATGCACCGAGGTCACCTGCATCCAGGCGTTGCTCGCGCTGACACTCGTTGCATTGACATAGTCCGGGGCATTGCCGACCTTGTAGGTCAGTTGCAGTCCGGTAATGCCCTCGGCGATCTCGCTGCGGTTGCCTTGCACGGTTCGATACAGGGAATTGGTTCCCCGCGTGTTGGCGGCAACCGTCCATTGCGCGCCCGTGGGAATGACCACGAAGGCCGGCGACTGCCCAATGCCGGCCGGGCAATTGCCGACATCGGTCGCCGTGGGTGCGGGCGGGGGCGATGAAGAGCCGGCCGTCCCCAGCCAGAAGCAATACCCCGGCCCCGAATTCGTCGCCGAGCACTGGCTGGCATCGGGTCGCGGGGTCAATCCCTTGCCGCAATTCGCGGCACCGTCATGACCGATGGTGTGCCCTCCGGCGGTGATCCCGTTCGCGGCAAAAACGAATGCATTGTCGGTATTGCACACCATCAGCGGCTGCCCGTTGACCATTCCGGCCGTCGTGGTGTTGATGGTGAGCGGATCCACCGGCTTCTGGTGCTGGGTCACGTTGTAAATCGTGCCGTTGCCGGAATACAGCGTGATGGAATCGGACCCCCCCGCGCCCGTGCCTTCATCGCCGAACACGCCATCCGGATAACGCGACCAGAACGTGGCATCCGGGGCGGTCAGCAAGATGACCGGACGGTTCATTGCACTGAACCGCATGCAGGGATTGGTCCCTGCCTCGCGGATGTCCCGCGTCAACAGCTCGAAGGCGCTGCGCTGGTTTTCCTGCAAGCGGTTCGTTGCTTCCGTCGACCCATAGACGCGCCGGTTGGACAGGAAGATTGCGCCAGCCGCGGCAATCACCAGCAGGCCAAGCACCAGCGCGATCATCAACTCGATCAGCGTGAAGCCGCGTTGTGCCGGCAGGATGTGGCGTCGGGGATATGTCATAACTGGCTCGTGATCTCGATCTGGATCGGCGTGGGGTCGTTTCCGGTGGCACGCTCGTCGCTCCACTGCACGCCGACACTGCAGCTCATCGTGTCGGCGATGCAGACGATTCGACCCTTGGCATCCGGAGCCACGGTCGTCTGGAGTTTATCCAGCCATCCCATCATGGATCCCTCGGTCCCCGTGCCGTTGCCGGCGATGTAGGCATTGGTGTTGTAGAGCGCGATGTTGGCGCGGTCGGCGCGGATGATGTCCAGCATCGAATAGATCTGGATCGCCGCCTGCGTGCGCGCAGCCGAACTGCCCGCGTTTTTCAGGGTAATGGCCTGCAGCGCGGCGATGCCGAGGATGCCGATCGCAAGCACGAGCACGGCGATCATCACTTCCAGCATGCCGACGCCTTGCTGGAATCCACGACCTTGGAAGGGAGTTGTCGGTTTCATCTTCACCTCAGTTGTCCCCGGGAGCCGTGCAGGCGGACGTCGCGGCGCGCCGCGCCGTGCTGATACGCCCGACGCTTGCGCTCACGTCGATATCGTTCTGCCCGGAGAGCGTGCCGACGCATACCCCCACGGTGCCGCTGGTATTGGCGCCGGCCGCGGAAAACCCGTTGGGAGTGAAAGTCAACTTGTTGCCGGCGCCGCTCAGGTTGGGACTGGCGGTCACGGTGACGCCACTCGACAAGGTGGAGTCGCGCAGAACATTCGGCACGCCGGCCTTGGTCACGATGGCGATCCACCGGTTCCCGGTTGTCGCGGCGCAGGTGCTGCCATTCGTGCTCGGACAGAGCGTGGCGGTTGCACGATTGCTGATCGCCCCCGCGCGCGCGACCTGCATCAGCGCCACCAGTTCGTTGCCCGCCGACGTCACCCGGTTGCTGCGAATGAGATTGACGAAACTCGGCGCGGCGATGCCGCCGATGATCACCACTATCGCCACCGCCACCATCAATTCGACCAGGGAAAACCCCCGTTCGCCCGATTTGGTCATTCCTCGCCCCATTGCTGCCCCGGCCCTTTTCTACCGGGGACACATTAATCCCTCCGCCGGCCAGCCCCGTCCCCGACCGACAGGCGGCACGCTCCGGCCACCGAACGGCAACGGGCGTCGTAGCATGGGCCATGGACCATCCCGCCCCCAACCGCGAACACCCGATCGACATCCTCTGGCAGCCGGCCACCCTGCTGTCGATCTTCGCAGCCGGCGAACTGCTGGCCATCATCCTGGCGCTCGGATCGCCGCTCGCCAACGGTTCGGTGCTGGTGAAGTTCGGACTGGCCTCGTTCGCCGTCCAGTGGGTGGTGTTGTTCACGCTTGGCGGCCTCTATCTGTTGCGCGAACGGCTCGCCGGGTTCGGCGCGCGTGGGGTGATCGTCCTGGCCATGGTCCTGATGCTGGTCGTGACCCTGCTGTCGGGCGCCTGGGCCAGCGCGCTGTTCGGCGACGTGCTCGCCGACCAGGGCGCGCCGTGGTTCGTCGGCACCCTGCGCTTCTATGTCTGCCTGCTGGCGATGTCGATCTTCGGCCTGCTGGCGCTGCGCAGCCACTGGAGCGCGCAACGTGCCGCGTGGCAGGCGCAACAGGCCGAACTGCTGGCACTGCAGGCGCGCGTCGACCCGCACTTCCTGTTCAATACCCTCAATACCGGCATCGCACTGGTGCATGCGCGACCTGATGCCGCCGAACAATTGCTGCTCGATCTGTCCGATCTTTTCCGGGCCGCATTGTCGGGCCCGCGCACGATCGCGCTGGCCGACGAACTCGATCTCGCGCGGCGCTATCTCGACATCGAACAACTGCGCTTCGGCGCGCGCCTGCAAGTCGAGTGGGATGAACCCGACGCCCTGCCCCACCTGCCGCTGCCGGCATTGTCGATCCAGCCCTTGGTGGAGAATGCCATCCACCATGGCATCGAACCGCGCATGGAAGGCGGCGCGGTGACCGTCCGCATCCTCCAGGGGGATCGCGATGTCGTGGTCGAGATCGGCAATCCCCTGCCCGATCCGTCGCCACGGCATGCGGAACGCGGCCATCGCGTCGGCCAGGCCGCGGTGGCCGCGCGCCTGCGCGAGGCAGGCGGCAGTTTCGATGCCGGCGTCGAAGGCGATCGCTACATCGCGCGGGTGCGCGTGCCCCTCATCGCATGAAGATTCAGCGGATGACCTTGTAGCAGGGGTTGTATTCGCCCGAGATCTTCATGCGCCGCTGGTCGACGAAACTCCGCAGCATGTCGTCCAGCGCCGCCATGATGTCGGGATCGCCGTGGATTTCGAACGGCCCGCGCTCCTGGATGCGGCGCACGCCGGCTTCCTTGACGTTGCCGGCGACGATGCCCGAGAACGCGCGGCGCAAGTCCGCGGCGAGATCCTGCGGACGGCGGCCGTGGTGCAGGTCGAGCGCGGCCATCGCCTCGTGGGTCGGATCGAACGGACGCTGCAGGTCGAGCGGAATGTCCAGCGCCCAGTTGAAGTAGAACGAATCGCGATGTTCGATGCGGTATTCGCGCACCTTGCGGATGCCGGCGATCATCGTGCGCGCGACCTCCACCGGATCATCGACGATGATCTGGTAGTGCTTCGTCGCTTCGTCGCCCAGCGCCAGGCGGATGAAACGATCGATCTCCTCGAAGTACGCGGCGGAACCCTTCGGGCCGGTGAGGATCATCGGGAACGGCAGTTTCGCGTTTTCCTCGCGCAGCAACACGCCGAGCAGATAGAGGATTTCCTCGGCGGTACCGGCACCGCCCGGGAACACGATGATGCCGTGTGCCACTCGGACGAACGCCTCGAGGCGCTTCTCGATGTCCGGCATGATCACCAGGTTGTTGACGATCGGGTTCGGCGACTCCGCGGCGATGATGCCCGGCTCGGTGATGCCGATGTAACGCGGGTTCGTCTTGCGCTGCTTGGCATGGGCGATGGTCGCGCCCTTCATCGGGCCCTTCATCGCGCCCGGGCCGCAGCCGGTGCAGATGTCGAGCCCGCGCAGGCCGAGCTCGTAGCCGACTTCCTTGGTGTAGAGGTATTCCTCGCGACTGATCGAGTGGCCGCCCCAGCACACCACCAGGTTGGGATCGCCGTGGCGGAGCATGCGCGCGTGGCGCAGCAGGCGGAACACCGCGTCGGTGATGCCCGCGGAAGTCTCCAGGTCCTTGGCGTCTTCCGGGCCGAGTTCGGTCGCCATCCACGCGATGTCGCGCACCACCGAGAACAGCAGGTCGGCGACACCGCGGATGATCTGGCCGTCGACGAAGGCCATCGCCGGGGCGTTCTTCAGCTCGATGCGGACGCCGCGATCCTGCTGCTGGACCTGGATCTCGAAATCGGAATATTTGCGGCTGGCCAGGTGCGGATCGTCGGAGGCGCTGCCGCTGGTCAGCACCGCCAGCGCGCATTTGCGCAGGAGATCGTGCATGCCGCCGGCCGAGGCATCGCGCAGGCGCGCGACTTCCTCGCGGGACAGGATGTCGAGGCTGCCCTTGGGATACAGGCTGGCGTCGACGGTGGTGTTGGCCTGGCTTTCCAGGGACTGCGGATCGGTTCCGTCATTCATCGTTGTCGTATTCATCCTTCGATTCTAGCGCTCTTCCGCGGAATCACGCTCACATCCCGGGCCGGGAAAAAGCGAAGGCCGGGTTTCCCCGGCCTTCGTGTGCTGCGATGTCGCGATGGATCAGAACTTGTACTTCAGGGTCAGCTGCATCGACCACTGCGAGACACCGATGTTGAAGCCGTCGGCATCGGCATTGGCCACGGTCGGACGATCCGGGTTGCTGAAGCTGTAGACGTACTTGCCGGTCTTCGGATCGATGCCCTGGTAGGACGCGATGCGCTGGTCGGCGAAGAATCCGTAGTCGATGATGCGACCCCACTTCTTGTTGACCAGGTTGCCGACGTTGAAGATGTCGAGCGCGATTTCCGACTTGTGGCCCTTGAAGAAGCCCGGGAATTCCTGGCTGATGCGCAGGTCGAAGGTGTTGACCCACGGCGCGATGCCGCCGTTGGCCGGAGCCACGCGGCCCGCGTACTGGCGCAGCTGCTTGTTGGCGTTCATGTAATCGAAGAACGCCTTCTCCATCGCCGGGTTGGCGGTGTACACGCCACCGGAAGAGAGCGTGCCGAACTCGACGTCGCCAGGGCCGGCCGGGACGTAGAACAGGTCGTTGGCCGTGCGGCCGTCGCCATTCTGGTCGTTGAAGTACACGAAGCTGTACGGACGACCGCTGCGGCCTTCATACACCAGGCCCACTTCGGTCTTGTAGTTGGCGAAGAAGTTGTGGTGCCAGCCGGCGTAACCGCTGAAGCGGTTGCGGATCTCGTAACGCGAACGGTTGGAGGCGTTCTCGTTGGCGTTGTACACGTAGGTGTAGTTCCAGCCCGAGGTCGCGGTGGAGCTGGTCAGGCCGGCCACTTCCTTCGCATTGGTGAAGGTGTAGCCCAGGCTCCAGGTCCAGTCGCTCTTGCTGCTGTACGGCTTGCTCAGGCTGAAGGTCATCTGCTGGCTGGCACCCTTGTTGGTGTTGTCCAGCAGCAGCACGTCGCCGATCTGCATGCCGTTGATCTTGGTGCTGCTGCCGTAACCCTTGGCGCGCGCAGTGCCCGTGCCGGTGGTCGTGGTGCCCCAGAACATGTTGCGGCCATCCGGCGCGACCATGGTCGGCGCGCCCACGTCGAGGCGCTTGTAGTACAGCGCGTCCTTGACCTTGGTGGCCAGCAGTTCGGCCGACGCGATGATGCCGGTCTTGCCGATTTCCCAATCCAGCGCCAGGTTGGCCTTCCAGCTCGACGGCTGGTTGAAATCGCCGGTGATGAAGTTGGTGTTCATGCGCGGAGTCGCCGACGGCGCACCGGCCTTGCTGTACGTATCCACCTGCGAGTAGTTGAGGCCGGTGGTGTTGTAGGCGTTGCTCATCCACACCGCCGGGGAATCGCCCTGGAACAGGCCGATGCCGCCGCGGAACTGGGCCATCTGCTCATCCGACAGCTTCAGGTTGAAGCCGAGGCGCGGCTCCCACAGGTACTTGCCGCCACCGACCTGGCTATTGTCGTAGCCCCAGTAGGCCGACGCGTACGGGTTGTACGCGGGGCGCGTGCTGACGTCGAACTTGTCGCCGCGCACGCCGTAGGTCAGGGTCAGGCGATCGGTCGCCAGCCACTGGTCCTGCACGAACAGACCCAGGGTCTTGTAGGTGTAGTTCGAGGCCATGTTGTCGAGATTGCCGCCCACCGGGTAACGGTAGGTGGCAACGGCCGGCTTGACGTTGTTCACGAAGTCGGCGACCGAGTTGTAGGTCAGGCCACCGTCGACGTACGGCGCGTAGAGGTTGTAGATCTTGTTGGTGCTGTAATCGACGCCGAACTTGATCGCGTGCGGACCGGCGTGATACGTGCCGGAGGCGTAGGCGTTCCAGGTCTTGGTGAACAGGTCGTTGTACTGGGAGTTCACTTCGGTGCCGAAGAACAGGTTCGGGCTGGTGCCGACGCCCGTGCTCGAGGACGGCGTGCCGGTCGCGATCGTGATCGACGGCGTGCCCTGGGTCGGGGTGTTGCGCACCGCGGAGTAATCGCGATAGCTCAACTTGGCTTCGGTCGAGAAGTTCTCGGTCCAGTCGCTGAACAGCTGGGCGACGGTGGTCTTGATTTCCTTGTCGTGCTGGTACCAGTACGAGCTCAGGGACGCCTGCGTCGCGCTGCCGTAACCGTTGATGCGCAGCTTGCTCTGCTTCAGGTCGCTGTAGCGCAGGCTGGCGCGGTGGCGGTCGCTGATGTTCCAGTCGAGCTTGACCGCGTATTCGGTCAGGTCGGTGTTGCCGTTGCTGTCCGTGCTGCCGGCGCTGACGCCGTAGCGGCTCTGGAACGCCTGCTGGACCGCGGCGATGTCGGCGGCGGTGAAGCGGCCCGCACCGATCGCGCTGTTGGCGATGTCGGCGCCCGGGGCATCTTGCTTGTACTTCTCGTAGTTCACGAAGAAGAACAGCTTGTCCTTCACGATCGGGCCGCCCAAGGTGAAGCCGTAGGTCTTTTCCTTGGTGAAGCCGTTGAAGTCCTGCGCCGGCGAAGTCAGGTTCGGATAGCCGGCCGGGCCCTTGCCGTACCAGTCGCCATCGCGGTACTGGCCGTAGACCGAACCGTGGAACTGGTTGGTGCCGGAACGGGTCACGGCGTTCACCACGGCACCGGTACCGCCGGTGATGGTGACGTCATAGTTCGACAGGTCGATCTTGATCGCTTCGATCGCTTCCATCGACACCGGCTGGCGACGGGTCGGCATGTTGTTGCCTTCCAGGCCGAAGGTGTCGCTGGCGGAGACGCCGTCAATGCGCACCGCGTTGTAGCGCGGGTTCTGGCCGGCGGCGCTGATGCTGCCGGACGCGCGGTCGATGAAGGCCACGCGCGGATCGAGGCGCATGTAATCCTGGATGTTGCCGTTGGCCGAAGGCAGGGCTTCGATGGCGCGACGGCTGACATCGGTGCCGGCGCCGGCCTTGTCCGGCGAGAACAGCGGCGAGGCGCGCAGGCCGCTCACCACCACCGTGCCGAGGTCGCTGCCGGAAGCGCCGACGGTCGAATCGACCGCGGTCACCTTGTCGAGGCTCAGATACACGCCGTCCTGGGTCTTGTCACCCGTCGACGAATGCACCTTCACCGTGTACGGGCCACCCGGGCGCAGGCCGTTGGCGGCGTAGCGGCCATTGGCATCGGTGGTCACGCGGCTGGAAGTGCCGGATTCGACGTGGATGATGGTGACTTCGGCGCCGGCGACAGGCTGTCCGGCGGCATTGGTCACGCGACCGGCGACGCCGGACGAAGTGCTCTGCGCAAACACCGGCGCGACCGCCAGTGCGGCGAACAAACCGAGGCTCAGCTTCGACAGTCGGAGATTGGAAGACGACATGCAGTTCCCCCTTGGGAATCGATTCATGAAATGAGTAGACGCGTCACATCCCGCAGGCGTGCAAGGGGGCTTCCCGGGCAGGCAGCAGGGTTAACGACATGTTAAACCTTAGGTGACCGACATGACAGTGCCGTGTCAACGACTTGCCGGATATCCGACAGCCCGCACAGACTCATCCGCCCGTGGCCGCCCCCAGGTACTGGCGAATGCCGTCAAGGCACATTTGCACGGAAATGGCCACCAGCAGCATCCCCATCAGGCGCTCCACGGCGGTCAGCACGCGCATGCCCAGCAGCCGATAAAGAAGGGTGGATGACAGCAGGATGACCGCCGTTCCGCCCCAGGCCAGCAGCAGGGCCAGGCTCCACTGGAGCTGGTGGGCCGGGTCCTCGGTGCCCAGCAGCATCACCGCCGCCATGCCGGAGGGACCGGCCACCATCGGCACGGCGATCGGGACGATGAACGGTTCACCTCCCGGCAACTCCCCCATGATCCCTTCCGGAACCGGGAAGATCATGCGGATGCCGATCAGGAACAGGATGATGCCCCCGGCGATCGAGACCGCCTGCTGGTCGAGGTGCATCAGCCGCAGCACCGACGGACCGATCCACAGGAACACCATCAGCACGCCCAGCGCGATCAGCATTTCCCGGACCAGGACGATCCGCCGGCGCTCCCTGGGCAGCGGTCGCAACAGTCCCAGCACCACCGGGACGTTGCCCAGCGGATCGAGGATCAGGAACAGCATCAATGCCGCGGAAGCGAGGGTCATGCCTGCACTGCCCGGATCTGGCCCGCGAACGGACGTCCCGCGGACGATAGCAGCTCGACGCAGGCCGGCGCATAGGCCGAGGGCATGCGTACGGATGGGTCGAAATCCTCCATCCAGGCGCGACCGCGCAAGTCGGTTTTCATCGGGCCGGGTTGCAGGCCATGGATGCGTATCGGCGACTCCGGCACGAACTCACCCGCCAGCATCGGCACCAGCGCGCGTCGCGCCGGATTCGCCATGCCGTAGCCGCCCCAGAACGGGCGTGCGCAGCGCTCGGGCGCATCGACCACGAACACCACCGCCGCGTCCTGCGATTTCTGCATCACCGGCAGGCAGGCCATGGTCAGCCAGGCCGGCGCGGTCGCGTTGACGTGCAATGAACGGGCGATGTCGGCGGGATCGCTGTGCGGGAACGGCACCAGCGCACTGAAATGGGCGGCGCAATGGAGCAGACCATCGAGGCGGCCGAATTCGCTGTCGAGTTTTTCCGCCAGTTCCAGATGGTCGTCGGGGCTGGCGCCCTCGAGATCCATCGGATAGATGGCGACGTCACCACCTTCCGCGGCGATCGCGTCGTGGACGCGATGCAGCTTCGCCAGCTTGCGCCCGAGGATCACCACCGTGGCGCCTTCGCGCGCGCAGGCCAGCGCCGCCTCGCGGCCGAGCCCGCCGGTGGCACCCGTCACCAGGACGACGCGCCCGTCGAGACGACGCGTTTCGCTCACGCCTTGCCGGCTTCCGCGACGATGCGGGCAAGCTCGCCCGATTCGTAAAGCTCGGTGACGATGTCGCAACCGCCGATCAGTTCGCCGTTGATGAAGAGCTGCGGGAAGGTCGGCCAGTTGGAATAGCGCGGCAGGTTGGCGCGCACTTCCGGGTCTTCCAGCACGTTGACGGTGAACAGTTCGCCGGCGCCGGCGCCCTTGAGCGCCTGCACCGCGCGGCTGGAAAAGCCGCACATCGGGAACTGCGGCGTTCCCTTCATGAAAAGAACGATGGGGTGGCCTTCGACATCGGCCTTGATGCGGTCCATGACGGACATGACGATCTCCGGGAGTTGCATGCACGAACCGCTGACGGCCGGTCCGCTAGAATGCACATTCTACCGCTTGCCCGAGGTTTCCCCATGGCCATCGAATTGCCCGCCCTTCCCTACGATCGCACCGCGCTGGAGCCGCATATTTCCGGCGAAACCATCGACTACCACTACGGCAAGCACCACAAGGCCTACGTCGACAACCTCAACGGCCTGATCGCCGGCACCGAGTTCGAGAAGATGGACCTGGTCGAGATCGTCAAGAAGTCGCAGGGCGGCATGTTCAACAACGCCGCGCAGGTGTGGAACCACACCTTCTACTGGAACTGCATGAAGCCGAACGGCGGCGGCGAGCCGACCGGCAAGCTGGCCGAGGGCATCAACAAAGCGTTCGGAGATTTCGCCACCTTCAAGCAGCAATTCACCGACACCGCGATCAAGACCTTCGGTTCCGGCTGGGCGTGGCTGGTGCAGCGCAAGGACGGCTCGCTGGCCCTGGTCAGCACCTCGAACGCCGCCACCCCGCTGACCGGCGACGACACCCCGCTGATGACCTGCGACGTGTGGGAACACGCCTACTACATCGACTACCGCAACCTGCGCGCGAAGTACATGGAGAACTTCTGGAGCCTGGTGAACTGGGACTTCATCGCCGGCAACATGAAGTAAGCCTCGGCGCGATCGCTGGACCAGCAACGGCCGGGACTCCCGGCCGTTGTCGTATGCGGTTGTGGCAGGATGCCGACGAATCCCGCCTGTCGACCACCCCATGACCTTCCAGTCCCAGCAACTGCTTCCCTATGCCATGCCGGTGTTCATCGCATGGATGTTCTATCGCCGGGTGCGCCGCAATTTCGGCCCGCAGGCATGGCAACCGAAGCGCACCTATTTCCGCCTTGCGCTGATCTCGGTGGTGACGTTGATGCTGGCGTTTGCCGCGGTCTTCGTGCCGCACGCTGCATTGCCGATGGCTGGCGGCCTGGTTGCAGGCGTCGTGCTGGGATGGATCGGCCTGCGCCACACCCATGCCGAATGGCGCGATGGCGTGCGCACCTACATCCCGAATCCGTGGATCGGTGGCTTGCTGACGCTGGCTCTGGCCGGACGTCTGGTCTGGCGTTTCACCCAGGGCGGCGGCATGACCGGCGCGCAACAACAGCCGAGCGTGCTGACGATGTCCATCGCGGCCGTGCTGATCAGCTACACGCTCGTCTACAACATCGGCCTGATCGTGCGGATGCGCGCACTCGGCGAGCATCCCCCGGCCGCGTGAATCGTTACCCGCGCAGCGCCGCGATCACCGGCGCGACCTGATCCTCGCGCCCCAACGCCGTTCCGACACGCAGCAACGCCGCCGCAAGCGCACTCGTCGACTCTTCGCGCAACGTCGCGTGGCCAACCTTGCGACCTGCACGCGCTTCCTTGCCGTAATCATGCCAATGGCCGCCGGCTTCGGACAGCACCGACCGCGCATCCGGCATGGCGCCGATCCAGTTGAGCATGCAGGCGTGGCCGACCATGCGCGTGCTGCCGAGCGGCAAGCCCAGCACGGCGCGCAGATGGTTCTGGAACTGCGAGGTTTCCGCGCCCTCGATGGTCCAGTGGCCGGAGTTGTGCACGCGCGGCGCGATTTCGTTCGCCATCAGCTGGCCATCGCGCACGAACAGTTCCAGCGCGAACACGCCGACGTAATCGAGCGATTCCGCCAATGTGCGCGCATGCGCCGTCGCCTGTGCTTCCAGCTCCGCGGAAAATCCTGCCGGCGCCAGACTCGCCGACAACACGCCATCGACATGCCAGTTGCGGGTTAGCGGCCAGGTGCGGAATTCACCGTCGCGACCGCGGACTGCAACCACCGAGGCTTCTGCCTCGAACGGCACGAAGGCTTCGAGGATCAGGCCGGTGCGATTCGCCTGCGCGCCCAGCGCATCCCAGGCGGCATCGAGCGTTTCCGCACGATCGTCGCGCAAGCGGAACTGGCCCTTGCCGTCGTACCCGAGGCGGCGCGTCTTGAGGATGCACGGCGCACCGATTGCCTTGACGGCAGCATCCAGCGCGGCACGGTCGGGCACGTCCATGAAATCGGGAACGGGAATGCCGAGTTCGCGGAACAAGGTCTTTTCGGCGAGGCGGTCCTGCGTCAATCCCAGCGCGCGCGGATTCGGGAACACCGGCACGCGATCCGTCAGCCATTGCGCGGACTGCGCCGGGACGTTCTCGAAATCGAAGGTGGCGATGTCGATGCGCGAAGCGAATTCGGCCAACGCGGTTTCATCGGTGTAGTCGCCGACCACCATCGGCGCGAACTGACCGGCGCAGGCATCGACCGCGCTGTCGAGCACGAGGAAACGCAGGCCGAGCGGTGCGCCGGCCAATGCCATCATGCGGGCCAGTTGCCCGCCACCGAGAATGCCGACGGTCGTCATGGGTACGTTGTCGTCATGCGATGCGCGGATCGTCCGCCGCCATGACATCGTCGGTCTGCTTCTTGCGGAACGCGGCCAACGACTTCGCGATGCCGGCATCGGTGGTCGCCAGCATCGCCGCCGCGAATAGCGCGGCATTGGCGGCACCGGCGTGGCCGATGGCGAAGGTCGCGACCGGAATGCCGGCCGGCATCTGCACGATCGACAGCAGCGAATCGAGGCCGTTCAGCGCCTTCGACTGCACCGGCACGCCCAGCACCGGCAGCGCGGTCTTGGAAGCGAGCATGCCGGGAAGATGGGCAGCACCGCCGGCGCCGGCGATGATCGCGCGCAGGCCACGCGATGCCGCGTTCCCGGCGTAATCGAACAGCACGTCGGGCGTGCGATGCGCCGACACCACTTTCACTTCGTGCGGGATGCCCAGCGCCTGCAGCTTCTCGGCCGCATGCACCATGGTTTCCCAGTCCGATCGCGAACCCATCACGATGCCCACCAGGGGGGCCGGGTGATCGCCGCTCATCGCCGTCTCCACGCTTAAAGACGTATTCTATCGGTTCCCGTCACGCAATCCGTCAATTCCCGCCGCATGGACAAGAAGTTGCTGGACATCCTGGTCTGCCCGGTCACCCGCCAGCCGCTGGCCCCGCTCGATGGCGAGCGCCTCAAGGCCCTCAACACGGCCATCGGCCAGTCCGGCGTGCAATTCGGCGGGCATCGCCAGACCGACGCCCTGTGCGAGGCGCTGGTGACCCGCGACGGCAAGCGCATCTATCGCGTCGACGACGGCATCCCGGTGTTGCTGCCCGACGAGGCGCTGGACGCGGGATCGCTGGCCGGACCGGCGCAGGGATGAGTTTCGTCGCACCGAGCGTGCAGCCGCCCGATCCGGCGGTGGTCGCGGAGAACGTGCGCGCCGCACTGGCGGAAGACATCGGCAATGGCGACGCCACCGCCAGCCTATTGCCGGACAGCGCCGACAGCGCCTACCTGCTGTGCAAGGAAGACGCGGTGATCGCCGGGCGACCGTGGTTCGATGCCTGCCATCACGCGCTCGACCCGGAAGTCCGCATCGATTGGCGCATCGAGGAAGGCGCGCGCGCCAAGGCCGGCACCGTGCTCGCGATCCTCCACGGCCGCAGCCGCGCCCTGGTGACCGCGGAACGCACCGCGCTCAATTTCCTGCAGACGCTGTCGGGCACCGCGACGGTTACCGCGCGCCACGTCGAAGCCGTCGCCGGCACCCGGGCGCGGATCCTCGACACCCGCAAGACCCTGCCCGGCCTGCGCATCGCCCAGAAATACGCGGTGCGGGTGGGTGGCGGACACAACCACCGCATCGGTCTCTACGACACGGTGATGCTGAAGGAGAACCACATTCGCGCCGCCGGCTCCATCGCCGCGGCGGTGGCGTCCGCGCATGCGGACTTTCCGCAACTGCCATTGGTGATCGAAGTCGAGACGATCGAACAATTGCGCGAGGCACTGGCCACCGATTGCACGCGCATCCTCATCGACGATTTCGATGCGGCGATGCGTCGCGAAGCCGTGCACATCGCCCGTGACGAATTCGGCAGCCGCACTCCGCTGGAAGTTTCGGGCAGCGTCGATCTCGCATCGTTGCGCGCCATCGCCGAAGACGGCGTCGACTGCATCTCCATCGGCGCACTCACCAAGCACGTGCACGCCATCGACCTGTCGATGAAACTGGGGCCGGTACCGGCGCACTTTGCTTGATTTTCCATCCAAGGGGACCCAACCAAGGATCATGACCATGACCACCCGGATCTCCCTCGCGCTGTTCGGCGCACTGCTGTTCGCCGGCTGCGCCACGTCGGCACCGCGCACGCCGGCTCCGCAATCGCAGATCACGCCGATTCCGACCACGCCGCCGGTTGCGCAACCATCGCAGTCCGGGTTGCCGCAGGCACCGGCACAGCAACAGCCGTCGCAGCCGCCCTCCCCGCGCGCCTATGTGCCGACCGGGACGCCATCGCAACGCATCGTCGAGATCGCACGCCGCGAAAACCGCAACTGGTACTCGCCCTTCATCGCGATCGACGGCGGGCTGCGCACCCTGCCCGTCACCGAAGCCGAACGCTCTCGCCTCAATGACGGCAGCGAAGCCTGGCAAAAGGTCGCGGAGTACTGGCGCGACGGCAACACGCTGGGCGAAATGGTCGACGGCGGGCGCCCCGGCGCCAGCGCCTGCGAATCGGCCTTCGGCATGGTCACTGCCGGCATCCGTTCCGACTGCCGTGGCTTCATCGTCGACACGCCGTGGTCGGCGGCCTTCGTCTCCTACGTGATGACCAAGGCGCAGATTCCAGGTTTCCACACGTCGCCCCGCCACATCGACTACATCCGCGACGCCTTCGCCAATCGCGGCCCGTATTTCGCCATCAACCCCGGCATGTCGCGCCCGCAGGTCGGCGACCTGCTGTGTTACGTGCGCCTGTCGCGCACCATCATCGGCTATGACGGCCTGCGCGCCGCATTCGCCGCCAATCCTTCGCTGAACCAGGCATCGCATTGCGACGTGATCGTGCGCACCGACTTCGATCGTCATTTCATCGAGGCGATCGGCGGCAATGTCGAGAATGCCGTGACCTTGCGCAAGCTGCAGCTGGACGCGCAGAACCTGCTGGTGCTGCCGCGCCCGGTCAACATCGGCATGCAGGGCGAGGAAGACGACCTCCAGGTCGGCTGCTCGCCCGACAACGAGTCGGCCTGCGGTTTCAATCGCCAGAACTGGGCGGCGCTGCTGCGCCTGCGCGATCCATGAGCGACGCCGCGCCGCTGATCGCGCTGATCGTGTTCGGCATCGGTTTCGGATGGTGGCAGTCCGCGCGCGGCGCCTACGATCGTGCACGCGAACTTGGCCGGAATGCCTGCAATGCCGCGCAGGTGCAATGGCTGGACGAGAGCGTGCAAAGCGCCGGCATCCGCCTGCGCCGCGATCCGATTGACGGCTGGTTGAAGCTCGAACGCCGCTTCCGCTTCGAATATTCCGGCGATGGCAACGATCGCCACGCCGGACAACTGGTGTTGCTCGGCACGCGGCTGGTGGAATTTGCCGGGCCGACGCGCCCCGAACCGGTCATCGCCGCAGATTTCGGCTCGTCGGTGCATTGAACAGCTCGCGCGCGCTGGAGCTGCTCACCCTCTGAGGCAGCGCGTGCTTGACGCGCCCCTACTTCACGATCTTCAGATGCGCGCCGCGCTTCGGCGGCTGCGTCGGTGAAGGCTCATCATCGCCATTGTCATCGGACGATGCCTCGCTCGGCACGCTGCGCAACGGCGAGGCCGTGGGCGGCGCGGACGATTCCTGTTGGTCGCCATCGGCATCTTCCACGGATTCGGCGACTTCGGGATCCGGCGGCAAGGCCATGCCCATTCCTGTCTCGCGCGCGTAGATCGCCAGCACCGCGTCGATCGGCACGAACACCGCGTGGCTGACGCCGCCGAAACGCGCATTGAAGGCGATCAGGTCGTTGTCCATGCGCAGCTGCCCCACCGCGCGGTCGGCGATGTTCAACACCACCTGCCCGTCGCGGATCGTGCTCGGGGGGACGCTCACGCCGGGACGCCTGGCGTCCACCAGCACGTGCGGCGTCATCCCGTTGTCGACGATCCACTCGTAGATCGCCCGCAACAGGTACGGGCGCTGGCTGGTCATCGCCGGATTGTCGCCGCCGCTCACTCCGGCAGCGCGCGCAGCTTCTTTTCCGCCTCGGTCAGGCTGCGGGTGAAGCCAGGGTTGCGGAAGATGCGGTTGCCGTAATCCTCGATCACCTTGCCGTCCTTGGGCAGCGGCACGTCCAGCGCCTGCAGGCGCCAGATGATCGGCGCCATCGCGCAGTCGGCCAGGCTCATCTCGGTGTTGAGGAAGAACTTGCTGGCCTTGAACAGCGGGATCGACTGCACCAGCAGTTCCGACAGGCGCTTGCGACCGGCCTCGGCCTGGGTCTTGTTGCCGAGCTGGATCGCCTGCACCTGCGGCACCCAGTCATGCTCGATGCGCAACATCGCCAGTCGCACGCGGGCGCGCGAGATGGGATCCATCGGCATCAGCGTGGGGTGCGGATAGCGCTCGTCGAGGTATTCGCTGACCACCGACGCCGCGTACAGCACCAGGTCGCGCTCGACCAGGGTCGGCACCGACTGGTACGGGTTGAGGTCGATGAGGTCTTCCGGGGGCGATTGCGGATCGACCGGCACGAGGTCATAGGTCACGCCCTTCGCCGCCAGCACCAGCCTGACGCGATGGCAGACCACGTCGTCCAGCGCGGAATACAGGGTCAGCGTGTTGCGCGAGCGCGGTCCGCCTACGGGTGCCATCGTCATCATCGATCTCTCCTCCTGGCCCGGCCATCGCCGGAGCCATCTACGCGTGCACCGCTCAGTGCACGTCCTTCCAGTATTCGCGGTTGAGCAGCCACGCCAGGAACGTGAACAGCGCCAGGAACGCCATCACCCACACGCCGATCGCCGGGCGCTTCAGGCCCGCCGGTTCGCCGGCATATTCGAGGAAGGTGGTGATGTCGCGCGCCACCTGGTCGAATTGGTGCGGTTTCAACGTGCCCGGCGACGCCACCACCAGGCGGCTGATGCAGCCCTGGTCAGTATCGGTGGAGCCGTGTGGGCACGCCATGATGGCCTGGCCCTTCTCGTCCTTCTCGCCGGTCGCGGTCTTCGCGGTGTATTCCGGCTGCTGGGTTCCCTGCAGCGACCACAGCGGGTTCGGCATCGACGCACCCGGGAAGATCGTGTTGTTCCAGCCCACCGGGCGGGTCGGGTCGAGGTAGAAGGACTTCAGGTAGGTGTAGATCCAGTCGCTGCCGCGCACGCGCGCGATCAGCGAAAGATCCGGCGGTTCCTTGTTGAACGCCGCCTTGGCCATCTCTGGCGTCATCGACGCCAGGATCGGCTCGCCGACGTTCTTCACGCCGGTGACGTTGAGCTGCTCCATCACTTCCTGCTCGGACAGGCCGAGATCGTCGCCCAGGCGCGAGTAGCGCAGGTGCTTCAGCGAGTGGCAACCGGCGCAGTAGCTCAGGAAGTCCCTGGCACCGCGTTGCAGCGAGCCCTTGTCGGTGAGGTCGGTACCCGCGGACTGCAGGGCGACGCCGTCTTCCGACGCCAGCACCGGCGCGGACAACAGGCCCAGCAATGCGAATGCGGCGAGCGACTTCAGCATGTTCTTCGGTGTCATCGACTTAGTCATGGTTGAACGTCACCCGCTCCGGCACCGGCTTGGTCTTGTCGATCTTCGTCCAGATCGGCATGGTCAGGAAGAAGAGGAAGTAATAGACCGTCAGCACGCGGCCGATGATCGCTTCCTTGGGGTCGGTGCCCGGGCCGCCGCCGATCTTGGCCAGCCACAGGAAGGCGAAGGCGAAGCCCAGCAGCATCGCCCACGACAACTTGCCGCGGTAGCGATAGGACTTGACCGGCGACTTGTCCAGCCACGGCACCAGGAACAGCAGCACGATCGCGCCGAACATCACCAGCACGCCCCACAGCTTGATGCCGAAGAACGACGGCACCACGCGCAACATCGCGTAGTACGGGGTGAAGTACCAGACCGGCTTGATGTGGGCCGGCGTCACCAGCGGGTTGGCCGCGGTGAAGTTGTCGTGTTCCAGGAACAGGCCGCCGAAGTTCGGGATGAAGAAGATCACGAACGCGGCGAACATCAGGAAGAAGCCGATGCCGACCAGGTCGTGCACGGTGTAGTACGGATGGAACGGGATGCCGTCGGCCGGCTTGTTCGCGTCCCAGCGGTTGCCCTTCGGGCCCTTCTTGATCTCGACGCCGTCCGGGTTGTTCGAACCGACTTCGTGCAGGGCGCCGAGGTGCAGCACCACCAGCAACAGCAGCACGATCGGCAACGCGATCACGTGCAGCGCGAAGAAGCGGTTGAGCGTGGCGTCCGACGGGATGTAGTCGCCCATGATCCAGTGCGTCAGGTCGGTGCCGATCACCGGGATCGCGCCGAACAGCGAGATGATCACCTTGGCGCCCCAGAACGACATCTGGCCCCACGGCAACACGTAGCCCATGAAGGCTTCGGCCATCAGCACCAGGTAGATCACCATGCCGAGCAGCCATACCAGCTCGCGCGGCTTGCGGTAGCTGCCGTACATCAGGCCGCGGAACATGTGCAGGTAGACGGCGATGAAGAACAGCGACGCGCCGGTCGAGTGCATGTAGCGGATCAGCCAGCCCCAGTCGACATCGCGCATGATGTATTCGACCGAGTCGAACGCTTCCTTCGCGTCCGGCTTGTAGTGCATGGTCAGGAAGATGCCGGTCAGGATCTGGTTGACCAGCACGACCAGGCTGAGCACGCCGAAGTAGTACCAGAAGTTGAAGTTCTTCGGCGCGTAGTACTCGGTCATGTGCTTGCGGTAGATCGGCATCAACGCCGGCGCCCGCTCGTTGACCCAGCCCATGACGTTCTGCGCGGTGCGCGTAATCAGATTCGCACTCATTTACGCGGCTCCCGGCGGATCGATGCCGATGACGAGGTTGTCGCCTTCGAAGTGGTACGGCGGCACCGGCAGGTTGGCCGGCGCCGGCTGTGCCTTCAGCACGCGACCGGCCATGTCGTAGCGCGACTTGTGGCAGGGGCAGAAGAAACCGCCCTTCCAGTCGGGATCGAACGGCTCGGGCTTGACCTCGGAATGCAGCTCCGGGGCGCAGCCGAGGTGGGTGCAGACGCCGATCAGCACCAGCACGTCGGGCTTGATCGAGCGGTGCTCGTTCTGGGCGTACTTGGGCTGCTGGTCGGCGTTCTGCGACTTCGGATCGGCGACCAGCGCATCCATCTGCGGCAACATGTCCAGCATCTGGGTGGTGCGCTTGATGACGTAGATCGGCTGGCCGCGCCAGGCGACGCCGCCACCGAGGATCTGCCCCGCCACCAGGTTGGCGACGTTGACGGTCACCGGGCCGCCCGCGACCTTGGCGCGCGCGCTCGGATTCCAGGACTTGATGAAGGGAACCGCCGCGAAACCCGCGCCTACCGCGCCCACGACCACGGTCGTTGCGGTCAGGAAGCGCCGACGTCCCGGGCTGGCCGGACCGTCGTGTACTTCGTTGTTGGCCATCCGGCACTCCGAAAGCAAAGATGTTTGAAGGTTGGCGATCCGCCCGGACGCGCTGCCGCGCCCGGCCATCGTTCGACAGGAAAGTGTAACGGAAGGCTTAACGAACCGACAATCCGCCGGGCCACCCCAAGGCCGCGACGCCGTGCTCAGTTGGCGCTGCTGCGGGTCCGGTAGCGGTCGGCCAGGGTACGGACGCGCTCGACGTAGGCACGGGTTTCGCTGTAGGGCGGCACGCCGCCGTACTTGTCCACGGCGCCCTCGCCGGCGTTGTAGCCGGCGGCGATGCGGGTCAGGTCGCCGTTGTAACGCTTGGCCAGCCATGCCAGGTACTGGACGCCACCCTGGATGTTCTGGGCGGCGTCGAAGGGATTGCCGACCCCGAAGCGGCGGGCCGTCGCCGGCATCAGCTGCATCAGCCCCTGGGCCCCGACCCGGGACATGGCCCGCGGGTTGTAGGCCGACTCGGCATGGATGATGGCGCGCACCACCGCCTCTTCCACGCCGTAGAGCTTGGACGCCGAGGCGATTTCGCTCTGGTAGGCGCTGGTGTTCAGCGCCAGGGTGCGGAAGTTGATGTGCGAGGTCGGATCGCAGGCGAAGCAGCGCTCGATGAAGGAGTAGCGGATGGTCTTCAGGTCGGCGGCGGCAACGCCGCGCGGCGGTCGGCTGGTGACGTAACGGACGCCATCCTTCATATAGGAGTAGACCGCCCCGCTGACGCGGCGCTCGCCATGGCCGGTGCTGGCGTTCCCGGTCGCGGACACGGTCGGGATCGCGGCGGCCGGCGGCTGCGTGTCGTTGTTGGCAACGGCGATGGGCGCCGCGGCGGCAGGTGCAGTGGCCGCCGCAGCAGGCGGCTGGGCCATGGTCGTCGGGCTCGAGCGATACGTGCTCATTGCCGTGCAACGCATCCCGGCCAGGCGGGTACCGGAATAGGTGGTGCCCCCGGCGCCTTCGCAGCGATACAGGGTACCGGCCATCGCCGGCCCGGCCAAAGCCAGTGCGAGCAAAGCCAGCGCGAGTCGCCCCCCGATCATCCTGCGAAGTCTCCACAAATTCTTCACGGAAACAAGTCCCGGAGAGGAGTGGAAACCGCGGAATGGCCGCAATTCATTAGACTATGCGTCCCAACCCATCCGGCCCGGATAACCAGCTTCGCTGTTGAGAAGCGCTGCCCCACCGCGCCCCGGAGACGAAGATGACCGACCCGACTGCCGCGAAAGGCAAGCTGTACATCCAGACCCACGGTTGCCAGATGAACGAGTACGATTCGGCGAAGATGGCCGACGTTCTCGCCGAGCACGAAGGCCTGGAACTGACCACGAACGCCGAAGAAGCCGACGTGATCCTGGTCAATACCTGCTCGATCCGCGAAAAAGCGCAGGAGAAGGTCTTCAGCCAGCTCGGGCGCTGGCGCAGCCTGAAGCAGGGCGACAAGCCGGTGCTGATCGGCGTCGGCGGCTGCGTGGCCAGCCAGGAAGGCGAAGGCATCGTCAAGCGCGCGCCCTACGTCGACCTGGTGTTCGGCCCCCAGACCCTGCACCGCCTCCCGGAGCTGATCCGCGCCCGCCGCGCGTCCGTCCGCCCGCAGGTGGACATCAGCTTCCCCGAGATCGAGAAATTCGACGCCCTGCCCGAGCCGCGCGCCGAAGGCCCGACCGCCTTCGTCTCGATCATGGAAGGCTGCTCGAAGTACTGTTCGTTCTGCGTGGTGCCCTATACCCGTGGCGAGGAAATGAGCCGCCCGTTCGAGGACGTGCTGGTGGAAGTGGCGCAACTCGCGGCCAAGGGCGTGCGCGAGATCAACCTGCTCGGCCAGAACGTCAATGCCTATCGCGGCCCGATCAGCGACAGCGATGAAGTCGCCGACCTCGCCCTGCTGATCCGCACGATCGCCGAGATCGACGGCGTCGACCGCATCCGTTTCACCACCTCGCATCCGCTGGAATTCTCCGATTCTCTGATCGAGGCCTACCGCGACGTGCCCAAGCTTGCCAACTACCTGCACCTCCCCGTGCAGTCTGGCAGCGACCGCATCCTTTCGGCGATGAAGCGCGGCTATACCGCGCTCGAATTCAAGCAGAAGATCCGCAAGCTGCGCGCGGTGCGCCCGGACATCGCCATCAGTTCCGACTTCATCGTCGGCTTCCCCGGCGAGACCGATGCCGATTTCGAGAAGACGATGAAGCTGATCGAGGACGTCGGCTTCGACCAGTCATTCTCCTTCATCTATTCGCGCCGCCCCGGCACGCCGGCCGCCGATCTCGCCGACGACGTCGGTGACGAAACCAAGCACGCACGATTGTCGCGCCTGCAGGCCCACATCAACGCACATTCGTTCGAGTTGTCGAAGGCGATGGTCGGCACCACGCAGCGCATCCTCGTCACCGGCGCCTCGCGCAAGGACGCCGGCGAACTCACCGGCAAGACCGAGAACATGCGCCAGGTGAATTTCGCCGGGCATCCGCGCCTGGTCGGCGGATTCGTCGATGTCGTGATCACCGAGGCGCTGCCGAATTCCTTGCGCGGGCGCGTGGTCACGAACGCTTCGAGCGGGGCATCAGCGGACGCGCTTGCCTCGGCGTGAATAGATCTCGCCATAGCAGGCGGCCTGCATGCCCTCGCCTTCCCTGGGCAGGTAATCCATGAAGGGAACGCCATTGCATTGCCATTCCGAAGGCGATGCCGGCTTTGCCATCGCCTCTTTCCAGCGCACCGCGCGACCGTCCCGCAACAGCAACCAGTAGATCGGGCGATATCCCTCATAAAACAGGATGGCGCCTTCAAGCACGCCCGGGTTGCGCGCGAACTCGTCGGTCTTTCCACCCACCTGCATCTGCTGCGCGAATTGCTTGAGGACCAGGTCCATGTGCCTGTTTTCGTCGCCGTAATCGAGCGAGAACCGGGTGTCGGCGATCCGGTCGCGCACCGAGGCATTGGCCAGGACCTTCTGCAACTGTCGCTCCACCGCGTCGATGTCGCCGGGATTCGCCAGAGTGCCGCCGCTCAACAGCAGCGTGACGGCGACATCCATCTTCTCGGGCCCGTCGATCGGCTTCAGGAAGGCGCGAAGCACCGGCTTGCCCGGCTTCCGGGGAAAGGTCGGCATCTCCCCGAGCGGCCGGGATTCCGCCAGCCACAGCCTGGTGATCCGGAACGATTTGCGCAGCCTCGCAACCACGTCCGGCGCCGCCGTCAGCGCATCGAGATAGCGCCTTTTCTCGGCAAGCCCGGACCGCACCAGATCCCCCGGCATGCGGGCATCGGGCGGCGCGACCAGGCGTTCGCGATTCGTCGCGCCTTCCGGCATCAAGGCGGCAACCGCATCCGGCAAGGCCTGCGCATAACTGGGCGTTCCACCCGCAACGCGCCACGGCAGCATGTGATAGCCCAGCGAAATGCTGTTGGCGGACAGGGTTTTTCCGCCGGGAAACTTCATTTCGACCGTATACGACGGGAAATCGTCGGTATGGGATTCATTGCGAATGCCCAGCGTCAGCAGTGCAGCCGTGCCCTGTGGCGTGCGCAGCTCCTCGCGATAACGCGCAGCATCCGCCGATGCCTCGACCGAGGCCGACCATTTTTGCGGCTTCCATGCCGCATCGATGGCGTTCTGGATCGCATCGGCGGAGCCGAACTGCGCCGGATCGATGGCCGCGAGCGGTGGCGCCGAAAGCGCATCCACCAATCGCCGGACTTTTTCCGCCGGGACTAGGGAAGCAGTGTGCCCCGAAGGCAGGTTGAGCCCCGGGAACCGGCTGGCCCCTTCGATACGTGCATCCATCAGATACCCGTCGTCCTGGCGCGACAACTCCAGACGCGTTGACGATGACGCCCCCAGGCCACCCCAGCCGCTGGTGATCGTCACGTGTTCAGGCAATGCCGTGCCGCCGCCATCCTGCACGGCGAACGAGGGCGGCGACGCCACCAATATCGCTGCCAACAGCGCATGCCGCCATAATTCCCTCATTGGCAATCCCCCCTGTCCCGATGGCATCCATGATGCATCCGCGCATTGCAGCCATGCTACTGGCCGGCATCCTGCCGCTTTCCGGCTGCATGACCACGCATGCGGTCGATGTCGCGCAGCGCCCGGGCACATGGGCGCAACCCGTCACCAACGCCAGCCTGCGCAACCTGCATCGGGTGACGCCGGGATTGTGGCGCTCGTCGCTGCCGGACGCACAGGGATTCGCCGCCGCCGACGCGCTCGGCATCCGCACCATCGTCAACCTGCGCCCGATGCCGGACATGGCGCCCGGACCGGAACGGGCGACGCTCGAACACATCCCGGTGTGGACCTGGCACGTCACCGATGGCGAGATCCTCGACTTCCTGCGCATCGCCAGCGATCCGGCGAAACAGCCGGTGCTGGTGCATTGCCAGCATGGCGCCGACCGCACCGGCGTGATGATCGCGGCATATCGCGTGGTGGTGCAGGACTGGAGCAAGGAAGACGCGATCCGCGAAATGCAGCGCGGCGGTTACGGCTATCACGCGATCTGGACCAATCTGCCGCGCGTCATTCGCCGGCTCGATGTCGCGAAGATGCGCGAACGCCTGCATTCAGCCAGTACACCCTGACGATCGGCACATCCGGAACATCCATCCCGCGTTCCTATAATCGCGGATAGCCGGAGAGACCGCGATGCCCCGACTCACCGATCGACTCGACCGCAGGCCTGTGTCCCGCGCCTTGTTGATCGCCATCGCCCTGTGCGGATCGGCGATGACGGAACGCGTCTTCGCCGCGGACACCGCTACACCTCCGCAGCAATCGCTGGATGACGCCTGGTGGACGGGATCGGTGATCTCCAATTCGCCTGCAGCGCTGCCGAAAGGCCACGGTTACGTCGAATCCTATTTCTACGATGCCAGGAGTTCCGGTGTCGATGCCTGGGGCTCGCAGACCTACATGCTGTACGGACTCGGCGACCGGGTCACCATCGGCTTGCGCCCGCTGTTCGGCTACACCCGCCTCGACGGTGGTGGCGGCAGCACGCACGTCGGAACCGGCGATGTCTCGCTGCATGCGCAATATGCCTTGACCTCGTATTCGCGCGAAAAGAACCGGCCGGCGGTCGCCATCGCGCTCGAGGAATCGGTGCCGACCGGCAAATACGATCGCCTCGACCGCGCGAGCAACGGTTTCGGCAGCGGCGCCCGCACCACGACGCTCGGCGTCTATGCGCAACACTATTTCTGGATGCCGAACGGCCGCATCCTGCGTGGCCGCGTCAACATCAGCGGCTCGCATTCGGATCGCGTGCATGTCCGCGACCTCAGCGTCTACGGCACGGCCGTCGGTTTCGACGGCCATGCCCGCCCCGGCAACAGCGTGTCCTTCGACAACGCCTGGGAATACAGCATCACCAGCAACTGGGTACTGGCAACCGATTTCTACTATCGCCACGATGCCGCGACGACGTTGCGCGACTCTAGAACCGGCATCCGCAGCCGCAGCCACGCCAGCGACACGTTCGCGATCGTTCCGGCAGTCGAATACAACTGGACATCGCGCGTTGGCGTGATCTTCGGAACGCGCTACATCCCGGCGTGGGGGCACAACACGCGCTCGGTCACGCCGGTCGTCGCGCTCAGCATCTTCATGTGATCGCGCGGATCAGCGGTCGGAATGACCGCTGTGGTAGTAGTCACGGGCCTCGAGCAGGTCCGGCTTGATAAGGTCGACGAAGGCGCGCGCATGCTTCGACAGGAACTTGCCCTTGCGCAATACCACGCCGTAGCTGCGTGAGGGAAAATAGCGCGCCAGCGATCGTGCGACGAGACGCTCGTGGTCGGCAGGCGTCAGGCAGATCGAAGTGACGATGCTGATGCCCATGCCCATTGCCACGTATTGCTTGATGATCTCCCAGCCGCCGACCTCCATCGCCACCGTGTAGGTCACGCGCGCGCGCTGGAAAACGAGATCGACGAAGCGATAGGTCGTGAGGCGCTGCGGCGGCAGGATCAAGCCGTAGGGCGAGAGATCCGACAGGGTGACGTCCTGTTTGCCGGCCAACGGATGGTCCGGCGGCATGATCAGCATCGGGTCGAAACTGTAGGCCGGCGCGTAGCGGATGTCGTTGGGGACGTCGAGCATCGATCCGACGGCGAGATCGACCTTGTCGGCGCGCAGCATCTCGAGTCCGCCGGCGCCGGTCACGTTGTGCAGCGTCAGCTTGACGTCGGGATGCGCGGCCTTGAACGCGGCGACGATCGGCGGCAACAGATGGAGGATGGTCGAGGTGCCCGCGGCGATCTGCAGTTCGCCGGTGCCCTTGCCCTGCTGCGCTTCGCGGAAATTGCCGTGCAGGCCATCGAGCCCATCGACCAAAGGCGCGACCAGTCCATACAACAACGTACCGTCTTCGCTGAGATCGAGGCGACGGCCCTGGCGCTGGAACAGGCGCGTGCCGAATTCGCGTTCGAGCGCCTGGATCTGCAGGCTTACCGCCGGCTGGCTGAGGAACAGCGCTTCGGCTGCCCGTGAGATCGAGCCCAGCCGCGCCACCTGGCAGAACGCGCGCAAGGGCTTGAGGCGGCTGCCCTTGTAGGAGAAACGAGGCGCGTGGTCGCGATCTTCGCTCATGGCCGAGATTTCAGTATTATTTTTCCAAATATATTCGATTGACAACTTTGCGTTGCGAAATACTATCCTGCGCCGGATGGTTGCAGTGCAGCAGATCGCTGTGCCGCAGATCCCGCCGATGTCCGCCCAGCCCCAGACCTTCGCGCCCGACCTCCCGCACGTGACCGCCCAAACCAGCGGCCAGGACAATGTGCTGACCCCCGACGCCCTCCTCCTGTTGGCCGGGCTTCATCGCAGGTTCGAGCCCGTTCGCCGCCGTTTGCTGGATGATCGCCGCCAGCGCCAGGCCCGCTTCGACGCCGGCGCCCTGCCCGGGTTCCGCGCCGACACCGCCACGATCCGCGCTGGCGGCTGGAAGGTCTCCGCGATCCCGGCCGCGCTCCAGCGCCGCCAGGTCGAGATCACCGGGCCGGTCGATCCCAAGATGGTGATCAACGCGCTGAACTCGGGCGCCGACTGCTACATGGCCGACTTCGAGGACAGCACGGCGCCGACCTGGGCCAACCTGGTCGAGGGCCAGATCGCCCTGCGGCAGGCCATCGACGGCAGCCTCGAATTCACCGCGGACACCGGCAAGCGCTATGCGCTGCGGCCGGAACAGGAACGCGCGACGCTGATCGTGCGGCCGCGCGGCTGGCATCTCGACGAAAAGCACGTGACGGTCGATGGCGAGGCGATGTCCGGCGCCCTGTTCGACTTCGGACTGTTCTGCTTCCACAACGCACAGGCACTCGCGGCGAAGGATCGCGGCCCCTACTTCTACCTGCCCAAGCTGCAGTCGATGGAAGAAGCGGCGCTTTGGGACCAGGCGATGTCCTTCGTGGAGGGCGAGCTCGGCCTGCCGCACGGACAGCTGAAGGTCACGGTGCTGATCGAGACGCTGCCCGCCGCGTTCGAGATGGACGAAATCCTCCATGCCCTGCGCGATCGCATCGTCGGGCTCAATTGCGGGCGCTGGGATTACATCTTCTCCTACATCAAGACGCTGCGCGGACACCGTGATCGCGTACTGCCGGAGCGCGGCCAGGTGACGATGACGCAACCGTTCCTGAAGGCCTATTCGGAACTACTGATCAAGACCTGCCATCGCCGCGGCGCATTCGCGATGGGCGGCATGGCGGCGCAGATTCCGATCGCCAACGATGCCGAGGCGAATTCGCGCGCACTGGAGCGCGTCACCGCCGACAAGTTGCGCGAAGCGCGCGCCGGCCACGACGGCACCTGGGTCGCGCACCCGGCGCTGATCCCGGTCGCGCGCGAAGCATTCGCGACTGTTGTCGCCGGCGACAACCAGCTCGACGCGTTGCGCGAAGACGTGGATGTTGCCGCTGCGGATTTGCTGCGCCCGAGCCTCGGCACCATCACCCGCGCCGGCTTCGACGGCAATGTCGAAGTGTGCGTGCGCTATCTCGCCGCGTGGCTCGACGGCAACGGCTGCGTGCCCATCCACAACCTGATGGAAGACGCCGCGACCGCCGAAATCGCCCGCACGCAACTGTGGCAATGGCTACACCACGGCGACCTGCATCTCGATGACGGCACACCGCTCGATTTCGCGCTGCTGGAACGCGCATTGATCGGCCTGCCTTCACGACTGCGCGCCGCGGACATCCCCGGTATCGATCGCATCGACGACGCCATCGCATTGCTGTTGGAGCTCACCCACGCCGACACGCTGGCCGACTTCCTCACCTTGCCCGCCTACGCGCAGCTGCCCTGATTCCCGTTGCACCCACTCACCCATCACCATACGCAAGGAGATTGAAATGAGCACTTCGAGCTCGTCCTCGGCCCTTCCCTCCGCAGAACAATTGCGCCACGAGTGGAGCAACAACCCGCGCTGGGCCGGTATTCGCCGCGACTACAGCGCCGAAGACGTGGTGCGCCTGCGCGGAACCGTGCCGGTCGAGCATTCGATCGCGAAAATCGGCGCCGAAAAACTGTGGAATTCGCTGAACCGCGAAGACTTCGTCAACGCGCTCGGCGCGCTTACCGGCAACCAGGCGATGCAGCAGGTCAAGGCCGGGCTGAAGGCGATCTATCTCAGCGGCTGGCAGGTCGCCGCCGACGCCAACCTCGCCGGCGAAATGTATCCGGACCAGTCGCTGTATCCGGCCAATTCGGTGCCGCAGGTGGTGAAGCGCATCAACAACACCCTGCTGCGCGCCGATCAACTGAGCCATGCCGAAGGCGACGACAGCATCGATTACCTGCAGCCGATCGTCGCCGATGCCGAGGCCGGTTTCGGTGGCGTGCTCAATGCGTTCGAACTGATGAAGGCGATGATCGAGGCCGGCGCATCCGGCGTGCACTTCGAGGACCAGCTGGCTTCTGTGAAGAAGTGCGGCCACATGGGCGGCAAGGTGCTGGTGCCGAC
>JASLDW010000015.1 GCA_030151365.1 Lysobacter sp. | reverse complement strand
GTTCGCGGGAATCGTCGAGGAAGCCGTCGTAGATCGCCTGTGTCGCCAGCGTCGCCGCCAGCGGCATGAAGCCGCCGGTCAGGCCCTTCGACACGCACATCAGGTCGGGCTGGATACCCGCCTGCTCGCAGGCGAACAGCGAGCCGGTGCGGCCGAAGCCGGTGGCGATCTCGTCGGCGATCAGGAAGACGCCGTGGGCATCGCAGAGTTCGCGCACGCGCTTGAGGTAGGCGGGATGATGCATACGCATGCCGCCGGCGCACTGCAGCAGCGGCTCGACGATCAGCGCGCACACTTCTTGCCCGTGGGCGTCGAGCAGGCTGGCCAGCACGTCGGCCGCTTCCAGCGCACATTCTTCGGCGGATTGGCCGGGGCGCGCTTCATAGGCATCGGGCGAGGGCGCGAAGATCGCTTCCGCCAGCAACGGTGCGTAGATGCGCCGGTACAGCGGGATGTCGCCGACCGCGAGTGCGCCCAGCGTCTCGCCGTGATAGCCGTTGTGCAGCGCGATGAACTTGCGTCGCTCCGGCTCGCCGCGATTGCGGAACCAGTGGAAGGCCATCTTCAGCGCGACTTCCACCGCCGCCGAGCCGTTGTCGGCGTAGAACACTTTCGCCAGCGGATCGCGCCCGGCCTGTCGCGGCGCGCGTGCCAGCAACTGTTCGGCCAGCGCGATCGCGGAGGGATGGGTGAAGCCGGCCAGCAAGACGTGTTCCAGCGTGCGCGCCTGTTCGGCGATCGCCGCGGCGATCCGCGGTTCGCCATGCCCGTGGATGTTGGTCCACCAACTCGACACCGCATCGAGATAGCGGCGGCCGTCGGCACCAACCAACCATGCGCCATCGCCGCGCACCACCGGCACCAAAGGCAGCAGGTCGGGGTGTTCGCGCATCTGCGTGCATGGATGCCAGACCGCGGCCAGATCGCGTTCGACGAGGTCGCGCTCGGCTATCATCACTGCTTCATGGACAACGTTCGACATCCGCTGATTATCGCCCGGAGTGGCCGGCAGGTCTCGCCGTGAGCCAGCGCCTCCCCACCGTCCATGCCCGCCACCAGCGCGACGAAGGCCGTGGCCGCATCGTCGAGGACGTCGACCTCGAGTTCGGCAATGGCGAGCGCCGCATCTTCCATCGCGTGCTGGCGCCCGGCCCGGGCGCGGTCGCCGTGGTGCCGATGCTCGACGCCGAAACGGTGCTGCTGGTGCGCGAATACGCGGCCGGCGTGCATCGCTACGAACTCGGGTTGGTGAAGGGGCGGATCGACGACGGCGAAACCGCCGAGGAAGCCGCCAACCGCGAATTGATGGAAGAGGCCGGTTATGGCGCGCGCCGTATCGAGGTGATGCGGATGCTGAGCCTGGCGCCGACCTACATGGAACACCAGACCGCGCTGGTGCTGGCGCGCGACCTCTATCCGGCGAAGCTGCAGGGCGACGAACCGGAAGAACTGGAAGTGGTGCCGTGGAAGCTGGCCGATCTCGGCGAGCTTGCCTTGTGCGACGACGCCTCCGAAGGGCGCAGCCTGGCGGGACTGTTCATCGCGCGCGAATGGCTGGCGAAGCACGGATGATCGTGGATGCCGGGCTTCGCGCTGGCGTCGCCGCGCTGGCGCAACAGGCGGCACAACGTATTCTTGCGGTGTATGCCGATGCCTTCGACGTCACCCGCAAGGACGACGCCAGTCCGCTGACCGAAGCCGATCTCGCTTCGCATCGCTGCATTGTCGAGGGGCTCACGGCGCTCACGCCCGACATCCCGGTGCTGTCGGAAGAATCATCGGATGCGTTCAAGGCAAGGCGCCACGAATGGTCGCGCCTGTGGCTGGTCGATCCGGTCGACGGCACCCGCGAGTTCGTCAAGCGCAACGGCGAATTCTGCATCTGCATCGCCCTGATCGAAGGCGATACGGCCGTGTTCGGCCTGGTCCAGCAACCGGTCAGCGGATTGCTGTGGTACGGCGTTCCCGGGCAGGGCGCATGGCGGCGCGAGCATGGCGTCGACGTGCCGTTGCATTATCGTCGCGGCGTTGGCCCGTTGCGGGTGGCCGCAAGTCGTTCGCATCGCGATGCGTGCACGCAGGCGCTGATCGATCGCATCGGCGACGTCGACACCGTGCCCTGCGGTTCCGCGCTCAAGTTCTGCAGGATCGCCGAAGGCGCCATCGACCTCTATCCGCGCTTCGGCCCGACCAGCGAGTGGGACACCGCCGCCGGCCAGGCCATCGTCGAAGGCGTCGGCGGCAAGGTCGTGGACCCGCGGGGACGACCGTTGCGCTACAACCGTCGCGACACCTTGCTCAACGGCGATTTCATGGCGATGGGCGATCCCGCCTTGCCGTGGCGGACATGGCTGGAATGACGATGGGCAACGACGCGCCGAGTGGCGACATCAAGGAACTGATCGCGATCATGGCGCGCCTGCGCGATCCGCGGGGCGGCTGCCCGTGGGACCTCGAGCAGGACTTTTCGACGATCGCGCCGTACACCATCGAGGAAGCCTACGAAGTCGCCGACGCGATCGAGCGCGGCGACATGGTCGATCTTCGCGATGAGCTCGGCGATCTGTTGCTGCAGGTGGCTTTCCACGCGCGCATGGCGGAAGAAGCGGGGGCGTTCAAGTTCGAGGACGTCGTTGCCGCGATCTGCGACAAGATGGTGCGGCGCCATCCCCACGTCTTCGCGGGCGCCAGCGTCGAGGACGCCGATGCCCAGACCCGCGCATGGGAGAAGCAGAAGGCGGCCGAACGTGCGGCGAAAGGCGAGGCCGACGCTTCGGCGCTGGCCGGGATCGCGCGCGGGCTGCCGGAGTGGCAGCGCGCCGTGAAGCTGCAGTCGCGGGCGGCACGGACCGGCTTCGACTGGCCGGACCACCGCCCGGTCTTCGCCAAGCTGCGCGAGGAGCTCGACGAGCTGGAGGCCGAGTTCGACCGCGACGAGCGCGATCACGACCATCTTCGCGAAGAACTGGGCGATGTCCTGTTCGTCGCCGCCAACCTGGCACGGCATGCCGGGATCGATCCCGGGACCGCCCTGCGCAGCGCCAATGCCAAGTTCGAGCGGCGCTTCCGGGCGATGGAGGCGCTGGCTGCCGGGCAGGGCCGGGATTTCGCAAGCCTCGGGCTGGAAGGCCAGGAACGCCTTTGGGACGCGGTCAAGCGCGACGAGCTTGAACAAAGCTGAATGTGACACACGATCTTCACCCGCCTTCCACAAACCGGGCGGCAGTCTTCTTCACAAAGCTGAAAGGACAGGGGTCGCCATGACACAGCAACAGGACGGAGGGCTTGTCCTCATCATCGAGGACAACCGCAACATCTCGGAAATGATCGGCGAGTATCTCGAAGGCAAGGGCTTCGAGGTCGATTACGCCCAGGACGGCCTGGATGGCTACCGGTTGGCGCTGGAGAACGCCTATGACGTGGTCGTGCTCGACCTGATGCTGCCGCGGATGGACGGCGTCGAGGTCTGCCGCAAGCTGCGGGAGGAGGCGCGCAAGTCGACGCCGATCCTGATGCTGACCGCCCGCGACACCCTGGAGGAGAAGCTGACCGGCCTCTCCGCCGGCGCCGACGACTACCTCACCAAGCCGTTCGCCATCCAGGAGCTGGAGGCGCGCCTGCGCGTGTTGATCCGCCGCGAACGCCGCCAGGTGGGCTCGGAAGTGCTGAAGGTCGGCGACCTGGTGCTCGATCCCGCCAGCCTGCGCGCCACCCGCGGCGGCAGCGAGCTGCTGCTCTCGCCGATCGGCCTCAAGCTGCTGACGATCCTGATGCGCGAGTCGCCGCGCGTGGTCGGTCGCCACGAAATCGAGCGCGAGATCTGGGGCAACAGCCTGCCGGATTCCGACACCCTGCGCAGCCATCTCTACAACCTGCGCAAGATCATCGACAAGCCGTTCGACAAGCAATTGCTGCACACCGTCCAGAGCGCGGGCTATCGAATCGCCGACATCGACCAGCCGCCGTCCTGAGACCCGCTGCATGGCGTCGACGCCGAAACGGCTGAAATCCCGCATCCGCGATGTCTTCCTGTTGCAGGGAATCATCGCCGTGGCACTGGTGCTGGTCGGCACGTTCCTCGGCAGCCGTTTGCTCGCGGAAGGGCTGTTGCGCGACCGCATCCGCACCGAAAGCGACCGCATGTGGGACCTGGTCCAGCGCGATCCGGCCAAGCCGTTGCCGAGCGGCTTCGGTTACCAGGCGTGGTTCGTTCCGGCCGGCAAGCAACCGGATGCGGTGCCGCCGCAGTTGCGGGTGACGTCGCCGGGATTCCACCGCGATCCCGACGGCGAAAGCATGGTCTACGTCGGCGAGCACGCGGAAGGCCGGCTTTACCTGCGGGTGGAGCCGACCTTCCTCAATCGCATGGTGAGCTGGCTGACCGCACTCGCCGCGACCTTGTCGCTGATCGCGATCGCCACGTTGTCGTGGCTGGGGCATCGCCGGTTCCAGAGGATGATGGCGCCGCTCGAACGCCTCTCGCATGCGGCGGAGCGCTGGCGTCCGGAATCGACGACACCGCAGGGCCTGATCGAAGCCTCGGTGATTCCCGATCCGCTGGATGAAGTCGAACGCCTGCGCCACGCCTTGATCGACATGACCTCGCGCATGGACGCCTTCGTGCGCCGCGAACGCGACTTCACCCGGGATGCCAGCCACGAACTGCGCACCCCGCTCACGGTGATCCGCATGGCAGGCGACTTGCTGCAGGACGAGGAAGGATTGAGCACGCGCGGCACCCGGGCTGTGGGCCGCATCCAGGAACAGTCGCAGCAGATCGAAGGCCTGGTCGATGCCTTCCTGTTGCTGGCGCGCGATCCGCGCTCGCCGATCGATGTCACCGAGACCTCGCTGGCCGAAGTGGTGGAGAACGAGGTCAAGCGCGCGCAACTTCGCGTCGAAGACAAGCCGGTGGCATTGCGTTTGCAGATCAATGCCTATCCGGTGGTCGATGCGCCGCCGCGCCTGCCCGGCGTGGTGCTCGGCCATCTGCTGCAGAACGCCTGCGATTTCACCGAGCGCGGCGAAATCCTCGTCACCGTCGAGACCGAGCGCATCGAGATCCGCGATACCGGCGTAGGCATGGACGCTGCAACCCTGGCGCGGGTGTTCGAGCCGTTTTTCCGTGCCGATACCGCCCGGACGGAATCGCGCGGGCTGGGCCTGAACGTGGTCCGTCGGCTGGTCGAGCGCATGGGCTGGACTGTGACGCTGGACAGCAAACCGGGCGCCGGGACCACCGCGATCCTGCGCTTTGCCTGAATAATGCAGGGTCAACCGGCGACAATGCCGGGCGTTCATTTCCAAACCGATCCCTTCGAACACGATGCCGACTCCCAGCCCCGCGCGGCCGCGCACCCGCAAATTCCCCTGGATTCCCGTCGTGCTCGGCGCCGTCGTGCTGCTGGGCGGGGGCGCATGGTGGTTCAAGCATCGCGCGGCCTCCGGCCAGACCGGCTATCGCACCCAGGCGATCGATCGCGGCGACATCCGCGTGTCGATCTCCTCGACCGGCACGCTGTCGGCGATCTCCACCGTCACCGTCGGCAGCCAGGTCTCGGGCCAGCTCACCGAGGTGCTGGTCGACTTCAACTCCAAGGTGAAGAAGGGCCAGGTCATCGCCAGGATCGATCCCTCGACCTATGAAACGCAGATCGTCCAGGGCAATGCCCAGATCGCCAGCGCGCAGGCGCAGCTGAAGCAGTACCAGGCGACGCTGGCCAATGCGACGCTGGTGTACCAGCGCAACGCGCGGCTCGGCGAGCAGAAGCTGGTGGCGCAGTCGGACGTCGACCAGGCGCGCGCGGCGATGTTGCAGGCGCAGGCGCAGGTCAACAGCGCCCAGGCAGCGATTCGCCAGCAGACCGCGTCGACGCAGACCACCCGGCTCAATCTCGAGCGCACGGTCATCCGTTCGCCGGTCGATGGCGTGGTGCTGACGCGCGCGGTCGAGCCCGGCCAGACGGTGGCGGCCAGCCTGCAGGCGCCGACGCTGTTCACCATCGCCGAGGATCTGTCGAAGATGAAGATCCAGTTGACGGTGGACGAATCCGACATCGGCCAGGTCAAGGCCGGGCAGAACGTCAATTTCACCGTCGATGCCTTCCCCAATCGCCAGTTCAACGGCGTGGTGTCGCAGGTGCAGATGGCGGCGACCACCACCAACAACGTCGTGACCTATCCGGTGTTGGTGACGGTCGACAACAGCGACGGCACCTTGCTGCCGGGCCTGACCGTCAACGCCGAGATCGAGGTCAGCCGCCAGCCCAATGTGCTGCGCGTCGCCAATGCCGCGTTGCGCTACAAGCCTTCCGATGAAGACGGCAGCGCACAGGGGCCGCAAGGCGGCCAGGGTGGATTCGGGCAAGGCGGCGGACGTGGCGGCGCCGGCATGGGCGACGACATCGCCAAGATCGCCGCCGGGCTGCAACTGAAGCCGGAGCAGCAAGCCGCATTCGACGGTGCGATGGCGGAAATGAAGAAGCGCGCGGCCGAACGCATGCAGCAGGCACAGCAGCAGGCGGCGCAACAGGGCGGCGGCAGCAAGTTGTTCGGTGGCGGCGGTCCGGGTGGCGGCCAGCGCATTTCCATGGGGGGCGGCAACTCCCAGCAGCAGGCGCAAATGCGTGCGCGCATGCGCGATCGCTTCCAGCAGCAGTTCGCCGCGTTCACCGCCACCCTCGATCCGGCCCAGAAGGCCAAGTGGGATGCCGGCCTGAGCGACCTGATGAACGCGCGCCGCGCCGCGATCTACCTGCTGGTCGACGGCAAGCCGCAGCGGGTGATGGTGCGCGTGGGCGCGACCGATGGCAGCAACACCGAAGTCAGCGGCAGCGTGAAGGAAGGCGATCTCGCCATCACCGGCCAGCAATCGGCGGACAGCGCGGCGCAGGCGAAGAAATGAGTCCTGCAGGCGGCACGCCGCCGGTCGTCGAAACACACGACCTGCGCAAGGTCTATTCGCCCGGCACCGCGGCGGAAGTGGTCGCGTTGCGCGGGGTGAACCTGCGCATCGAGCGCGGCGAATTCGTCGCGATCATGGGGCCGTCGGGTTCCGGCAAGTCGACGCTGATGAACCTGGTCGGCTGCCTCGACACGCCGAGCAGCGGCACCTATGCCTGCGATGGCGTCGATGTCTCGACGCTCGACGCCGAGGAACTCGCGGCGCTGCGTCGCGACAAGATCGGTTTCGTGTTCCAGGGCTTCAACCTGCTGCCGCGGATGAGCGCGCTGGAGAACGTCGCGATGCCGATGGCCTACACCCGCGTGCCGCACCACGAACGCCGCGAACGCGCGCAGGCGGCGCTGGCCGCGGTGGGTTTGGGCGAGCGCGCCGGGCATCGTCCCAATGAACTCTCGGGCGGCCAGCAGCAACGCGTGGCGATCGCACGCGCCCTGATCAACCATCCGCCCATCCTGCTCGCCGACGAGCCGACGGGCGCGCTCGACAGCAAGACCGGCGAGGAAATCCTCGCGCTGTTCAACCGCCTCAGTCAGGAGCAGCACACCGTCGTGCTGATCACCCACGACGCGCATGTCGCCGCGCACGCCCATCGCGTCTACGTGATGCGCGACGGCGAATTGCACGAAGGCACGCGCGAGGACCTGCACGCATGAGCTGGCTCGACATCATCCGCACCGCGCTCGCGGCGTTGCGCGGCAACTGGTTGCGCAGCGCGTTGACGTCGCTGGGCGTGATCATCGGCATCGCGGCGGTGATCGTGATGGTCTCGATCGGGCAGGGCACCCAGAAGGAAATCGACAAGCTGGTGTCCGGTCTCGGTTCGCAACGCCTCGACATCGGCAGCGCCGGTGGCCAGGGCGGCGGCGCGCGGCTGGCGCAGGGCAGCCGCTGGAGCCTCAACAGCGGCGATGTCGACGCCATCCGCGGCGAAGTCCCGGAAGTGCAGTACGTCAGCGGATCGTTGCGCGGCGGCACCCAGGTGGTGAACGGCGAAAACAATGCATCGACGCAGTGGCAGGGCGTCGACAACGACTGGTTCGCGATCAACGACTGGCAGATGGCCAGCGGCGACGGTTTCGATGCGCGCGACTACACCAGCGCGGCCAAGAAGGTGGTGATCGGCGAAACCGTGCGCAAGGAGCTGTTCGCCGACGGCAACGGGATCGGCCAGAGCATCCGCATCGGCCGCGTGCCGTTCACCGTGGTCGGCACGCTGGCGGCGAAGGGCCAGGGCGGCTTCGGCCAGGACCAGGACGACATCGTGGTGGTGCCGCTGGAAACCGCGCGCCGCCGCCTCTCCACGTCCAGCAACATGCCCCCGGGCGCGGTGCAGGGCATCAGCGTCGGCGTCGATTCGGCGAAGAACCTCGACAGCGCGCAGAACGCCATCGAAGGCTTGCTGCGCCAGCGCCACAAGATCCAGCCCGGCGCCGACGACGATTTCGTGGTGCGCAACATCAGCCAGATCGTGGCGACGCGCACCGCGACCACCAACCTGATGTCGAAGCTGCTCGGCGCGGTCGCCGGCATCTGCCTGATCATCGGCGGCATCGGCATCATGAACATCATGCTGGTGTCGGTGACCGAACGCATCCGCGAAATCGGCTTGCGGATGTCGGTGGGCGCGGGGCCGACCGACGTGCGTCGCCAGTTCCTCGCCGAAGCGATGTTGATCTCGCTGATCGGCGGCGTCATCGGCATCGTGCTGGGCGCGGGCGGCGCCTTGCTGGTCGGCAAGTTCAGCGACCTGCCGGTCAGCCTCAATGCCCAGGTGGTGTTGCTGGCGGCGGCGTTCTCGATGGCGACGGGCCTGTTCTTCGGCTACTACCCGGCGCGCAAGGCATCGATGCTGGACCCGATCGAGGCGCTGCGTTCGCAGTAAATCCGATCCTGCTGCGCTCCGCCACGAACCGCAGGCCATCGCTCGCGACGGATCGGAAACGAATAATTCCTGCTATGGCAGAATCGCCTCATGGCTGATTCCATTGGACATCTCCCGCGCGGTCCGCGCGGCATCTACCGTGCCACCTTGTGGTCGCTCAAGGGATTGCGCGCGGCGTGGCTGCACGAGTCCTCGTTCCGCCTCGAGGTCGTGCTGTTCGTGATCCTGGCGCCGCTCGGTTTCCGCCTCGGCGATTCCGGGGTGGAGCGCGCGTTGCTGATCGGTTCGATGACGCTGGTGATGGCGATGGAGCTGCTCAATTCCGCGGTGGAAGCGGTGATCGAGCGTTACGGCCCGGAATTCCACGAGCTGGCGGGACGCGCCAAGGACATGGGCTCGGCCGCGGTGTTCGTGCTGATGATGAACGTGCTGCTGACCTGGGGCCTGATCCTGCTGCCGCGATTGACGGGCCAGCACTGATGGATCTGTCCTTCCTGTCCGACCCCTCCGCCTGGGTCACGCTGGTCACGCTGAGCGCGCTGGAAATCGTGCTCGGCGTCGACAACCTCGTCTTCATTTCGATCGCGGTGGGACGCCTGCCGGAAGCGCGGCGCCCGGTGGCGCGCAAGATCGGCATCGCGGTGGCCTGCATCACCCGCATCCTGCTGCTGATCTCGCTGGCCTACCTCGCCCGGATGAACGAAAACCTGTTCACGATCGCCGGCATGGGCATCTCGATCCGCGACCTCGTGCTCATCGT
Organism: Lysobacter sp.; assembly: GCA_030151365.1. Lineage (GTDB taxonomy): Bacteria > Pseudomonadota > Gammaproteobacteria > Xanthomonadales > Xanthomonadaceae > Solilutibacter. The sequence continues at coordinate 4,743 of JASLDW010000015.1, read as the reverse complement.
CGGCGGCATCTTCCTGCTGGTGAAGGGGACGATGGAGATCCGCGAACTGATCAGCGGCGGCGAGGACGAGGATCCGCGCACCACGCGCGCGTCGTCGGCGTTCGGCATGGTCATCCTGCAGATCGCCATCATCGACATCGTGTTCTCGCTGGACTCGGTGATCACCGCGGTCGGCATGGCCGCCAACATGAAGGGCGCGATCCCGATCATGGTGATGGCGGTGCTGGTCGCGGTCGCGATGATGCTGCTGGCGGCGAATCCGATGGGCCGCTTCATCGACGCCAATCCGACGGTGAAAATGCTGGCGCTGGCCTTCATCCTGCTGATCGGCGTAGTGCTCGTCCTCGACGGCTTCGATGTCCACACGCCCAAGCCCTACATCTATTTTGCGATGGGGTTCTCGGTTCTGGTCGAATGGTTGAACCAGTTGATGCGACGCAATGCCCGAACCCATCACGTGCCGGGCAGCGGCGAGTGGTGAGCGGGCGAAAATTCACCTGAAATGAACGTTTGTTCTCCCACGATTGCCTGAATGAATGCGCCGGCCCCGGTCCGGCCTCCACTGGAGATGATCCGATGACAACCATCCGTGTCGTGTTGCTGCTGGTGCTGGTTTCGCTGTTGTCCGGCTGCGGCTACAACACCATCCAGCGCAAGGACGAAGGCGTGAAGGCGGCCTGGTCGCAGGTGATCAACCAGTACAAGCGCCGCGCCGATCTGGTGCCGAATCTCGTCAACACCGTGAAGGGCTACGCCACGCACGAGGAAAAGGTGCTGACCGAGGTGACCGAGGCGCGTTCCAAGGTGGGCGCGATCAACGTCAACGCCGACGACCCGCAGTCGCTGGCGCAGTTCCAGGAAGCGCAGAAGGGTCTGCAGAGCGCGATCGGCCGCCTGCTCGCGGTGTCCGAAAACTATCCGCAGCTGAAGGCGGACCAGGGTTTCCTGCAGTTGCAGGCGCAGCTGGAAGGCACCGAGAACCGCATCGCGGTGGAACGCAAGAACTACATCGACACGGTGCAGGACTACAACACCTACATCCGCCAGTTCCCGGTGAACCTCACCGCGAAGATGTTCGGCTACAAGGTCAAGCCGAATTTCACCGTCGAGAACGAGCAGCAGATCCAGAACGCACCGACGGTCGACTTCGGCGGCGCGGCACCGGCATCGTCGTCGCAGCCGGCACCCGCGCACTGATCGCGGATTCGCCCCGGGAACACGACGCATGAACTGGCGTCGCCTGGTCGCGATCTTCCTGCTGCTCGCCTGCAGCGTGGTCGCGCAGGCGCAGAAGGGATTGGCGACGATCCCCGCGCTCGATTCGCCGGTGGTCGATACCACCGGCACGCTTTCGGCCGAAGACAAACAGGCCCTGCAGCAGCAGGCGCTCGACCTGCAGCAGCGCAAGGGCAGCCAGCTGCAGATCCTGATGGTGGCGAGCACCGCGCCGGAAGACATCGCCGACTATTCGCAGCGCGTCTTCCAGCAGTGGAAACTCGGTCGCGAGAAGATCAACGACGCAGTGCTGATCGTGGTGGCCAAGGACGACCATCGCGCGCGCATCCAGACCGGTTACGGCCTTGAGGGCGCGATCCCGGATGCCATCGCCTGGCGCGTGATCCAGGAATACATGGTGCCGAAGTTCCGCCAGAACGATTTCGCCGGCGGCATCAAGGACGCCAGCGCGCAGATCGTCAAGCTCATCGATGGCGAAGCCCTGCCGCCGCCCGTGGCCCAATCGCAACGACCGCGCGACCGCGGCGCGAATTGGGTCGGTGCGTTGATTGCAGCCTATATCGCCGCGATGGTCGCGCGTGCCTTGCTCGGCTGGTTGCCGTCGGGGGTGCGCGGCATCGGCACCGCAGTGGTCGCCGGTGGCGTCGCCTGGCTGATCGGCGGGGCGGTGGCGGTGGCGGCGATCGGCGCCTTCCTCGGATTGTTCGTCGGCCTGATGAGCGCATCGGTCAGCCGTTACGCCAACCAGGGGGGGTGGGGCGGCTGGGGCGGTGGCGGTGGTTTTGGCGGAGGCGGTGGTGGCTTCGGCGGCGGAGGTGGCTGGAGCGGTGGTGGCGGCAGCAGCGGAGGCGGTGGCGCCTCGGGGAGCTGGTGATGGGCACGATCGGCCGTCTGTGGCGCCACGCATTCGCGCGTCCGGCCCGGTCGCTGTTCCCGGCCGACAGCCTGCAACGCATCGCCGAACGGATCCATGCCAGTGAGTCGCGTCATCGTGGCGAGATCTGCTTCGCGGTCGAATCCGACCTGCCATTGGGCGAAGTCTGGCGCGGCGTTTCGCCACGCGATCGCGCGCTGCAGGCGTTCTCCAACCTGCGGGTGTGGAATACCGCGGCCAACAATGGCGTGCTGGTCTACCTGCAACTGGCGGATCGCCGGATCGAGATCGTCGCCGACCGCGGCTTCGACGGCCTGGTCAGCGCCGAACAGTGGCGCGGCATCTGCCAGTTGATGGAGGAACGGCTCGTCGCCGGCGAGCCCGAGGCGGCGGTCGCGGAAGGCATCGCGGCGATCAGTGTCTTGCTGGAAGCGCATTTCCCGCAGCGTGCCGGCGAAGTCGATGAGGACGAGTTGCCGGATACGCCGGTCATCCTGCGATAACCGCGCCGGCTCGGGCAAAATAGGCGGGTCTACCGAACCAGGTGCGTCGATGCCGCTGCTCCACCAGATCAATCCCGTCGCCCTCCACCTCGGTCCGCTGCAGGTGCATTGGTATGGCCTGATGTACCTGCTCGCGTTCGCGCTGGCATGGTGGCTGGGGCGTCGGCGCATCCGCGCGGGTTTCCTGCCCGGCGTCAGCGAGGCCGGTTTCGGCGACCTGATGTTCTACGGCATGCTGGGCGTGATCCTCGGCGGCCGCATCGGATACATCCTGTTCTACGACCTCGGCACCTACCTGGCACATCCGTTGCAGGTGTTCCAGGTGTGGAACGGCGGCATGAGTTTCCACGGCGGCCTGATCGGCGTGGTCCTGGCGGTGTGGTACTGGGCACGCAAGCAGGGCCTCCACTTCTTCGACGTCGGCGACTTCATCGCGCCGCTGGTGCCGCCGGGCCTCGGCTTCGGCCGCATCGGCAATTTCATCAACGGCGAACTGTGGGGCAAGCTCACCCACAACGGCTGGGGCGTGGTGTTCCCGCAATCGCTGCCACCGCCGTTCAACACCATGGGCGCGTCCGAATTGCAGGTGCAGCTCGGCGCCGGGGCATTGAATCCGTTCGCGCGCCATCCCTCGCAGCTCTACGAAGCCTTCCTGGAAGGCCTGGTGATGTTCCTGGTGCTGTGGTTCTTCTCGAAGAAGCCGCGCCCGCGTTATGCCGTGTCCGGCATGTTCCTGCTGCTGTACGGCGTGTTCCGCTTCGTCATCGAGTTCGTGCGCATCCCCGACGAACAATTGAAGTATCTCGCCTTCGGCTGGTTGACGATGGGGCAGTTGCTCAGCGTGCCGCTGATCCTCGCCGGATTGTTCCTGTTGTGGAAGTCGCGCACTTCGCCCGTGTTGCGGACGAAAGAGGCGGCATGAAGCAGTACCTCGACCTGCTGCGCCACGTCCGCGAACACGGCGCCGACAAGAGCGATCGCACCGGCACCGGCACGCGCAGCGTGTTCGGCTGGCAGATGCGCTTCGACCTCGCCGAAGGCTTCCCGCTGGTCACCACCAAGAAGGTGCACACCAGGTCGATCATCCACGAACTGCTGTGGTTCCTGCAGGGCGACACCAACATCCGCTACCTGAAGGACAACGGCGTCAGCATCTGGGACGAGTGGGCCGATGGCGACGGCGAACTCGGGCCGGTGTACGGCAAGCAGTGGCGCAGCTGGGCGACCGCCGATGGCGGCACGATCGACCAGATCGCCTGGCTGGTCGAGGAGATCCGGCGCAATCCCGATTCGCGCCGCCTCATCATCAACGCCTGGAACGTCGGCGACCTGCCGAAGATGGCGCTGATGCCCTGCCATACCCTGTTCCAGTTCTACGTGGCGAACGGAAAGCTGAGCTGCCAGCTCTACCAGCGCAGCGGCGACATCTTCCTGGGGGTGCCGTTCAACATCGCCAGCTATGCGCTGCTGACGCACATGATCGCGCAGGCCTGTGGCCTCGCCGTCGGCGACTTCGTCCACACCCTGGGCGACGCCCACCTGTATTCCAACCACTTCGACCAGGCCGACGAACAGCTGTCGCGCACGCCGCGGCCGTTGCCGACGCTGGAACTGAATCCCGATGTCCGCGACATCTTCGCCTTCCGCTACGAGGACATCGCCATCCGCGGCTACGACCCGTTGCCGGCGATCAAGGCGGCGGTCGCGGTCTGATGGTCGTTTCCCTCGTCGTCGCGCTCGACCGCAACAGCGCCATCGGCAGGGATGGCGGCTTGCCCTGGCATCTTTCCGACGACCTCAGGCGCTTCAAGGCGCTGACGCTGGGCAAGCCGATCCTGATGGGGCGCAAGACCGCGGACTCGCTCGGGCGCGCGCTGCCGGGCAGGCGCAACCTGGTGCTGACGCGTTCCGGCAAGGTGCCGTTCGCGGGGATGGAGGCGTTCGCCACCCTCGATGCCGCGCTGGAATCGGCGCGCGACGTCCCGGAACTGTGCGTGATCGGCGGTGGCGAGATTTTCGCCATGACCCTGGCGGTCGCCACGCGCATGCACCTGACCCGGGTCGATGCGGCGATCGCGGGCGCCGATGCCTACTTCCCGCCGTTCGATCCCGCGCAATGGCGCGAGACAG
>JASLDW010000062.1 GCA_030151365.1 Lysobacter sp. | reverse complement strand
CCATGATGTTGCCGAAGGAAAGGTTCGCCTGGGTCTGGATGACCGCGCTGGTCATCGTGTTCGGCCTGTATTTCGCCTGGATCCGGGCGCGCTATTACATCCATCCCGATCCGACCTTCCTGGCCCGGATCGGGGCGCTTGCGATCGCGCTGTCGACCCTGGCCGCGATCGCACTCTCCACCCATCTCTATTTCCGCCTGCGCCGCGGCGAAGACGGCGAGATCCAGGAAGACGAGCGCGACCGTGCGATCGAACTCCGTGCCACCACCATCGCCTATTACGTGCTGATGGCCGGCATCTGCTACGTCGGCTGCTACCTGCCGTTCGAGCGCAGCGGCTGGGACATCGTGCATGCCGCGCTGCAGTCCATCGCGATCGCCGAGATCGTGAAGTGCATGGTGACCGTACGCGGTTACCGGAAGGGCTGACATGGCCGTCAAGCGCCTGAGCAACGACATCCGCGCCCTGCGTTTCGCCGCCGGGGAGATGACCCAGGCCGACCTCGGCAAGTGCGTCGGCCTGACCCGGCAGACCATCGCCGCCATCGAGGCCGGCAAGTATTCGCCGACGCTGGAATGCGCCTTCCGCATCGCCGATGTATTCGAAAAACCGCTGGACGCCGTCTTCAAGTGGGAAGATACGGGTCACTCCCCGGATAATTGAAGGCAGCAACCATGGGTAAGGTGCGCGTCGCGGGATTCACGGTGTCGATCGACGGCTTTGGCGCGGGCCCGGAGCAGAGTCTGGCCGATCCGTTGGGCAAGGGCGGCCGCGAGCTGCACCAGTGGATGTTCGGGACCCGGATGTTCCACGACATGATCGGCAAGCCCGGCGGCGAAACCGGCGTCGACGACGACTTCGCGCAACGCTCGATGGAGGGCTTCGGCGCCTTCATCCTCGGCCGCAACATGTTCGGCCCGATCCGCGGCGACTGGCTCGACGATGCCTGGAAGGGCTGGTGGGGCGACGATCCGCCGTATCACGCGCCAACCTACATCCTCACCCATCACCCGCGCGAATCAATCGTGATGGAGGGCGGCACCGTCTTCCATTTCGTCACCGACGGCATCGACAGCGCGCTGCGGCAGGCGCGTGCCGCCGCGGGCGATCTCGACGTCAAGATCGGCGGCGGCGTCTCCACCGTGCGCCAGTACCTGCAGGCCGGCGCGATCGATGAAATGCACTACGTGGTATCGCCGGTCGTGCTGGGGCAGGGCGAGGCGATGTTCGCCGGCATCGACCTGCCGGCGATGGGCTACCGGATGACCGAACATGCAACCACGCCGAAGGCGATGCATGTGGTGATGTCCCGGTGAGGCATCTGTTTCTTGCGATCGCATTGGTTTTTTCGGCCACGCCGGCATTTGCAGATCCCGCACAGAAGGCAGCAAGCGCAGCGACCACGTATCGCGACGTACTCGACATGCACGGCTCGCCCCGCGATGCCGGGGATCGTGGCTTCAACATCTTCTTCGATGCAGGCGCCTGGCACGGCTACAGCCTGCCGCCCGTGCAGGATGCCCAGTCCGGATTCGTCGGACCGTTCGTCCATAGCCTGCGCGGCGGGCAGTGGACGGGCACGCGATTTGCCCGCATCGAATTGAAGGATGCGATATCGCATCGCATCATCGAACTGAAAGCCATCGACAGCCACGCCTGGCCGGGAATGCTGGAGCGCAATTTCGCCGGTGACGGATTGGTCATTCGACAGATCCTGTTTTATCCGGATGCGTGGCGGGCACTATCCAGGATCGAAATTGCCTCGGATCGCGCACGACCAGTCGAGGTGTCGATCGCCAGTGACGTCATTCCCGCGAAAGGCGATCGCCTCGATGTCTCCGCAAACGGCGTCGTCCAGACCTTCGCCGATTCGCATTCGCGATTGGTGACGCGCTGGCTGGGGCAGGGCGGCGGGACACCGCAGCTGACGGTTTCCGGCGATGGCTACCGCATCGCGTTGGCACAGCCGCTGCAATTGCCGAAGGGCAGGCACGTCGACTTGAGTGTCGAGCAGTCGCTGCAGTACGACGATCGCGTCGACAGCGTGCCGGAGGTCGATCCGCAGGAAGCATGGATACTGAACCGCACGCGCTGGATCGGCTACATCACCGCGATCAAGTCGCGGAATATCCCCGGGATATCGCGCGAAACTGCCGATTGGGTGCAGATGAAAGCAGTGATGACGCTGCTCGGCAACTGGCGAGCGGCACGCGGCGGCATCCATCACGACGGCGTGATTCCGTCCTATTCGAATCCGGACTTCAATGGCTTCTGGGCCTGGGATTCGTGGAAGCATGCGGCGGCACTGGCATATTTCGCGCCTGATCTTGCCCGCGACCAGATGCATGCAATGTTCGACTACCAGCGTGCCGACGGCATGGTGCCGGATTGCGTTTTCCTCGATGCCAAGGACAACAACTGGCGCGACAGCAAGCCGCCGCTGGCAACCTGGGCAACGCTGGAGATCTGGCGCGCGACCGGCGACAAGGCCTTTGTTGCCGGGATGTACGACAAGCTGGTGCGCTATCACCGCTGGTGGTACCGCGATCGCGACCATGACCACAACGGGCTCGCCGAATACGGATCGACCGACGGCACGCGGATCGCGGCGGCGTGGGAAAGCGGCATGGACAATGCCGTGCGCTTCGACAAGGCGAAGATGGTGAAGAACCGCGATGGGGCGTGGTCGATCGACCAGGAATCGGTCGATCTCAATTCCTATCTCTACAGCGAAAAGCTCGACCTGGCGACGCTGGCCAACGTGCTGGGCAGGACGGCCGATCGTGATGCCTGGCGGAAGGAAGCCGCCGCGCTGAAGACGCTGATCCAGTCGCGGATGTTCGATCCCGCCGCCGGCTATTTCTTCGACACGCGCCTAGGCAGTGGCGAGCGCATCCGCGTCTTCGGTTCGGACGGCTGGAGTCCGTTGTGGGCCGGCGTCGCCACGCCCGCGCAAGCCGCGGCGAGCCGTCGCGTCATGCTGGATCCCGCGAAATTCGCCACCCCGATGCCGTTCCCGACGCTGGCGCGCGACGATCCGCGTTTCTCGCCGATCAAGGGCTATTGGCGCGGTCCGTTGTGGATGGACCAGGCATACTTCGCCGTCGAGGCATTGCGTCGCAACGGCTTCGAAAAGGATGCCGATGCAATGACGCGACGACTGGTCACCAATGCAACCGGGCTGGTCGCACAGGCGCCGATGTACGAGAACTACGATCCGCTGACCGGCGACGGCTACCAGTCGCGCAATTTCAGCTGGTCGGCGGCGAGCTACTTCCTGCTGCTGCGATAGGGGTTGTCCTTGAGGTAGCCGTCGTCGAGCGCATGCAGGAAAGCGACGATGGCGGCGATCTCGTCCTTGTCCAGCCGCGCCTTCGCGCCCGGGCGTTGCCCTTCGAACGGCGGATCGCGATTGATGTTGCCGTGGTAGCGCGACGGGAGATCATCGTAGGGAACGACTTTCCCGCTCGCGTCGCGCGAGTACCAGCGTTCAGGCGTGATGTCGCGGGTGACGTAGAACTCGACCACCTCGGCGAGATCGTGGAATTTTCCGTTGTGGAAGAACGCCTTCCGCTGCGCGACGTTGCGCAGCGTCGGCGTGCGGAACAGGCCGCAATAGTCGTCCTGTCCGGCCTTGTCCTTGCGTTCCGGTCCGCATGCGCCAAGATCGTGGAAGCCCGGATCGCGATTGCGCACGATCGCCGGATTGCGCGGCACGGCGAGGGCGATCAACCCGTAATCGGAAAACGCCGGCGGCGTGCCGTCGAGTCCGCGTCGCGACAGATGGCATTGCGCGCAGTTGCCCTTGGCTTCATCGTCGAACAATTCGAGTCCTCGCCGTTCCTGCGCGGTCAAGCGGGCGTGTCCGGTCAACCAGGCGTCGTACTTGCTGGTGTAGGGACTGAATTCCGCATAGTCCTCTTCGAATGCGCCCAGCGCCCGCGTCACTGCGGCGAACGCCTCGCCGTCGGTCGCCAGCGCATCATCGCCGAGCGCGGCGCGCAACTTCGCCGCATGGGGCGACTTGCGCACGGCGTTCGCCACGCCGGCCACGGTGTTTCCCATTTCAACCGGCGACGTCAGCGGGATTCCGGCCTGCTGCGCACCGGTATCGACACGACCATCCCAGGTCAGGCCGCCGGTCGGGCCATTGTCGATCGAGTTGTCGGCTTCCTCTTCCGGGTCGTGGTGATGGTTGTCGTAGGGCGGAACGCGATTGAGATAGGTCAAGGTCGGCGGCGAACGCAAACCCTGATGGCGCAGCGCCGATCCCCCCATCTGCACGTCGAGCGAATTCGGCGGGTTGTAGCGACGCGCCGGATCGTGGCAACTGGCGCACGATTGCCGTCCCGATGCCGAGAACGAAGGGTCGGAGAAGATCGCCTTGCCGGCTTCGCGGAGCAGGGCCGTGCGTTCTCGCGCCGATGCATACCAGTGCGATGGATGCCCGGATTCGGCCGCGAGCAACGCTGCGCTGATGCCCGCGCAACACAGCAAAATCAGGGATCTGGCGCGCATCATGTGTTAACGTCACCGATTGTCCGGAGGCATGGGATTCCATTATGCGCAGACTCGAAAAAATCGCACTGGCCGCCATCGCGACACTGCTGGCATCGTGCCAGAGCATCCCGGGCAAGAACGCCGGTGCGGAGGCTTCGGGCAAGGGCGATCCGCGCCTCGACGCCATCCAGACCATCGTGGTGATCTACGCCGAGAACCGCAGCTTCGACAATCTCTACGGGAATTTCCCGGGTGCGAACGGCCTGCAGAATCTCAAGCCCGAGCAATACCTCCAGCGCGATCGCGACGGCAGCATCATGAAGTCGTTGCCGCCGGTATTCGGGCAGGGACTGACGGTGGCCTCCGACCCCAAGCAGATCACCACCGAAGCGACGCGCGGCCATCCCAACCGGGCCTATGCGCTGGACGATCCCAACGGCTACGGCGTGACGATGGATTACAAACTGCACGACCTGATCCACGCGTTCTACAACCAGCAGATGCAGATCAATGGCGGGCGGAACGACAAGTTCGCCGCTTGGAGCGATGCCGGCGGGGAGGTGATGGGGCATTTCGACGGTTCGCGGATGGCGATGTGGAAGGTCGCGCAGAAATACGTGCTGGCCGACAACTTCTTCCATGCCGCGTTCGGTTCGTCCTTCCTCAACCACCAATACCTTGTCTGCGCATGCGCGCCCTTCGATTCCAAGACCAAGAACGATCCGAAGAAGTACGAGAACAACATCTCGGTGTTGAACGATGACGGCGTCAGCCTGAAGCCCGATGCGAAGAATCCGGCGTCGGCGCTCGACGGCCCTCCGAAATACGTGCGTTACGGCGTGCTCACGCCCGATTTCTACGCGGTCAACACGATGGCGCCGCCTTATGCGCCATCGTGGAAACCGGCGCCGAAGAATGCCGGAGAAGCGCTCGACCGCATCACCTTGAGCCCGCAGACGGCGGAAACGATCGGCGATCGCCTGAGCGCCGCGAATATCGGCTGGGCCTGGTATTCCGGTGGCTGGCAGGTCGCGCTGGATGGCGGCAAGCCGGCCGAGAAGATCGCCTTCCAGTACCACCACCAACCGTTCAACTACTACGCCAATTACGCGCCCGGCACGATGGCGCGTGCGCAGCACCTGCTGGATGGCGGCATGGACGGCGCGAAATTCATCGCCGACGTCGACGCCGGGAAATTGCCGGCGGTGACGTTCTACAAACCGCAGGGCAACCTCAACCAGCATGCCGGGTACGCCACCGTGCGCGCCGGCGACGAACACATCGCCGATGTCATCGCCCACCTCGAAAAGAGTCCCCAGTGGAAAAACATGGTCGTGATCGTCACTTACGACGAAAACGGCGGTTGGTGGGATCATGTCGCGCCGCCCAAGGGCGATCGCTGGGGCCCGGGCTTGCGCATTCCGGCGATCATCGTGTCGCCGTTCGCCAAGCGCGGTTATGTCGATCACGACCAGTACGACACCGGATCGATCCAACGCCTGATCAATCGCAAGTACGGGTTGAAGCCGTTGCCCGGCATCGTCGAGCGCGACGATGCGCTCAGGGCGCATGGCGAAGCGCCGATGGGCGATCTCGTCAATGCGCTGGAACTGCGCAACTGATCGCAAATGACCGAAGGCGTGTCAGTGCGCCTTCGCCGTTTCCGGTGGAATCAGATCGGCTGGCTCCCGATCGGAATTCGCGCGATCCGGCTGCGCGAAGCGCACGGTTCCGAACAATGTCGCCAGTCGTTGCTGCCGCTGCAGCGATGCCGGGTCGGTGTGCACCGACCATGCCCGAATGCGTCGTCCCGACTGCGATTCGTGACGGAATCGCAGCACATGGTTGCCTTCGTCCACGACCAGCCGATCGCCTGCCGTGACCTGCGTTGACACGCGCGGATAACCCGGAAGATCGAACGCCAGCGCCGCCTTCTCGCCATCCAGTCGATAGACGCAGTGCAGCCCGGCTTGCGTGCGCACCAGCAGCGAACGCAGCACCCCGCGCCCGATCCGGTTGGAAGACTCGAGACGACCGAGCGCACGCGGCAATCGCGGCGCCAATTCGATTTGCCCGTGTCCCAGGTCGGGGCGCACGCCCAGCACGTACTGGTAGAAGACGCGCAGCTGCTCGGCATTCGACCACGCCTGCAGATAGGTGCCGGTCAATCGTGGCGATGTTTCACCGGGATGCGGGTAGGCATCCATGGTTTCCGGCAAGCCACCGGCCACGCCACGGGTCAGTGCGAGCGCGTTGTTGGCGTCGAGCAGCCGCCACGCCGGTTCGACCTGGCCGAATTCGACCATGCGCTGGATGGCGATGCCATCGAGCCATGGCCACACCGCGCCGTTGTGGTAGGCGGCATCCTTGTGCCAGCGTTCCGGTGCGAGATGCCAGGGGTGGAAGGCGGGGGAGGCGGGATCGATCGTCGTCACGCCCCACGGGAATACCAGGTTTTCCCAACCGCGTTTCAGTTCGCGCGCGGCGGTTTCCTCCGGCAACAACTCCAGTGCGAACAACAGATTCGGGCGCAGGGTGAAATCCGCTCGACCGACGGCATCGAGATGATCGGCAACACGACCGCTCGCCGGATCGACGAAATCGCGGACGAATTGCGATTCGACGCGATCGGCGAGTTCCTTCCAGCGTTTCGCCGACGTGGCGTCGCCGGTCAACCGCGCGAATTCGACGCCCGCGCGCAGTTGCCGGATCCACAAGGCCTGGATGTCGTTGGCGCGATTCGCACGCGGCGAGTACGACCGCAGGTCGCCGGAGCGACGTGCGTCCATCCAGGTTTCGTTGTCGGCATGGACCAGATACCCCGACGCATCGGTCCAGTGCGCAAGCGCGCCTTCGATGCTCGCCTTGACGTTGGGATAGAGCAGGGCGACGAGTTCGCGGTCGCCGGAGTAGCCCAGGTAGTCGTGCAGCCCGATGACGAAGCGCGGGGTGCCATCGGTCGTGTGGTAATCGAGGCTGCCGGGTTTGACGATGTTGGGCACGCGTCCGTAGAAACGCGATGCGGGATCGAGATCCTGGAATCTGGCGAACGAAACGAGGATTTCGCGCGCCTGCGCGAATTGTCCGGTCACCAACGTCGCGCCCGGCAAGGAGATGAATTCGTCGCGCCCCCAGTATTCCGGGAACCACGGCAATCCGGCATAGATGCCGTCGCCGCGCTGCCGTGTCACCAGTTGATCGGTGGTCAGCGTGATCCAGCGCAACGCGGCGGTCGTCCGCGCATCGCTGGTCTCCAGCCGGTGGTCGCCATCGACGAGTCCTTGCAGACGATGCAGGCGCTCGGCCCGCCATGCCGGGATATCCGCAAGCGCGGCCTCGGCCAGGCGCCCGGCATCCGCGGCCTGTCCCGCGACGGCAATGACGAAGCGTCCAGCCGCGTGCCCGACCACGACATGGTCTGGCGGCGAATTCTCCGTCGTCGATACGTAGTGGCCGGCGTGCGTAGAATCCGCGTGCAGCACATCGCCCGACAAGGTCATCGTGCAGTCGCCGGTTGCCTGCTTGCCCGAGAGCTCCACCGAAACCACGTCGCGCTGGTCGTACAGGCGCAAGGTTTCCACCCAGCCGGAAGGATGGCGCCAGGTGACGGCATCGGGCGTGACATCCGCCGTGACGGCCGTCGCGTGATCCAGGCTCAGGTCGCCGCAACGAATCCGGTAGTCGTTGAAGACCCGGCGTCCGGCGATATCGAAACCGCGGAACCACGCGTGCTCGGGATCGTTGTTGACGAACAGCTGCGTGTAGTAGAACGCGGAGCGCTTGTTGGTCAGCGATGCCTTGCGATCGTGGTCCGGGGACGCATGGACGACCAATCCGGCGAGGATGTTCGAGTCGGCCGGCGCCTGACCGGCCGGCACCGGAATGGCGGGTAAAACCCACAGGGGAATGCTTGACGCCAAGGTGGTCGCCAGCATCTTTGATTTCGCATAATGCATATTATGTAAATAAACGATTAGCCTGCAGGGCCTATGTGATCAGCCCCAGCAGCACCGCCCGCACCACCGCCGCCGTCCTGTTGGGCGCCTCGAGCTTGGTCATGGCGCAGTTCGTGTGGAAATTGACCGTGCGCTCCGAGATGCTCAGGATCATCGCGATCTCGCTCGAAGTCTTGCCTTCGGCAATCCAGCGCATCACCTCGAGCTCCCTGGCAGTGAGTTCTTCCAGGCTCGCGGAATTCGGTCGCCGGATCAGGTGTCGCGACAGCCCGTAATGAGCCACCTGGCTCAGCCACAACAACTTCGGAATGCGGTCGCGGATCTCGTCTTCCGAAATCGGATCCGCGCCCCTGGTGACCGTGAACATGCCGCGGATGCCATTGGGCGCCAGCACCGGTTGCGCCCATCCGGAAAAAATGCCGTGGGAAGTCGCGTCTTCCCAGAACGAGATCTCTTCGCTCTTCTTGTCGAAACCCGACCACACATAAGGCGAGATCGAAGACATGCCGTGCCGGACCGCAGGATCGACCTGCAGGTATCCCTTTTCGGAATACGTCTGCTGCCACGTTTGCGGATAGTTGTTCAGCATGATGATTTTCGGGTTCGAGATCGGCAACGGAACCCGCACGCCGTAGGCGCAATGCTCGAACCCGACTTCGCGCCCGAAGGAGGTGATTTTCGCAAAAAGCTCCTCCTGGCTGCTTCCGCCGATCAGCGCCTGCAACTGGTCTTCCTTCCACTCTCGCAAAAAACGGCTCCCGGTGATCTTCACGCGCCCATGCA
>JASLDW010000118.1 GCA_030151365.1 Lysobacter sp. | reverse complement strand
CAACCAGATCGGCGCGGTGGTCGGCGTGCAGCCATTCGGCGGCCAGGGCCTGTCGGGCACCGGTCCCAAGGCGGGCGGCCCGCACTACCTGCCGCGCTTCGCCACCGAGAAGACGGTGACGGTCAACACCACGGCATCGGGCGGCAACGCCAGCCTGCTGACGCTGGGGGACTGAACGCGGTGCCGGGATCCCCAAGCGGATCCCTCGCGGCGCGCGGGACGACGGTTTCGAGCCAAGCCCGGCCATGGCCCGAGCTTGCACGGGGTTGCGTCGAGCGCCCTTCCGCGTTCCCCGGTTTACTTGCGGCACGAAGTTTTTTGCAGGGTTCCTGATGCTTTCCCGTCGAATCGGCTGCAAACCGGATTGGCCACAGGACATCTCGCGACCAATCGCTCGGGCCAGCGCCCCGCCGGGGAATCGGGATAGCATTCGGATAACCTCCTGGCGGGCGTGGCCTGTGTGTTCCCGACCCGCATGAACACAATGCTTCGACGTTGCGCGTGTCCATCGATTTCCGGAGAGTCCGAGTGACCGACAAGATGATTCCGATCCAGCCCTGCAGCTCCATCGAAGAGGTGCGCTCCAACATCGACAGAATCGATCGGGAAAGTGTTGCCCTCCTCGCCGAACGCGGGGCTTACGTGAAACAGGCGGCCACGTTCAAATCATCCACAGCAGATGTCCTTGCACCGCAGCGCGTCGAGCAGGTGATCGGCAAGGTCGTCGGCCTGGCGCACGCCGTTGGCGCCAATCCGGTGATCACCGAACAAATGTACAGAGCCATGATTTCAGGCTTCATCGAAGCAGAGCTGGCTGAACATGCCGCCCTGCAATCTCCGGTCGGGCAGGCCTGACTGTTTTCGTACGCGCTTGCCATTCACGTTGTCGCGTGGCCCAAGCGTCCGGGCGCATCACGGGAAAAACTCCATGACCAAGGCATTGAAGGTATTTCTGGCCCTGGCGATCGCATCCCTTTCCGGCAATATCCGCGCCGGAAACGGGGCGGCGCCCGCCAATCCCGGGCAGGCCGACTCGGCGCTTCTCGTCATTGACGCCCAGGTCGGGGCCCTCGGCTCCGCATGGGACTCGAAGCGCATCATCAGGAATATCGAAATCCTCGTTTCCAGGGCCAGGGCCCACGGAGTCCCGGTCATCTGGATCCAGCATTCCAACAGCAAGGACATGAAGGCCGGTTCGGACCCCTGGAAGATCGTGAGAGACCTGGCTCCCGCGCCGTCGGAATTGAAGATCCACAAGAGGTTCAATTCCTCTTTTGCCGAGACGAACCTCGACCGCAAGCTGAAGGACATGGGAGTCAAGCATCTGGTGATCGCAGGCGCACAGACGAACTGGTGCGTCAGGTCGACTGCCTACGCGGCTATTGAACGAGGCTACAACCTGACCATCGTGGGTGACGCGCACTCCACGGAGAACCTGACTCTTGAAGGCGGCAAGACGGTGGAGGCGGAGTCGATGATTTCCGACTTGAATGCCACCTTCCAATGGATATTGGCGCCCGGCGTCCGCTCGGAGGTCAGAAACACATCGGAAATCACGTTCTGAGCGGATCCGGGCCGGTCGTTCGAGCCCGCTCCCTGTTCCTGCTCGGAGCCCACGCCTGCAGGATTGCCGTCCTCCTGGGGAGCCATGGATGATGCCCCTTGACGGGGCGACCTCTGGCCCACGAAAAAGCCCCGCTTGCGCGGGGCTTTTCGTTGCAACGCTGCAAGTCGATCAGAACTTGTAGGTCGCGGCGACGCCGAACACGTTGGCGTGGCCCTTGAAGCTGCCCTGCAACGAGTTGTAGCGGCCGGCCGCAGTGTCGACCGGCAGGTTGACGGTCGGGCTCTTGATCTCGACGCGGGTGAAACCGGCGTCCACCGACAGCGCCTGGCTGGCATTCCAGGTCGCACCGATCGAGTACAGGGTGCGATCGTTGTCGGGCTGGCGCGGGGTGGGGTCGGTGTCATTGGTCGGGGTCTTGTCGAAACCGACGCCGCCACGCAGGGTGAAGCTGTCGCTCAACTTGAAGTCGGCGCCGACCGACACGAAGGACGAGTCCTTCCAGTTGAAGCTTTCGCTGCTGGGCGCCTGGTACTGGTTGGAGAAGCGGATGTCGACGCTCTTCAGCGAGCTCCAGCCGGTCCGCTGGAATTCACCATAGAGATTGACGCGATCCGCCACCTTCCAGTCGACGCTGAGGGTATCGGTCGACGGCGTGGACACCGACGCGGCGCCGCGCGAATCGACGAAGCCGTAGCCGAGCGCGGCCAGCTGTGCGCGCTGCGCGGCCGGCAGCGCCGGATTGGCGGCCAGTGCCTGGAAGCCCGGCTGCAGGCCCTGGAAGGCCGCGGGCGTGGTGAAGTCGGCGGTGCCGTCGATGTGATGGCGGATCGCCGAACGGTGGGCGTAACCGATGGTGAAGGTGTCGGTCGGCTTGATCTGGAAGCCGGCGATGAAACCGACGGCGTTGTCCTTGCCCTTGATGGTGATGTTGCCGTCAGGGGTGTTGATCAGGGCCGGGTTGACGCCGGCGAGGATGGTGCCGAACGGCAGGTCCTTGCCGAGCGTGACTTCCATGCGCTCGTACACCAGGCCGATGCCGGCGCTGACCATCGGGGTGATCTGGAATGCCGCCGACATGGTGAGGTCGACCGCCTTCACGCTGGAGACAGTGGCCTGGTAGCGACCGATCCAGCCCTTTTCATATTCGGTCTTGAGGCCGTAGGGGGCATCGACGCCGAGGCCGAGGGTCAGGCCTTCCAGGGCACCCTTCATCTTGAAGATCGCGGACATCGCCGGGACGGCCGTCAGGGAGCCGGGATCGCCGCCATTGTTGCCGGAGATCGGCAGGCCGGTCGCGTACTTGCCGGAGCCACTGAACTTCGCGGTCAGGTCGATCCCGGCCACGTCGGCCTGGAACAGGTTGCCATTGGCGTTCACCATCGCCGCGGGATTGTTGTAGACGGAAGAACCATCCTTGGCGACGGTCGAGCCGGCGTAGGCCTTGCCGATGTTCTTGACGCTGTTCTCGCGCAGCTGGAAGCCGGAGGCGCCGGCCTGGCCTGCGGCGACGGCGCCGATCACGGCGATCGCCAGGATCGAAAGGCGGCGGGTGTTCTTGGTCATGCAAATCTCCCTGAGGGCTGTTCGGTACGGTACGGTATGCGCGGGACTATAGCGCGCTTTTAACCGATTGGTAACATGCCGGAAGAGTCGCCACCTCCCGCTTCCGAGGCGCCTGCCGATGTTCATCGCCGTTCCCGACCATGCCCGCCCCGGCCGCCCGTGGGCCACCCCGGCGCTGGCGCTGGCGTTGATCGGCGGATTCATCGTGGTCTGGGCGCCGTCGGACGCCGTGACCGGGCGCTTGCTGAACGAGTGGGCGACCCTGCCGGCCAACCTTTTTTCCGCAGCGCGGCAAGGTCCGGCGGCGCTGGTCCACCCGGCGCTCCGGTTGCTGACCTCGCAGTTCCTCCACGCCAACTGGGCCCACCTGCTGGGCAACCTGGTGTTCCTGCTGATCTTCGGCATGCCGGCGGAGCGCAAGCTTGGCAGCCTGCGCCTGCTGGTGCTGTTCCTGCTGGGCGGCGCGGTGGCGAACCTGGCGGCCGCGCTGACGATCGACAACCCCACCCGCCTGATCATCGGCGCCAGCGGGGCGGTGTCGGCGGTGATCGGAACCTACCTGGCGCTGTTCCCGCGCGCACGCCTGG
>JASLDW010000115.1 GCA_030151365.1 Lysobacter sp. | reverse complement strand
GAATGTGGAGGCCAGCCTAGCTTAGGGTAAATTTAGCTCCAGTAGATCGGCTCAATGGCGCTTATCTTTCGGTACTTTGAGCTTGTCGAGGAGCTCACCTACGGCTGCCTGGAGCTTCGTCTCGAAAACTCCAGCCCAGATGAGGGAGTCGAGTTCGCCACCGGGTCCACCGTGGGCTCGGTATGCGAGAGCTAGAGGCCTAAGGCTCGAGGCTCGATCGGCCGAAATGAACCATCCAGTGATCTCATCTTTAGCCCAAGGCTGGATTCCCCGGCAATCCCAGCACTTAACCGGAGAATTAGCTGGAAAATCTCGTAGGTGGTCCTGCGATCCGAACAGAACGCCGCCACAGCAGGGTGAGAGTACTTCCAGGGTGACTTCTGCGACTCTAATGGGAGGGATCCCCGGGCTGTAGTTGGGATCATATTTGAAGATCGGCACTTCGTCTACCCGGAGGTCGAGCTTGAACGCTACGGAATCCTCGGTAAAGTAGGTCTTCCCGATGTAGTCTCCCTCCTGGGAGGCGTTGAGCTCACTCAAAGCCCCTTCTAGGCTCGGAAAATCCGGCTTCCCGAGGGCGTTAGCCCTGAATTGGGTTAAGAATTCTTCGGCCATTAGAGCGTCCTTTCTGATGCTTGACGTTTTTAGTTTCATCCGGGCAGGATCGGCGGCGTTCCCTCGCCCGTGCTACCCCACAGAGACTGCGCTCTAAGGGAGTTTTATCCTGTGGATGACACGTTACACCGTCGGTTAGCTCGAACGTTTAGATCGTCTTAGATGGCCTCTTAGAGTTTATTTCCACGTGGTAACAAGCCTGCTCCGTGGAGCGACGTTGCGAGTCTCGATGCTGGAGGACCTGAGCTCAGTGAGATAGCTTTCGAGCTGGTCCTCCGACTGGAAGAAAACTTCCACTGGCTCCCAGTCGAAGCCAGCGAATTTGCGCTCGTAGTCGAGCGCCCACTCAACTGAGAGAGGTAGATCATCGCTCCGATAGCTGGGGCTTTTCTGTTCGATCCACGTGGTATAATGATCTCCTAGGGACGGATCTTTGAGCTTCAGCTCGAAGCCGTGGATAGCGAGAATAGCTCGGGAAGGCTTTTCGATAGCAGCCACTAAATTTTCGACGGTTTCCATGGGGTGGATACTACACTGCCCACGGTTGCATTCAAAAACAATTCTAGTATTGCAGCTAAAGCGAGCACTGCCCCGCAAGTTCAATACTGCGGGGCAGTGCTTTTCTTCGGAAGTCAATAGCCGAGCGCGGCTCGACCCTCAGAGCCAAAATTCTCTGGGAGGATAGCCAGCGTGACGAGAGAACAGATCCGCGTCTTGAACTCGCTCCCAAGGATGTCGAACTTGCCGTTCTCGAGCACGTTCAGAACTTTCTCGCTGATCGAGCGAGGAGTACCCCCGATGAGTTCACTGGTTGAGCTCCAGGAGCGACCTGTGGCAGTGTCGGTAGTGAGGAGAATCTCCGCACAGAGGGTCGCGATGGTAAGAGGAGAAAGCATCCCGGCGAACTCGTCTTCCTGGAGGATCATCGTGGTGCGCCGCCAGGCTTGCTCAGGGCCGTCGCTGTCGGCCGTCGTGATGTTCTTCCAGCCACTGATGTCGAGAGTACTCATCGGGCCAATTTATATCTTCTCGAGATCATAGTCAACGGATAGAAGCTAAACCATAGGATTTCGGTTTTACTTCCGGCACAGGGTTGCGTTAATGTTCACCTAAAATGGCGGGAACGGAATCTCGCATTACCACGACAAGGATGCTACATATATGTTGAAGTCTTTCGCCGCCGCATCTGCCGGCGCTCTCGCGGTGGGGATGGTCGGCATCCTCGGTCCATCCGCTCCCGCCCTCGCTACCGCGACTTCTTGCTCTCCGAGCGTGAAGCCCAGCAATACCGTGGGGGTAGCCACTACTTCTGCCTCCAAGGTTAAGCTCGCTAGGAAGAGCAAGAAGAAGTTCGTGGCTACAGTAACGCTCACAGCCACTACTGGCACCGTGAAGTCCACTGTCACGGAGACTGTGTGCCCGGACGGGCTCGAGGCTCAAGGAGTGAGCCGGTCGAGCACCGTCTCGAAGCCGGGTGCTAGCCTCGGCAAAAAGACGGTGAAGGCCACTGGAAAGACGAAGAAGCAAGCCCTCAATAGGCTCAAGGCTGCTCAGTCATCCGCAGCGAAGCTCCTCAAGGCTCCAGCTGTCGGGGTCTCCGCTCGGGAGCTAACTTCCGCTCAGGCTTCAGCGACTTCCGCGGCCCACCACTCTCTCTTCGACTCGAAGATCACCTATCTCACCATCACTGGAGAAGACGATATCCGCATGGTCTCCACCCGGCCAGCCGGTAGCACTGGAGTCACTGCTCTCCCGAACGGAGACTTCCGCTTCGACTTCGGCGTTAGCCCCGATGAGGCCATCGCTTCTGGAACGTTCGGCTATCCCTGTATCACGAAGGCTCCGGCCTGGCCGACCGATCTCGCAGTCGGCGGCGGCGGTTTCACCTACTCCGGCCAGACCGTCACGAACGCCCTCGATGGTGCTGTCGCACTGCTCCCCTAC
>JASLDW010000086.1 GCA_030151365.1 Lysobacter sp. | reverse complement strand
GCGAAGAAGGCCGCCAAGAAGACCGTCCGCAAGGCTGCCAAGAAGACCGCGAAGAAGGCCACCAAGAAGGCTGCCAAGAAGCCGGCCGCCAAGAAGGCTGCGAAGAAGGGCGGCAAGAAGCGTGCTTCCAAGAAGGCCGCTGCGCTGCCGATGATGCCGACCCCGATGATCTGATCATCGATCGCATCTGCAATACCTTGAAACTCCTTCCCGTTCGCGGGGAGGAGTTTTTTGTTGCTCAGTCCTTGCCGGAACCGTTGTCGTCGTTGTCGGAGGCAGGCGCGTTGCCGCCGGCGATGTCCGGTGACGTGCCGCCGGTGATGCTGTTGGGCACCCATGCCACTGCCGGCAGGTTGAGCGCGCGGTCGAGGATGGTCGGCATCAGGCCGGAGGGCAGCGAGCTCTCGCTGTTCCACAGGATCACCAGGCCGAGATCGCGGTCGGGCAGCACCGCCATCGCGCCACGGTAACCCTGCACGGCGCCGCCATGGAAATACAGCGGATGGCCGGCGTAACTCATCACGCGCCAGCCGAATCCGTAACCGGCGGATTCGAGGCGTTCATGGCGCCAGCCGCTGCCGCGCAACTCGGTCGGCGTCGACACTTGTGCGGTATGCAGCTGTGCGAGCACGTTGGCGGGCAGCACGTCGGGACGATGCCCGCTTTGCGCGATCATCCATTGCGCCATGTCGCTGATGCTGGCGTTGACGCCGGCGGCGGGCGCCAGCTGGTAGAAGTTCGGCTTGGGCATCAGCGCGCGCCAGCGACCGCCGCCGCGCACGTGCGGCTTGGCCCAGCGCGGGCTCGATTCGATGCCCTTCAATCCGTAGCTGGCGTCGTTCATGCCGAGCGGCTTGAACAGGCGCGCCTGCACGGCATCGGAATAGAAGTTGCCGGTCGCGGCGAACACCACGTCGCCGATCAGGCTGAAGGCGACGTTCTGGTAGGCGTAGCACTCGCCGGGCATGCACTTCATCGGTGCCGATGCCAGCTTCTGCACCGCGCTCGGGTAATCGACATTGCCCTCGATGTCGCGGTCGTAGGCGTTGTGGGTCAGCCCGACGCGATGGCTCATCAGGTCGGCGACGGTGACGCTCCGGGTCGCGGCTTCGGAGGGCAGGCGGAAGCTCGGCACGTAGCGCACCACCGTGTTGTTCCAGGCCAGGCGACCGTCGTTGACCAGCAGGCCGGTCAGCGCGCTGGCGAACGACTTGGACAGCGATGCGAGGCGGAACGTGGTGTGGGCATCGATCGGCTGCGGACGGCTGACATCGGTCACGCCATAGCCGCGTTCCATCAGCACCTGTCCGTTCTGGACGATGGCGACGGCGAGCCCCGGCACGCGTTCGCCCGCCACCAGTGCACGGGCGATGCGATCCACTTCGCGCAGGTCGGCCTGCGAAACGGAATTGGCCGTTGCCGGCGTAGATGCGGCAGCGGTCGACGGCAAGGCCTGTGCCGGATCGGGGCGCGCCGGGGTCAGGGCGGTTTGCGCACCCGCGGTCGTCGTGACGAGCAACAGCGCCGGGATCAGGATGGACAGCATGGACTGGCGCATGCGGCGGATCCCGGGACGCGGATTGTTCACGGCGAAGCTTCCAAAGAGGTCGATTGGCAGTGTAGTCACGCTGTCTGCGAATTACATGAACAGGGGGAGAAACACCGGGTATCGCCTTGATTCCTAAGAACTTGACCGGGCCGTCGTCAGTCGTTGTCACCCTTTTCGTTGGGCTGCATCAGGAAGTCGCGCAGGGCCTGGCGCTGGGCGGAGTAAAGGCGCGGATCGCGCTGGGCGCTGCAGCTTGCCGGGTTGTTGGTCACGGCGATGTCGACGCCACGGCGGAAAGCCTGGTCGCAACTCGCGGTGAGGCGTTCTTCCAGCACCTGGTAGCGCCAGCTGTTGACCGATACCCGCTTGCCCGCCTGGTGCAGTCGCGCAATGCGGGCGCCGGTGGCGAACGTGGCGTTCATCTCGACGACTGCGAGCCTGGGATCGTGCCGTGCGATCACCCAGTCGATGTCGTCGTCCTTCGTGGCCTTGTACTGCAGGTAGACGTTCTTCGAAATCGCGCGCGCAGCCGCATATTTCGCCCGGTCGCCCTGGGTCTGGAAATACACCTGGTCTAGCATGTCGGCGCGAACGGCCATCGCGATCGCCGGAGCGATCACGTCCATCGTCTTGAATTCGGCGTCGAGGAAGATGTGCTTGCCCTTGGCGTGCGCCAGCACTTCCTCGAAGCGCGGCAACGGATCGCCCGCGGGCAGGCGGCACTGGCGGATCTGCGCCGAGGTCAGCGCGCGCGGTTCGCCGTGGCAGGTGCTCTTGGTCGAGAGGTCATCGTCGTGGTAGACGAACACGTCGCCATCGCTCGATGCGTGCAGGTCCATCTCCAGGATGTCGGCATCGCCGGTCGCGGTGGTGGCGTCGAACTGGCGCTGTACGTTCTGCAAACCGAAATAGCCGCCGCGGTGCGCCGCCACGTAAGTGCGTCCCAGCGGATGCTCCCTGACTTCGGGAGGCAGGTCATCAGGCGTGCTGTATTTCGCGTATGCGCCGACGGTCCCCGACACCATCAAGGCGATCAGCAGAAGTTTGGTTTTCGGCATGCAGGGTCGGGGCGGGAGAGTCCAGACTCGCATCCTGAGGGCGTTGGCCTTCAATTTCCTTGCAACCGTGTTAACGTCGCGCAACGTCGAAACGCGTTTCGCCAATGCCCGTCACAGATTCACAGCGCGTCCACCAGGGGGAATGGCCGGCGATGGCGCTGTCCTTCGTCTATTTCTTCTGCGTCCTCGCCGCCTATTACGTGATCCGGCCGGTCCGCGAACAGCTGGCGGCCGCGGTCGGTTCCACCCAGCTGCCGTGGTTCTTCGCGGCGACGTTCGCCGCCACGCTCGCATTGACGCCGGTCTTCGCGTGGCTGGTCGCGCGCTGGCCGCGACGGATCGTGGTTCCCGTGGTTTATCTGTTCTTCATCGCCTGCCTCGTCGCCTTCATCCCGCTGTTCGCCCGCGATGGGCTGATCTCGCCGCGCGCGCTCGGCATCGTGTTCTTCGTGTGGGTCAGCGTCTTCAACCTGTTCGTGGTCTCGGTGTTCTGGAGCTTCATGACCGACATCTGGGACGAAGGCCAGGCGCGTCGCCTGTTCCCGCTGATCGGCGTCGCCGGCACCATCGGCGCGATCGCCGGCCCGGCGATCACCCGCGTGCTGGTCGACGTCATCGGCGTGGCGCCGTTGCTGGCGGTGTCCGCCGGTTTGCTCGGGATCGCGCTGTCGTGCGTGCTGATGCTCGGTCGCTGGTCGCAGCGCCACGATCTCGGCAAGCAGCACCACAATCAACCCGTGGGCGGCGGCATCTTCGACGGCCTGAAGCAGATCATCGCGACGCCCTTCATGCGCAACATGGCGATCCTGATGCTGCTCGGCGATGCCATCGGCACGGTCGGCTATGCGCTGGTCACGGATTACTCCAAGGCGACGTTCCACGATGCGGTGGCGCGTACGCGTTTCGCCGCCGATCTCGACATGAGCACCAACCTGCTGATGATCCTGCTGCAGGTGACCGCAACGCGTTTTCTGCTGCCGCGCGTCGGCGCCGGCATGGTCATCGCGGTGTGGGCGGTCATCGGCATCGCGGTGTGCATGGCGATGGCGATGTCCGGCAATCCCAACGTGCCGGTCTTCGCGATCAGCCAGGAACAGGCGGCGGCATGGATCGCGCGCATCCCCGACGTACCACTCCTGCGCAACCTCGTCGCCCAGCCGGTCGAGTTGCTGCCCACGCTGTCGTGGGTGGTCCTGATGCTGTTGGTCACGCGCGCGACCGCCTACGGGATGATGCAGCCCGCGCGCGAAAGCCTGTACACGCTGGTGCCGCGCAGTTGGCGCTACAAGGGCAAAAACGCGGTGGATACCGCGGTCTGGCGCGCCGGCGATGTCGCCAGCGCATTGCTGGTCAATGCGCTGAAATCCATCGGCGCCGCCGGGACGATCTTCGGCTTGACCGGTGCGGCGGCGATCGCCGTCTCCGGATGGATCGGCTGGCGCACGGCCGCGCAGGCGCAGGATGCACGCAATGCAGCAAGCACCGACTGACCCCCCCATCCCGGACGACCTGGATCCGCCGCTCGATCCCGCGACCGTACTGCGCGAACGCCGCTGGTTGCGCCGGGTCTCGCTGGCGATCGCGGCGATCGTCGTGGTCTGCGGCCTCTATGCCTGGTTGTGGGAGCCGCGCCAACTGGTGGAGCGCGATTACACCCTGAAGCTGGCGAACTGGCCGGCGCAATGCGACGGTTTGCGCATCGACCAGATCAGCGACCTCCATACCGGATCGTGGATGAACGGCGTCGACAATGTCGATCGCATCGTCGCCAGGCTTTCCGCCAGCGATTCCGATGTCGTGGTGTTCACCGGCGACTACGTGATCCTGAGCGTGGTGTTGGGCAAGTACGTCGATCCCGCGACCATCGCCAATCACCTTGCGCCGTTGACCGGGAAGAAGGCGGTGTATGCGGTCATGGGCAACCACGACTGGTGGGACGGCGGTCCGCGCGTGATTCGCGAGTTCGAACGCGTCGGCATCCATGTGCTGGAGAACGAATCGACCCGCGTCGGCGTGCGCGATTGCGGATTCAACCTGGTCGGTGTCGACGATCTCACGGCGGGCAAGCCCCAGCCCTTGGCGGCCTATGCGCGCATCGATCCGGGCTTGCCCACCGTCGCGCTCGAGCACGAACCCGAGATGTTCCTGAAATTGCCCGCATCGACGTCGCTGGTGCTGGCCGGGCATACCCACGGCGGCCAGGTGAATCCGTTCGGCCTGCGCACCCCGTCGACGTTCCGCGCGAAGTCGGCGGCGTTGAGCGGCGAGTACCACGTCGGCGATCGCACGCTGTTCGTGTCGCCCGGCATCGGCACCAGCTGGTTGCCGTTGCGGATGGGGCGCTACCCGGAGATCTCGCGGCTGACGTTGCGCAGCGAGCACTAAGCACCCACTGAGCGCGCGTGTTGTGGCTTCTCGGGGATGCCGAGCCGAGCCCCCATGGATGGGTTTACTGTCGGCGGCTGCAGACAACCGCGATAGGCGCACAGCCGGGCGATGTTTTCGCTTTACGCCACCGCCCGCGGCGATTGCTGCTCGCGTGCAACCAAGTCGCGATAACCGGCGGAACGCAGTTCTTCCGGATCGAAATCGTCGACCATGATGGTGTCGAGCGTCATCGTCCGCAGTTCGCGCAACTGATCGGCCTCTTCGGAGGTGATCCAGCCTTCGCGCACGCCTTCGACGAGTTGGTCCTCGAATTCCAGGGCTTCGATGTCGCTGTTCTTCAGCGCCTTCATGAACTTCCGTTCGACCGGTTCGGCCATCACGAACTTCGGCAGGTAGCTGATGATGCGGCCGGCCGGATTGTTCTCGCTGGGCGTGGTGAACACGCCTTCGGCCAGGCGATCGCGCGCATCCGACGGCGTCATCAGCAGGCTCGCCACCTTGTGGCCGAGGCGATCGCTCGGCGCCTGCGCGCGACGACCCCACGGGAAGATGATCGGCCACAGCAGCCATGCCACCGGGCGCACCGGGAAGTTGCGCAGGGCGCCGGACAGCGCGGTCTCGATCTTGTTGACCGCGTCGTGGAAGGCCCAGGCCAGCAACGGCTGGTCGCTGGCCGGACGGCCTTCGTCCTCGTAGCGCTTGAGCATGCTGCTGGCGATGTAGAGCTCGCTCAGCACGTCGCCGAGGCGACCGGAGAGCGATTCCTTGAACTTGAGCTTGCCGCCCAGCATCAGCATCGAGATGTCGGCCATCACCGCGAGGTTGGCGGAATAGCGATTCATCTTGCGGTAGTAGCGGCACGTGTAGTCGTCGCCCGGCGCCTTGCCGAACCGCGACCAGCTCAGGCCGAACCACAGGCTGCGCACCGCGTTGGAAATCGCCGCGCCGATGTGACCGAACAGCGCACCGTCGAACGCATTGATCCGCTCGTTGGCGTCGGCGATCTGGGTTGCCTTCATCTCCTTCATCACCCACGGATGGCACAGGATCGCGCCCTGCCCGAAGATCATCAGCGAGCGCGTCATGATGTTGGCGCCTTCCACCGTGATCGCCACCGGAGAGGCCTGCCAGGCGCGGCCGGCGAAATTGCGCGGACCGAGGATGATGCCCTTGCCGCCGATCACGTCCATCACGTCCTTGGCGACTTCGCGACCCATGGTCGTGCAGTGGTATTTGGAGATGGTCGACGGCACCGCCGGGTTCTCGCCGCGCGCGACGGCCGCCGCGGTTGCCTGCGACAACGCGCTGATCGCATAGGCGTGGCCGCCCATGCGCGCGAGTGCTTCCTCGACGCCTTCGAAGCGGCCGATCGACAGGCCGAACTGCTTGCGGATGCGCGCATAGCTGCCAGTGACGACCGCGCCCATCTTGGCGCCGCCGCTGGCGGTGGAGGGCAGGGTGATGGAACGACCGATCGACAGGCATTCCATCAGCATGCGCCAGCCCTGGCCGGCGTAATCTTCGCCGCCGATCAGCTGCGACAGCGGCACGAACACATCCTTGCCGCGGATCGGGCCGTTCTGGAACGGCGAGTTGAGCGGGAAGTGGCGACGGCCGATTTCCAGGCCTTCGGAATCGCGCGGCACCAGTGCCAGCGAAATGCCGATGTCCTTCTTGTCGCCGAGCAGGCCGTCGGGGTCGTACATGCGGAAGGCCACGCCGATCAGCGTCGCCACCGGCGCCAGCGTGATGTAGCGCTTGTTGAGCGTCAGGCGCACGCCGAGCACCTTCGCGCCGTTCCAGTCACCCGTGCAGACGATGCCGTAGTCGGGAATCGAGGTCGCATCGGAACCGGCGAACGGACCGGTGAGCGCAAAGCACGGCACTTCGCGGCCATCGGCCAGGCGCGGCAGGTAATGCGCCTTCTGCTCATCGGTGCCGTAATGCATCAACAATTCCGCCGGGCCCAGCGAATTCGGCACGCCGACGGTCGAGCTCACCACCGACGAAATCGACGCCAGCTTCTGGATCACCTTGTGGTTCATCAGCGCCGAGAAACCGAGACCGCCGTATTCCTTCGGGATGTTGAGGCCGAAGAACTTGTTGCGCTTGACGTAGTCCCACATCTGCGGCGGCAGGTCGGCGCGGACGTGGTCGATCTCCCAGTTGTCGACCATGCGGCACAACTCTTCGCACGGGCCATCCAGGAATGCCTGTTCCTCGGCGGTCAGTTCCGGCTTCGGCAGCTTCAGGAGTTGCGACCAGTCGGGCATGCCCGAGAACAGCTGGCCCTCGAAGCCGACGGTGCCCGCTTCCAGCGCGGTGCGCTCGGTATCGGACAGCGGCGGCAGGATGCGCGTGTAGAACTTCAGCAGCGGCGTCGTCACCAGCGACTTGCGGATCCCCGGCAGCAGGAGCGGGATCGCCACGATCGCGGACAGCACTACCAGCACGACAGTCAGCGTGGAATTGCCGCCGAAGAACCAGGCGACCAACAGGAAGGCCGCCGCCAGCGCCGACCACAGCGCCAGGCTCCAGCGATGGTAGGCCGCGATACCGGTCGCGATCACGAGGGCGAGGAGGGGGAGAACGATGCTCATGGCGACTCCGCTGGGAATTCAAACAATCGAATGAATGAACATGAGCGTATACCAAGCCCGCGCCCTTTTCCATACTTATACGTATTGACAAGAATTCGCGATCGTCAAGCTGCAGTGCAACACCATACGCACTTTGACGGAACCGTACGGAATGTGCTTACACTGGGGGATGACAAACCAGATCGCATCGATTTCCGGCAAGGCGGACCGCGCCGGCCGGCTCAGTGCCGACGATTGGTCGGCCGCGGCCCTCCAGCAGATCGGAGAACAGGGCGTCCCGGCGTTGGCGGTCGAACCGCTGGCCCGCCGGCTCGGCGTGACCAAGGGCAGCTTCTACTGGCATTTCCCGACGCGCGACGCCCTGCTGCAGGCGGCGCTGGATCGTTGGGAACAGTACGAGCAGGCGCAGGTCTTCGATCGCCTCGAGTCGATCGACGATCCGCGTGCGCGGCTCGAGCAGTTGTTCCAGCTGGTCGCGCACGATGACGTCTCGCATGTGATCTACGGCCAGTTGTTGCGCGCGATGGACAATCCCATCGTGCAACCGGCCGTCACGCGCATTTCGCGGCGTCGCCTGGAGTGGGTGACCGATTCGTTCCGTCGCGCCGGTTTCGACGCCGACACCGCGCGCTATCGCGCCCGCCTGGTCTATTCGGCCTACATCGGCTTCCTGCAGCTCAACCTGCAGTTGCCGCAGGACCGGCCGCCGAAAGAAGAATACGAAGCGTATGTCGCCCACATGATGGCGACATTGATTCCAAAACAGGGTTGAGGGAACCATGAGTGAACAGAAACGGACCGCATCGAGTCTCGATGCATTGAACCAGTGGGTGCTGGAAGTCGCGCAACTCACCAAGCCGGATAGCATCCACTGGTGCGATGGCAGCGACGCCGAGAACGATGCATTGATCGCGCAGATGCTGGCCGACGGCACGCTGATCAAGTTGAACGAACAGACGCATCCCAACAGCTATCTCCATCGTTCGCATCCCGATGACGTCGCCCGCGTCGAACACCTGACCTTCGTCTGCACCAGCGAACGCGACGATGCCGGTCCCAACAACCACTGGATGGCGCCGGAGGAAGCGCGGGCAAAGATGAAGTCGCTGTTCGACGGCTGCATGAAGGGCCGCGCCATGTACGTGGTGCCGTACTGCATGGGGCCGATCGATTCGCCGCTGTCGCGTTGCGGCGTCGAGATCACCGATTCGCCCTACGTCGTCGCCAACATGCGCATCATGACGCGCATGGGCGCGGCGGCGCTGGCGCGCATCGAGCGTGAAGGGACGTTCGTGAAGGGGCTGCATTCCACCGGCGAACTCGATCCCGATCGCCGTTTCATCATGCATTTCCCCGAAGACCTGGAAATCCAGTCCTTCGGCTCCGGCTACGGCGGCAACGCGCTGCTCGGCAAGAAGTGCCATGCGCTGCGCATCGCCTCGCATCAGGCACGCAAGGAAGGCTGGCTGGCCGAGCACATGCTGATCCTCGGCATCGAGAACCCCAAGGGCGAAACACACTACATCGCCGCGGCCTTCCCCAGCGCCTGCGGCAAGACCAACCTGGCCATGCTGATTCCGCCCGAAGGCTACCGCAAGGACGGCTGGAAGATCACCACCATCGGTGATGACATCTGCTGGATGCGCCCGGGTGCCGACGGTCGACTTTATGCGATCAATCCCGAAGCCGGGTTCTTCGGCGTCGCCCCGGGCACGTCGGAGAAGTCGAACCCGAACGCGCTGGCATCGATCCAGCGGAACACCATCTTCACCAATGTCGCCGTCACCGCCGACAACCAGCCTTGGTGGGAAGGGCTCGACAAGCGCGTGCCCGTCACCGACTGGAAGGGCAGGCCGTTCGATCCGTCATCGGGACAACCCGCCGCGCACCCCAATTCGCGCTTCACGGTGAGTGCGAAGGAGTGCCCGTCGTATTCGCCGCATGCCGAAGACGCCCAAGGCGTGCCGATTTCCGCGATCGTGTTCGGTGGCCGTCGTGCATCACTGGTGCCACTGGTGTTCGAAGCGCGCGACTGGACGCATGGCGTACTGGTCGGCGCCGCGATGGGCTCGGAGACCACCGCCGCCGCGACCGGCGCGGTCGGCGTGATGCGTCGCGACCCGATGGCGATGAAGCCGTTCTGCGGCTACAACTTCGCCGACTACTTCGGCCACTGGCTGTCGTTCGACAAACCGGGCGCGAAGCTGCCCAGGATCTTCCACGTCAACTGGTTCCGCAAGGGCGACGCTGGCGACTTCCTGTGGCCGGGTTTCGGCGACAACATGCGCGTGCTCGAGTGGATGCTGAAGCGCGTTGAGGGCATGGCTGACGCGGTCGAAACGCCGATCGGCCACCTGCCGAAGGTGGAAGACGTCAATCTGGACGGCGTCGAGCTGACCGCCGAGGCGCGCGAGAAACTGTTCGGCTACGATCGCGCCGGCTGGGCCTCCGAATTCGAGCACATCGGCGAGTACTTGAATGAGTACGGGGCGCGGATGCCTGCTGCTTTGCCGCAAGAACAGCGACGCATCCACGAGTCTCTTTCATGAGGCCGTCGCCCGATTGACACATTCTGTTGGTGCAATGAATGAACCGGCCGAAGGGCCGGTTTTTTTCATGCTTCCTTTCCCGAATCTTTCGCAGGCTCGTGCCAAGGCGGATAACGGATCATTGCTTTCCGGGTTGACAACAACGCCCGTTTTTTCAAAAACGATTTATCGAAAAAAAAGGTAGTTGTACGTGTTCTAAACGCAATTGCCCTTATCGAAGAATGAATGGCTGCTGCATATTTCGTTAAAGAATTGTTTCTGCAAGATAACCCGGTCAGGCAAACCGGGTTGATGGAATGCCTGCGAGCTTTTTCACACTCCCAAAGGGATTCCATTCAATGTCATCCAAATCCATCAGGTCCGGTTTCAAGCGCAGCGCCCTGACCGTCGCACTGGGCCTCTGCTTCGCGGGCAGCGTGCACGCCCAGGCCACCAGTGGCTCCATCTATGGCAACGTGACTGCGGGCGCGACCGTCACCGTCCAGAATGAAGCCGGCTTCACCCGCACCATCACTGCGGATTCGCAAGGCCGCTATACGATCGGTTCGCTGCCGGTCGGCACGTACACCGTGACTTCGGGGAGCAACAGTCGCGAAGTCGTCGTCACGCCTGGTGCTGGCGCCAACGTGTCTTTCGTCGCGCCGCCCAGCAATTCGGGCAACACCCTCGGCACGATCACGGTGACGGCCCATGGCGCCCCGGCGATCGACGTCACCCAGACCGATACCCGCACCGTCGTCACCGCCGCGCAGCTGAAGCGCCTGCCGATCGCCCGTTCGGCCGAAGCGATCGCATTGTTGTCGCCCGGCGCGGTTGGCGGCAACGGCACCTTCTTCGGCAAGGAAGTCTCGTTCGGCGGTTCCAGCGTCGCGGAAAACGCCTACTACATCAATGGTTACTTCAGCGGCAACCCGATGACCAACGTTGGCGGATTCCAGTTGCCCTATGGCTCGATCGAGCAGCAGGAAACCTATACCGGCGGTTACGGCGCCAAGTACGGCCGTTCCGACGGTGGCGTGATCAGCCAGGTCGGCAAGAGCGGCACCAACAAGTTCCACTTCGGCGGGCAAGTCGTGTGGACGCCGCAATCGCTGGTCGAGACCAACCCGGATACCGTTCTCCATCCGCCGGGACTGCCGAATTCCCAGTACTCGTACGACGTGCCGAACGATGTCGGAGCGGTGTATGCACGCGGCAAGAACAACAAGTCGTGGGCCAATACCTATTCGGCCTATATCAGTGGTCCGCTGGTCAAGGACAAGCTGTTCGCCTTCCTGTCCTACGAAACCACGCTGACGCACACGACCGCTGCGCCTGTCAGCCCGGACTTCGATTCGCAGCAGCTGGGTTCGAAAACCTCGTCGCGCGACCCGAAGATGTATCTGAAGCTGAACTGGAACATCAATTCCAGCAACCTGCTCGAGTACACCCACATCCAGGAGAAGTACCGCACCAGCGGCGACCAGTACAACTATGACTGGAACAGCCAGGCCTTCACCACCAAGGGCAATCCGGCGACGGCCAACCAGGAAGACAACCGCTTCAACATCCTCAAGTACACCGGCTACCTGACCGACAAGCTGACGCTGACCGCGCTTTATGGCCGTTCGGACAAGCGTTACAACAGCGATCCGTACATCAGTGGCCTGCCGGTGATCAGCAGGTCCTACAACCAGAATCCCTCCATGCCTGGTGGCGGATCGCTCACCAATTCGCAGGTGGATTATTCGGCCAACAAGAATACCCAGGACAAGACCGATGGTTATCGCGTCGAGCTGGAATACGTGCTCGGTCGCCATACCCTGAGCGCGGGTATCGACAACACTACCCTGAAAGGCATCAACGAAGGCTATACCCAGGTCGCGCCCTACTGGCGTTACGGCAAGGCCGGCAGTGATTTGTCCAACATCAGCGGCGGTTTGGGTGTTGGCCCGACCGGTGCGGCACCCGGTGCCTGCAACGGTACTCCGTTGGTGGACGGCACCGGATCGGTGGATTCCGGCGGCAATGGCATCCCGGTCGGCGGGTCCAGCAACTGCGGTTACTTCGTGTCCAGCCTGAACTACTTCGACACCACCAGCATGTCGCTGAAGCAACAGGCCTGGTACCTGGAAGACCGCTGGCAGGTCACCGACAAGTTCCTGCTGTCGTTGGGCATCCGCAACGACAAGTTCCAGAACTACAGCGCCACCGGCGTCCGTTACGTGAACAGCGGCGCGCAGTGGGAGCCGCGCCTGGGCTTCAGCTGGGACATGTTCGGTGATTCCTCGTTCAAGGTCTTCGGCAACGCGGGTCGCTACTTCCTCGCCATTCCCAACGCAGTGGCGATCCGTGGCGTCGGCATGTCGACCTACACTCGCGAGTACTACACCTATAGCGGCATCGATTCCAATGGCGTGCCGACCGGCCTGACGCCGGTGA
Organism: Lysobacter sp.; assembly: GCA_030151365.1. Taxonomy (GTDB): domain Bacteria; phylum Pseudomonadota; class Gammaproteobacteria; order Xanthomonadales; family Xanthomonadaceae; genus Solilutibacter. Next base: position 15,456 of record JASLDW010000086.1, on the reverse strand, counting down.
ACAACACCGCAGGCACGGGCCCCGCCGGCCCGGTGTCGTCCGATGGCGAAACCGGTGCGCCGAAGGATCCGATGGGGTACGTGCCCAAGGACATCAAGTCGGAATACCAGGACGAGTTCGTGTTGGGCTTCCAGGCCAACCTGACCAAGTCCTGGACGATGGGCGCCAAGCTGACCTACCGCGACCTGAAGTCGGCCATCGACGACGTCTGCGATCCATACACGCTGGCCAGCGCCGCCGGATTGACCAATGCCTCGTTCAATGCACCGACGTCGTCGATCTACGCCACTGGCCCGGATGGCAATACGTACAACGTGACGTATTGCTACATGTTCAACCCGGGCGGCAGCAATACCTACAGCTTCGCCAATGTCACCAATCCGGGCGGCGCGCGCTACACCGCGAAGGTGAGCTCGTCGCAGCTGGGCATGCCCAAGCTGAAGCGCACCTACAGTGCCCTCGACCTGTTCCTGGAGCATCCGTTCGACGGCAAGTGGGAAGCGCGCATCGACTACACCTTCAGCCACTCGCGCGGCAATTCGGAAGGTCCGGCCAACTCGGATACCGGGCAAGGTTCCGATGCGCACGACAACGGCGTGGGGACCAGCCAGAACTGGGACGCCTGGCAGATCATGCAATATGCCAACGGGTCGCTGCCGAACGATCGTACCCACGTGCTGAAGGCGCATGGCAGCTATGCCATCACGCCGGAATGGATGGTGAGCGCCAATGCAACCATTGCATCCGGCGCGCCGATCAGCTGCTTCGGCTACTACGACCCGGACGGTTCCATCGACCATACATCGGCTGCGGCCGATCCGATCGGCTATTTCAACAGCTATCACACCTGCTTCGGCCAGGCATGGACGCCGGGCAAGACGCGGACGCCGTGGATGCATCGCCTCGACATGGCGTTGACCTACAAGCCTGCGTTCCTGCAGCACAAGCTGGCGGTCAACTTGAACGTGTTCAACATCCTCAACAAGCGGACGGTGACCTCGGTATATCCATACGGCGAGACGGAAACGCCGTATCAGGTACCGGTCGAGTCGATGCGCGCGAATTCCTACAGCACCCCGCGTTACGTGCAACTCTCGGTTTCGTACGATTACTGATCGAACGAATTCCGCCTGCGGCAACCGGAACCGACCCCGCAAGGGGTCGGTTTCTTTCTTGTAGGATGGCGCGATGACGCCGACGACATTGCAATCCATCGCCGCACGTGCCGAGCGCCATGCCGAGGAAGAAAATTGGATGGCAGCGCGTGCGGCCTGGCTCGAAGCACTTGCCATCGAGCCGGAATCCGCCGAGGTGATGGTTGAACTGTCCTATGTCGAATCCTTTGCAGGCAATTATCGGCGCGCGCACGACTGGACGCGCCGCGCGTCGTGCGCGGCGAAGCATTCAACCGATTCGATCCTGGGCCTGTTGCGCCGGCTGCGCACCTTTGGCGAAGACGCTTCGCTTCGCGGATTGGCCACGCAGGTGTTGGAAAACGGCGATGCACCGCACTTCGTCCTGACGGAATGCGCGAAACAGCTGTACAGCCTGGGAGATTTCGACCTTGGCATGCGCTGTGCCGAAGCGGCCACGCTCAAGGCCCCGGCCGATATCGATGCGCGCCTGCAACGCGGGCAGTTCCTCGCCAGCCATGGCCGACTGGATGATGCGGCGGTCGATTTCGAATGGATCCTTGCACGCGATTCGCGTATCGCGCCGGCGTGGTGGGGGTTGTCGCGCCTGCGCAAGCAGACTGCCGGGAGCAACCATGTCCGTGCGTTGCAAATGCTGCTGCAGACTCCCGGTTTGCGGCCGGCCGAAATAGCGACTGCGGCGCGTGCGTTGCACAAGGAGCTGGATGATCTTGGCGAATACGAAGCGGCTTGGCGGGTGCTTCAAGGATTTTGCCGGGTCATGCGTTCCACTTTTCGTTACGACATGGCGGAAACCCGCGAACTCGTGGAAGCGCTCGAGGCCTGGACGCCCCGGGATGTGCCGGCAGGGGGCATGCCCGGTTCCGTGACCCCGATTTTCATCGTCGGAATGCATCGGTCGGGCACGACGCTCCTCGAGCAGTTGCTGGCAGCGAGTCCGCAGGTGATGAGCATGGGGGAGTTGTACGACTTCACCCGCGAGATGCGTTACGCCACCGACCACCATGGCAGGATCCCCCTCGACATCGGCATCGTCCAAAGGATGGACGGCGTCGATTTCACCGAGGTCGGGCGCCGATATCTGGATGGTGTTGCATGGAGACTGGACGGGCATTCGCATTTCACCGACAAGCAACCGACCAATTTCTTCAATGTCGGATTCATTTGTCGGGCGTTGCCGCAGGCCAGGATCCTTCACATGGTGCGCGACCCGGTCGAAACCTGTTTCTCCAACCTGCGCGAACTGTTTTCCGAAGCCAACCGCCATTCCTATGACCAGCTCGAGCTGGCGGATTATTTCCTTCAGTACCGACGGCTGATGGCGCATTGGCATGCGGCATTCCCGGGGCGGATCCTCGACGTGGAATACGCGCGACTGACCACCGATCCGGAGCAGGTGATGAAGGAAGTCGCGGCGTTTTGCGGCCTCGATTTCGTGGGTGGCATGCAAAGCACCCGGACCAGCACGCGCGCCGTGGCAACCGCCAGTTCGGTCCAGGTCCGGAGCGAAATTGCTCGACGAGAGTCCTCCAAATGGGCGCCATATGCCCAGCATCTGCAGCCACTGATGGAGGCGTTGCGAGCAGGGGGCATCGATATCCCGCATCAGTCCTGAGGGCGACCGAAATGCTTGAAAGGAGGTTCGGGTTAGGTTTCGCGAAGCAAGATTTGTGCTATGCAGCAAATTTGATTGGGCTTGTCTAATGGCGAGCTAAATCATGTCGAAGTAATTTGTGATTTTCGTCACAAATTATGAGGTGCGGTGTCAACGGAAAGGTAGAAATAGAAATATGAATGGGTGCTGCCGGGTTGTTAAAGAATTGTTCCTATCGCATAGTCGGGGAGTCAGGCAAGTCGGTTCCGGCTGGCCGGCGATGTTCATAACGCGTTTCCACACCCATGGGGTTCAAATCAATGGCATCCAATTCAATCAGGTCCGGCTTCAAGCGCAGCGCCTTGACCGTCGCGCTCGGTCTCTGCTTCGCAGGCGCCGTGCAAGCTCAGTCCACCAGCGGTAACGTCTATGGCACCACGACGGCCGGCGCCACGGTTACCGTTTCAAATGACGCAGGCTTCACCCGCACCGTGACTGCGGATTCGCAAGGCCGCTTCAACATCGGCTCGCTGCCGGTCGGCAACTATACCGTCACCTCGGGTGCCAACAAGCGCAGTGTTGTCGTGACTCCGGGTCAAGGTGCGGGCGTGCAGTTCGTCGCCGAACAGGCCGCGGGCAACAGTGGCAACACGCTGGGCACGGTGACGGTCACCGGTAATGGCGCTTCGGCAATCGACGTGACCACGGTATCGACCAGCACGGTCGTGACCGCAGCGCAACTCAAGCGCTTGCCGATCGCCCGTTCAGCTGAGTCGATCGCGCTGCTTTCTCCTGGCGCCGTAACCGGCAACGGCACGTACTTCGGCAACCAGATTGCGTTTGGCGGATCGAGCGTTGCGGAAAATGCCTACTACCTCAACGGCTTCTTCTCCGGCAACCCGATGACCAACATCGGCGGCTTCACGCTGCCCTATGGTTCGATCGAGCAGCAGGAAACCTTCACCGGTGGCTATGGCGCCAAGTATGGCCGTTCGGCCGGTGGCGTGATCAGCCAGATCGGCAAGCACGGCACCAACGAATGGAAGTTCGGTGGACAGGTGATCTTCCAGCCGAAGCAGCTGACGGAATCGCGTCCTAACCGCAATTACCCGAATATGGACTTCAGCGGCGCGAAGGCCCTGCCGCCGAACGTCTATACATATTCGGATCCGACGCTTGTCGGCAAGCCGTATGACAGCGGCAAGGATCGCCTGAGCTGGGGCAACGTGTATTCGGCCTATGTCGGCGGTCCGATCGTCAAGGACAAGCTGTTCTTCTTCGTGTCGGCTGAAACCGAGAAGGACAACCGCTGGGTGCCGGGTGGCAATCCCGATGCCGGCTTCTCGCCAACTGGCAGCAAGTACAAGTCCAATGATCCGAAGCTGTACGCGAAGATCAATTGGAACATCAACAGCAACAATCTGCTGGAAGCCACCTATGTCGCCGAGCGCTACAAGGAGACCGGTGACCAGTACCACTTCGATTGGAACTCGTACTCTTTCGGCAACGTGCTCAATCGGGCGACGACCACCACGAACAACACCCATTTCGAGGTGTTGAAGTACACCGGTTACCTGACCGACAACCTCACCTTGAGCGCGGTCTATGGCCGTTCCAGCAATCAGTACAACACCGACCCGTACCTGACCGGTCTGCCGGTGACGGCGACCACCACCAGCCAAAACCCGGCTCTCAATGGTGGTCACGCCATCAAGAACTCGCAGTCCGATTACCGTGCCACCCAGAACACCAAGGACAGCACCAGCGGCCTGCGCATCGAACTGGAATGGATCCTGGGTCGGCACGACCTGACCTTGGGCATGGACAACACCAAGCTGCAGGGTGACAACGAAGGCACCAGCCAGGTAGCCGACTACTGGGGTTACGGTAAGGCATCGACCGGCAACGCCAACATCTCCGCCAGCCTAGGCGTCGGTCCGACCGGTACCGGTGCAGGTGCGTGTAACGGCACGCCGAATGCCACAGCCAGCAACTGCGGCTATTTCGTCAGCAAGCTGCGGTATTTCGATACCACCAGCATGCACAACACGCAGAATGCCTACTATCTGGAAGACAAGTGGCGCATCACCGACAACCTCCTGCTGTCGCTCGGTATCCGCGCCGACAAGTTCCAGAACTTCTCCGACACCGGCCAGAAGTTCGTGGATAGCGGTGTCCAGTGGCAGCCGCGCCTCGGTTTCGTCTGGGACGTCAATGGCGATTCCAGCTTCAAGGTCTTCGGACAGGCGGGTCGCTACTTCCTGAACATGCCGAACGCCGTGGCCATCCGTGGCGTGGGCGCATCGACCTATACGCGTGAATACTTCACCTATACCGGCATCGACGCCAATGGCGTGCCGACTGGCCTGACTCCGGTCAAGGGCGTCGGAACGAGCACGCCGGCGGGTCCGGTGTCCTCCAACGGTGAAACCGGTACTCCGAAGGATCCGCTGACCTACGTGCCGTCGGACATCAAGTCCGAATATCAGGATGAGTTCGTGCTTGGCTTCGAGCATGCCCTGACCCAGAAGTGGACCGTCGGCGCCAAGCTCACTCACCGTGAACTGAAACAGGCAATCGATGACGTCTGCGATCCGTTGACCATGATGGCCCAGGCTGGCATGACCCCCGTGATCCAGAATGTCAGCACCGGCAGCGCTAAAAACGGTAGCCTCTCGCAGTATGTTGGTACGGTCGGTGGCAAGCAGTACGCCATCTCCGGCTGCTACATGTTCAACCCGAATGGCAGCAACACGTACGCCTTCGGCGAGGTCACTGGTACCCCAGGCGGCATTTATTCGCGTGTGCCTGGCAGCTACTACAAGTCCAAGATTGCTGCAACTGCCTTGGGCATGCCTGCCCTCAAGCGCAGCTACAACGCGCTTGATCTCTTCCTGGAGCATCGTTGGGACGGCAAGTGGGAAGCGCGCATCGACTACACCTTCAGCAAGTCGCACGGCAACTCGGAAGGTCCGGCCAACTCGGATACCGGACAGGGTGCCAATGCCCATGACAATGGCGTGGCAACCAGCCAGAACTGGGATGCATGGCAGATCATGGCCTATTCCGATGGTTATCTGCCGAACGACCGCCGTCACCAGTTGAAGGCGCATGCCGCTTATGCGATCACCCCGGAATGGCTGGTCAGCGGTAGCCTGCGTATCGCTTCGGGTGCACCGATCTCGTGCTTCGGTTACTACGATCCGAAGGGCGATCTCGATCACAACAACGATCCGGCAGCGGATCCGATCGGCTACTACGACAGCTACCACACCTGCTTCGGCGAACCGTGGACCCCGGGCAAGAAGACCTCGCCTTGGACGCATCGCCTCGACTTGGGTCTGACCTGGAAGCCGGCAGCCCTGCAGCACAAGTTGGCGTTGAACCTGAACGTCTTCAACGTGCTCAACAGGCGCACGCCGACCTCGTACTACTCGGCCAGCGAAGACGATGCGGGTTACAGTGTGACCAACATCTACATGCTGCCCCAGAGCTATACCACTCCGCGCTACGTGCAGTTGTCGGCGTCCTACGACTTCTGATTCCTGCAGGTTTGCGGTACGCAAGACGAACCGGCCCCGAAAGGGGCCGGTTTTTTCTTGGGCAGTGCGCAATCAAAAATTGTTGTTGGACGGGAGCGAGCCGGGAATGGCTCGACTGGCAGGGATCAAAAAAACCGCCTCGCGGCGGTTCGTTTCATCGATCATCCCAAGGCCGAATCAAAGATCCTGCTGATAGCGCACGTAGGGAACGGTGCTGTCTTCCTTGCCGTCCTTGCCTGGAACGGCGAAGGGATTGCTGCCCTTGGTGACGATGTTTTCGGCGCCCACCGAGAGCTGGCCGCTCCATGGGGTGCGCCAGGTCACGCCGAGGCCGAAGCCTTCGAACCGGGGCTGGCCGGGGACGCTGACGACGCGGCCGAAGATGTTGGCGCGGATGTTGCCGACGCCGCCACCGACGCTGAGCGATTGGGTGTTCCAGCGATCTGCAAGCACCGACGGAGCTTCATTGACGGGGACCAGGCGGGCATTCGCGGTGGTGCCACCGATCGAGACTACGCCATTGCGGCCGACGGTGCGCTCGGCGAAGAGGGCCAGGTCGGTCTGCTGAACCTTGCCGTTGACCGGTGTCAGCCATTCGGGGAGGCCGGAATTGCCCTTGCCGAGGTTGAAGCCGGCGCGATTGGCGCCCTTCTGCACGCTGGCGCCGACACCATGGTGGCCCAGCGAACCCAGCATGCAGCTGCTGGAAAGGTTGCGGATCGATTGTGGCGTGGTGCCGGAATCGCAGAGCAGGGCGAGCGATTCGCCGTTGCCAAGACCGAAGGCGCTGTCGAGGGAGTTGCTGCCGAAACGCCATTGCGCACGCTTGCCGCTGGCGGTCATCGGATCGAGCTGAAGGAACGCTTCGACCTTGCCGCTCTTGTTGTTCACGATCGGAACATAGGTCGATGACTGCGCATACGCGGCGCCGCTGCAGGCAAGAGCCAGCAGGGAAACGGCGACAGCGGTGCGAAACCGGTTGTTCATCGGCAGTCAGACTGGGCGAAATGCCCGAAGTTCCCCTCTTTTGAACGAGTCGATTCTAGTCCGTTTATGTTTCCTTAACAACTTGCGGGCCAATTCGATTCCATCTCATTCAGCTACTGCAGGCGTGAAGAAGATGTCATGGGCGGGGACAGAAACAATTTGTCGATCTCATCGCGGCTGAGATGATAGTGCTTGCCGCAGAACTCGCAAATGACCTCTGCCTGGCCGGTTTCGGCGGCAGCTTCGGCTTCCTCGCGACCCAAGGCGCGAAGCATGTCCTCGACCCGGCCTCGCGAGCAGGAACAGCCGAATTGCAGCGGTTTCGCGCCAAGATCCTGGAGGGTTTCCTGATGGAACAGCCGGGTGAGCAGGATGTCGGCCGGCAGGTCCAGCAGTTCATCGCGGCCCAGGGTGGCGGCCAGCAGCGAAATGCGGTTCCAGCCATCGTCGTCGCTGCCGGCGCCAGGCAGGATCTGCAGCAGGAGCCCGGCGGCGCGCTCGCCGTCGGCGGCGAGGATCAGGCGGGTCGGTAACTGTTCGGAACGATCGAAGTAGTCCTCGAGGGCGCCGGACAGCGTCGGCGATTCGAGCGGCACCAGGCCTTGGTAGCGCACGGGTTCGCCGCCGCCGAGGCCGGGGTTCTCGATGGTGACGGCGAGCATGGCATCGCCGCCGAGCGACGAGAGATCTTGCGGCGGCGCTTCGCCCTCGGCGAGTTTGGCGATGCCGCGCAAGGTGCCGGCCGCGGTGCATTCGGCGAACAGGGTGCGCAAGGCGCCGCTGCTGCGCGCCTGCAGCGACAGCCGGCCTTCGACCTTGGTGTGTGCGCTGAGCAATGCACTGGCGACCAGCGCTTCGCCGAGCAGGGCTTCGACCGGTTCCGGATAGCTGGCGTGTGAGAGGACATGCTTCCACGTGGCATCGAGCCGCACGTGGGCGCCACGGACATGTGCGTCCGGTAGCAGGAAACGATGGAGGAGGTCGCTGGAGTCGCTCATGGCGGGCATCGGCAAGGATAATGTCCGGATGGGCCGGACTTCTGACAATTCAAATGGGGGCGCATCGGCCGGTGCGCAAGGGAGGCGACGACAGCGCCGGGGTCGAAGGCTGCGCAAGTGGCTGCTGTGGCTGCCGGCGATCGCCATCGTCTTCAGCATCCTGCAGGTGGCGAGCCTGCGCTTCATCAATCCGCCGTTCTCCAGCTTCATGATGATCCGCACCCTCGGCGCATGGGTGTCCGGCGACACCGGATTCCGCGTCGCCTACGACTGGCGGCCCCTGGCGAAAATCTCGCCATCGTTGCCGGTGGCGGTGATGGCCTCCGAGGACCAGAAATTCGCCGAGCACGACGGTTTCGATTTCGAGGCGATCCAGGCCGCGGAGCGCTACAACGCCCGGATGAAGGCGCGCGCGGAAGCGCGTGGCCGGCCGGTGACGAAGGTGCGTGGCGCCAGCACCATCAGCCAGCAGACCGCGAAGAACCTGTTCCTGTGGCAGGGCGACAACATGCTGCTGCGCTGGGGGCGCAAGGGCCTGGAGGTCTGGTACACCTTCCTGATGGAGCACTTGTTGCCGAAGGAGCGCATCCTCGAGTTGTACGTGAACATCGCCGAATTCGGCGACGGCGTGTATGGCGCGCAGGCGGCATCGCGCAGTTTCTTCGGCATCGATGCATCGCGATTGTCGTCGGCGCAGGCGGCGCGATTGGCCGCGGTGCTGCCGAGCCCGCGCCGGTTCAGCGCCGCGCACCCAAGTGCCTACGTGCTGCGACGAGCCAATGCGATCCAGCGCCAGATGGGCAATCTCGGTGGCGTCGGCGCGTTGCAGGACGTGGAAGACGCCAGCCGCTGAACAGGAGAGTATGCTGATGGCAGGCTCGAAGCGAGGAACGACTCATGGGTCAGGTCCGGCATCTGCTTGAGGGGAAAAAGGTTTCCGGTGTGGTATCGATCGCGCCGTCGGCGCCGGTGCTCGATGCCCTGCGATTGATGGCCGAGCACGGCATTGGCGCGGTCCTGGTGATGGATGGCGCGAAACTGGTCGGCATCCTCTCCGAACGCGACTACGCGCGGAAGGTCGTGTTGCTGGGACGCACCTCGGCGACCACGCCGGTGAGCGAGATCATGAGCCACGAAGTCGTTTGCGCGCGGCCCGGCGACGACGTCCACCAGTGCATGCAGGTGATGACCGACAAGCGCGTGCGCCACTTGCCGATCCTCGATCACAAGGAAGTCGTCGGCCTGGTGTCGATCGGCGACCTGGTGAAGGCGGTGATCGACGACCAGAAGACCGAATTGCGGCACTTGCAGGACTACATCACCTCTTGAAGCAGCACGTCCTGAGTTGCTTCAGGGCACGACCAGTTTCCACACCGCGACGAAATGGCAGACGGTGCCGGCGGCGACGAAGGCGTGCCACACCGCATGCGCATATGGCAGTTTCTTGCTGAGATAGAACGCGGTGCCCAGCGTGTAGCAGACGCCGCCGGCGATGATCCAGTCGAAGACCCAGGGGCTGAGTGCGCTGCGCATCGTCCGCCATTCGAGAATGCCGAGCCAGCCCATCGCGATGTAGACGAGCGTCGACACCAGCTTGAAGCGCCCGGTGAAGAACAGTTTGAAGGCGATGCCGAAAGCGGCCAGCGACCAGATGATGATGAACAGCCGGATGCCGGTCGGCTGCGGCAACGCCAGCAGGGTGAACGGCGTGTAGGTGCCGGCGATCAGCAGATAGATGGCGCAGTGGTCCATCACCTTGAGGCGCGCGCGGCGCGCCGGTTCGGTGGCGTTGTGATACGCGGTGCTGGCGCCGTAGAGCGCGAGCATCGAGGCGGTGAAGACCGCAGCCGAAAGCAGTTGCAGGCCGCTGGCGTGTCGCGCGCCCGCGGCGACCAGCATCACGACGCCGGCGACCAGTGCGGCAAGCGCACCGAGTCCCGCGCTCCAGACATTGGCGCGTTCTTCCTGGGGGGTATAGGTGGAGATGCCGTGTGCCATGCCTGCAGCATACGGTATCGCATGGCGAAACGCTGGCGGCGTGCGATCGGTCAGCGTGCAGCGCCGCAGTACGTTTCGGCCTTGCCGCCGCCGAGGTTGGTGGTGGCGACCAGCGCCGCTGCAGGCGCGGTGAGACTGCCGAGTGCGGCGGCGGCCAACGCGCGCAAGCCCACTTGTTTGTAGTCCGGTCGCACGTTGGCATGCACGAAGCTGCCTTGCACATACAGCGGCGCGCGCAGCGACAACGGGCTGAAACGGCGCGGCTTGGTATGGATGGTGAGATCCAGCTGCTCGTTCTTCATGTCGATGCGGCCCGTACCCGTCATCAGCAGGTCGCTGGTATCGAACGCGAGCGCTTGCGGAGTCGCGATGCCATCGCGGATGGCGAAATCGCCGAAGGCGCAGCGGATGGGGATCTGCTGGTCACGGGTCAACTTGATCTTGAGGATGCGGGCGACGTCGAGGCCTGCGAAGGCCATCGCGAGTTTGCTGATCTGGCCGCGCCCCATGCCGAGATCGACGTTGCCGTCGGCGCTGCCGAGGATGGCGGCGATGGAATTTCCGCTGCCGGTGATGGCGGCATTGCCGCCAAGTTTGCCGATGGCGGTATCGCCGAGCTTCACCTTGGGCAACAGCTTGGCCAGCATCAAATCGCTGGCGTGGATCTCCGCCTGGCTATGGAGCACGTCCTTGCGCGCATCCATGCGGATATTGGAACGGATGTTGCCCCCGGCGACGCCGAAATCGAGCGGATGCAGGGTCAACACGCCATCCTTCAGCGCGAGCACCGCGTTCATGTCGTCGACGGGCAAGGTTTGGGTGTTGATGCGGGTGGCGCGCAGGTGGACGTCGGCATCCATGGAGCGCAGCTTGCCGGTGTTGTACGGATCGTCGGGAAGCAGTTTCCCGCGTACCTGCTGGCGCGCGGCCTTCGCGGCCAGTTCGCCGTTGGTCGGGCCGGACTTGGGTCCACCACCGATGAATCCCGAGAGGTCGTCGAGGTCGAGGCGCCTTGAGCGCAGATCCGCCTTCAGGTAACGGCGCTTGCCACTGGTGAAGTGCGCATCGCCGGCGAGATCGCTGTTGCCGACGCGACCGGTGAAACCATCGTAGTTCCAGGTGCTGCTGGTGGGGGAATGGACGACGCGGGTGAGCCGGCCATCGAGCGAATAGGGCGGCGTCGGCGGCAGGGCGATGCCGAGCAATCGATACAGGTCCTCGAGATTGCTGCCCGTGAGCGCGAGTCGCAGATCGAAGTCGCGCATGCGCAAGGGGTCGAGCAGGGTGCCGAGGGCATGCGCATGCGTTGCGCCTGCCGTTGCCTTGAGGTCCACACGATAGGGACGACTGCGATCACGCAGGTCCAGGGGCGATTCGCCATGCCCCTGCAACGTGAAAGGACTGCCTTTCCAGTGACCGGATCCCTTCACGTCGACCGGTGGCCCGGCGGTGGATGAAGACGGCGCCCGTGTCTGCACGGCGATGTCGATGTCGGTCCGGCCCTTCGCATCGACATAGCGCAGGCGGCCGCCGTCGATCCACAGGCGACGGAATTGCGGTTGCATTCCGCGCGCATCACTGGACTTGAGCACCCAGTTGCCGACACCTTCGGGACCCATTTCAAGCAGCAAGTCGGGACGTGTCAGTTGCAGGTCCGGGATGCGGAAATCGCGGGAGAACACCGCCGGCCACAATTCGAAACTCAGGCGCAGGCGATCGGTTTTCGCCATCAACGGGGTTTTCGACCATGTCGCGTTGGCGAAACGCAGGTTATCGGCTGTGACCGTTGTCAGGCGACCGAGATGGACATCGAGATTGCCGTCGATATGCAGCTCGCGACCGGTTTTGCCATGCACGTAGTGTTCGATCGGTCGCTTGAACCAGTTCCAGTCCCAGAGCAGGACCAGGACGACGATCGCCGCGACCAGGATGCCGAGAAGCGTCCACAACGGATGGCGGCGGATCCAGTGATGCGGCCTGACAGGCGCGGATGGCTCCTGGCGCATGTCATCGACAGAATGGACATCGGACTTCATGCCCACCCACCATCACAGGTGCGCGGTCAAACGCCGGTGAAGCGCGACGAACCGTTCAGGTTCGCCGCTTGCAACGATCAATCGATGTGGGTGGCGTGTGCGTGTTCGCGGGTGGCGAGGAAGGTGACGCCCGGTGCACGTTCTTCGACGAGTTGCAGGTTGACGCGGGTCGGTGCGAGATAGACCAGCTGCCCGGCGGCATCGAGCGCGAGGTTGTTGGCGTTCTTCTCGCGGAACTCTTCCAGCTTCTTGGCGTCGTCGCAGCGGATCCAGCGTGCGGTCGCGACCTGCACGTTCTCGAACGAGGCATCGACGCCGTACTCGTCCTTGAGGCGATAGGCGACGACGTCGAACTGCAGCATGCCGACCGCGCCGAGGATCAGATCGTTCGACATCAGCGGACGGAAGAACTGGGTCGCGCCTTCTTCGGACAACTGCGCCAGGCCCTTCTGCAACTGCTTGAGTTTGAGCGGATCGCGCAGGCGGGCGCGACGGAACAGTTCCGGCGCGAAGTTGGGGATGCCGGTGAAGCTGATCGATTCGCCTTCGCTGAAGGTGTCGCCGATCGAGATCGTGCCGTGGTTGTGCAGGCCGATCACGTCGCCCGGCCACGCGTCCTCGGCGATCTCGCGATCGCTGGCCATGAAGGTCAGCGCGTTGGCGAGCTTCTGTTCCTTGCCGGTGCGGACGTGGAAGGCCTTCATCCCGGCGCTGAAACGGCCCGAACAGATGCGCATGAATGCCACGCGGTCGCGATGTTGCGGGTCCATGTTGGCCTGGATCTTGAACACGAAGCCGGTCAGCTTGTCTTCGTCGGGCTTGACGTCACGGCCGGTGGTGGCGCGTGGCAGCGGCGACGGCGCGTGGTCGACGAAGAAGTCGAGCAGCGGCTGCACGCCGAAGTTGTTCACCGCGGATCCGAAGAACACCGGCGCCTGCTCGCCGCGCAGATAGGCGTCGCGATCGAACTTGTGCGAAGCGCCTTCGACCAGTTCCAGTTCGTCGCGCAACGCGGACAGCATGTCGGCGCCGATCGCCGCTTCCACGCCGGGATCGTCGATCGACGGGAAGATGGTGGAATCCTGACGGGTGAAATTCTTGCCGGCTTCGTACAGATGCACTTCGCCGGTGATGAGATGCACCACGCCCTTGAGGCGCTGACCCATGCCGATCGGCCACGTCACCGGTGCGCATTGGATCTTGAGCACGCTCTCGATCTCGTCGAGCAGTTCGATCGGGTCCTTGCCCTCGCGATCGAGCTTGTTGATGAAGCTCATGATCGGCGTGTCGCGCAGGCGGCACACTTCCATCAGCTTGATCGTGCGTTCCTCGACGCCCTTGGCGACGTCGATCACCATCAGCGCGCTGTCCACCGCCGTGAGCACGCGATAGGTGTCCTCGCCGAAGTCGGCGTGGCCGGGCGTATCGAGCAGATTGACGATGCGACCCTCGTAGGGGAACTGCATCACCGACGATGTCACCGAGATGCCGCGCTCCTTCTCCAGCGCCATCCAGTCGGAGGTGGCGTGGCGCGCGGCCTTGCGGCCCTTGACCGAGCCGGCCATCTGGATCGCGCCGCCGAACAGCAGCAGCTTTTCCGTCAGCGTGGTCTTGCCGGCGTCGGGATGGGAAATGATGGCGAAAGTGCGCCGGCGGGCGGCTTCCTGGGCAACGGTAGACATGCGGACAGGGCGCGCAGGGCGCCGGAAGGCTGGAAACGGAGAACGAAATTATACGGGTGGCGCGAGGGCCCCATGGGGCCCCTCGCGCCGCGCCGACTAATTCGGCAACTTCAACACGCCCTGCGGCGCCAGGATCCGCACCGGAATCGACTGCAGGCGACGGTCGCCATTGACCTGCACCACGAAATGCAGGTGCGGCCCGGTGCTCCAGCCGCTGTTGCCGACACTGCCGATGCGCTGGCCGCTGGCGACGCGATCGCCACGATGGAGCGGGATGCTGCCACGTTGCAGGTGCGCGTAGAGCGCCATGCTGCCGTCGCCGTGGAGGACGCGGACGAAATTGGCGCGCGCGCGGCGATCGCCATTGACGCTGGTGTTGTCCGGCTCGTCGTTGTCGAGATCCATCACGATGCCGTCGCGGGCGGCGCTGACCATCGTGCCCATCGGCTGGGCGAAATCGATGGCGTGGCGATTCTCGTCGTCGTTGTGGCTATGCGCGCCGCCAGCGGCCTGGTCGATCCGCAATCCCTTCGCAGGGATCGGCAGGATGTAATCGAACGGTTGCGGATGCAGCGCGGGATCGCCGGGGATCGCCTGCAATTGCACGTTGATCGCCTGGCCGATCGGCAACTGGACCATGCGGCTGCGGCTGCCAGGCCGGATCACGGCGGCGGTGTCTTCGGGCTGGCCGTTGCGGTCGAGGCTGACGATGGCCTGCACCGGGCCGGCCAGCGGATTGTCGACCAGTACGTCGATGTGGTCGCCGCTCTTTTCCAGCACCAGATCGACTTTGCTGGAGTTGCTCGTGGCTGCTATCGGCGCGATCGCGGTGGATCCGGCGCGCGGCGGCCATTGCATCCAGTCCTGGGCGGTTGCGGTCGAGGCGGCAATCAGGAGCAGGGTGGTGGCCATCCGTTCAATCGGCCGCATGCAGGCGTCCTTTCATGTTCATGGGCCGATCTTGGCGGCAGTGGGCCGGAATCGGCAAGCTCGATCGGGTGACATGCGGCATTCATCGCTTCATCCGAATGAAGGGATTGACACCCCGGGCGGAGGCGGGCACACTGCGCTTTCCATCCAGACCGGCTGAGGGACAGGCCCTTCGACGCCGGGGCAACCGGGGAACGCTCTTTCGAGGGCATTCCAGCACGGTGCCAACTCCTGCGGGGGCATTGCCCACCGGAAGATGGTCGCGCGTCTGCCTCTCGGCACGACGCCGCCTCGTCGGATCCGCAGAGCTGGAACCACCGCCTGCAGGAACTCCGATGTCCCAAGCCGTCGCCCGAACCGATACGCAGTCCGCGCCGGACGCCGAGCGCGGCGAGGTCCCGTGCCGGCTCGCGTTGCGGCACGCGGGCACGCGCGAGGTGCGCATCCCCTGGGAATTGCACGGTCCCGCCGACGCGCCGCTGCTGATCGTCGCCGGCGGCATCAGCGCCAATCGCCACGCGCTGGCCAGCGCCGC
>JASLDW010000068.1 GCA_030151365.1 Lysobacter sp. | reverse complement strand
ACTCGCCACCGAAACGCTCGGCACCCACCTTCGTCAGCGCCGCCGTCAGCGTCGTCTTGCCATGGTCAACGTGACCAATCGTGCCCACGTTCACGTGCGGCTTCTTGCGCTCGAACTTTTCCTTTGCCATCTCGTGTCTCGACTCGAATGTTTGGAATTGAAGGGTGGTGCTCACGAATGGAATCGAACCATCGACCTCCTCCTTACCAAGGAGGTGCTCTACCGACTGAGCTACGTGAGCGAAGCAACTGCAGCGTTCCTGCCGCGGAGTGTCCAAGGTGGAGCGGGAGACGGGAATCGAACCCGCGCTAGTAGCTTGGAAGGCTACAGTTCTAACATTGAACTACTCCCGCACCGGGAATGCCGTTCAACGCTTCGAGCTGGTGGAGGGAGGTGGATTCGAACCACCGAAGGCGTAAGCCAGCAGATTTACAGTCTGCCCCCGTTGGCCGCTTGGGTATCCCTCCGCCGAAACCGCGAGGCGGTGAAACAGCCCACTATTCTGGCGTGCGGTTTCCAGTCTGTCAACGCGTGTCGACGCCCGAATCGATCGACTCAATGCGCGGGTGTCGCCGGCGCTTCTTCCTTCCTGAGGACGACATCGCCGGTCATGCCGTCATCGGCATAAAGCGCGACGTGGGGAACGCCGTCGGCACCGATCCAGCCGCGATACATGCCCTCGGTGTTGAAGGGGAACGCGAACTTGCCGTCGGACGTCAGGACGATGGCGCCGCCATCGCCCCCCATCTTCACCACCTCGCCATTGATGACGGCGGCACCGGCCTGGGCCGGGGTCTCCTTGAAGAATTGTACCCGGGCACAAACATTGCTGGCCGCGTGGGTGCGGATGTAATACTCGCCCCAGCCGGTTCCGGAGAATGCGCAGCCGCTGTCGGCCCAGGTCCCGGCGCCGATGATCGGGGAGTCGCCGACCCGGCCCCAGCGCTTGTTGGTCATGCCGCCGGTGGAGGTGCCCGCCGCCAGGTGGCCCTTGCTGTCGAGCGCGACCGCGCCGGTGGTGCCGATGTGCTTGACGTATTCGGGATCGGTCGAGGCCTGCTTGGCGGCTTCTTCCTTGAGGATCTTCTGCAGCTGCTGCCAGCGTTTCTCGGTGCGGAAGTAGGAGGGGTCGACCAGGGTGATGCCCTGCTCCTTCGCGAACATTTCGGCGCCGTCGCCGACCAGCATCACGTGTTCGGAGTGATCCATCACCGCGCGCGCCAGGGTGATCGGATTGCGCACGCGATGTACCGCGGCGATCGCGCCCGCGCGCTGGCCCTCGCCTTCCATGATCGAGGCGTCCATTTCGTTCTTGCCGTCATGGGTGAACACCGCGCCCTTGCCGGCGTTGAAGTGGGGATCGTCCTCCAGCACGCGCAGCGCGGCGACCACCGCATCGGTCGAGGACTTGCCCGCCTTGAGTTCGGCATAGCCGTTGCGCAACGCGGTTTCCAGCGCCTTGCGGATATCGGCTTCGTCGGCCTTGTTGTTGTCGCGGCGGATCACGCCGGCGCCACCGTGGATGACGAGAACGGGTTCGGCGGCTTGTGCGGTCGTGGCCGCGGCGAGTGCAAGCGCGAGTGCGGCGATCTTGGAAATGCGCATCGAAGGACTCCTTGTGCGGCAGGACGGATTCATGGACGGCGGGGGATCGCCGGAGTGTATTCGAGGCGGCCATCGCGGACAGCGACGGCGGACTGGAAGGCGGGGTTCGACACGCTCCAGTCGCGGGCATCGACACGACTGTCGCGACCGGCACCGGTGACGCGCCAACCTTCGGCCGCGACCGGACCGTTCTTCTTCAAGGTCGAGCGACCCGCGCGGAACAACCAGGCATGGCCGTTGTTCGTGGTGAAGATGCGGCCACTGCCATCGCCGTCGATGCACAGCGCCGTTTGTTCGTCGACGCCGATGCCGAGCAATGGCGCATCCGGATGCGATTCCCGCACGTGCGCCATCATCGTGACCAGGCGCGCCTGGCGATCGCGCGCATCGAAGTGGGTATCGGTGATCACGCCGGCGGAGTACAGCGGTTCGAAGCGCAGGAAATCCTCGACCAGGGTGATCGCGTTGGTACGCGAATCGGCGAGCGCTTCCTTGCTGATCAGGCTGCCGCCATCCATCGCGCCATACACGTACCTGCCCTGCACCGCGAGACCTGCGCTGGTGCCGCCCAGCGGCTTTCCGCTGGCGACATGGCGGTTGATCGCATCCTCGACCGGCGTGCCCTTCCAGTCCTTGACGTAATTGGATTGGTCGCCCCCGGCGATCCAGATGCCATCGGCATGGGCGATGACGGCAAGCACTTCCGGATCGTATGAGGCCTTGCGGTCGTGGAAGACCAGCGTTTCGACGGATGTGACGCCACCGATCTTCTCGTACATCTCGACCTGGTTTTCGTCGGCGTATGAAGCACGCAGCACCACGATGTGGCCGTTGCCGGCGCGATCGAACAGCCAGCGGAATGCATCGTAGGGCCAATCGCCACCACCGAGCATCATCAAGCCCGGACGCACCTGTCCCGGCGTCTTCGCCGCGACATCGCCGATGCGGTAATAGTCGTATGTCGATTGCGCCGCGCTTGCGCATACGTAAAACAACGACAAAACAAGACATGTTGCAAATGAAACGAAAATGCGTCGCGCTGTTGGATGTTGCATGTGCACAACCGAAGTGTCGATTGGAACCACCATACGACATCGAAACAACGTGCGCATGTGCGTAATTCCATTCGCACACGCATGCATGACCTTCGTACAGTTGTCACGTCGATTCTTTTCAAGTAATGGTGAATGGTTGTCAGCGCAACACGCGCGGATTCGCTGCCATGCATCCCGAAGGATGTTGCGAATCGCCCATTTTTTCCGACGAATCAACACAACCTGTACGGGGAGAATCATGAAGAAAAGGAAGCTCGATCTCGCAATCCGCTGCGCATTGCTGCTGCTTGCTGGCACCAGCGCGCAAGCACAGACAGCCACCAATGCACAGGCGCAAGCGTCCACCGACGGACAATCACTGGGCACAGTGACGGTCACCGGATCGCGCATTCCGCGCGCGCAGATCGAAGGCCCCGCCCCAGTCACCGTCATCACCGCGAAGGAGATCAAGGAAAGCGGGTTTACTTCGGTGCCCGAAGTGCTGCGTTCGCTTTCGCAGAATAGCGGCAGCGTGTATGGGCAACAAAACACCACTAATGCGCAATCCACGCCCGGCGCACAAGCGGTCGACCTGCGCGGCCTCGGTCCCAACCACACCCTGGTTCTGGTGAACGGCCGTCGCATCGCCGACTTCCCGTTGCCACTCAACAGTCGCAGCAACTTCACCGACATCGGCAACATCCCGCTGGGCATGATCGATCGCGTCGAAATCCTGACCGGCAGCGCCTCGGCGGTGTACGGCTCGGACGCGATGGCCGGCGTGATCAACTTCATCCTGAAGAAATCCACCGACGGCACCACGATCGACTTCCGCTACGGCTGGACCGGCGAGGGCGGCGGCCGTTCGCGCGACCTGACGCTGACCACGGGATTCGCAAAAGGAAACTTCACCGGCATCGTCGGCGTGGAGCTGCTGGACAAGAGTCCGTTGTGGGGATTCCAGCGCGACGTGCAGGATTCAACGCTCGACGGGCCAACCGAAAACAGCCGGCTGCCCCGCATGATCGCCCAGATCAACAAGAGCGCGCCAACTGACAATTGCGCGGCGATGGCTGGCCTGAACCAAGGGACGACGGTGTTGGCAACGGATCCCCGAGGCAGGCTCTATTGCGGCAGTACGCGCGCCATCGCCTATCGCACGATCCAGAACCAGCGCAAAGGCGTCAACGCCTACGGTTCGTTCGAGTATCGCTTCAACGACAAACTCTCCTGGTTCGCCGATACCCAGCTCGGCTACCAGACCGTCAAGCTGCTGACGGGCACCAATGGCAACGCCCAGACGGCCCGCAATGGCAATATTGCCAGCGATCACATGGGCTGGTCGTTTTTCGACCCTGCGGCTGCCGACAGCCAGGACAACATCTTCTACAACGCCAATACCGGGCGCTATGAGGTTTGGCAAAGGCAGTTCACGCCAGAGGAAATCGGCGGACTGCAGAACCGCATGAACAGCACCACCCAGAAAACCCTGGGCGTGACTACCGGGCTCAAGGGCGCCTTCAGCGATACCTGGAACTGGGAAGCGGCTTACAACCATTCAGAATACAAGGCCGTGGTGGAAATGCCGCGCATCAAGGCAGCAGCGGCCAATGCGTTGTTCCTAGGGCCGCAACAGGGTTATGACGCCGACGGCTATGCAGTCTTCAACCCCGATCCGAACCGCCTATTCACCCCGATCACACCAGCGCAGTTCGCATCCATCGCCGCGATGTCGACCTGGCATCCGGTTGCGAAGAACGACAACCTCAGCTTCACCACCGACACTCCCGCGCTGTTCTCGTTGCCGGCCGGCAATGTCGGTTTCGCCGGCGCGCTGGAATATGGCCGCCAGTCGTATCGCATCAATCCTGATCCACTCGCCTTGACCGCAGACGCGTATTTCGGCCCGCGTTATGGCGATGGCAGCGGCAGCCGCAACCACTGGAGCGCAGCCGGCGAGTTGCGCGTACCGGTATTCTCAACCCTGCAGACCAGCCTTGCCGGACGCTATGACCGCTACAGTTATGGCGGCAAGAGCCCGGGCAAGTTCACCTACAGCATGGGCCTGGAATGGCGACCGATCCATTCGTTGCTGTTCCGTGGCTCTTACGGCACCGGCTTCCGCGCGCCGGACATGCACTACCTGTTCGCCGGCAACGACTACTACCGCAAGGTCTCGACCGACTATTTCTCCTGTCGCACCGACACGGCGGACTACCCCGGCAGCAATGCCGCGTGCTATGACGATGGCAGTTGGGACCAGAACACGCTTGATGTCTACAAGGGCAATCTCGGCCTGGATGTCGAAACCAGCAAGTCGTTTACGACCGGCCTGGTGTGGTCGCCGCGCTCCAACTTCGACGTGTCGTTGGACTACTACAAGATCCAGGTCATGAACCAGGTGCAGGTACAGGATCGCGAGCGCCTGCGCATCACCGAGGCCGACTGCCGCCTTGGCGTCACCGATACTGGCGCACATGTTGACGTCAACTCACCAACCTGCGTCGACGCCCTCGCCCGCGTCATCCGCAATACCAATGGCGACATCACCAGTGTCCGCTTCGCGCCAATCAACATCGCCCGCGAGCAGACCTCGGGCCTCGACCTCAGTGTCAACTATCGCCTGCGTACCGCCGGAGCCGGCAACTTCAACTTCAGCGGCAACTACAACTGGACACAGCGCCACACCCGTCAGCAGTATCCGGGCGATCCCACCGAAAACATGCTGGATGTGAGCTTCGGTGATACCACACTGCCGCGCACCAAGGGCAATGTCGGCGTGAGTTGGGACAGGAATGCATGGGGGGTCAGCCTGTTCGCCAATTACTTGGGCCGCGTCGCCAACTACAGCAACGACGCTTGGACCGAGGCGACCTGGCGCTTCAACGGCGGCGCACGCTACAACATCAACGACCACCTGCGCCTGTCGCTGTCGGTCAACAACCTGTTCGACAAGATGCCGCCGAAGGATGCGACCTGGAAGAACTATCCGTACTACGACACCTCATGGTTCGACGCCACGGGTCGCAGCTACTTCCTGTCGGTGACGTGGAAGCTCGGAGGCAAGCCGCTGTAATCCATTGCAACGCATGAAACGAAACAGCCCCGCTTCGGCGGGGCTGTTTGTTTAGCCGATGGGAATTGGCAAGCGCCGCGCCGCCGATCAGACGTTGAAGCGGAAGTGCAGCACGTCGCCTTCCTGCACGCGATACTCCTTGCCTTCCAGGCGCATGCGACCCGCTTCCTTCGCGCCCTGCTCGCCACGGTACTTGATGAAGTCGTCGTAGCCGATGGTCTCGGCGCGGATGAAGCCCTTCTCGAAGTCGGTATGGATCACGCCAGCGGCCTGCGGCGCGGTGGCACCCTGCTTCACCGTCCACGCGCGCACTTCCTTCACGCCGGCGGTGAAATAGGTCTGCAGGCCGAGCAGCACGTAGGCGGCGCGGATCACGCGGTTCAAGCCGGGCTCCTCGAGGCCGAGATCGGCGAGGAAGGTGTCGCGATCCTCGTCGTCGAGCTGGCTGAGCTCTTCCTCGATGGCGGCCGACACCGGCACCACCTGCGAACCTTCAGCGACGGCGCGGGCGCGCACGGCATCGAGATGCGGATTGTTCTCGAAGCCGTCCTCCAGCACATTGGCGACGTACATCACCGGCTTCAGCGTGAGCAGGAACAGGTCGCGCACGGCGGCGCGATCGTCGTCGCTCAGGCCCATGCCGCGCGCGGGCCTGCCTTCGTCGAGGCCGGCGCGGATGCGGCCGAGCACTTCGGCGCGCGCCTTCGCTTCCTTGTCGCCCGACTTGGCGGAACGCTCGGCGCGCTGCAGCGCCTTGTCGACCGATTCGAGGTCGGCGAGCGCGAGTTCGGTGTCGATCGTCTCGATGTCGGCGATCGGATCGACCTTGTTGTTGACGTGGATGACGTCGGCGTGCTCGAAGCAGCGCACGACATGGGCGATCGCGTCGACTTCGCGGATGTGGGCGAGGAACTTGTTGCCGAGGCCCTCGCCCTTCGCGGCACCGGCGACCAGGCCGGCGATGTCGACGAATTCCACCGCGGTCGGCAGCACGCGTTCCGGCTTGACGATGTCGGCCAGCGCACCGAGGCGCGGGTCCGGAACCGGCACCACGCCGACGTTCGGCTCGATGGTGCAGAAGGGGAAGTTCGCCGCGGCGATGCCCGCCTTGGTCAGCGCGTTGAACAGGGTCGACTTGCCGACGTTGGGCAGGCCGACGATTCCGCATTGGATCGCC
>JASLDW010000009.1 GCA_030151365.1 Lysobacter sp. | reverse complement strand
CCCGCCAGCAGCTTGCCGCCATCCGTGCGCGCATCGATGGCACGACGCTCGAGAATCATCCGCAGGTGCAGGATGCCGCAGCCGCCGTGCGCAGCGCCTACCTCACCTGGGCACGCACCGACCTGCCGGCGCCCGTGTCGGGCTATATCGCCCGCCGCAACGTTCAGCTCGGCCAGCGCGTGGCCCCAGGCACCGCGCTCATGGCCGTGGTGCCCCTCGACCAGGTGTGGGTGGACGCCAACTTCAAGGAGCCGCAGCTGACGCGCATGCGCGTTGGACAGCCGGTCACTCTGAGCGCCGATCTTTACGGCAGCCATGTGGTGTTTCACGGCAAGGTCGCGGGCTTCGGCGCCGGCACCGGCTCGGCCTTCTCGCTCCTCCCGGCGCAGAATGCCACCGGCAACTGGATCAAGATCGTCCAGCGCGTCCCGGTGCGCATCCTGCTCGACAAGAAGGAACTGCAGGAACACCCGTTGCGCCTTGGCCTGTCGATGGACGTCAAGGTGAACCTGCACGACAAGGGCGACGGCCTGCTGCCGACGACCACGCCGACGCAGCCGCACCTGATGACCGACGCCTATGACAGCGCGCTGTCCAAGGCCGACGCCGCGGTGGAACGCGTGATCAACGACAACCTCGGCAGCAACGGCTCGCACTGACCACCATACCGAGCAAGCGATCGATGAGCGCGACTTCCGCCACCGCCGAACCGGGTGCCCCCGCACCCGCCCCGGTCACCGAACTGACGATGCAAGGTTTCGCGCCGCCGAACCGCGCGCTGACCACGATCGGCCTCGCACTCGCATCGTTCATGCAGGTGCTGGACACCACGATCGCCAACGTGTCGTTGCCGGCCATCTCCGGCAACCTGGGCGGCAGCGCCAACCAGGCGACATGGGTGATCACCTCGTTCGCTGTAAGCAATGCGATCGCCCTCCCCCTGACCGGCTGGCTCACCCGCAAATACGGCGAACGCAAGCTGTTCATGTGGTCGACGATGGCGTTCGTGATCGCCTCGTTCCTGTGCGGCATCGCCAACAGCATGGGCTTGCTGGTGCTGGCGCGCGCACTGCAGGGCTTCGTCTGCGGACCGATGTATCCGGTCACCCAGGCGCTGCTGCTGTCGATCTATCCACCGGCGAAACGCGGGCAGGCCATCGCGCTGCTGGCGATGGTCACCGTGGTCGCGCCGATCGCCGGCCCGATCCTCGGCGGCTGGATCACCGACAACTACAGCTGGGAATGGATCTTCTTCATCAACATCCCGCTGGGCATCTTCGCCAGCACGGTGGTGGGTCGCCAATTGAAGGGCCGCCCGGAGCGCCTGGAACGGCCGAAGATGGACTACATCGGCCTCGCATTGCTGGTACTCGGCGTCGGCGCGTTGCAGATCCTGCTCGACCTCGGCAACGACGAAGACTGGTTCCACTCCACCACCATCGTCATCATGGCGATCGTCGCCACGATCTCGCTGATCACTTTCGTGGTGTGGGAGCTCACCGACGACGATCCCATCGTCAACCTGCGCCTGTTCCGCCACCGCAATTTCCGCGCGGGCACCGCCGCCATGGTGCTGGCCTACGCCGCGTTCTTCAGCGTCGGCATCCTGGTGCCACTGTGGCTGCAACGGAACATGGGCTACACCGCGATCTGGGCCGGCCTCGCGACGGCGCCCATCGGCATCCTGCCGGTGCTGCTCGCGCCGATCATCGGCAAGCACGGCAACAAGGTCGACCTGCGCATCCTCGCCAGCCTCGCCTTCGTGGTGCTGGCCGGCACCAGCTTCCTGCGCTCGGGCTTCAACCTCGATGTCGACTTCAACCACGTCGCGACGATCCAGTTGATCCAGGGCATCGGCGTCGCCCTGTTCTTCATGCCGGTGCTGCAGATCCTGCTGTCGGACCTTGAACCGCATGAAATCGCCGCGGGCTCCGGCCTGTCGACGTTCCTCCGCACATTGGGCGGCAGTTTCGCGGCATCGCTGGTGACCTATGCCTGGAGCCAGCGCACCGCGACGCACCACGCACAGCTGACCGAGCACATCGACGCGACCTCCCCGACGATGATGGCGACGGTGGCGCAATACGGCGGCGGCAATCCGCAGACCGGCGCCTTCGTGCTCGACCGCATCATCACCCAACAATCGATGCAGATCGGATTCAACGAGATCTTCTTCCTGCTCGGCTTCCTGTTCCTGTCGGTGATCCTGTTGGTGTGGATGGCCAGGCCGCCGTTCTCGGCCAAGGCCGGCGCGCCCGCGGGCGGCGGACACTGATGCAACGAAAAAGCCCGGCCGAAGCCGGGCTTTTCTTTCCGCATCGACGCGGAGATCAGGCGCGCAAGGCTTCCTGCCCGGCTCCGGCTGCGCTCTTCGACTGTTCCGCGACTTCGCAGGTCGGCAGGGCGCATTTCCAGACGAAACGACGGCGCGCTTCGTGGTAGCTGCGATCCTCGCCGAAGAAGTTGCGATACATGTGCGCGAGCTCTTCCGCCGCGTAGCTTTCCAGCGGCTTCCGGCGTTCGTCGGCGGCACGGCGCTCCTGCTTCGCCGCCAGCAGTTTGCGCACGGCGGCAATACTGTTGCCGCGACGCGCGCGCTCGACCACTTCCGCGTGAAAACCCGCGACATCGCCGCCGAACGCGGCATCGATCATGCCCATGCCCTCGGCGCCCTCGGCCGTGACCGGCTTGAGCGACTCGGTCAGTTCCGTCGCTGCCGTCGCGCCGACACGCCGCGGCAGCAGGTAGGTCCAGTACTCGGAGCCGTACAAGCCGCCCATGCCCTTGTAATGCGGATTGAGTACGACACCATTGCGTGCCCACACTTCATCCGCCGCCAGCGCCAGGATCGCGCCGCCGGCACCGGCGTTGCCGTGCATCGCCGCAACCACGCGTTGCGTGTCGGTCTGGATGATCTCGCGCACCAGTGCGTTCATCGCCAGGATGTTGCGCCACGATTCCAGGCCGGGATCGGTTGCCGCTTCGATGGTGTTGAGGTGGATGCCGTTCGACCAGATGTCCTGTCCGCCCATCAGCACCAGCGTGCGCACCGGTCGCTGGCGCGCCTGCACCAGCGCCGCGCGCAGGCGATCGCATTGTTCCGACGACATCGCGCCGTTGTAGAAATCGAAATGCAGGTAGCCGATGCCGTCGCTTTCGCGATAGAGGATCTCGCGCGGCCCGTCCTTTTCCGGCGCGAACGGCGACAACGCGCGTTCCGGCACATCCGCCAGCAGTTTCGCATCCAACACCATCGACGCCGGCAACTTGAATGCCCCCTTCTTCCGCAGGTGGCTGATCCACACCGCGCCATTGCCGGTCGCCACGCACACCGCGCCATCGCGTTGCGCGAGCAGCGTGCCGGGACGTCCGCGCAATTTCGGCTCCGCCGCAGCTCCGAACAGCTGGTATCCGCATCCGCCGAAATGACCGCGCACGCCGGGATGGCTGTCGCCGCAGCGCACGCGACGCAGGCTCTCGGCGCTGTCCATCGCCCAGTCGATCGCGCGATCGGATGGCTTCATCGAAGGGCGCAGGCGCCCGCGCACGTCGGCATCGCCGTAATCGAGTCGGCGCGGACGGAATTCGCCGCGTTCGAAACATTCGACCGCCGCCAGCAGCGCCTCGGCCGCGGCATCGGTCACTTCATGGCGATACAACTGGCTCTTGGCGACGCCGCGCATGGCAAAGGTGCGCGTCGCCCAGATGTCGCCGGCGTCCATTTCGGCGTCCGCCTGCAGCACGGTCACGCCCCACTCTTCCTCGTCTTCCAGCAGCGCCCAGTCGAGCGACGATGGACCGCGATCGCCCATGATCCCGGGATGCACGATCAGGCAGACCTGGCGACGCCAGATGGCTTCGGGAATCGCCGACTTCAGCATCGGCGCGACGATCAGGTCCGGCGCGAAGCGGTCGACCGCGGCCTGCATGCCCGGGCCATCCGCCCCGGCGACGACATCGAGAATGTGCCCGCGCTCGCGCAACTCACACCAGGCGCGCTGCGACAAACCATTGAAAGCGGTGCAAAGCACCGTGATGCGAAGAGACATGACCGTTCCCCTAGTGATTTGGTGATGGAGCCAGGTGTATCCACAGCCTCTTACCGGTCGCAGTCACGTTTGGAATGCGACTTTCATCACTCTATCACAATCATGAACGGTTAATGATCCCCGTCACATTTGGCCGGACGAACGGTCGGGGTGCCCGTTTCCGGGCTAGGAGAAGGTCTCGTACTGGCGCAGGATCCAGGACGCCTGGTAGACCAGCGCAAACACCACGAAGGCCGCGTGGAAACGCGGATTGGCACTGCGCATCGCCATCAGGCACAACGCGACATGGATCGCCGTCCGCAACGGATATTCGACCCCGAGGTTGGCGAAATAGCCCGCTCCCTTGAGCAGGGTGTCGCCGATGTCGAGCACGAACAGGAGCGCCATCACCCCGAAGATCCATGCCCGCCGCGACATGAAGTAGTCGCGGTAGCCCGCGTATTCCTCCATCTGATCGGGAAACAGCAGGGCGCACAGCAGGAAATAGGTGGTCGCGTAGACGATCAGGAAGACGTAGTAGACGAACTTCCAGTCGTGCAATTGCGAGAGGCGGAATTCCCACCACCAGAAGTTGATCAGGCCGAGGAACATCCACAGTACCCAGCCGAGGTGCACCCAGTAGACCTTCTTGCCGGCCGGATGCTGGATGATGCGGGCGACGCCGACCAGCAGGCGCGTCAGGCCCATGCCCGCGACCAGGGAGATCAGGACACGGACATGACCGAACAGTTGCGGATCCAGCTGCGGAGACTGCATCGCCGTGCCCCTAGGTCGATTCCGGCACGTGGATGGTGGCCTTGACGTGCTTGAGCCCGGCGACAATCGTGAAGGTCATGATCACCAGCAGCGACCACGAACTCCACTTGCCCCAATGCACCTGCGCCCAGGCCCCCATCTGGTTGGGGTAGCGCCAGATGCCGTAGAACGTGGCGATGTTCTCGGCAAGCCACAGGAAAAAGCCGATCAGCACGAACGCCAGCAGCAGCGGCATGCGGCGATCGCGGTCGAGCGGACGGAATATGACCGTGGTGCGCGCATAGAGCCCGAGCGCCAGCGCGGTGACGTACCAGCGCAGGTCGGCGATCCAGTGATGGGTGAAGAAATTGGCATAGATGGCGATCGCCACAAGCACCGCCATCCAGTACGGCGGGTGGTGGCGGATGCGCAAGTCGAACAGTCGCCATGCCTGGATGATGTAGCTGCCGACCGCCGCGTACATGAAGCCCGAGAACAGCGGCACGCCGAACAGCTTGGTATGGCCCGGCCCGGGGTAACTCCATGAGTGCACGTCGGCGGACGTCTTGAACACCTCCATCGCGAACCCGACGACATGGAACAGGCAGATCGCCTTGAACTCGTCGAAGGTTTCCAGTTTCGCCCACAGCATCCAGCCCTGCACCAGCAGCGCGAACAGCAACAAGGCGTCGTAACGCGGAATACCGAGGATGCCGCCACGCGGCATCGCGAACACCGCGAGGAAGAACAATCCCGCGAACAGGCAGGCGCGCGCTTCCTTGACGCCGAAGAACAGGAACTCCATCGCCGCGCGATGCAGCCCGCGCCCGCCACTGCGCGGCTTCATCAACCAGGCATCGAACCGGCCCAGTCCGGCCATTGTCCAGCCGCCCCCATCCGTGCCGGCAACCGACGGGTTCATGCCGCTTCCAGCGCGTCGGCCAGGCGTTCCACCGCGATCACTTCCATGCCCTTGTAGCTCCCCGCTTTCGGCGCGTTCGCCTTGGCCACGATCGCACGTTTGAAGCCGTGCGTCGCTGCCTCCTTCAGGCGCTCCTCGCCATTGGGCACGGGGCGTATCTCGCCGGACAATCCGACTTCGCCGAACGCGATGGTTTTCTCCGCCAGGGGCTGGTTGCGCAGCGACGACAGCACCGCCAGCAATACCGGTAGATCGGCCGCGGTTTCCTGCACGCGGATGCCGCCCACGACATTCACGAAGACGTCCTGGTCCGATGTCAGCACGCCACCGTGGCGATGCAACACCGCCAGCAGCATCGCCAGGCGATTGCCTTCGAGACCGACCGCAACGCGGCGCGGATTCGACAATGGCGAGGCATCGACCAGCGCCTGCACTTCCACCAGCAAGGGGCGCGTGCCTTCGCGCGTCACCATCACGCAGCTGCCGGGCTGGTGCGCGCTGCCTCCCGACAGGAAGATCGCCGACGGATTCGGCACTTCGCGCAGGCCCTTGTCGCCCATCGCGAAGACGCCGAGTTCGTTGACCGCGCCGAAGCGGTTCTTGAACGCGCGCAGCACGCGGAAGCGCGAGCCGGAATCGCCCTCGAAATACAGCACGGCGTCGACCATGTGCTCGAGCACGCGCGGACCGGCGATGCCGCCTTCCTTGGTGACGTGCCCGACCAGGAACACCGCGGTTCCGGTCTCTTTCGCATAGCGCACCAGTCGCGCCGCGGACTCGCGCACCTGGCTCACCGAACCGGGCGCCGCGGTCAGCGTTTCCGTCCACAAGGTCTGGATCGAGTCGGCGATGATGAAACCCGGCTTGGCGACCGCGGCCTGTTCGAGGATGCGCTCGACGCAGGTTTCCGCGAGCGCCTCGAGTCCGTCGAGCGAAAGATCCAGTCGCAGCGCACGACCGGCGACCTGCGCCAATGATTCCTCGCCGGTGACGTACAGGCCGCGGGTACCGCCGCTCATCAATGCCAGCGCCTGCAGCAACAGTGTGGATTTGCCGATGCCGGGATCGCCGCCGATCAGCACCACCGCCCCTTCGACCAGGCCGCCACCGAGCACGCGGTCGAACTCGCCGATGCCGGTCGAGGCCCGCACGATCTCCGACTGCTGCACGTTCACCAGCGGGGTGATTTTGGCGACATCGGCCTTGCCGGCCCAGCTGCCGCGCCGCGACGGCGCGCTGGTGGCCGTCGGCTCCAGCGCGATCTCGGACAAGGTGTTCCACGCCCCGCAGGCCTCGCACTGCCCCTGCCACTTGGGATATTCGGCGCCGCAACTGTTGCAGACATAGGCGGTGCGCTTGCGGGGACTGGGGGGCATGTCGGAGGCGGCTGCTGACGATGCCTCAAGTATCCGGGTTGTCGTCGCGCGGCGCGAGATCGCGGGAATGAAAGTCCCCGGTTGCCGGGGATCGTGCGGATTCCGGACAAAAAGAACCCCTCGTTTCCGAGGGGGGTGTTAGGAAAGCAAATGGGGCCGGGCGTTTCCGCTCCGAAGCAGTCTCCCCACTGCTTTTATCCTGTTCAGGATACGTCTAGTTGCCAGAACGCAGGCTGAAGCGCTGAATCGTCAGGAAACCTGGGAATTGCGCGTGTCAGCGTGGCCATCCCCGTCAACACCGCCCAATGTGGCTTCTTCTGCCGCACCGTCACCATTGGCGCGGCGCTGAAGGATTTTTTCGGCTTGAGTATCGGCCGCAACCCGGTGTTGCAGCGACTTGCACAGCTCGACACCGGCGTCGGTCAGCCGCGGCCACTCGGGATCCCGGGTAACGAGGCCATTTTCGATAAGGCGCGGCAGAAGATCGGTACCGCCCTCCAAGGGCATCGCGGAGTCAATGCGCCGCAATGTATCGAGAAGGGCAAGATCCTCGAGCGAGATGGGATCCATGGACTGTCTCAAATTTGGTGCCGGAAATAGGAATCGAACCTACGACCTACGCATTACGAATGCGCCGCTCTACCAACTGAGCTATTCCGGCCTAGCCGGTCATTCTAGGATCGAGGGCCTGCCCGGTCAATCGACCAGCCGCAGGCGCAGCTCCTTGGGCAGCGCGAACACCATGTCCTCGGGCTCCCCGGAAAGTTCGCGGACGCCATTGGCGCCGAGTTCGCGCAGCCGCGCCAGCACGCCCTGGACCAGCACGTCCGGAGCCGAGGCGCCGGCGGTCACGCCGACGCGATGCTTGCCCTGCACCCAGCCCGCATCGATTTCGCCGGCGTCGTCGATCAGGTAGGCCGTGACTCCCTCGCGTTCGGCAAGCTCGCGCAGCCGATTGGAGTTGGAGCTGTTGGGCGAACCCACCACCAGCACCAGGTCGCACTCGCGGGTCAGGTCGCGCACCGCGTCCTGGCGATTCTGGGTGGCGTAGCAGATGTCGTCGTTGCGCGGCCCCTGGATCGCGGGAAAGCGTTCGCGCAGGGCGGCGATGATGTCGCGGGTATCGTCCACCGAAAGCGTGGTCTGGGTGGTATAGGCAACGTTTTCCGGTTGGGTGATGACCAGACCGCGCGCGCCCTCGATGTCCTCGACCAGGTGGATCTGGCCGTCGCCGCAGTCCTTCCGCCACTGGCCCATCGTGCCTTCGACCTCCGGGTGGCCGGCGTGGCCGATCAGAATCAGATCGCGACCGGCGCGGCAATGGCGCGAGACTTCCAGGTGCACTTTCGTCACCAGCGGACAAGTGGCGTCGAACACCTTCAGGCCGCGGCGATCGGCCTCCGCGCGCACCGCCTTCGACACGCCATGTGCGGAGAAGATCACCGTCGCGCCATCGGGCACTTCATCGAGTTCCTCGACGAAAATCGCGCCGCGCTGCTTGAGATCGTCGACCACGAACTTGTTGTGCACCACTTCGTGGCGCACGTAGATCGGCGCACCCAGCGTCTCGATCGCGCGCTTGACGATCTCGATCGCGCGATCGACGCCGGCGCAGAATCCGCGGGGATTGGCGAGCAGGATGTCCATCAATCGTTCTTGTTCTCTCGTTTGGAACCGGCGAACAGTCCGAACAGGATGATGCCGGCCGCACCCGCGACGATGGCTGAATCGGCGAGATTGAACGCCGGCCACACGTGGTCGCCCACGTACCACTTGATGAAGTCGATGACGTGGCCGTGCTGGACGCGATCGATCACGTTGCCGATCGCGCCGCCGATCACCAGCGCGTACGGCAATGCGGTCTTCCATTCACGGCGCTGGGTGCCTGCGAGCGCATACGTCAATGCCGCGCTGATGACCACTGCGAGGGCGCTGAACAGCCAGATCTGCCAGCCGCCGCTGTTGGCGAGGAAACTGAAGGCGGCGCCGGTGTTGTAGGTGCGATACCAGTTCCAGAAACCCGGAATCACCACGACATCGGTGAACTCCGGCAGGCTGCGCAGCACCCACAGCTTGCTCCATTGGTCGAGCACGACGACCAGCGCGGACGCCAGCAGCCACGGCAACGCATTCGGCTTGGCCAACTTCATCAGAAGAAGCTCCGTTGCTCGCCGGCGCCATCGACATTCTCGATGCAGCGACCGCACAGTTCCGGATGTTCGCCATTGCCGCCGATGTCGGCACGATGCTGCCAGCAACGCACGCATTTCGGTTTGCTGGTCTTGTTCGCCAGCACCGGCGGCGCGACGCCGACCGGCGTCTGCACGCTGACGTCGCCACTGATGAAGAAGAAGCGCAACTCGTCGGCCATCGGCGCCAGCCACGCATGGGTGGTTTCGTCGACGCTCAGCACGAGGTCGGCCTCCAGCGCCGCACCGATCTCGCCGGCGGCGCGCATCGGTTCCAGCGTCTTCGCCACCTGTTCGCGCAATTGCAGCAACGCATCGAACTGGTCGGCCGTCGGAGTGGAATGCGCCGGCAACTCGGCCAGCCCTTCGTACCAGGTCGCGAGTTGCACGCTGGCAGCACGCTCTCCGGGAAGATGCGACCAGATTTCTTCCGCCGTGAACGACAGGATCGGCGCCATCCAGCGCACCAATGCTTCGGCGATGTGGTGCATCGCGGTCTGCGCGCTGCGACGACCGCGCGAATCCTCCTGCATCGTGTACAGGCGATCCTTGGTGACGTCGAGATAGAGCGAGCCGAGGTCGATGCTGCAGAAGTTCATCAGCGTCTGCACCACGTCGGCGAAATCGTAGCGGGCATAGGCAGCGGTGACCTGCGCCTGCACCTGCGCGGCGCGATGGACCGCCCAGCGATCGAGCGCGACCATGTCGTCCAGCACCACTGAATTCTTCGCGGGATCGAAGCCGCTGAGATTGCCGAGCAGGAAGCGCGCGGTATTGCGGATGCGGCGATAGGCGTCCGCCGTGCGCTTGAGGATTTCCTGAGACAGCGACATCTCGTTGCTGTAGTCGGCGGAGGCGATCCACAGGCGCAGGATGTCGGCGCCCAGCGTCTTGATGATGTCCTGCGGTTCGATGCCGTTGCCGAGCGATTTCGACATCTTGCGACCGTGCTCGTCGACGGTGAAGCCGTGTGTCAGGCATTCGCGGTATGGCGCCGCCTTGTCGATCGCGACCGCCGCCAGCAGCGACGACTGGAACCAGCCGCGATGCTGGTCGGAACCTTCGAGGTAGAGGTCGACCGGCAGTTCGTAGCCGCGCGCCTTGACCACGCACTGGTTGCTGACGCCGGAATCGAACCAGACGTCGAGGATGTCGCGGACCTTGTCGTAGTGCGCGGCTTCATCGCCCAACAAATCGGCGGCATCAAGCGCATACCAGGCATCGACGCCACCCTGCTCGACCCGCTGCGCGACCTGTTCCATCAATTCGACCGTGCGCGGATGCGGTTCGCCGGTTTCGCGATGCACGAACAACGCGATCGGCACGCCCCAGGTGCGCTGGCGCGAGATCGTCCAGTCGGGACGGTTCTCGATCATGCCGGCGATGCGCGCCTCGCCCCATTCCGGATACCACTTCACGCCCGGGATCGACGCCAGCGCATCGCGGCGCAGGTT
>JASLDW010000096.1 GCA_030151365.1 Lysobacter sp. | reverse complement strand
ACGACCAGGCAGATGCTCGATTACCTCAAGGCCAACCTGGTCGACAAGTACCCGGGCAAGGTATCGATGGCCGAAGTCGAGAAGTGGATCTACGAGCCGGGCATCCCCGACGACGCGCCGAAGACCGATTCCAAGAAGTTCGACGCTGTCGACGCCTCGCTCAAGACCTGGCTCGACGGTGGAATCCTGCCGTCCAAGGCCGTCACCGCCAAGTACAGCACGCAGGAATGGGTGCACTTCCTCGAAGGCCTGCCGCCGACGCTCAAGACCGAGCAGCTCAAGGCGCTGGACGACGCCTACCACTTCACCGGCACGCCCAACGGCGAGATCGCGATGCGCTGGTATCCGCTCACGGTGCGCAGCGGCTATGTCGAAGCGCGCATGGAACTCGGCAAGTTCATCGAACGCGTCGGTCGCCGCAAGCTGATCATGCCGACCTATGCCGAGCTGGTGAAGACGCCGGACGGCCTCGCGTTCGCCAAGGAAGTGTTCGCGCGCGCCAAGCCGTCGTACCACCCGATCACCACCGGCAGCGTGCAGGACCTGATCGACAAGGCCGACAAGTCGGCGGCGCTGAAGGACAAGGCGAAGTGATGTTGCAGCGTCATTCGCGCACTTTTTCCGTACCCGTCGCGGTTGCGCTTGCCCTCGCGCTGTCGGCGTGCGGGCAGGGCGATGCGCCCGCCAAGGCGCAGGCCGACGCGGCGCAACGCGAGCAGGACGCCGCGCCGATCCTCGCGGATTTCCAGAGCGCCTACACGGCCGGCGACTGGGGACGCGCGCGCCTGAAAGCCGACGAGTTGCACCAGGAGCACGCGGGCACGAAGGCGGAAGCCGAGGCGATGGCGCATTACGACGAGATCAAATCGAAGTCGGATGCGCGTCGCGAGGACGATCGCGTGCGTTCGCTCTGGGATTACCAGACCAATCCCGAAGGCAAGGGCCAGCAGATCAGCGCGGCGATCATTTCGAAGAACGAAATCGCCATCGACGGCGGCGTGTCGCACGTGCAGCTGATCTTCCGCGACCATCCGGAATGGAAGCGCAGCACGTATATCGTGCTGTCGCGCGGCGACATCGATTGCTACAAGGGCTGCAAGGTCAAGGTGACGGTCGACGGCACGACGAAGATGCTCGACGGCCTGCGCCCCGATACCAAGGAAGCGATCTCGATGTTCATCAATCCCGATCGCGCGCTGTGGCGTGCCATCCAGCACCACAAGGCGCTGGCGATCGAGATCCCGGTGAAGGGCGGCCCGAAGCAGACCGGCGAATTCGAAGTCGCCGGCTTGAACGCGGACCGGATGCCGAAGGCGTGGAGCGCGGGGCAGTAAAGCATCGCCCGGCTGAGCGCCTTTTCAGTGGCTGCCCGCTGAGACAGCGCGTGCTTTACAGCCTGCGGCCGAACTGGCGCTCGAACTCCGCGTTGAATTCATCGAAGGTGAAGCGCTGGTTCTGGGTGCCGTGGTGGCTCACCTTGAGCGCGCCCATCAGGTTGCCGATGCGGCCGATGGTCAGCCAGTCGTGGCCGTTCTCGATGCCGTAGATCAGGCCGGCGCGGAAGGCGTCGCCGCAACCGGTCGGGTCGACCACCGACTGTTCCTGGGCCTGCGGCACGTGGATGGTCTGTCCATCGGCGAGGATGTCGCAGCCCTTCGGGCCGCGCGTGATGATGAAGGCCTTCACCTTGCCGGCGATGTCCGCCTCGCTCCAGCCGGTGCGCTCCTGCAGCAGGTTCGATTCGTAATCGTTGGTGATCACGTAGTCGGCCTGCTCGATGAAGTTGCGGAACTCGTCGCCGTTGAACAGCGGCATCGCCTGGCCGGGGTCGAAGATGAAGGGGATGCCGGCCGCGGCGAACTCGCGCGCGTTCTGCAGCATGCCTTCGTAACCGTCCGGCGCGACGATGCCGATGGTGACGCCCTTGACGTCGTGCACGTGGTTGAGGTGGCTGTCCATCATCGCGCCTGGATGGAACGCGGTGATCTGGTTGTTGTCGTGGTCGGTGGTGATGAAGGCCTGCGGCGTCCATGCTTCCGGCAGTTCGCGCACGTGGTCGAGCGTGATGCCGAGTTTGGTGAAATGTTCGCGATAGAGCGCGAAGTCCTGGCCGACCGTCGCCATCGGGATCGGCGCGCAGCCGAGCAGCTTGAGGTTGTAGGCGATGTTGCCGGCGCAACCGCCGAATTCGCGGCGCATGCGCGGCACCAGGAACGAGACGTTGAGGATGTGGACCTTGTCCGGGAGGATGTGGTTCTTGAATTGGTCCGGGAACACCATGATGGTGTCGTAGGCGAGGGAACCACAGATCAGTGCGGACATGTCGGGCTGGTTGGTTGCGGTAAACCGGGCAAGGGTAACCCGACGGCGGGCGGGAGGCCAAGAAACGCCCGTCAAATAACGCCTGGGGAACACGTGGAGGCCGCATTTTTGGTAGGCTTGCCGACTTCCCCCGACCCCCTCCCCCAGGCCCAGATTCGATGTTCAAAAAGCTCCGCGGCATGTTCTCCAACGACCTCTCCATCGACCTGGGGACGGCCAACACCCTGATCTACGTCCGCGGGCAGGGAATCGTGCTGAACGAGCCGTCGGTGGTGGCCGTGCGCCAGGACCGGACCTCGGGCCAGGCCCGCTCGGTGGCGGCGGTCGGAAGCGACGCCAAGCAGATGCTCGGCCGCACCCCCGGCAACCTGACCACCATCCGCCCGATGAAGGACGGCGTGATCGCCGATTTCACCTACACGGAAGAAATGCTCAAGCACTTCATCCGCAAGGTCCACAAGTCGCGCTTCCTGCGCCCGAGCCCGCGCGTGCTGATCTGCGTGCCCTGCGGCTCGACCCAGGTGGAACAGCGCGCCATCAAGGAGTCGGCGCTGGAAGCCGGCGCCCGCGATGTCTCGCTGATCGAGGAGCCGATGGCGGCGGCGATCGGGGCCGGCATGCCGGTGACCGAGGCGCGCGGTTCGATGGTCATCGACATCGGCGGCGGCACCTCGGAAGTGGCGGTCATCGCCCTGAACGGCATCGTCTATGCCCAGTCGATCCGCGTCGGCGGCGACCGCTTCGACGAAGCCATCATCAATTACGTGCGTCGCCACCACGGCATGCTGATCGGCGAAGCCACCGCCGAGCGCATCAAGATCGAGATCGGCTGCGCCTATCCGCAGGAACACACCCGCTCGATGGAAATCTCCGGGCGCAACCTCGCCGAGGGCGTGCCCAAGGTCCTGACCATCAGCTCCAACGAGGTGCTGGAAGCCCTGCGCGAGCCGTTGGCGGCGATCGTCGCTGGCGTCAAGCAGGCGCTGGAGCAGACGCCGCCGGAGCTGTGCGCGGACGTCGCCGAGCGCGGCATCGTGCTGACCGGCGGTGGCGCGCTGCTGCGTGACCTCGACCGCCTGCTGAGCGAGGAAACCGGCCTGCACGTGCAGGTGGCGGACGATCCGCTGACCTGCGTGGCGCGTGGCGGCGGCCGCGCGCTGGAACTGCTCGACGCCCACGGCAACGAGTTCTTCGCCGGCAACTGATCGACGTGTCGCCGGGCGCCGCGACCGCGGCGCCTCCATCGCCTCCCAGCGGGGCACCACCGCAGACTGACGCGACCCTCCCACCGTGTCCTCCTATTCCGGTCCCACCGCGCCCCGTGCCGAAAGCATCGCGGACACGCTGCGCCTGCTCGCCTATCTGGCG
Organism: Lysobacter sp.; assembly: GCA_030151365.1. Taxonomy (GTDB): domain Bacteria; phylum Pseudomonadota; class Gammaproteobacteria; order Xanthomonadales; family Xanthomonadaceae; genus Solilutibacter. The sequence goes on along the minus strand of JASLDW010000096.1, from coordinate 16,959 downwards.
GCCTGCATCGTGCTGATGGCGTTCGATCGCCACGGCGGGCTCATGCAACGGGTGCACGCCTCGCTTGAACTGGTGGCGCAGCCGGTGTGGAAGCTGGCCGGACTGCCCGGCCGCATCGGGGTGGAGATGCGCAACAGCGCGGTCACCCGCTCGCAGCTGATCAAGGACAACGCCGACCTGCGCAATGCGGTGGCGGTGGCCGGCGCGCGCATGGCGCGACTGCAGGCGGAACAGGCCGAGAACGAACGCCTGCGCAGCCTGCTGGGCGCGGCGCAGCGCGGTCGCCTCGACGTGCAGCTGGCGCCGATCCTCGACATCGACCTCGACCCCACCCACCAGCGGTTGGTGCTCGACGCCGGTTCCAACCAGGGCGTGCACGTCGGCCAGGTGGTGATCGATGGCGGCGGCATCCTCGGCCAGGTCACCTCGGTGCAGCCGATCACCTCGACGGTGCTGCTGGTCACCGATCCCGACCATGCCATTCCGGTGGAAGTGGTGCGCACCGGCATCCGCCTGGTCGTCTACGGACGCGGCAACCGCCTGGTGCTGGGCAACATCCCGCGTTCGGCCGACATCAAGGTCGGGGACCGCGTGCAGACGTCGGGCCTCGGCGGGCGCTTCCCCGCGGGCTTCCCCGTCGGCACCATCGCCAAGCTGAAGCTAGACGACAGCCGCGCCTTCCTCGAAGCCGATCTCACGCCGGCGGCGCAGCCCGATCGCGGCCATGAAGTGCTGTTGCTGCGCACGCTGCCGACCGCGCCGGTGTTCAAGCCGGTGCAGTTGCCGGAACGCGACACCAAGCCCGCGCACGACAAGGCCAAGGCCAGGAAATCGCAGAGCGGCATGGAACCGGTGGAGGATGCGCCATGATGCGCCGGCGCACCCGCCTGCTGCAGGCCGGCAGCATCCTCGCGGCGTTGCTGCTGGCCTTGCTGCCGCTGCCCGATGCGATCGCGCCGTTCCGGCCGTTCTGGATGGCGCTGGTGCTCGCCTACTGGGTGCTCGAACACGGCGACGACACAGGTCTCGGCATCGCCTTCTTCGTCGGCTTGCTGGTCGACGTGGTGCAGGGCAGTTTGATCGGCGAATACGCCTTGCGGCTGGTGGTGATCGCCTTCCTGCTTGACCGCTTCCGTTCGCGCCTGCGCTTCTACCCGATCTGGCAGCAGGTCCTGGCGATCGCCGCCTTGCTGGCGAACGACTGGATCGTCACCGCGATCATCCATGCCTTCCTCGGACAGCCGCAGCATTCGTGGCCGAGCCTCGGCGCGGCGGTGGTTGGCGCGTTGCTGTGGGGGCCGGTACATGCATTGCTGGCGACGCTGGATCGCGGACGACGCTAGGGAGCGATGAGCTGATGGCGCCCCGACGCAGTGCAATCAAGAACCAGGCGCTCGAGGTCGAGCAGTTCCGGCGTCGTGCGTTCATCGCGTTCGCGGTGGTGGTGGCCGGGCTGTCCGTGCTCGGCGGCTGGTACTTCCGCATGCAGGTGGTCCAGCACCGGATGTATTCGGCGCAAGCCGAGGCCAACCAGATCAAGCCGCGACCGATCGTGCCGGGGCGCGGGCTCATCTACGACCGCAAGGGTCGCATCCTCGCCGACAACGTGCCGGAATTCCGCCTCGACGTGACGCCCGACCAGGTCGACGACATGGCGGCGCTGGTCCAGCAATTGTCGACGCGGATCGAATTGAAGCCGGAGGACATCGAGGCCTTCGACCGCGCGCGCGACGCCAGCCGCCCGCATGCGCCGGTGACGTTGAAGGCGCGCCTGAGCGACGAGGAAATCGCGCGCTTTTCGGTCGATCGCTGGCAGTTCCCCGGCGTGGAGATCGTGCCGTACTTCGGTCGCGTCTATCCGTACAAGGACCTGTTCACCCACGTGATCGGCTACGTCGGCCGCGTCGATGCGCGCGACAAGGAAAAGATGAAGTCGCTCGATTCCGCCTTCAGCCATGTCGGCAAGACCGGGCTCGAGCGCTATTACGAGGATGCCTTGCGCGGCAAGGTCGGTTACGAACGCATCGAGACCAACGTCAACGGTCGCGCCTTGCGCACGCTCGGCGTGGTGCCGGCCAAGCCCGGCGTCGACCTGCGCCTGAGCATCGACCTCGACCTGCAGCGGGCGATGGTGGAGGCGTTCGGCGATCTGGAAGGATCGGCGGTGGCGATCGATCCGCGCACCGGCGGCATCCTCGCGATGGTCAGCCTGCCGTCGTACGACGCCAACCTGTTCGTCAACGGCATTTCGCACGAGGACTACGCGGCGTTGAACGAGAATCCCTCGCGCCCGCAATTCAACCGCGTGGTGCTGGGCGGCGTCGCGCCGGGCTCGACGGTCAAGCCCTTCCTCGGCCTGGCCGGCCTCGAGAGCGGGCTGCGCACGCCGGAAGACAAGGTGCTGTCGACGGGCATGTTCTACATTCCCGGGCAGAAACGCGGTTACGGCGATTCGCATCGCGGCGGCCACGGCTGGACCGATCTGCGCAAGTCGATCTACGCATCGGTCAATACCTATTACTACAAGCTCGCGCTCGACATGGGCATGGCGCGCTTCGACCAGTACCTCGGCAAGTACGGGTTCGGTTCGCCGACCGGCATCGACATGTTCGGCGAGATCGGCGGCATCCTGCCGTCGCCGGAGTGGAAGAGCACGCACATCAAGGGCAAGAGCGAATCGCGCTGGTACGCCGGCGACACCGTGATCAGCGGCATCGGCCAGGGCTTCTGGAAAGTCACGCCGCTGCAGCTGGCGCAAGGCGTGGCGGCGCTCGGCAATGGCGGCTACCTGCGGCGTCCGCACCTGGTGGAGGCGGCGCGCGTCGGTTATGGCGGAACCTGGGGCGATTTGCCGCAGCCGCAACCCAGGCGCATCAGCGACAACCCGGCGCATTTGCAGGTGATCCGCGAAGGCATGATCGGCACCGTGCATGGCGCCGGCACCGCGACCAACATCCGTGCCGGCCTGACCTACACCATCGCCAGCAAGACCGGCACCGCGCAGGTGGTGAGCCGGCGCGGCCTGGCGGCGGTCAATCCGCACAACCTGCCGATGAACCTGCGCCACCGCGCGCTGTTCGAAGCCTACGCGCCCGCCGACAATCCGACCATCGCGGTGGCGGTGGCGGTCGAGGGCGGCGGCTATGGCGCCGACACCGCGGCGCCGATCGCGCGCAAGATCATGGATGCATGGATCACCGGCAAGATGCCGGGCGCCGGCAAGGACGGCAAGGACATGCTGGCCGATGGCCGCGATCCGATGTTCGCCGATGCCGAAACCGGCGCGATCGGCAGCGAGGCCTTCCTGGCGCCGGGCACCATCGACGCGCTGGAGGATCGCAGCAGCGAGACCCAGCAGTCCGAGGATCCCGGCGCCACGGACGACAACGCCCGGCAGCAGCCCGCCGACGGCGCGGAGCAGACGCCATGAATCCGTTGCTGAGGGTCATTTCGAACTGGGTCGCGCGCCTGTTGCGCACCATCGACCTGCCGCTGCTGGGTGCGTTGCTGTTGCTGATGGTCAGCGGCCTGCTGACGTTGTACAGCGCCAGCAACGGCAGCCTGAAGATGGTGATGGGGCAGGGTTCGCGTTTCGTGATCGGGCTGGGCTTGATGTGGCTGCTGTCGCGCGTCGCGCCGCCGCGCTTGCGGGCGATCTCGCCGCACTTCTATGTGCTGGCCATGCTGCCGGTGGTGGCCACGCTGCTGATCGGTCGCGGCCATCACGGAAATCTGTGGATCAACCTCGGCTTCTTCTATTTCCAGCCGTCGGAACTGATCAAGCTCAGCGTCCCCATGATGATGGCGTGGTACCTGAGCAGCGTCGTGTTGCCGCCGTCGTTCCGCAGCACGGTGATCGCCGGGGGCATTCTCATGATCCCGGTGTTCCTGATCCACCTGCAGCCGGATGACGGCACCGCGATGCTGATCACGGCAGGCGGCCTGTTGTTGCTCTTCCTTGCAGGGCTTTCCTGGTGGTGGTTCATTGCCGCGGGCACGACGGTGGCTGTGGCCGCGCCGATCGCGTGGTTCTGGTTCCTGCGGCCCTACCAGAAGGACCGCATCCTGATCTTCCTCAATCCGGATTCCGACAAGCTCGGCGCGGGCTGGAACATCACCCAGTCGAAGATCGCGATCGGCTCCGGCGGCTGGTTCGGCCAGGGCTGGATGCACGGCACGCAATCGCATCTCAATTACCTGCCGGAACACACCACCGATTTCCTGTTCTCGGTCCTGGCCGAGGAGTTCGGCTGGATCGGGGTGGCGCTGATGTTCCTCGCCTACATGGTGGTGATCGGGCGTTGCCTGTGGATCGCGATGGAAGCGCGCGATTCCTATTCGCGCCTGCTGGCCGGCGCGTTGGGGCTGGCGTTGTTCGTCTACGTGATGTTCAACGGCGGGATGATCGCGGGCTTGCTGCCGGTGGTCGGCGTGCCGATGCCGTTGCTCTCCTATGGCGGCACTTCTTCGGTGGTGTTGCTGGCAGGCATGGGCCTGGTGATGTCGGTGCGCGCGCACTCGCCACGGCGGACTTGAACGGCGTAGTCAGCTTCGCCCGGAAGGTGCGTGATACCCTCCCCGGCGATGACCCGACGCTTCCTTGCTCCCGCCGCGGTATCGCTCATGCTGGCCGCATGCGCCACGCAGGCACCGCCGCCGTCCAAGCCCGTGGCGATTCCGCCGCCGGCGCCCGCACCGATTCCGGCACCCGCGCCGACGCCGCAGGCGCCGCGCCCGACTGGCCCGGTGCCCGATCTCGCCGTCGCGCGCCACGAGTTCGCGCAACAGGCCGCCAGCAAGTACGGCGTCGACCCGCAGCGCGTCGAATCGGTGTTGTCCACCGCGCAGATCCGCGAGCCGATCATCGCCGCGATGTCGCGCCCGGCCGAAGGCAAGCCGTGGAGCGAGTACCGCCCGCTGTTCCTCAACACGGCGCGCATCGACGGCGGCAAGGCCTTCATCGCCAGGCATCGTGATGCGCTGAACGCGGTCGAGGCGAAGTACGGCGTGCCCGCCGAGATCATCGTCGCCATCATCGGCGTCGAAACCGGTTACGGCGCCAACATGGGCAAGTATCCAGTCACCGATGCGTTGTACACGCTCGGCTTCCGCTATCCGCGCACCAATGCCGCGGACAAGATCGAGCGCGAGAACATGCGCGAGGCCTTCTTCCGCGACGAGCTGGCGCAGGCGTTCGCGATGGAGAAGGAGGCGCACCTCGACATCACCCAGTTGCGCGGCAGCTATGCCGGCGCGATGGGCTGGGGCCAGTTCATGCCGTCGAGCTATCGCCAGTACGCGGTCGACGGCGATGGCGACGGCAAGCGCGACCTGTTCAACGACCTCGCCGACGTCCTGCCGTCGATCGCCAACTACTTCGTCGGTCGCGGCCAATGGCAGCGTGGCCAGCCGGTGATGGTGCGCGCGACGCGCGATGCCAATGCGCAGCCGATCAATCCCGACAACCGCAGCGAAGCGATGCTGCCGCAGGCGGACCTGGCGAAAATGGGATATCGACCGTTGCAGGCCGCGCCCGCCGACCTGCCCGCCAACATCATCACCCTCGATGGCGCCAACGGCCCCGAATACTGGATGGTGTTCCCCAACTTCGTTGCCATCACCCGCTACAACAAGTCGCCGCTGTATTCGACCGCGGTGTACCAGTTGTCGCAGGTGATCGCCGGCCATCCGGTGCCGGGCGCGTGAGGCGCTTCGCGCTGATCGCGGGTGCTTCGTTGCTGGCTGCATGCAGCACGACGCCGGCGCCGAAGTCGTCATCCACCGCGCACGGGACGACGATGCCGAAAAGCGTGCCGCGCACCGCGACGGCGAGCGTTTCCACGGGCGGCAGGGTCGCGTCGCCGGCATCGCCCTACGCACCGGCGCAGGAAGACGTCAGCAAGCGCGGGCAGATGGTCGGCGATCTCTATCGCCCCGACATCAAGGACAGCGTGCCGGGCGAAATTCCCGACGTGAACCGCATCCCCGAGCCGGTGGTGAAGGCCGAGCCGCGCTCGAAGCGCGGCAACAAGGCTTATGCGGTACTCGGCAAGAGCTACAACGTGCTCGACGATGCACGCGGCTATTCCGAAACCGGCACCGCCTCGTACTACGGCAACAAGTTCCACGGTCGCCGCACTTCCAACGAGGAGGTGTACGACATGTATGCCTTCACCGCGGCGCATCGCACGTTGCCGCTGCCCAGTTACGCGCGGGTGACCAATCTCGACAACGGCAAGTCGGTGGTGGTGCGCATCAACGATCGCGGCCCGTTCCATTCCAACCGCCTGATCGACCTCAGCTATGCCGCGGCGGTGAAGCTGGGCTATCGCGAGAAGGGCACGGCGCGCGTGCGCGTGGATGCGCTGACGCCGGAGGAAAGCAAGGAAACCGATCAAGCGATCGAGCTGGCCGCGGCGGCCAAGAATGATCCGGCCGCGCAGAAACAGCTGGCGCAGCAAGTCGCCGACGGCAAGGTGCCGGCCGGCGTCGCGCTGGCGAGTTCGCCGGTGGTCGCCGAAGACTACCGCTTCGACATGATGCAGAACGGCAAGGTGATGACCTCCGCCGAATTCGATGCCTGGATGAAGGCGCGCGGGCTGCATGTCGCCACCGGCAAGCCGGGCACGCCCGAGCCGCGCGCGGCGGCCGCAGTGGTTCCGGCGGTGACGCCGCCCGCGGTCACTCAGCCGGTCGCGGCATCGATGACCCCGGTGGTTCCCCCGGCGGCCAAACCGGCGCCCGTGCAGGTTGCAGCGGCATCCGCGTCGACGCCCATCGCCGTCGCTTCCGGTCCGACCCTGCAGGTCGCCGCATTCGCCAACCAGCAGAACGCCGAGCACGCGCTCGAGATCGTCCAGCATGCAGGGGTCGCCAATGCCCGCCTCGTCGAAGGCTGGTCGAATGGCCGCCGCTACTGGCGCCTGCGCGTCGCCGCGCTGAACACCGCCGAAGTCCCCGAGCTGTCCGCCCGCATCTCCGGCCTCGGATTCGGGACGCCGCAGCCCGTCCGCGACTAAACTTGTCGTCTTCCCGGGCCGCGCCGATCGTGGCCCGTTTTCCCCGAATTTTGCCGATCGATCCCCGCACATGACCTCCAGACCCGTTGCCGTCCTTTCCGTCGCCGCACTGACCGCCGCCTTCGGTCTCGCCTTCGCGCAGACCCCTGCACCAGCCCCGGCGGCCAATGCCGCACCCGCGGCTGTCGCCACCGGCGAGCTGCCGATCCCGACGGCGCCGGCACCCGCGGTGTCCAAGGCCTGGGTGGTGATGGATTACGCGACCGGCCAGGTGCTAGCGGGCGAGAACATCGATACCCAGCTGGAACCGGCCAGCATCACCAAGGTGATGACCAGCTACGTCATCGCCGCCGAAATCGCCAAGGGCAAGGTCAAGGCCACCGATCCGGTGATGATGACCGAGCACGCCTGGAAGACCGGCGGCGCCGGCACCGACGGCAGCTACAGCGGTTTCGAGGTCAACAAGACCGCGCCGCTGGAGCAGATGGAAACCGGCATGGTGGTGCAGTCCGGCAATGACGCCGCGATCGCGCTGGCCGAACATGTCGCCGGCAGCGAGGAAGCCTTCGCCCAGCTGATGAACAGCTATGCCGCCAAGATCGGCATGAAGAACAGCCATTTCGTCGATCCCACCGGCCTGTCCGCGCAGGGCCACCTGTCCACCGCGCGCGATCTCGCGCTGCTCGGTCGTGCATTGATCCACGATTACCCGCAGGCCTACGCACTGAACAAGATCAAGGAGTTCACCGTCGGCCCGATCACCCAGCCCAACCGCAACCTGCTGCTGTGGCGTGATTCCTCGGTCGACGGCATCAAGACCGGCCATACCTCCAACGCCGGTTACTGCCTGATGGCCTCGGCGCAGCGCGGCGACCAGCGCCTGATCGCGGTGGTGTTGGGCGACACCAGCGAGAAGCAGCGTGCCGACGACGTCCAGGCCCTGCTCAACTGGGGCTTCCGCTTCTACGAAACGCACAAGCTGTATGACGCCAATGCCCAGGTCAGCGTGCAGAAAGTGTGGAAGGGCGCGAGCCCGCAGGTGCGCCTGGGCGTGGCCGAGCCGTTGCTCGTCACCGTGCCGCGCGGTCGTTTCGAATCGCTGAAGCCGTCGATGGAAGTGCCGCAGAACCTGATCGCGCCGATCGCCAAGGGCCAGAAGGTCGGCACGATCAAACTTTCCTTGGATGGCAAGCAGATCGCCGAAGCGCCGCTGGTAGCGATCGACGCGGTGGAGCAGGGCGGATTCTTCCGTCGCCTGTGGGACAGCCTCGTCCTGTGGTGGAAGTCGCGCTAAAACCTGCCCACGTGCCTGCTGCGCTCGGCAGCTTGCGCGCGGGCGGTGCTCGGAATCCTCATGTACCACGACGTACACTGCGGTTCCTGCGCTCCGTCCACGCGCAATCTGCCATCGCTCGCGACGGAACGTGAACAGGTTTGAATGAGAGGTTTTTGGGTATGGAAATCAAATCCGACAATCCCGAGCACGGCTTCCAGTTCCCCGGCGTGTTCGAGATCACCGCGATGGGGCCGGCCGGCGCCGGTCTCGAAACTGTGATCCCGACCTTGCTCGAGGACGCAGGCATCGAGGTGCTGCGCGAAACCGTCGCCACCCGCGATTCCTCCGGCGGCAAGTACGTCTCGATCAAGCTCAGCTTCAAGGCGGCATCGCGCGCGCAGTACGAAGCCGCGCATACCGCATTGCGCGAGCATCCCGAGGTGAAGTGGACGCTGTAGCCGTTCGCGAGGTGGTTGTCCGCGAACTCGGGCGCCAGCCCTACGTGCCGGTGTGGCACGCGATGCAGGGCTTCACCGACGCCCGCGGCGACTCCACCACCGACGAGTTGTGGCTGGTCGAGCACGACCCGGTGTTCACCCTCGGCCAGGCCGGCAAGCCCGAACACGTGCTCGCGCCCGGCGACATCCCGGTGATTCCGGTCGATCGCGGCGGCCAGGTGACCTATCACGGCCCCGGCCAGATCGTCGCCTATCCGTTGCTCGACCTGAAACGGCTCGGCATCGGCGTGCGCGAATACGTCTGCCGCATCGAGCAGGCGATCATCGACACCTTGGGCGAATGGAACATCGCCGCCGTCCGCCGCGAAGGCGCGCCCGGCGTCTACGTCAACGACGCCAAGATCGCCGCGCTCGGCATCCGCGTCCGTCGCGGCTGCACCTTCCATGGCCTCGCCTTCAATATCACCGGTGAAAGCACGCCGCCGTTCTCGCGCATCAATCCCTGCGGCTACATCGGCCTGCAGGTAATCGCGCTGGATGATCTCGGTGGTTCCGGGGGCATGGAAGCAGTCAAGCCGGTGCTGGTCGCCGAGCTCGCCCGCCAGTTCGGCCTGAAGCCGAAAACCGCGCCGGCGCCCGATCTCGCCGCGCTGGCCGGGCAGCGGCGCGAGGCCGCCTGATTCCCGCCGATGGGCGATAATGGCGCCATGAGCGAACCGCGTCCCACAGAAGCACGCAACATCCCGCTGGCCGTCGTCGAAGGCGGCACGCTCGAGCCTGGCGCCAAGCAGCTCGCCGGCGACAAGATCGGCCGTTCCCCGGTGCAGTTCCAGGACGCGCCGGTGCTGCGCAAGCCCTCGTGGATCCGCGTGCGCCTGCCCGCCGGCAACGCCGTGCAGCAGTTGAAATCAAAACTGCGCGAGAACCGCCTCGTCACCGTCTGCGAGGACGCCAGCTGCCCGAACATCCACGAGTGCTTCAGCCACGGCACCGCGACGTTCATGATCATGGGCGACGTCTGCACGCGCCGTTGCAGTTTCTGCGATGTCGCGCATGGCCGACCCAAGCCGTTGGATGCCGACGAACCGCGCCGCCTCGCCGCGACCGTCGCCGACATGGGCCTGCGTTACGTGGTGATCACCAGCGTCGATCGCGACGATCTGCGCGACGGCGGCGCCCAACACTTTGTCGATTGCATCCGCGAAACACGGGCCGCCGCGCCGGGCATCCGCATCGAGATCCTGACGCCCGACTTTCGCGGCAAGGGCCGCATGGAGCGCGCGCTGGAGATCCTCGCGCAGGATCCGCCGGACGTGTTCAACCACAACATCGAAACCGTGCCGGATCTCTATCGCAACGTGCGTCCGGGCGCCGACTACGCGTGGTCGCTGGAACTGCTCAAGCGCTTCAAGGCGCAGCACCCGGACGTCGCCACCAAGTCGGGCATCATGCTCGGCCTCGGCGAGACGCAGGAGCAGGTCGAAGCGACCCTGCGCGACCTGCGCGCCCACGATGTCGACATGATCACCATCGGCCAGTACCTGCAGCCGTCGCCGTCGCACCACCCGGTGCTGCGCTACTGGACGCCGGAAGAATTCAAGGCGTTCGAGGTCTACGGCATGGCGCTCGGCTTCGAGCACGTCGCTTCCGGGCCGATGGTGCGTTCCAGCTACCACGCCGATCGCCAGGCCGCCGAAGCCGGCCGTCACCAGGCCTGAATCGTCGGCCAAACCGGCCATCCTGAACGCGCGCTTCCGTCCGTCGGCCCGTGACTTCCGGGTCGCGTGTTTGCGCACCCGGATGTGGCAGAGTGAATGGCGGAGTGAACGTTCGCGCATCCCGCGTGTCCAAGCTCCAGATTCGATCTTCGAGGATTCCATGAAGCGACGCAGTGCAGTGCTGGCCCTGGCCCTGGCGATTCCGCTGGCGCTGGGCGCAGCGGTGGTGACCAGCCATCCTTCGGCCGCCACGGCGGCGGCGAACGGCCCGCTTGCCCAGAACGCCGACCAATCGGTCACCGCGCGGCTTGTCTACGGGCTGTTGTCGAACAGTCGCTACGCCTATCGCGCGCAGCCGCTGGACGAAGCGCTGTCGAAGGAAATCTTCAAGAAGTATTTCGACCTGCTCGACGGCAACAAGATGTACTTCACCGCCGACGAAGTGGCCGGTTTCGAATCGCAGCGCGCCGGCTTCGACGCGGCGTTCCGCAATGGCGACATGAAGGTGCCGTTCGCGATCTTCGAGGCCTATCGCAAGCACGCGCGCGAACGCGTGGCCTACCAGCGTTCGCTGCTCACCCAGGACATCTTCAAGTTCGACGGCAACGACCGTTTCGAATACGATCGCGAAAAGGCCGCGTGGGCCGACAAGGCCGCGCTCGACAATCTGTGGAAACAATCGGTGCGCAACGACTGGCTGCGCCTGAAGTTGGCCGGCAAGCAGCCGGACGACATCCGCAAGACGCTCGACAAGCGCTACGCGACCACGCTCAAGAGCATCGACGAGCTGGATTCTGAAGACGTGTTCCAGCTGGCGATGAACGCCTACGCCAACGCGACCGACCCGCATACCGACTACTTCAACCCGCGTGCCGCCGAGCGCTTCAACCAGCAGATGTCGTTGTCGCTGCAGGGCATCGGCGCGCAACTGCAGAAACAGGACGACGTGGTCGTGGTGCGCGAACTGGTGCCGGGCGGCCCGGCGGCGATCAGCAAGCTGCTGCGGCCCGGCGATCGCATCGTCTCGGTCGGGCAGGGCGGTTCCGGCTCCATGGAGGACGTGATCGGCTGGCGCATCGACGACGTGGTCGAGAAGATCCGTGGCGCCAAGGGCACGCGCGTGCGCCTCGGCATCGTCCCGGCGAGCGCGCCGGTCGACAGCAAGCCGCACGTGATCGCGCTCACGCGCGACGTGGTCAAGCTCACCGAGGACGCAGCCAAGGGCGAAGTGATCAACTTGCCGGCGACCAATGGCGCTCCGGCGCGCAAGATCGGCGTGATCAAGCTGCCGAGCTTCTACGAGGACTTCAGCGCGCGTCGCAGCGGCAACGATTACGCCTCGGCCTCGCGCGACATCAAGCGCCTGCTCGAGGGCTTCAAGGCGCAGAAGGTCGATGGCGTGGTGCTGGACCTGCGCAACAACGGCGGTGGTTCGTTGGGCGAGGCGGTGCGCATCACCGGCCTGTTCGTCGATACCGGCCCGGTGGTGCAGATCCGCCAGTCGGGCGGTCGCGTCGAAGTGGATGGCGACGACGAAGCCGGCGTCACCTGGTCCGGTCCGCTCGCGGTGCTTGTGAACCGCGGTTCGGCCTCGGCGTCGGAAATCCTCGCCGGCGCGATCCAGGATTACGGTCGCGGCCTGATCATCGGCGAGACCACCTTCGGCAAGGGCACCGTGCAGAACCTGGTCGACCTCGACCGGTTCCCGAGCGCGCGCAAGACCCAGTTCGGCCAGGTCAAGATGACCATCGCGCAGTTCTTCCGCCCGTCGGGTTCGAGCACGCAGAACAAGGGCGTCGAACCGGACATCCATTTCCCAGTGACGGTCGACGCCAGCAGCTTCGGCGAGAGCATGTACGACAACGCCCTGCCGTGGTCGAGCATTCCCGCCGCGCCGCACCAGCAGTACGGCGTGTTCGCGCCGATCCTGCCGCAACTCGACGCCAGCCACGAGGCGCGCATCAAGAGCGATCTCGAATACCAGTGGCTGCTGCAGGACCTGGCCGAGTTCAAGGCGCTCAAGGCCAAGCACTACCTCTCGCTCAACGAGGGCGAACGCCGCGCCGAACGCGACAAGAACGAAGCCAAGCTGAAGTCGCGCCAAGCCGAGCGCAAGCGCCTTGGCTTGCCGCTCGATCCGCTGGCCGACGACGCCACCGACGATGGCCTGGCCGGCAACGAGCGCGACATCGCTAAGGAGGCCGCGCGCGAGAAGCTGGCGGAAAACCGCCCGGATCCGCTGCTGCGCGAATCGGCTGCGATCCTCTCCGACGCGATGGGCCTGCTCGCCCACGACTCGCGCCTCGCCAGCCAGGTGTTGCCGCAGTCGGGCAACGCGGTGACCTGGGTCCGCTGATCGCTCCGGTCAGCGCGACGCACGGGTTGGCAATGCCAGCCCGCGCTTGACGGTATCGAGCACCACGCGGCTCTCGAAGCGCTTGATGTTCTTCTGCGGCTTCAGCAGGCGCTCGAGTAGGGCGCGATATTCCTGCACGCTCGGTGTCGCCACCATCAACAGATAGTCCCAGTCGCCGGCCAGCGTGTAGCACTGCTGCACCTCGGGCGCGGCGCGCATGCGCGCGTAGAAGGTCTTGATGTCGTGGGCCGACTCGTGCTCCATGCGCACCCACACCATGATCAGGGTCGCCGAGGCCAGCGCCTGCGGGTCGATCAATGCGACCCGGCGCATCCCGTGTTCGCGATAGCGCTTGATCCGGCGCTGCACGGCGCTGGGCGACAACCCGACCGCTTCGCCCAAGGCATCGAGGGTGAGGTCGGCGTCCTGCTGCAACAATTCGAGCAAGCGCTGGTCGAAGCTGTCGAGGATGTGCGGCTGCTTTTTCTTCATGCAAGATTCTTGCGCCAACACGCATGATTTTTCAATCGGGATGCGACCGTCAGGAGTAGCCTCCGCAAGATGAACAGGCCATCCGACACCCCCGCGCCCACGCGCGCCGCGATCATCCTGGCGCTGGCCGCGGTCTACGTCATCTGGGGATCGACCTACCTCGCGATCAAGTTCGCGCTGGAAGGCGGCTTCACCCCGTTCTGGCTCGGCGGCATCCGCTTCCTGATCGCCGGCAGCGTGATGTTCGCCTTCCTGCGCCTGCGCGGCGAACCGATGCCGACGCGCGCGCAATGGAAGAACGCGGGGATCATGGGCATCCTGCTGCTGCTGTTCGGCAACGGCTTCGTCAATTTCGCCGAACAGAGCGTGTCGTCCGGCCTCGCGGCGGTCGCGGTGGCGTCGGCGCCGATCTGGATCGCGCTGTTCGCGCGGATGAAGGGCGATCGCCCGACGCGTCTGGAATGGATCGGCGTGATGATCGGTTTCATCGGCGTCATCTGGCTCAACGCCGGCAGCAGCCTGCGCGCGTCGCCAGCAGGCTTGATTGCACTGTTGATTGCGCCGCTGGCGTGGTCCTACGGTTCGATCTGGAGCCGCGGCCGCGACCTGCCGTCGCCGTTCATGACCTCGGCGGTGCAGATGCTGTGCGCCGGCGTGGCGATGAGCATCGTCGCCACCGCGCGCGGCGAACACCTGCAGTCGCCGACCCCGCACGCGATCGCCGCGGTGGCCTACCTGATCGTGATGGGTTCGCTGATCGGATTCAGCGCCTACGTCTGGCTGTTGCACCACGTACGGCCGGCGCTCGCCGGCAGCTATGCCTACGTCAATCCGGTGATCGCGGTGGTGCTCGGCGCATTGCTGGCCAACGAGCGTTTCAGCGCCAAGGACCTGATCCCGATGGCGATCATCGTGTTCGCGGTGCTGGCGATGACGATCGGCAAGGCCGCGCGCGGCAATTCGGCGGCGGCGAAGTGATGGGCGGCCCGACCGACCGCGAAATTGCACGCGGCACCTGGATGGCGGTCGCCAGCTTCGTGCTGTGGGGCGTGATGCCGCTGTACTGGCACGCGCTGAAGTCGGTGCCGTCGCTGGCCATCGTCCTCCAGCGCATCGTTTGGAGCGCGTTGTTCGTCGGCGTCTTCCTGCTCTGGCGCGACGGTCGCGGCTGGTTGCGCGGCGTGCTGGCGCAACCGCGCCTGCGCAAGATGCTGGCGGCGAGCGGCGCATTGATCGCCTTCAACTGGGGCCTCTACATCTGGGCGGTGAACGCCGGCCACGTGGTGGAAACCGCGCTGGGTTATTTCATCAACCCGTTGCTCAACGTGCTGATCGGCGTCGTCTTCCTGCGTGAGCGCCTGCGGCCGCTGCAATGGCTGTCGGTGGCGATCGCCATGGTCGGCGTGCTGTGGCTGACGGTCAATTACGGGCGGTTGCCGTGGATCGCGCTGGCGCTGGCCGGCTCGTTCGCGCTGTACGGCCTGGTCCGCAAGCTTGCGGCCGTCGATTCGGTCAGCGGACTGGGCGTGGAAGGCGCCTACCTGTTCGTGCCGGCGCTGGCGATGCTGGCCTGGCAGTCCGGCCACGGCGGCATCGGTTTCGGCCAGGGGGCGTGGATCGGCAGCCTGCTGGTGCTGTCCGGCATCGTCACCGCATTGCCGCTGGTCGGATTCGCCTACGCGGTGCGGCGCGTGCCGCTGACCACCGTCGGCCTGATGCAATACATCGCCCCGACCATCCAGTTCCTGCTCGGGGTGTTCGTCTTCCATGAAGCCTTCGACGGCACCCGCCTCGTCGGCTTCGTGCTGATCTGGATCGCGTTGGCGCTGTTCGCGGGCGAAGGCCTGCTGCGCTCGACCGTGGCGAGCGTGGACAAGGTCGCCGAACCGGATTGACCGTCGGCTCGGCGTCGCTGATTCAGGCGTTATTGGTTCGGGCTGCGTTACTGATTCGGATCGGCCGGGCCGATCGTCAGCAGGGTCATCCCGACCGGCGCGGCGGCGCCATCGCCCTGTTCGGTGGCGAGCGCGCCCTTGGCGCGCACGCGATAGCCTTCGAGCTTGAACATGTCGACGATGTCGCTCTGGGCGACCAGCTCGATGTCCTGGATGTTGTCGACGCGCTTGAAGTCGGCGTGGCTGCTCGCCAGCGGCGACACGCAGGTCGGCGCATCGAGTTTCATCATCAGCGCCTTGCGCGTCATCTTGCCGGGCGCGGTGACTTCCTTGGAGTAGGTCTTGCCGACCAGGACGGTCTGCGCCGGCGAGTAATGCAGGCAACCGTCGTTCACGGCCTGGTCGACCGGCGCCTGCTGCTGGCAGGCGGACAGCGCAAGCGCGGACAGCGGCAATGCGATCAGGAACTTGTTCATGCGATCTCCTTCCAGACTTCGCGGGTCAGGTTGATCGGAGCGTCGTTGGTGCAGGCGACGTCGTCCTCGATGCGGATGCCGCCATAGGGCTTGAAGCGTTCGACTGCGGCCCAATCGACGCTGCCTTCGAGTCCCTTTGCCTTCAGTTCGTCCAGCAGCATGTCGATGAAGTAGATGCCAGGTTCGATCGTCACCACCATGCCGGCGGCGAGCGGGCGGGTCAGGCGCAGATAGGGATGGCCGTCCGGCTTGGGCAGGGTGCCGCCGCGGTCGCTTTCGGCGAAGCCGGCGACGTCGTGCACCTGCAGGCCGATGCCGTGGCCGATGCCGTGCGGGAAGAACGCGCTGCTGACGCCGGTCGCGACCGCCGCTTCCGGCGACACCGTGATCACGCCGAACTCCTTGAGCACGCCGGCCAGCGCGAGATGCGCGTCGAGGTGGATCTGGCGGTAATCGACGCCGGGGCGCACCTGCGCGCACATCGCCTGTTGCGCGGCATCGACGCGTTCGATCATCGCCGCGAAATCGTCGTGCTGCGCCGAATAGGTGCGGGTGATGTCGCAGGCGTAGCCGGCATGGCTGGCGCCGGCATCGATCAGCAGGCTGCGATAGGGCTTGGGCGGCAGGCGATCGAGCCCGGTGTAGTGCAGCACCGCGCCGTGTTCGTTGAGGGCGACGATGTTCTGGTACGGCAGCTCGAGGCTGTCCTGGCCGGCGGCCTGGCAATACGACAGGTGGATGCCGAATTCGCTGGCGCCGGCATCGAAGGCGCGCTTGGCGGCGCGGTGGCCGCGCACGCCGCGACGGGTGGCCTCGCACATCATCGCGATTTCGTACGGCGTCTTGTAGCCGCGGTGGTATTCCAGGTACTGGATCACTTCGGCGGGATTGTTGGGCGCGAAGGCATTGCCGAGCGCGCTCTGCGCCTCGCCGAGGATCGCCAGCCTTGCCGTCGCCGACAGGTGCTGCTTCGCTTCGTCGGCGGTGCGGATGGTGACGATGTCGAAATGGTCGACCCAGTAGCCGCTCGGCGCCTGCGGTACCACGTGCCAATAATCGCGCGGCTGCAGGAAGATCAGCTTGGGTTTCTGGCCCGGCGTGTACACCAGCCAGCTGCCCGGCGCGCGCGTGACCGGCAGCCAGTACTTGAACTGCGGGTTCACCGCATAGGGATAGTCGCGGTCGTCGAAGACCTGGTAGTGCGAGGTGCCGCTGGGCACGACCAGCTGGTCGAAACCGCCGCGCTGCAACGCCGCGTCGGCGTGGCGC
>JASLDW010000071.1 GCA_030151365.1 Lysobacter sp. | reverse complement strand
TGAAGCCTTGCAGGTTGGCGATGAATTCCATGGTGTAACTCCGATTGGATTGCGAGGTTGATTGGAGGATGAAGCGGTGGATCAGTGGTGTTCCTGCGCCATCGCCAGGTAGACGACGGTGAGGACCATGAAGATGAAGGCTTGCAGCAGGATGATCAGGATGTGGAAGATCGCCCAGCCGGCATTGATGAACACCGCCGGCAGGAAGGTCACCCAGCTCATGAACAGGCCGGCGATCAGCATGAAGATCAGCTCGCCCGCGTACATGTTGCCGAACAGTCGCATGCCCAGGCTCACCGGCTTGGACAGCAGTTCGACCATGTTGAGGAAGAAGTTGGGCAGCGCCAGCACGATCTTGGCGAAGGTGCCCTCGGCGTGGAACGGCGCGGTGAACTGCTCCTTGGTGAAGCCGCCGAAGCCCTTGGCCTTGATCGAATAGAAGATGATCAACAGCAGCACCGTCACGCTCATCGCGAAGGTGGTGTTGACGTCTGCGGTCGGGACCAGGCGCAGGAAGGTGTGGTGCGCGGTTTCCTGGCCGGCGCTCGCCGTGATCAGCGCCGTCGGCAGATCGAGCGGGATCAGGTCCATGGTGTTCATGAAGACCACCCAGACGAAGATGGTCAGCGCCAGCGGGGCGATGAACTTGCGGTCGCCGTGGAAGGCGTCGCGGACCTGGCCGTCGACGAACTCGACCACGATCTCGACGAAGGCCTGCATCTTGCCCGGCACGCCGGCAGTCGCCTTGCGCGCCTGGCTCCACAGCAGCAGGCTGGCCAGCGCGCCCAGGATCAGCGCGATCAACCAGCTGTCGACGTGGAACGGGCCCAGCGCCGTCTGCTTCACGTTGTGGGTCAGGTGGTGAACGATGTACTCGGTCAGGCCTCCGCCACCCGATTCGCCGCCATTGCCAGGTTCAAGAATCACGCCGTGCGTCCTCGGTTCCACTGTCGTGCCGCAAGCAAAAATGCCGCGGCGGCCAATGCCGCACCCGCCAAAACGGCTGGTGCCGGCAGTTTCCACGTCGCGATGGCCAGGTACAGGCCCACCACGACCAAACTCCACTTCATTGCCGTCCCCAGCAGCAGGCGCATCAACCAACCTGCCCCGCCTGGCACCCCGCCCGTGAACATCACGATCGCGGCCACCAGCCCCCCGAGCAACATCGACACCCCGCCCATCAACGCCCCGGCAGCAGCCTTCGGGCCCGACAGGAGACAGATCAGGGCCAGCAGCAGCGTCACGGCGATCTGGTGGATCACCACCCGCTGTGCCAGCTGCCGACCTGCGGCAACGGAACTCGACACTTGGATGACTCGGGTCAGGGAACGACCGACCGGCAGCAAGCACCGGCCTGTTTAGCCCCGAAATTATAGCAGGCGTTAAAAAAACCTTTCAACCAAAGGCCCATTCATCCCCCTGTGGCGGTCGTCGCGAAAGCATGAACAAACCGTCATCCTGCGGACGTACTCACCATCACCGAAGCTGGCCTAGACTCCGCCTACCAACCACCCACCAGAGGTTTTGCCATGCGTCTGCTCTCCGCCCTCTCCCTGGCCGCCGCCCTTGCCCTGGCCAGCACCGCGTCCTTTGCGCAGACGGCCGCTCCGGCTGCCAAGGCTGCCCCGGCCGCGAAGGCTGCTCCGGCCACGCCGGCGACCAAGGCCACGCCCGCCACTAAGGCGACTTCGGCCACCCCGGCGACCGCCGCCACTCCGGCAACCCCGGCCAAGAAGGCCGACACCACCCGCTGCCGCGACGCCAAGGGCCACTTCGCCAAGTGCGAGACGGCCAAGCCGAAGGCCGAGCGCTGCCGCGACGCCAAGGGCAAGTTCGCCAAGTGCCCGGACAAGAAGTAATTCGAGCGGCATCATAGGGATGTGACGCAAACGGCCCCGCAAGGGGCCGTTTGTTTTTGCGGGAAGATCCGGCTTCGCGGCTTACTGTGCCGACTTGACCACCTGGCCGCCCTTCATCACGAAGGAGACGTGCTGGAGCAGGCCGACGTCGGCGAGCGGATCGCCATCGACGGCGATGAGGTCGCCATAGCGACCGACCGCGATCGCGCCGACATCGTTCGCGCGACCCAGCGCCTCGGCGGCATTGACGGTGGCGGCCCTGATCGCCTCGATCGGCGTCATCCCCCACTGCACCATCGTCGCGAACTGCTTGCCGTTGTCGCCGTTCGGGTAAACGCCGCCGTCGGTACCGAAGACCATCTTGACCCCGGCGGCGTGCGCCGCCTTGAAGGTCTCGCGCTGCTTGCGGCCGATCGCGCGTTCCTTCTCCAGCGATTCCGCGAACACGCCGTTCCTGGCGCCTTCGCTGAGGATGTAGTCGTCGTTGTAGACGTCCATCGAGAACCAGGTGCCGTGCTGCTTGGCCAGCTTGAACGATTCGGCATCGGCCAGGCTGCAATGCTCGATGGTGTCGGCGCCGGCGCGGATCGCGTCATTGATGCCGGCGGTGCCGTGCGCATGCACCGCGACGCGCAGGCCGAGCTGGTGCGCTTCGTCGACCAGCGCCTTCATCTCTTCCAGTGAATATTGCTGGCCACCGACGGTATCGGTCTTGGACAGCACGCCACCGGTGCCGCAGAACTTGATGACTTCGGCGCCGTACTTGCGCAGCTTGCGCACGGTGGCGCGGATCGCTTCCGGGCCATCGGCGACACCGGGATTCGGCACCTGCATCGACGGCGGGAATTCGGTGGAATCGCAGTGGCCACCGGTCGCGCCGATCGCATAGGTCGCCGGCACGATGCGCGGGCCGGGCACGTAGCCGTGTTCGATGGCCTGCTTCAAGGCGACGTCGTCGTAATTGGCGGAGCCGACGTTGCGCACGGTGGTGAAACCGGCTTCGACCGTCTTCTTCGCATTGGCGACGCCGACCACGGTCCAGAAGTTGTCGGTGAATTCCAGGCCGCGATAGCCGCTGATGGTGGGATCGGCGGTGAGGTGGACATGCATGTCGATCAGGCCCGGCAACAGCGTGCGTGATCCGAGATCGATGCGGCGCGCATCGGCCGGCGCGGCATCGCCCTGGCGGTCGACCGCGGTGATGCGGCCATCGGTGACGACGACCTGCGGACGGTCGACCACGCGCCCGCTGGCGACATCGATCATCTTCGCGGCGGTCACCACGACCGTGTCGGCCGCGGCGGCGGGAAGTGCACAAGCCAGAGCCAGCATCAGGACGGGAGCAAGCAAGGAGATGCGCATGAACACTCCAGAAGAGGCGATTCACGCATCATGCTAGCGGTCTGGCGCGGCGACAAGTCGAGTCCGTCACGACGCCCTGGATACCGCGCTTCGCTACTTCTTCAACGTCTCGCCGACACTGGCCGGCGGGGGCGGGAACATCTGTCCGGCCACGCATATGTAGTCGGCCAGCGGCATTTCGCCGATTGCGGCACGGCGCTGGTCGACCTGTCCCGGCGCCTCCATCGGCTTGGGCACCCACTTGCCGTTCGTGGCGATCAACTGGCTGCCGTAGCGCTGCGGTTTGCCATGATTTACGAGCACTCGATCGGTCAGCAGCGCGTATTCCTGCGAGGTGACTTCGCCGCTTCTGACCAGCGGCGCGATCTTTTCCAGGACATCGGACTGGAACGCGGGATCGGCATCGGCGTGCTGCACCAGGATCCATGCCGCCGACACGCCATCGGCGCCTACCTCCGCCCGACTCGGCAAGCCGCCATGCCCGGTGACGATCTTCTTGATCTGCGGCAGGTTGGCGGCATCCACATCCATCCAGCGCTTGAGATCGTCCTGGGTCATTTTCGCGAAGTCCTTGCCGCGGACCTCCTGGTCGACCTTCTCCATGTCTAGCAGGCGTTGGCGCAGCGCCGGATCTTTCGGCGCCGGCGCGTCGTGTTCCGTCTTCTTCTTGGCAGCCGCAAGGCTTTCGCGCTGTTTCGCGAACTTTGCCGCACCCGGACATTTCGCCAATGCAGCAGCGAGCTGCGGATCGTCCTCGTCCGCGGATGCAATGTCGGCTGTTGCCAGCAATGCAATCAGGACCATTGCTCGCAACATCCCCTTCTCCTTATTTCTTCTTCGGAATGTAGAGATCGGTGATCGTGCCGTCGTAGACCTCGGCGGCCATGCCCACAGATTCGGACAAGGTGGGATGCGGATGGATGGTGTGGCCGATGTCCTCGACTTCGCAGCCCATCTCGATCGCAAGCGCGACTTCACTGATCAGTTCGCCGGCATGCACGCCGACGATGCCGCCGCCGATCACGCGATGCGTCGCTTCGTCGAAGATCAGCTTGGTGAAGCCTTCGGTGCGGCCCAGACCAATCGCGCGACCCGATGCCGCCCACGGGAACTTGCCGACGCCGACCTTCAGGCCCTTGGCCTTGGCTTCGGTTTCGCTGACGCCAACCCAGGCGATTTCCGGATCGGTATAGGCGACGCTCGGGATTACCCGCGCCACCCATTCCTTCTTCTCGCCGGCGATCACCTCCGCGGCGAGCTTGCCTTCGTGCGTGGCCTTGTGCGCCAGCATCGGCTGGCCGACCAGATCGCCGATCGCGAAGATGTGCGACACATTGGTGCGCATCTGCGCGTCGACCGGAATCAGGCCGCGCTCGCCGACGGTGACGCCGGCCTTGGCGGCATCGAGCTTGCCGCCGTTGGCGCTGCGACCGACCGCGACCAGCACGCGATCGAACAGCTTGGTCTCCGGAATGCTCTCGCCTTCGAAGGCGACTTCGATGCCCTTCTTGCCGGCCTTGGCTTCGACGACCTTGGTCTTGAGATGCACGGCGACGCCCTGCGCCTTGAGGCGCGCGGCCAGCGGCTTGACCAGGTCGGGATCGGCGCCGGGAATCAGCTGCGGCATGAACTCGACCACGGTGACTTCGCTGCCGAGGCCGCGATAGACGGTCGCCATTTCCAGGCCGATGATGCCGCCGCCGACCACGAGCAGCTTCTTCGGCACGTCGGCGAGGTCGAGCGCGTCGGTGGAATCCATGACGCGCTTGTCGTCCCACGGGAAGCCCGGCAATTTCACCGCCTGCGAACCGGCGGCGATGATGGCGTGGGCGAACGACAACGCCTGCGTCTTGCCGTCGGCATCGACGATGGAGAGCGTGTTGGGCGATGCGAAGGTCGCCGTGCCCTGCACCGTCTGCACCTTGCGTTGCCTGGCCATGCCCGACAGACCCTTGGTGAGCTGGCCGACCACCGATTCCTTGTAGCCGCGCAGCTTGTCGAGGTCGATCTTCGGCGCGCCGAAGGTGATGCCGTAGGCATTGGCGTGCGCGGCTTCGTCGATCACTTCCGCGGCATGCAGCAGCGCCTTCGACGGAATGCAGCCGACGTTGAGGCAGACGCCGCCCAGCGTGGCATAGCGTTCGACCAACACTGTCTTCAACCCGAGGTCGGCTGCGCGGAAGGCGGCGGTGTAACCGCCAGGGCCGGCGCCGATCACCACGACATCGCAGTCGTAATTGTGGTTGGTGGTCGGGGCAGGTACAGCCTGTGGCGCGGCGACCGGAGTCGGCGCAGCGGGCGCGGGCGCGGCAGCAACAGGCGCCGGTGCGACTGCGGGAACGGGCGCAGGCGCGGGGGACGGCGCGGATGCGGTCGCTTCCGATTCGATGATCGCGATGACGTCGCCGGTCGACACCGCATCGTTCAACTTCACCTTCAGCGCCTTGACCACGCCGGCCGCCGTCGACGGCACTTCCATCGTCGCCTTGTCGGACTCGAGCGTGACCAGGCCCTGGTCCTTGGCCACGGTATCGCCGGGCTTCACCAGCAATTCAATCACCGGCACGCCATCGTGGCCACCGATATCCGGCACCTTCACTTCAATCTCGGCCATCGCGGTTCTCCCTGGGAAGTTTTGGTTCTGGTGTGTTGCGTGTGGCTTCGCGCTCGGCGCGGGCGCGATCTTCGCGGATGCCGCGCTCGGCGTCGACCTGCGCATCATTGCGGGCAAGCACTTCGCGCTCGACCGGCGCGAGGTCTTCCTGCAGCAGCGACGGCGGCGTTGCCACGACCGCTTCGCCGTGCAGCGCGCGGATCGCATCGGTGTTCTCCAATCCGAACAGGCTGCGCACGTGCAGGTCGCGTTGCGGATACGGGCGTTCGATGCCGTGCTTCTTCAACGCGGTGTCGAGCTCCCACAGATAGGCGGCGCGGATCGCCACGTTGCGGCGCGCGGCGTCTTCGGTCAGCCACACGGTGAGCATGAACTGGAACGCACTTTCGCCGAAATCGACCAGCCACACCTGCGGCGCCTGCGCGCCTTCCAGCGCCAGGGTGAACGGCACGTTGGCGGCGGCTTCCAGCGCGGCCTTCTTGACCAGCTCCTTGTCTGCGCCGTAGCTCACCGCGAACGGCACGCGGATGCGCCGGTTCACCGAACCGTGCGTCCAGTTGACGACGCGGCCGTTGACGAATTCCAGGTTCGGCACCAGCACGTCGATGTTGTCGTTGGTGGTGACGCGGGTGGCGCGGATGTTCACCGCGCGCACGGTGCCGCGCACGTCCTTGTCGAGTTCGACGAAGTCGCCGACCTTGAGCGAACGATCGAACAGCAGGATCAACCCGGAAATGAAGTTGCCGAAGATCGCCTGCATGCCGAAGCCGAGGCCGACGCCCAGCGCCCCGGCGAACACCGTGAACTTGCCCAGCGAAATGCCGAGCATGTTGAGCGCGACCAGGAACGCCGTGATCAGCACGGTGTAATGGAGGACGCGCGACAACGTGTAGATGGTGGCACGCTCGCTGGCGCCGTGCTGTTGCTCGCCGAAACGCTTGAGCCAGCGCTGCAGGTAGCGCGACAGCGTGAGGCCGACCAGGATCGCCAGCAGCGCGCCGACCAGCCCGCCGACGGTGACATCGAAGCCGCTGGCGTGGATCAGCCGGTAATCGAACAGCGGTTGCAGGTCGGCCCAGCTGCGCGACGCCGCATCGCCCGCCGCCTCGCGCACGCGATCACCGGTGTCGTGCAAGCGGTCGCGCAGCGGCGGAGCCTCGGGCATGCCTTCGGCCGGTCAGAGCATGGCGCGGCGCATGTCCGCCAGCACCTGCGCCAGGTAGGACGTGAAGCGGGCGGCCAATGCGCCGTCGATCACGCGATGGTCGTAGCTGAGCGACAGCGGCAACATCATCTGCGGCTGGAAGGCCTTGCCGTCCCACACCGGCTGCATTTCCGACTTCGACACGCCGAGGATCGCCACTTCCGGTGCGTTGATGATCGGGGTGAAGGCGGTGCCGCCGATGCCGCCAAGCGAGCTGATGGTGAAGCAGCCGCCCTGCATCTGGTCGGGCTTGAGCTTGCCCTCGCGCGCCAGCGCGGCGAGCTCGCCCATCTCCTGCGCGATCTGCATCACGCCCTTCTGGTCGGCATCGCGCAGCACCGGAACGACCAGACCGTTCGGGGTGTCGGCGGCGAAGCCGATGTGGAAATACTTCTTCAGCACCAGGTTGTCGCCGTCGAGCGAGGCGTTGAAGGTCGGGTACTTCTTGAGCGCAGCGACGCAGGCCTTGATCAGGAAGGCGAGCATCGTCACCTTGCCGGCCTTGCCCGCGGCGATCGCCTTGGCGTTCTCGTTGTTGAGGGCGACGCGCAACTCCTCGAGCGAACTGATGTCGGCGCGATCGAACTGGGTGACGTGCGGGATCATCGCCCAGTTGCGGGCGAGGTTGGCGCCGGAAATCTTCTGGATGCGCGACAGCGGCTTGGTTTCGATCTCGCCGAACTTGGTGAAATCGACCTTCGGCCACGGCAGCAGGTTGAGGCCGCCACCGCCGCCGCCCGCGGCGGCTTGTGTCACACCGCCGCCGACCAGCGCCGACTTCACGAAACCCTGCACGTCTTCGCGGGTGATGCGGCCCTTGTCGCCGCTGCCCTTGACCTGCAGCAGGTCGACGCCGAGTTCGCGCGCATACACGCGGACCACCGGGCTGGCATAGGGCACCTTGTCCGGCATCACAGCGTCGGCATCGAAGCGCACCGGCGGCAGGCCGGCGCCGGAGGCATGCTGCGGCTGCGGCGGACGCGCCGGCGCGGCGTCGTTGCTGGCGATCGATTCCTGCGTGAGCTTGTCGGGCGTGGCCGCGACTTCGACCGGCTGCACCTTGGCGCCGGTTTCGGCGCTGGCCACTTCCGCCTTCGCCACCGGCTCCGCGCGCGGCGCTTCGCCCGCAGCCTGCGCCTCGATCACCGCGACCACGCTGCCCTGCGAGACGTTGTCGCCAAGCTTGACGCGCAATTCCTTGACGACACCGGCGAACTCCGCCGGCACTTCCATCGTCGCCTTGTCGGACTCCAGCGTGACCAGCCCTTCGTCCTTGGCGACGGTATCGCCGACCTTCACCAGCAATTCGATGACGGGGATGTCGTGGTAGTCGCCGATATCGGGGACACGGGATTCCTTGAGATCGGCCATGACGGACTCCGGGCAGTGGAACCCCAATTTG
The DNA here is from genome assembly GCA_030151365.1 of Lysobacter sp. GTDB lineage: Bacteria > Pseudomonadota > Gammaproteobacteria > Xanthomonadales > Xanthomonadaceae > Solilutibacter. Next base: position 77,681 of record JASLDW010000071.1, on the reverse strand, counting down.
GCCACATTTCCGGGCTCCGGACAAACGAAAGGCGCGACTTGCGAATATGACCCGGGTTAAATTTGAAGATCGCGACAGTGCGACAGCCTGCGGAGGACGGACGGGGGCGGCTGCTACCCTGTGCGCCTCGGTTTCCAGGAGCGTTCCATGCCCTCGTTCGACGTCGTGTCCGAAGTGGACATCCACGAACTCACCAATGCGGTCGACCAGGCCAACCGCGAACTGACGACCCGCTTCGACTTCAAGGGCGTGGACGCCAAGTACACCCTCGACGACAAATCGATCGCCATGTCGGCGCCCAGCGAATTCCAGCTGCAGCAGATGAGCGACATCCTGCGCGCGCGGCTGACGGCGCGGAAGATCGATCCCCGCTGCCTGGAACCGGGCGACGTCGAAACCAACGTCGCCGGCGCCCGCCAGACCATCGCGGTCAAGCAGGGCATCGAACGCGAACTGGCGAAGAAGCTGCAAGGCGCGATCAAGGACAGCAAGATCAAGGTGGAATCGCAGATCAATGGCGACAAGCTGCGGGTCACCGGCAAGAAGCGCGACGACCTGCAGGGCGTGATGGCGCTGCTGCGCGGGCAGGAGTTCGAGCGCCCGCTGCAGTTCGACAACTTCCGCGACTGACGGACATGGAAGGCATTGATGCCGCCACGGTCGAGGCCGATGTCCGCGGCTGGATCGAGAAGGCGGTGATCGGACTGAACCTGTGCCCGTTCGCGAAGGCGGTCTACGTGAAGCAGCAGGTCCGGATCGTGGTCAGCGACGCCAGCACCGAATCGGCGTTGCTGGAACAGTTGGGCGAGGAGTTGCTGCTGTTGCGCGACACCCCGGCGGAGGCGATCGACACCACCCTGCTGGTGCATCCGCAGGTACTCGAGGACTTCCTCGACTACAACGATTTCCTCGACAAGGCCGATGCGCTGGTGGAATCGCTGGAACTCGACGGCGAACTGCAGGTCGCGAGCTTCCATCCGCAATACCAGTTCGCAGGGACCGATCCCGACGACGCCGGGAACCTGACCAATCGCGCGCCGTGGCCGGCGCTGCATCTGTTGCGCGAGGCGAGCATCGATCGCGCGGTGGCGGCGTATCCGGATCCCGACGCGATCATCGAGCGCAATATCGCGACGGTGACGGCGCTCGGCGTGGATGGCTATCGGAAGTTGTTGCGCGGGTAACATCAAAAGCATCGCACGCGCTGGCTTCGCGGATAACCGCTAAAGGCGCACAGCCGGGCGACAATGCCGGCACGTTTTTACCGAGAAAACAACACCTCGCGCTCACGATCGCCGAGCAGACGCCATTCGCCTTCGGCCAGATCGCCGAGATCGAGCCCGCCGATGCGCTCGCGGTGCAGCGCATCGACGTGATTGCCGACCGCCGCGAACATCCGCCGCACCTGGTGGTAGCGGCCTTCGTGCAGCGTGAGCCGCGCCTCGCGCGCCGACAACGCCTCGAGTTCCGCCGGCAGCAGTGGCGTTTTTTCGCCTTCCAGCATCAGCGTGCCGCTGGCGAACACCACCCCTTCGTCGCCGCGCAGGTCGCTGGCCAGCCGCGCGCGATACACCTTCGGCAGCTTCGACTTCGGCGCGATGATCCGGTGCAGCAAGGTGCCGTCGTCGGTCATCAGCAACAGACCGGAAGTGTCGCGATCGAGCCGCCCCACCGGCGACACCACCGGATCGCGCTGGCGGAACCGTCGCGGCAGCAAGTCGTAGATCAGGCGACCCTGGTCTTTGGTGGAACAGGTGTAGCCGGTCGGCTTGTTGAGCATCAGCAACAAGCCGGGCGCGGGGTCGAGCGGCTCGCCATCGATGCGCACGTCATCGTGCGCGCGAACATCATCGCCATACAGGGGTTCGCCGGCGGCATCGCCGATGCGCCCGTCGGCGAACATCGCCAGCACGTCGCGGCGACTGCCATAACCGAGGTTGGCGAGATAACGCAGCAGCTTGACCTTGCTCATCGGCGCGGTTCCGCCGCGTGCAGCACCTTGAACCCGGCATGCTTCGCCACCGCGTCGACGCGCGCGAAACGCCGCGCCAGCACCTCTTCATAGGGAAGATGCGAATTCGCCACCATCCACAACTGTCCGCGCGGTTGCAGTGCGTCGGCAGCAACGTCGATGAAGCGCTGGCCAAGCTCGGGAATGCCACGTTTGCCGGTGAGATGGAAGGGCGGGTTCATCACCACCGCGTCGAAACGCTCCTGCACGCCGACCGCGATGTCGCGCCAGTGGAAGCGCGTGTCGGCATTGGCATCGTCGAGATTGCGTCGCGCCAGTTGCAGTGCGCGGTCGTCGGCTTCGTAAAGATCGATGCGACGCACGTGCTGGCAATGGCGCACCACATGGCGCGACAACACGCCGGTGCCTGCGCCGAAGTCGGCGACGCTGCCGGACAGATCGGCGGGCAGGTGCGTCATCAGCAACGCGCTGGCGGGATCGACCGCATCGGCGGAAAACACCCCGGCCTGCGTCCACAGTCCATCGCCACGCTGCCGCGGCTCGGCCGCGCGCCGCCATTCCTTCATCAACGCGTCGTCGACCGTCTGCGGCGATGCCCAGACCACGCGGCATTTGTGCTTCGACAATACGGTGCCGCTGCCGAACAGGCGCATGAAGTCCGCTTCCATGGATTTCGCGCCTTCGTCATTGGCCGCGCAGGCCACGACCTGGCCATCGGCCGCGCACGACATCGCGGCGCGCGCCAGCAACGCCCTGCTCCAGGCACGCGCACGCGGCGCCAGCAGCAAGACCAGCGACTGCGATCCGGCGGCGATGTCGTCATCGCCGGATCGTACATCGGCACCCGCACGTGCCAGCGCATCGAAATCGGGCCGGAACGGCTGCACGCACGCCAGCGAGCGCCAGCGCGACGGCACCGGCGCCCGCGCGTTGAGGAATACGCCGGAAGCGTCGGCGGGCAGCGTGATGCGGTCGCTGTCGAGCGGCAACCACAGGGCCTGGAGGGCGGAATCGTCTTTCATATGCCGCCATAGTGTGCCGCAGCAGGCGCGTGGCGTATCCTTTGCGGCCTGTATCACCGCCACCGTACTGCCATGACCGACGCCCCGCCCGACCGACTGAGCAACGACCCGCGCAGCAAGTTCCACGAACCCGAACTGCTGGAGCGCGGCATCGGCATCCGTTTCAACGGCGTCGAGCGCACCAATGTCGAAGAGTATTGCGTGAGCGAAGGCTGGATCCGCGTGGCGATGGGCCGCGCCCTGGATCGTCGCGGCCAGCCGATGACGATGAAGATCAAGGGCACGGTCGAACCCTACTTCCGCACCTGAACCGCGGCTTCGCCGCGAGTATTGCGCTCACGCCCGCTTAAGGACGCGATGGTCCAACATGTGCGGGCACCGCTGGGGTGCAACACACGGAAGAAGCCCATGCGCAAAACCATTTTCATCGCCGCATTCGCCGCGGCCGCGCTGTTCGCGCAAAACGCCAGCGCCGGCGAGCTCAGCTGCAACCTGCGTTTCAACCTCAAGGGCTGGTCGGCTTTCTACAAGCACTCCGAGGGCACCGGCATCGTCCGCTGCAACGACGGCAGCACGCTGCCGGTGAGAATCGAAGCCAAGGGCGGCGGCCTGACCTTCGGCAAGTCGAATATCCGCGACGGCCAGGGCAAGTTCTCCAGCGTCAACAATATCCGCGACGTGATCGGCGGCTATGCCACGGCCGAAGCGAGTGCCGCGGCCGGCGACGCGGTGAAGGCCCAGGTCGTGACCAAGGGCCCGATCTCGCTGGCATTGTCCGGCAAGGGCAAGGGCGTCGAACTCGGCGTCTCGTTCGGCAGCTTCATCATCAGCGAAGCCGGCAGCGGCAAGCACTGATCCGGCCTTGCATCGCGCTGGCGCGATGCAACATCACCGCGGCGGCGGGCATTGCTAACATCGAATGCTTCCCGCCCCCGGTGATGCCCGATGCGTCGTTCCTTCCTTGCAATCGCCCTATGCACGGCCATCGCTGCCCCCCTGCATGCGGCCAACGGCCCGAAGGGCACGCCGACCTTCGATCCGAAAACGATTTCCAATGACATCCGCGTGCTGTCCTCGGATGCATTCGAGGGACGTGGCCCGGCCACTGCCGGTGAAACGAAAACCGTCGACTGGCTGATCAAACAACTCGAGGCCGGCGGCCTGAAGCCCGGCGGCACGATGCAGAAGGATGGCAAGCGCGGCTGGACGCAGGCAGTACCGTTGCTGCGTTCGCAGATCACCGGCTCGCCGCAGGTGTCGGTGGATGCCGATGGCAAGCGCATCGCGATGACGCAGGGCGAACAGATCGCGATCCGCTCGGCGCTGGACGGCTCCAGGAGCGTCGACATACGCGATGCACCGCTGGTCTTCGTCGGCTACGGGGTCAAGGCGCCGGAACGCCGGTGGGACGATTTCAAGGGCGCCGACCTGCGCGGCAAGATCATGGTCGTGCTGGTCAACGACCCCGACTTCGAGACCGGCCACGGCGATTTCGGCGGCAAGGCGATGACCTATTACGGTCGCTGGACCTACAAATTCGAGGAAGGCGCGCGCCAGGGCGCGGCCGGCGTGCTGGTGGTGCATGAAACCACGCCGGCATCCTACGGCTGGGCGACGGTCAAGAATTCCAATACCAACACCATGTTCGACGTGGTGCGCGACCGCCCGCGGGAGACCCATCCGCAACTGGAAGGCTGGATCCAGCGCGATGTCGCCGTCGATCTGTTCAAGCGCGCCGGCCTCGATTTCGATGCATTGAAGAAACAGGCGCAGACGCGCGACTTCAAGCCGGTCGAGCTCAAGGGCGAACGTTTCTCGGCGAAGTACGCGGTGGACTCGAAAGTCATCACTTCGCGCAACGTGATCGCGATGGTGCCCGGTCGCGGCCATCCCGACGAAATGGTGATGTACAGCGCGCACTGGGACCATCTTGGCGTCGGCGCGCCGGACGCCAAGGGCGATCGCATCTACAACGGCGCGGTGGACAACGCCAGCGGGACCGCGGGCGTCCTGGCATTGGCGCGCGCGTTCGCCAAGGCAAAACCGGCACCGCAACGTTCGCTCGGCTTCCTGTTCGTGACCGCGGAGGAGAAGGGCCTGCTCGGTTCCGAGTACTACGCCAGCAAGCCGGTGCATCCGCTGGGCAAGACCGTCGGCGTGATCAACATCGACGGAATGAACATGGAAGGTCCGACCCGCGATTTCACGATTTCCGGCAGCGCAAAGCTCGGTCTCCTCGATGACCTGGTCGCCACCGCCAAGCAGTGGAGCATGACCTACAGCCCGGACTCGCATCCGGAAGCGGGACTGTTCTTCCGTTCCGACCACTTCTCGTTCGCCAAGCGCGGGGTTCCGGCGGTGTCGTTCGAAGCCGGCGACGACATGATCGATGGCGGCGTCGCCGCGGGCCGCAAGTTGAGCGAGGACTACACCCGCGACCGTTACCACCAGCCCGCCGACCAGTGGGAAGCCTCGTGGCCGGTGACCGGCGCCGCGCGCGACCTGCAGGTGGCGTATGCGCTGGGCTGGCAGCTGGCGAATTCGCGCGAGTGGCCGAACTGGTCGCAGGATTCCGAGTTCCGAGCAACGCGCGACAAGAGCGCGAAAGACCGCAAGTGATGGAGGCGACATGAAGCGCATGCGACCGTTCCTGCCGACGCTGCTGGCCGCACTGGCATGCACCCCTGCATTCGCCGCCGAACCGGTCGCGCAAGTGCGCGTGACCTTCGATCGCCAGCACATCCTGGTGCAGGACGCGAAAGGCTACGCCGATGCCGCCGCGCAACGGCGCATCACCGTCGACGATCCCGCGCGGATCGCATCGGTGTCGAAACTGGTGACGACGCTCGGGGTGATGCGCCTGGTCGAACAGGGCAAGCTCAGTCTCGACGAAGACGTGTCGAAACGGCTGGGCTGGACGCTGCGCAATCCCGCGTTCCCGAATACGCCGATCACCTTGCGCATGCTGCTGTCGCACACTTCCAGCCTGACCGACGATGCCGGCTACTGGAATGTCGCGCTGGGCGAGGACATCCGCACCCTCGCCAACGATCCCAAGGCATGGGATGGCGCGCATGCGCCCGGGACGTGGTTCCGCTACACCAACCTCAATTTCCCGATGGTTGCCGGCGTGATGGAGCGCGCCAGCGGCGAACGCTTCGACCGCCTGATGCAACGCCTGGTGTTGCAGCCGCTGGGGCTGCACGCCTGCTTCAACTGGTCGGGCTGCGACGCCGCGACCATCGCGCGCGGCGTCGTGCTGTACGACGCCGCGGGCAAGCCGCAGAAGGACGATCTCCACGGCAAGGCGCCGGATTGCCCGGTGATTCCCGGGCGCGATGGCGGCTGCGATCTCGCGCAATGGGCCGCCGGGCAGAACGGCACGCTGTTCTCGCCGCAGGGCGGCCTGCGCATTTCGGTCATGGATCTGGCGAAGATCGGGCAACTGCTGTTGAACGAAGGGCGCATCGGCAAATCGCGCTTCCTCGCCGCGGAATCCGTGCAAACCATGTTGGCTTCGCACTGGCGTTACAACGGGCGCAATGGCGACATCGGCGAGATGGATGAGCCGCAGCGCGGCAGCTTCTTCTGCAGCTACGGTTATGCAACGCAACAACTCGGGCAGGGCGACGGCAAATCCTGCCGCGACGATCTGTTCGGCGACGGCCGCCTGCACGTCGGCCACTCCGGCAATGCCTACGGCCTGCTGTCCGGCGTGTGGATCGATCCCAAGGCAGGTACCGGCGTCGCCTATTTCGCTACCGGCGTCGAGAACGCCGCCAGCGGCGCGCATTCCGCCTTCAGCGCGGTCGAGGAGTCGCTGGCAACCGGGCACTGACCCGATCGCCGCGACACGGCGTCAGGCCGCTTTCGACGTCAGTTGCGGATCGCGCGCCAGCTTCGGCGCGACCATCGGGATGGTCAGCATCGTGCTGGCGACCGCCATCAGCAGCAGCGCGGTGAACGTCTCGTTGGTGATCATCTGCTTGTCGAGCAAGACGTTGACGAAGATGATCATGATCAGCGCCTTGGTCTGCAGCAGCCAGCCGATGATCGAGGTTTCGCTGCGCGACCAGCCGAGGAGTTTCCCGGCGATGCGGATGCCCAGCAGCTTGCCGCCGATCGACGCGACCAGCAACACGCCCGCCGCGACGAACACCGCGGTGCCGCCGACGTCCCATTTGGTGCGCAGGCCGGTGGAGAGGAAGAACACCGGCATGAAGGCGAGCAGCACGTAGCGGCGGAACTGGTCCATGCTCTCCTGATCGAACCATTCGCTGTCCATCACCGCGCCGGCGAGGAAGGCGCCGACCATGAAGTGCAGGCCGGACCAGTCCGCGCCCCAGGCGATCGCGACCAGCCAGATGAGCGCGACGTACCAGCGATCGCGTTCCTGCAGGGCGCGCATCAGCTTGCGGAACAACAGCGTGAGCACTGCGAACACCACCAGGAATCCGACCTGCTTGCCGACGCGCGTCCAGTCCATGAGGATCACGGCGAGCACGCCCCAGATCGCGATGTCGTCGAGGCTGGCGTAGCGCAACAGGCGCTGGCCGATCGGGGCGCGCAGGATCTCGAGTTTTTCCATCAGCAGGATCAGGATCGGCAACGCCGTCACCGCACAGGCCATGCCGATGCCGAGCACGAATTGCCAGGACTGCGCTTTCGGGCCGATCCAGCCGGGGAACGCCAGCATTCCCAACGCGGCGACGCCTCCGAGGACAAGCGGCGTGCCCAGCGCGAATCCGGCGGAGGTCAGCGATTCGCCGCGATGCGTCCACACGCGCTTCAAGTCGAGTTCGACGCCGGCGATGCAGACGAACAGCATCACCGCCCACCACGCGATGCCGTTGAGCGGCGCGATCACCGCGGGGCTGAACACGTAGGCGTAGTACTCGGGAAACAGCTTGCCGAGGATGCCGGGGCCAAGCAGGATGCCGGCGATGATCTGCACCACCACCAGCGGCGCGTAGTAATCGGTGCGACAGATGCGCCAGATCAGATAGGGAACCGTCAGGATGATCCCCATCGCGATCAGGAAGATCTCGGTGGTGTTGGTGACTGCGTGCATGGTGCCCCCTCTTCGGCCGACCGGCGATCATAAGGGAAGCGCGAACGCACGGGCCACCGCGACGTGCATTGCCCGCATCTGCCAGAATCCGGGCATGAGCGCACATCCGACAACGACCCGAGCGAACGCTTCCGACGGCATTGCCTTCCACCATCCCATTGCGTTCTGGCTCGGCTGCCTGCTGCTGACCGCGGGCGTGTTCGCCCATGCCCCGATGTTCCTGATGGGTCGTTACACGCACTGGCAGATGGTCGGCATGCCGATGGATGGCTGGATGCTGGCCGGCATGGCCGCGATTCCGCTCGGCGTCGCGCTGGCCGGTTACGGCCTGATGCCGCGCCTCGCGCAGATGCGCAACACCCTGCATGGCGGCAAGGGCCGCGTGCATTTCCACATCGCCGACGGCGTGCCGCTCAATCGCGAACACTGGACCCTGGTCGCGGTCCTGGTGGTGGCATTGGCGGTGGACGTGATGAAGCCGGCAACGCTCGGTTTCGTGGTGCCCGGCATGAGCCACGAGTACGAAATCCCGAAACCGACCGCCGGATGGTTGCCGTTGGTCGCATTGACCGGCACGACCGTCGGCTCGGTGGTCTGGGGCCGCGTCGGCGACCTGTTCGGGCGGCGCGCGGCGATCCTGCTGTCGGCGTTGATGTTCATGGGCACGGCGATCTGCGGCGCAATGCCGTCGTTCGGCTGGAACCTGGTGATGTGCTTCCTGATGGGCGCATCGGCCGGCGGATTGCTGCCGGTCGCGTTCACCCTGATGGCGGAAACCGTGCCGGCGGCGCATCGCGGTTGGTTGCTGGTGGCGCTCGGCGGCATCGGCACGTCGGCGGGCTACCTGCTGGCCGCCGGCGCGGCCGCAGTGCTGGAACCGATGTTCAGCTGGCGCGTGCTGTGGCTGCTCGGCCTGCCGACCGGCGCCTTGATCGTCGTGCTCAACCGCTGGATCCCGGAATCGCCGCGCTTCCTTTCCGACGCCGGACTGGATGCGCAGGCGCGTGCGGTGCTGCAACGCTTCGCAGGCACGTCGGCCGCGGTCGAAAGCGACGACGCCACGCATCCCGGTGCGCCCGACATCGACAATCCGCACCCGGTCAGCGGATTGGGTGCGCTGCTGCGCGGTCGCCACGCCAGCATCAGCTGGGGATTGATCGTCTGCGGGCTGGCGTGGGGACTCGCCAATTTCGGTTTCCTGTTGTGGTTGCCGGTCAACCTGACGCAACTCGGTGTCGATCCCAAGGCGGCCAGCGCGCTGCTGGCGAAGGGCGCGGTCTATGCCCTGCCCGGCATCGCCGTCGTGGTCTGGCTGTACCACCGCTGGAGCAGCGTCCATTCGCTGGTGCTGTTCATCGTGTTGAGCGCGTTGTCGCTATTGCTGTTCGCCGCGCTCGGCGCCCTGCACATCGCCTCGTCGACATTGACCATCGTCGCGGTGGCGTCGTTGCTGGTGAGCATCAGCGGCGTGGTCGCGATGCTGATTCCCTATGCCGCCGAGATCTATCCGGTCCACCTGCGCGGAACGGGCTCCGGCATCATCGCCGCCAGCACCAAGGCCGGCGGCGTGATCGGCGCCGGCCTCGGCGTGCTGGGGTTGTTCCAGCATTTCGCGATGTCCGCTGCCGCCATCGCCACGGTGATGGTGGTGTCGGCGATCATGCTCGCGCGTCACGGCATCGAAACCCGCGGATCGTCGCTGGAAGACATCCAGGACCAGCTGGCCGAAGCCGACTGATCCCCGCGCGTCACGTCACGGGCCGTCGGGGATGTCCGCTTCCACCAACTGCGCCAGCAACACCAGAGATTCCTGCCAGCCGAGGTAGCACATCTCGACCGGGATCATTTCCGGAATGCCGCTTTGCTCGATCGCGACGTCGGTGTTGCCGCCCATCACCGCCTTCAGCACGATGGTGGTGCGCATCTCGCCAGGCAGGTTGGGATCGTCGAAGGCGTCGGTGTAGACGATCTTCTCGCCTGGCACCAGCTCCTGGTACTGGCCGCCGAAGTGATGGCTGTTGCCGGTCGAGAAATTGGAGAAGCTCATCTTGTAGCGTCCGCCGACGCGGGCATCCATTTCGTGCACCTTGCCGGTGAAGCCGTTCGGCGGCAGCCACTTGGCCATCGCGTCGGGATCGAGGAAGGCCTTGTAGATGCGGGCGGCGGGGGCGCGCAGGACGCGATGCAGGTTGACGGTTCCGGTAGCCATGCGGGGACTCCTTTGGATTGGGGAATGAAGTGGTCGATCAGTCCATCGGCTTGCGGCAGTTGACCAGCCAGCCCTTGCCGAACTTGTCGGTGAACATGCCGAAGCGATGCGCCCAGAAGGTTTCGGCGATCGGCATGTGCACCGTCCCGCCTTCCGACATCGCGGCGAAGATGCGTTCGGCTTCTTCCGGCGTGTCGGTGACGATGTTGATGGTGGTGCTGCCGGCGGCGTGCGGCGGCGGACCGTCGGCGCCCATCAGCGTGACGTCGCCGACTTCGACCTGGGAATGCATCACCTTGTCGGCGGCATCGGGACCGCACTGCTCGGCCATCGGCGATTCGCCATAGGTGAAGCGCTGCGTCACCTTTCCGCCGAGCGCCTTGGCGTAGAAGTCCATCGCCTCGCGGGCGGTGCCGTCGAAATTGAGATAAGCGATCAGTTGCATGACTGTTTCCCTTGAGTGTGGGTGTGAGTGCGGGTGTATCAGGCGTTGACGCCGATCATCCAACCGATGCCGAACTTGTCGGTCGCCATGCCGAACAGCGGCGACCAGAAGGTCTGGCCGAGCGGCATTTGCACCGAACCACCGGCGGCGAGCGCATCGAAGGCACGACGCACGTCCGCTTCGCTGTCGAGCGCCAGCGAGATGCGGAAGCCGGTGTGGTTGGCGGGCTTGTCGGTGTCGCCATCGGAAATCATCAGTTGCGCATCACCGACCTTGAGGGTCGCGTGCATCACCTTGGCTTCCCAGCCGGTCGGCAGCGGCATCGGCGACGGCGCCGGGCTGTCGCCGAAGGTCATGCGGATCTGCACTTCGGCATCGAGCGCCTGCTGGTAGAAACCGATCATTTCGTCGGCACGGCCATTGGCGAACAGATAGGGTTCGAGCTTTTTCATTGCGTTCTCCTGGGTTTCGAGACTGGAACGGGCAACAGCAATTCGATGTAGCGATGCAGATGGGCGACGGCATCGGCGGCAACGGCCAATCCGCCCTGCGCCTTGGCGAGCACGAACGCGCCCTGCAGTGCCGTCTGCGTGTACAACGCGACGCTTTCCGGCGACCACGCCGCCTTCGGCGCGTACTTCTTCTTCGCCTCGGCGATATCGCGCACCAGCGTGTCGGCATGGCCTTCGATCCCGGCGCGGCAGGCCGCGCGCAGCGCGGGATGGCTCTCGTAGGTTTCCTGCACCAGGGTGCCGAGCAGGCAGGTGAACTGCGCGAGTTCGCCCTGCAGCAATTCGCCGCGCAGATCGATGTAGGCGAGCACGCGGTCGCGCGGATCGGGCAACGCGTGGTAGGCGGACTGCGCGAACAACTGGCCGGTGTACGTGTTCCAGTACTCCACCGCGGCCAACGCCAGCGCTTCCTTGCTGGCGAAGTGGTGGAAGAACGCGCCCTTGCTGACGCCGGCGGCGCGGCACAGATCGTCCACCGTGGTCGCGGCATAACCGCGGGTGCGGAATTCGCCGAGCGCGGCGTCGAGCAGGCGCTGGCGGGAAGACACGGTGGCGGCAGAAGTGGCGGACATGGCGATCAACCTGCAGTCGAAGCGGGGGCGTTGATCGCCAGCTGCGCGGCGAATGCCCGTTGGTAGGCGGGACGCGCTTCGCCGCGGGCGACGTAGGCGGCAAGGCCGGGGAATTCGTCGAGGATGCCCGACGGCCGCAGCCTCAGCAGCACCGACACCATCATCAGGTCGCCGGCGCTGAAGTCGCCATCAAGCCATTCGGAATCACCGAGATGGGCGGCGAGCTGCTTCAGGCGAACACGAATGCGATCCGCGACCAGGGGCAGGCGCTCGGCGGCCCACGGCTTGTCGCCCTCGTGGATCCTCACGGTCACGAGATCGAGGATCGGCGGCTCGATCGTATTGACCGCCGCGAACATCCAGGTGATCGCCCGTGCGCGCGCACCGGCGTCTTGCGGGAACAGTCCGGGATGACGCTCCGCGAGATGGAAGACGATCGATCCGGTTTCGAACAGGGCGAGGCCGCCTTCCTCATACGTCGGGATCTGGCCGAAGGGATGCAACGCCAGGTGCGCCGGCTCCTTCATCGCCTGGAACGACAGCAGGCGCACGCCGTAGGGCTGACCGGTTTCCTCCAGCGCCCAGCGCACGCGGGTATCGCGCGCCAATCCCTTGCCGCCGTCGGGTGAGCGTTCGAATGCCGTGATGACGATGCCCATCGCACTGGCTCCATTTGGCGTTGGACTGGACAATACCGACCAGTTGGTATGTTGTCAACCCCCTTCGTTCATCGCGCCATCCCCCGTTTCGTCGCATGCCCTCTGGCGCCCGCACGCCCCCTCGCTATCCTCGATCGCAACCACTCGATCCGCATCGCGAGCCGCGCATGTTCAAGTCCCTGCTGAAACAACTGTTCTTCGTCCTGCGCATCGCGATCGCCTGGGGCGCCATCGTGCTCCTCGTGGTTGCGCTGTACTCGAATGTTCCTTTCCTTCGCGAATTCGCCGCACCGATGGTGATCTTCGCGATGGCCACGATGGCGCTGGTGATCGCGGGGGCGTTCTCGCACCTGCATCGCGTGCGCCTGATCGCCGGACGCACCGATGGCGATGCCACCAGCAACCGCCAGCGCCGACAGGTGGAGATTCCTCTGGAAGCCGGCGAAGCCTTCGACCTGCTCGACGCCGCGATCCGCGAACTGCCGGGCATCCAGCAGGTGCAAAGCACGCGCGACAGCCTGCAGGTGAAGGCCAAGGTCGTGCGCCCGCATGCCTGGGGCGAACACCCGCTGCAGCGCTGGAATCCGCTGCGCTGGTTCGGGCAACCGCGCAACCAGCTGCTGGCGACGGTGACGCCGGGCGAGGACAGCGGCCGGGTGACCCTGGTCTGCGAACCGGAAAACCCGGCGTGGAGCGACATGTTCCTGGTCGACGACGGCACCAACTACGAGAACGCCGAGGCCATCCTGCGCGCGATCACCCGCCGCATCGGCGAACGCCGCCGCAACGAACGCGCCGATGTCGCCGAAACCTCTGCGCAAAAGGAGCTCACCGAAGCGAAGTTGCAATTGCTCCATGCGCAGGTGGAACCGCACTTCCTCTACAACACGCTGGCAAGCGCGCAATTGCTGGTCCGCAGCGATCCCGAACGCGCCGAAGCGATGCTCGGCCACCTGATCCAGTACCTGCGCCGCTCGCTGCCAAGCGCCGACGACGAGATGTCCACGCTCGGTGCGGAACTGGAACGCGCGCTCGCCTATCTCGAAATCCTCGCCATCCGCATGGGCGATCGCCTCGACGTGCAGGTCGACGTGCCGGATGCGCTGCGCTCGACTCCGCTGCCGGCGATGATGTTGCAGACCCTGGTGGAGAACGCGATCAAGCACGGGCTGGAACCGCGCACCGGGGGTGGCGTCGTGTGGTTGCGTGCGCGCCGCGATGGCGATGGCGTCGCGATCACGGTTGCCGACAATGGCGAAGGCTTCACCGGCAAGACCAGCGGCAGCGGCATCGGCCTGAAGAACGTGCGCGAACGCCTGCGCCTGCGCTACGGCTTCGACGCCAACCTGTCGGTGATCGCCAATTTCCCCAGCGGCGTCGCCGCGACGATCACCGTCCCGACAACGCAGGATGCCTCCCATGGCTGAGTCGCGCACCTGCATCGTCGCCGAAGACGAAACTCTGCTGCGCCATGCGCTGGTCGCCGAGTTGAAGCGCGCGTGGCCGGCCCTACAGGTCGTCGCCGAATGCGAGGACGGCGCCAGCGCGGTGGAAGCGCTCGCCGAACACCAACCCGACATCGCCTTCCTCGACATCCGCATGCCTGGCCTCAACGGCCTCGAAGTAACGGCGCTCGCCGCCGACGCCAGCCCGCGCACCCGCATCGTCTTCGTCACCGCCTACGACCAATACGCCATCGACGCCTTCGAACGCGGCGCCATCGACTATCTGCTCAAGCCGGTGAAACCGGAGCGGCTAGACGCCACGGTTGCGCGCCTGCAGACGCAGGACGCCTTGCCCGATGCCGCGACGCTCGCCACCCTGCTCGACAGGCTCGGCGCGTTGCCGAACGCGGCCGGCGCAATCGAACCGCTGACCTGGATCACCGCCAGCACCGGGCGCGAAACCAAATTGATCCTGGTCGATGACGTCGCCTATTTTCGCGCCGACCACAAATACACCACCGTGGTCACCGCCGATGGCGAGGCGATATTGCGCACGCCGTTGCGCGAACTGCTGCCACGACTGGATGGCGCCCATTTCAAGCAGATCCATCGCTCCACCATCGTCAACCTGAAGGCCATCGCCGGCATCGTCCGCGACGACAGCGGCCGCGGCACCGTGCGCCTGAAGCAGCGCCCGGAAACGCTCGCGGTCAGCCTGCCCTTCATGGCCCTGTTCAAGCACATGTGACCCCGGGAGGAATCGCCGTGTCCAAGTTCGTCGCCCTGTTCCAGTTCCTGCTCGCGCTCTCCGGTTGTACGCAAAGCGGAACCACCTACAGCCATCGCGTGCAATCGGACAACGAAACCCTGTACAGCAAGATCCATGTCCAGGATGGCGTGTCGCGCTTCGAATGCATCGACAGCAGCAGCGGGCAGTGCCAGTACACGCTCTACCCGGACGCCTGCGGCGGCCTCGCCGGTTGCAAGCTGCCGCCGCTGCAGCACTTCGCGGTTGCGCGCGGGGAAAGCCGTCAACTCACCGGACTGGTGGACTTCCGTCCCTGCGTCAGCACCAATGCGGTCGCGATGGGCGCCGATTGCCAACCGCCGGCCAGCGGAACGCATTGATGCAGCCGCACCGTATCATTGGCACAACGGTGAAAACGCTGCTCGTGCTGGTGCTGTTGGGCGCGACTGCCGCCGCCGTGGCACTTGGCCCCTACGCATTGCATGTGCGCCACGTCGTCGCGGATGCTAGCCACGGTTTCCGTTCCGACTATTTCCTCTACGTGCCGGTCCGGCTGCATCGCGACGCCACCGGCAGGGCGATGCTGCTGGTGCAACCCAACAATTCCGGGCGCACCTCAGACGATCCTTCGGTGCATCGCCGGGATGCCTGGCTTACGGGTTTCGAGCGCAAGCGCATCGCCGACGAACTTGGCGTCATCCTGCTGATCCCGGCATTTCCACGGACGGCAAGCAACTGGCGCGTGTATACCCATGCGCTGGATCGCGACGCACTCACCACCCGCGATGCCGTGCTCGCGCGGCCCGACCTGCAACTGATCGCCATGATCGACGACGCCCGCAAGCGCCTGAACGGGGATGGCGTCGAGACAGGTCCGCAGGTGCTGTTGCAGGGCTTTTCCGCAAGTGCGATGTTTGTCAATCGATTCACGGCCTTGCATCCCGAGCGCGTGCGCGGGGTGACGGTGGGTTCGCCCGGCGGCTGGCCGATCGCGCCGATCGCACGACAGTCCGGCGAATCGCTGCCTTATCCCGCCGGCATCGCCGACCTCGACGCGCTCGTGGGAAAGCCTTTCGATACCGAAGCCTTTGCACGCGTCCCGCAATATTTCTACATGGGCGACCGCGACGACAACGATTCACTCGACTTCGGGGATGGCTGGGACAAGCCTGCCGCCACGCAAGTAAAACGTCTGTTCGGCGACACCCTGGCAGCCCGGTGGAAGAATGCAGAATCCGTGTACGCGCAAGCTGGAGTCAAGGTGCGCTTCGAAAGCGTGCCGGGTATCGGCCACGACCGCAAGGCGTTGCAAGATCGCTCGACCGCGTTCCTCAGGCAGGTGATGGCGACCCCTTCCCCGCCTTGAACAATCGCCTCAGCGCAATTCCTGCGAAAGATCGAAGCGCTCGATGCGGCCGCCCAGCAGGCGCAGCGCGAATGAAAGTTCGAGCGCGAAGACGGCACCGGCGCAGATCGCGGCGAACATTCCACCGACGCCCCAGCCCATCATCCAGCGACCGAGCAGGAACGCGAGGCCACCGATGAGTGCTGCAGGGATCGCCGCCAGCGCCAGCGTGATCAGATAGCCGAGCATGAAGAACATGCGCTGACCCATCACTTCGACACCGCGATTGTTGCCATCGCCACCCAGGATCCACGCCGGGAAATACAGCATGCCCGCGAACGGCACGCACAGCATCAGCCCGAACAACGGCGGTGCCATCAATGCCAAGCCGATCGCCGCCGGGATGACCTGCGTCGATGCCAGCGCGTCGTAGCGGGCGGACAACGCCTGTGCCG
Organism: Lysobacter sp.; assembly: GCA_030151365.1. Classification (GTDB taxonomy): domain Bacteria; phylum Pseudomonadota; class Gammaproteobacteria; order Xanthomonadales; family Xanthomonadaceae; genus Solilutibacter. The sequence continues at coordinate 61,226 of JASLDW010000071.1, read as the reverse complement.
CGAACAGCAGCAACAGCCAGAACACGAAACACATCACCGTCGCCGGTGTCGACAATTCGCCGAGGGCGATCTGCCAGCCGCGCAATGGCGCGGCCTTGAGCACGTCGAGGCGCTCGAAGGTGCGCCGCAACCCGTTCTGCACCATCATCGGGCCGAGCAGGAGCAGCCATGCACCGAGTCCGCACACGGAAACGCCGATCGCCGCCAGCGCGCCCCGGCGCGACGGATCCGCGGCGAGCCAATGGCAAGCCGCAATCACGACGACGGCGGCGATCAGCCACGTGCGCAAGCGATAGAGCGGCCCCATCGCCACCAACCCCTTCCACAGGAAGGCCAGTGCCGGTTCGCCACGCGCGGCCAAGCGGAACGGTTCGCTGCGCGGCTTGCTCGGCGCGCGCTGGCCCAGGCGTCCTTGGCGCATCGAGGCGACTTTTTCCGCGCGACGCCGCGCGTGCACGATCGCCGCGTCCTCGAACGACACCTGCGCGCGCACCACCCAGAGGTAATTCAACACCAGCAGCGCGACGGCCGGTACCAGCGCACGCAGGAAACTCGCGGCGTCGGGCGCGAAGATCGGCGCCACCATCCAGCGGAACGGAATCAACAGCCACGACAGCGGCGCGGTCGCGACGATGCCGTCGAACCACGGCTGCAACTGACCGATATCGGATCCCTTGCCGATCGCCGGCATCTGCAACGCATCGTGCAGCGGCCACCAGCAGGCAACCGCGACCGCCAACAATGCGCAGGTCAGGATCGCGCGGCGCAACCACGGCCGCACGCCGAATCCGATCAGGTGTTCGAAAGTGAACGACGTCGCCAGCGAATGCAGTTTCAGCGTCGACATCAGCAGCCAGATGCCGGTGGCGTATTGCAGCGGATGGCCACCGCCGAAACCGACGCCGCGGCGCACCAGCAATCCGATCAGGAACGAGGAGAAGAAGATCGCCAGTTGCGAGCGCAGCAGGCTGAAGTGGATCAGCGACGTGCGCGTCAACGGCGCCGGGAACAGGAAATCGATTTCGGTTTCGGTGAAGGGCAGGCGCACGCTTTCGCGAGAGAGAATCCATTCCAGGAACACGTACAGTGCCAGTCCCAATGCCGCCAACGTGGCGAAATCCGCCATCATCGCCGGCGACGCCATCTTCATGTTGGCCGGCGCGTGGCCGACGCCGACGACCTTGCGGATCATGAAGAAATACAGGTAGGCGGCGCCGATCAGCGCACCCACCAGGTATTTTGGCTGGCGCAGGCGCAGCACGCGCTGGCGCACGTTGTTGTACAGCGACATCGCCTGCAGGTAGACGAAGGCGCCGAACACCGCCCCGGAGCGATGGCTTGCCGACATCATGCGTGGACGTGCCCGGCATCGCCGGTGGCGCGGAAGAACACGTCCTCCAGGCTGGCGTCGGCATCGGCGGCGTACAGCGCGCGCACCTGCGCGACCGTGCCGTCGACGACCTTGTTGCCGTCCTTGAGGATGAGCAGGTGCGTGCACACCTCTTCGACCAGGTCGAGCAGGTGGGAACTGAGGATAATCGCCACGCCTTCGCCGGCGAGCCTGCGCATGGTGTCCTTCATGCGGCGGATGCCGTAGGGATCGAGGCCGGTCAGTGGTTCGTCGAGAATCACCGCGCGCGGCGCGTGCAGCAGACCGCAGGCGATCGCGAGTTTCTGCTTCATGCCGCGCGAGAGCTCGGACGGCAACAGCTTGCGCTTGTCGGCCATCTCCAGCTCGTCGAGGATCGGCTGCGCGCGTGCCTGCCAATCGCTGATCCCGTACAGGCGGGCGACGAAGTTGAGGTGCTGTTCGACGGTGAGATGGTCGAACAAGCGCGGCTCGTCGGGAATGAAGGCGAGCTGGCGCTTGGCGGCGACCGGATCGGCGGCGATATCGACACCGCCGATATAGGAGTGCCCCGTCGTTGCCGGGATGATCCCCGACAGGCAACGCAAGGTGGTGGTCTTGCCGGCGCCGTTCGGTCCGACCAGGCCCATCACCTCGCCGGCGCCGACCATGAATGACAGATCGCGGACCGCAGTGAAGTCCCCGTACTGCTTGCTCAGATGCTGGAGTTCGATCATGGGCGGAGTCTAGCGCGGGACCCCATCCCTGATCACAGTGACGGTTGTCATGCATCGGCTGTCCGTGCACGCCAGGTACCATTCCGACATGAACTACCTCGCGCACACATGGCTAGCGCGCCAATCCGACGACGCCATCCTCGGCGCCCTGCTTGGCGACTTCGTGCATGGGCAATCGGCGCTGCAGGATTGGTCGGAACCAGTGCGTACCGAGATCCTTCGCCATCGCCACATCGATCGCTATACCGATACCCACCCAGCCGTCACCGCGGCGCGCGCACGATTCGGCGATCTGCGTCGTTATGCCGGCATCGTCCTCGACGTGTATTTCGATCACTGCCTAGCACGCGCGTGGCCGCGCTGGAACGATGTGTCGCTCGACGATTTCAACTCGCGCGTCTATCGCGTGTTGCGCGAACATCACGGCGTACTTCCATCGCGTCTGCAGCGCATCGCCCCGCACATGACGGAGCATGACTGGCTCGGCTCCTATCGCGAACGCGCCAGCGTCGATCGCGCGGTGCGCGGCATCGCCAGCCGGCTCTCGCGCAATGGCGATCGCCTGGTCGCCTGCCTGCCGGTGCTGCGAAAAAACGAAGCGGAGATCGATGCGACGTTCGAGACGTTCTTTCCCGATCTGATTACGGCTGCGGCGCTGATGCGCGACGCGCCAACAGATAGATCAGCAATCCCCCCAGCGCCGTAGCGGCACCGACGTATCCGGTCGACGTCCAGCCGTAGCCGGCGGTGATCGCCATCCCGCCCAACCACGGCCCCAATGCATTGGCGGCGTTGAACGCGGAATGGTTGGATGCCGCCGCCAGCGTTTGCGCGCGACCCGCGACATCCATCAGATGCGATTGCAGCACCGTCGCCAGCGCGCCCATGGTGCCAACCGCGACCACCACCGGCAGCACCGTCCACGGCGAATGCGCGGCGAACGGGAACACCAGCAGCAAGACGATCGACCACACCAGCACCATGGCCGCGGCGCGGAAGCCGTAGCGATCGAACAGCCAGCCGCCGCCGAGCGTGCCCAGGATTCCACCGACCCCGAACGCCACCAGCCCGACCGGCACGAAACTCCGGGGCATGCCGGTGACCTGCACCAATGTCGGCGAGAGATAGCTGAAGACGCAGAACATGCCGGCGAAACCGATCGCACCGATGGCCAGCGACAACCACACCGGCGCACGATTGAAATCGCGCAACTCGGCCAATGCATCCGCGCGCGGCGCGCCCATGCCCGGCGGCAACACCCGCGCAGTCATCAGCACGGTGGCGATCGCGATGATGCTGACCAGACCGAAGGCATAGCGCCAGCTCAGCAGCTGCCCCAGCCACGTCGCCAGCGGATTGCCGATCAGCAACGCGACCGCGAGACCGAGCATCACCCGCCCGACCGCGGTGCCGCGCTGCGACGGCGGGCTGATATGCGCCGCGACCAGCGCCGCCACACCGAAGTAGGCGCCATGCGGCAGCCCGGCGATGAAGCGGAACAGCAACATCGCCTGATAGCTCGGCGACAACGCACTGGCGAGATTGCCAAACGCGTAGAAGCCCATCAGCAACAACAGCAAGGTTCGACGACGCAGCCGCGCACCCAGGATGGCGAGCACCGGCGCGCCGACCACCACGCCCAATGCATAGGCACTGACGACATGCCCGACCTGCGGTTCGGTGACACCGAAACCGCGCGCGATCTCGCTGATCAGGCCCATCACCACGAACTCGCTGGTGCCGATGGCGAAACCGCCCATCGCCAGCGCGAACAGCACCCACGAGACCTCGCGTGGGGAGAGGGGGGCGTGAGTGGGCGTGGCTGGTGCGGATTGGGTGGTGGTCATCCGCTTATTGTGCATTGCAATATGTTGCAGCGACCGTGAATACGATGGCAGCTGAGGCTAACAACTGCTAGACAGACTCATTGACGATGAATCCCCTACCTGAGAGAACGGTTCTGCTACCCTGGCATCGAGGGGTATGCATGGCGTTCTGGTGGGTCAACCATAAACAAACTCGCGAGCACGAAGTTCGTGGCGGATATTTGTGGTCGCCCATACGAAATGCAAACGGTGCACGCAACCAGTCTTATGACAACATGCTGCTTGTGCAACCGGGCGACATCGTCTTCTCGTATGCCGCTGGATTTATTGGTGCCATTGGCCAGATCATTGAGTCCGCAACAGCAAGCCCAAAACCGACTGAATTCGGAAGGATTGGTGATTACTGGGCAAATGAAGGCTGGCTTGTCGATGTGCAGTTTTCTAGTGCGCCGATTCCGATTCGGCCTAAAGATCATATGGATGCGATTCGCCTCCATTTGCCAGCCACTTACTCTCCGATACAGCCTAACGGCAATGGCAATCAGGGAATTTATCTTGCCTCCATTTCCGATGAGTTTGGCGATTTGTTGATCGCGCTACTTCGAATGGAGGCGGATCCGGTCTTTGCATCGCCTTTGCCTGACATACCGCTCACTGACGAAAGCCTACTCTTCGACTTAGCGTTGATCGAAAACACCCCATCCATCCCGGAGACCCAACGATTACAACTTGCGAAAGCTCGCATTGGGCAAGGACTTTTCCGGAAGCGCGTAATGCTGCTCGATCCAAGCTGTCGCGTGACAGGCGTAACAGATCCCCGCCTACTCATTGCCAGCCATATCAAACCCTGGAAGGACTCTTCCAACGAAGAGCGAATCAGCGGCTACAACGGCATCATGCTCTCGCCGCATATTGACGCACTCTTCGATGCCCATCTGATCAGTTTCGAGAATGATGGCGAGATGCTCGTAAGCCCCATACTTCCGGATGAAGTACTTAACCGATGGTCATTGAAACGCAGCATCAAAACAGAGCGATTTTCGGCTGAACAAACCAAGTATCTCGACCATCATCGCCAATTGTTCGCAGGATTTTCTCCCTGAACCAAGAAAAAAGCGGCCTTCCGGCCGCTTTTTTCTTTCCCCGCATCCGGGAAAATTCAAACCCCCAACGGATTCGGCTTCTCCACATCAATCCCGAACAGCTTGATCGCCTTCTCGACATCCTTGGCGGTCAGCTTGCCTTCCTCGGCCAGCGCCGACACCGCGGCGAAGGCGACGTGGTTGCGATCGACCTCGAAGTGGCGGCGCAGGTTGGCGCGGGTATCGCTGCGACCGAAGCCGTCGGTGCCGAGCACGACGTAACGCATCGGCACGAACTCGCGGATCTGGTTGGCGAAGGTGCGCACATAGTCGGTGGCGGCGATCGCCGGACCTTCGCGACCTGTCAGCAACCTGGTCACGTGCGGCACGCGCTTGTCCTTGGCGGTGGGATGCAGGCGGTTGTAGCGCGTCGCGTCCTCGCCGTCGCGCGCGAGTTCGGTGAAGCTCGGACAGCTCCAGATGTCGGCGTCGACGCTGAATTCCTTCTTGAGCAATTCCGCCGCCGCGATTACTTCGCGCAGGATGGTGCCGCTGCCCATCAGCTGCACGCGCAGGCCGCCCTTCTTGGACTTCTCGCCTTCGCGCAGCAGGTACATGCCCTTGATGATCCCCTCCGCGCTGCCTTCCGGCATATCCGGATGCGCGTAGTTCTCGTTCATCAGGGTGATGTAGTAGTACTCGTCGTGCTGCTCGGCAAGCATGCGCTGCATGCCGTACTGGACGATGGTCACCACTTCGTAGCCGAAGGTCGGATCGTAGCTGCGGCAGTTGGGGATGAAGCTGGTCTGGATGTGGCTCTGGCCATCCTCGTGCTGCAGGCCTTCGCCGTTGAGTGTGGTGCGACCCGCGGTGCCGCCGAGCAGGAAGCCGCGCGCGCGCATGTCCGCCGCCTGCCACGCTGCGTCGCCGATGCGCTGGAAACCGAACATCGAGTAGTAAATGTAGAACGGCAGCATCTGCAGGTCGTTCGTGCTGTAGCTGGTCGCCGCCGCCATCCACGAGGCGAACGCGCCGGCTTCGGTGATGCCTTCTTCCAGCACCTGCCCGGTCGCGTCCTCGCGGTAGAACATCAGCTGGTCGGCGTCGACCGGCTTGTACTTCTGGCCCTGCGGCGCGTAGATGCCGATCTGGCGGAACATGCCTTCCATGCCGAAGGTGCGCGCCTCGTCGGCGACGATCGGCACACAGCGCGGACCGACCTGCTTGTCGCGCAGGACGATGTTGAGCGCCTGCACGAAGGCCATCGTGGTGCTGATCTCGCGATCGCCGGTCGACTTCAGCAAACGCTCGAAGGTTTCCAGCTTCGGCACTTCCAGCGAGGTGCTGGCCTTGCGCCGGCGCTGCGGCAGGAAGCCGCCGAGCGCCTTGCGGCGCTCCAGCATGTACTGGACTTCCGGCGAATCCTTGCCCGGGTTGAGGAACGGCACCTTGCCGTCCTTGAACAGTTCTTCCGGCAGGTCCTTCTCGAGCTTGAAGCGGTCGCGGAATTCCAGCACCGATTCGTTGTCGAGCTTCTTGGTCTGGTGGGTGGGATTCAGCGCCTCGCCGGCGCCGCCCATGCCGTAGCCCTTCACGGTCTTGGCCAGGATCACCGTCGGCACGCCTTCGGTCTTCATCGCAGCGTCGTAGGCCGCGTAGACCTTGTGCGGATCGTGGCCGCCGCGGTTGAGGTGCCAGATGTCCTCGTCGCTCATGTTGGCGACCAGCTTGGCCGTCTCCGGATACTTGCCGAAGAAGTGTTCGCGCGTGTAGGCGCCACCGAAGGCCTTGCAGTTCTGGTATTCGCCGTCCAGCGTTTCCATCATCAGCTTCTTGAGGACGCCGTCCTTGTCCTGCGCCAGGAGCGGATCCCAGTAGCTGCCCCAGACCACCTTCAGCACGTTCCAGCCGGCGCCGCGGAACTGGCCTTCCAGTTCCTGGATGATCTTGCCGTTGCCGCGCACCGGACCGTCGAGGCGCTGCAGGTTGCAGTTGATGACGAAGACCAGATTGTCGAGGCCTTCGCGGCCGGCGACGGAAATCGCGCCCAGCGATTCCGGCTCGTCGGTTTCACCGTCGCCGAGGAAGCACCAGACCTTGCGGTTGCTCTTCGGCATCAGGCCGCGCGCTTCCAGGTACTTCCAGTGGCGCGCCTGGTAGATCGCGGCGATCGGGCCGAGGCCCATCGACACCGTCGGCAGCTGCCAGAAGTCCGGCATCAGCCACGGGTGCGGGTACGAGCTGATGCCCTTGCCGTCGACTTCCATGCGGAAGTGGTCGAGCTGGTCCTCGCTGATGCGGCCTTCGAGGAAGGCGCGCGAATAGATGCCCGGCGAGCTGTGGCCTTGGACGCCGATCAAATCACCCGGGTGATCCGGACCCGGCGCGCGCCAGAAGTGGTTGAAGCCGACGTCATAGAGCGTGGCGCTCGAGGCGAAGCTGGCGATGTGGCCGCCGAGGTCGCCCGGCTTGCGGTTGGCGCGCACCACCATCGCCATCGCGTTCCAGCGGATCATCGAACGGATGCGCCATTCCATGTGGGCATCGCCCGGCAGCTTCGGTTCCTTCCACACCGGGATGGTGTTGAAGTAGCCGGTGGTCGGCGAGAACGGCAGCTGCACGCCGGTGCGACGGGTCATCTCGACCATGTCTTCCAGCAACTGGTGCGCGCGTTCGGGACCGCGCACGTCGATCACCGACTTGATGGATTCGATCCATTCGCGGGTTTCGGTCGGGTCGGGATCGTTCTGCAGGAGGTCGTTCAGCCAGTCCATCGCGGGCACCTTGGTTCAGTGGCGTGTCGAGGGAGTCTAGCAAGCACGGCGTCCTTCCACGCAGCGATTTAATTTAAACCCGGGCAATATTTATTTGCTTCCCGACTATCCAAATGAAAGATGTGACCGTTAGCATGCAACCATGACTTCCGACACATCCGCCACGCCGCTGGTCACTGTTGCGCTGTGTACCTACAACGGCGCCGCTTACCTGCCGGCCCAACTCGACTCGATCCTGGCCCAGCGCGACGTGCCGTTGGAGGTAATCGCGCTCGACGACGGCTCGTCGGACGACAGCGTGGCGATCCTGCAGGAGTACGCCGCGCGCGATCCCCGCGTACAGGTGCATCGCAACGAACACAATCTCGGCCACCTGCGCAGCTTCGAGAAAGTGATGGCGATGGGCAGGGGCGCACTGGTGGCGCCCAGCGACCAGGACGATGTCTGGCACCCCGACAAATTGCGCCGACTGGTCGATGCGCTGGGCGATGCCGACCTCGCCTATTGCGATTCCGAATACGTCGATGCCGCGGGCCGGCCGCTGGGAAGGCGGGTGTCCTGCGATTTCGCCATGTTCGCGGGCCGGGACCCGACTCCGCTGTTGTTCCAGAACACGATTTCCGGGCATGCCTGCCTGTTCCGGCGCGATTTGCTCCACGTCGCGGGCGCCGTGCCCGAAGGGCTGTACCACGATTGGTGGCTGGCCCTGTGCGCGGCCGGTCGTGCCGGCGTGAATTATCTCGATGCGCCATTGGTGCAGTTCCGGCGCCATGCCACGACCGCGACCACGCTCGGCACGGCATCCGCCCACGCCAAACCGCCTTCGCGCAACCGCCGCTGGATCGCCGAGCGCATGTTTCTCGCGCGCGCCTATGCGCGCAGCGGCTTGCGCGGCCATGATTTCGCCAACGGCTTCGCGAATGCGATGCAAGCCGCCGAAGATGGCCACCTGACTCCGATGGCCAGAGTCCTCTGGCGCCATCGCCGGCAATTGCCCCCTGCGTCAACGCCTGGCTGGATCAAGGCGCTCAAGTTGCTTAGCCGCGTTCGTCGCAAATCCGAGCGCGCGCGCCACGAACCCCCGCTCGCGACCAGCAAATTGCTTTGATCAAGCGTCAGGAATCCGGCGCGCGAGATAACTTGCCTGCTCCTGCTCGAACCATGGCAAATCCAACGCCACCCGCGGTTGACCCGCAACGAGCATGCTGCGCATCGATTCGAGCGAAAGATTGGGATTGAAGGCCGGATCAGGCCGCAAAAGATCGGGCCATTGCGATGCCAACCGCGCGATATCGCGGGATTCCCGGCGATTGCGCCACCATCCCGCCAGGCGATTTTTTGCCGTGGGCCAGCCGCACTGGGCGCGCACGGAAGGCATCCATACCAGACGCCGGCCCGTTGCCGCCGCCCGCAATGCGAGATCAATCAACGCCACGCGCGCACGGCCATACGATGCTCCGGAAGGAAGTGCAGCCAGAACGCCAACTCGTCCCACAAGGCAGCCGCCATCCAGGATCGATAAGTCCTGCGAGGCGTCCGCGCGCGCGTAATAGCCTGCATCATCCGCCCTTGCGCCGTAATGGATGGCGCCGAACAGCCGACCGCCAAGCCCTGCGATCAAACCGCCACCAACGACGCGTCCGGTCTTGGAAACCAGCTTCGGGCCCACCAGCCCGACGTCCGGCTGCATCGACATCCGCAACAAACGCTCCAAACCGGTCGCATCGGGCAAACTGCAAAGCGGCCCGAGCATGACCGCGACATCCCCGGTGGGGAGTCGGGCAAGCGTTTCGCGCAAATTCGCAACTGACGTTGCGCGCACCGATGCGGGAGGGATACGCATGTCGAAAGCCCGCGCTCCATCAGGCGGCACGGAGCCACCCACCATCACTGCATGCCACGCGGGCAGCGGCCCCTTGTCCGTCACGAAATAGCGCCCGCTGGGATGCGATGTCACCTCTGCATCGCGTCCACGGCGCTGGAAATGTTCGGCAAGTGCGCGCGCGCCGGCATCCAGCGCGTAAGGCTTGGTGGCATTGCTGCTTGCAGTGCTGTCCGCATGTATGCGCCAGTGATACAACACCTGGGGGACATGCAGGACCGCCTTGCGGTCGATCCGATCGATGCAGCGCAAGGCCAGGTCATAATCCTGGGATCCCTCGAAGCCTTCCCGGAACCCACCGACTTCGCGCAGCAAATCGGTCGAGTAGACCCCGAGGTGCGAGATCAAGTTATAGCTGCAGGCAAGCTCGGGATTCCAGTCGGGCTTGAAGTACGCCTGGCATCGCAGCCCGGTGGAGGCATCCAGCTTGTCCTCGTCGCTGTAAATGATGCGTGCATGAGGAAAACGCACGAGGGTCTCCGCAACCACCAGCAACGCGTGTGCGGGGAGGAGGTCGTCGTGATCCACCAGGACCGACCATTCGGCTTCTGCCATCTCGAGTGCGGTATTCGATGCAGCCGATATATGGCCGTTGCGTTCCCGGCGTTTCACGCATATGCGCGCATCCCGCTTGGCGTACTCTGCAAGGATCTCCGGCACGCTCGGATCGGTCGAGCAATCATCGGCGATGCACAGCTGCCAGTGCGGATAGGCCTGGGCAATGATCGAATCGATCGCTTCCGCCAGCCATTCCGGCCTCGGGTTGTAGACCGGCATCAGCAACGAAAGCAGCGGCCCATCCTGCAGTCGCCGGGCGCGCGCCTGGAATGCCGCGATCGTCGCGGCATCGGGCGTGTCATGGCGTCGCACCCAATCCGAATACGCCAGCTCCCACTTCCCGGGGGCCGGGCGTTCGCCTTCGCGACCGTTTGTCTTCGTGGCGCTTCCCATCAAAAACGGCTCCGCGGCAACAGCAACTTCAAGATCCGCTCGGCGCTCTTGCGCCTGAGCCCTTCGGTGCGCAATCCGCGCAGCAATGGCCCGATCCATTCGCGGCGCGGACGCTCGATCATCGCGATGCGCTGCTCGGCTTCCAGTCGATACAGCCGCTGCAAGCGGTCGCCGAGGCGCAGGCGCTCATCCGGCAACCCCGGGCTCGCTTCGATGCAGCGACGCTGGTCGTCGGCGATTTCCAGGTACATGTCGGCGACGCGCCGCTGGCGCCGCACCCAGCCGTCGTAACCGGCCTCGCTGCGATCGAACACCCAGTCGCCGAGATTGCTGCCGTGGCGACGATAGCGGATCAACGCCTCCGGCAGGCAGCGGCATTCGCCCACCAGGGCGCCGCGCAGCATCAGCATGTTGTCCTCGACACGGCCCAGCAGCGGCGGGAACCGCAGGAAGAGATCGCGCCGCAACGCCATGGTCGCGCCGAGGATGGTGGCGAGCTTGCCGCGACGGATCAGCCAGCGCTGGTCGACCACCCGCGGCAATCCGCGGGCACCGGCTTCGATCAGATTCCCCTGGGCATCGATGTCGTCGGTGCGCGATCCGACGATCTGCGCCTGCGGGTGCGCGGCGAACTCGGCCAGCGTCTTCGCCACCCGATCCGGGGTGGAAACGTCGTCGCCCGCCGAATTGAAGAGGATCGGCGCCGAGGCCATGTCGGCCAGGCCTTGCATGTGCGGGCACAGGCCGAGGTTGCCGGGCGTACTTCGCACGATCACCCGATGCGGGCCGGCATAACCTTCCAGGCGACGACGCACGCGCGCGAGCGTGTCGTCGCCGGAACTGTCGTCCGACACGATGATCTCGCACGGCACCGTCTGCGCCAACGCGCCATCCAGCGCCTCCAGCACGGTGTCCTGCATGCGGTAGCAGATCACCAGGAACGTCGCCGCCCAACCTTCCACGGACGGCGCGGCGGCACCATGGGTGGTGGCCGCCTCCATTGCGCTTACTTGCCGTCGCGCTGCGTGCGGGCCGCGCGCAATTGCGCATCGACCGCGGCGATCGCGGTCATGTTGACCACGCGGCGCGCGGTGGAGGCCGGCGTCAGGATGTGCGCGGGCTGGTCGATGCCCATCAGGATCGGGCCGATGGCGACGCCATTGGTGACGACGCGCACCAGGTTGTAGCCGATGTTGGCGGCATCGAGGTTGGGCATCACCATCAGGTTGGCGGCGCCCTCGAGGCGCGTGCCCGGGAAGATGCGCTTGCGCAGCACTTCGTCGAGCGCGGTGTCGGCCATCATCTCGCCGTCGACCTCGAGGTTCGGGCGCTGCGCCAGCATCAGTTCGCGCACGCGCCGCATCTTCACCGCCGACGCATCGGAATGGCTGCCGAAGTTGGAATGCGACAGCAGCGCGATCTTGGGATCGATGCCGAACAGCTTGAGGCGGTAACTGGCCTGCAGCGTCGCCGAGGCGATCATCTCCGCTGTGGGATCGAGCTGGACGTGGGTGTCGGTGAAGAACATCGCGCCCTGGTCGTTGATCACCGCGGTCATCGCCGCGGTGTTCTTCACGCCCGGCTCGAAGTCGAACACGCTGAGCAGGTAGCCGAGCTTCTTGTGGAAGCGCCCGACCAGGCCGCAGATCAGCGCGTCGGCGTCGCCGCGCTCCACCATCAGCGCCGCCACCAGCGTCGGCCGCGAACGCACCAGGTTCTTGGCGGCGTCCTCGGTGATGCCGTTGCGTTCGTTGCGCTCGTGATAGTGGCGCCAGTAGTCGTTGAAGCGCGGATCGTCGTTGATGTTGCACAGCTCGAAATCGACGCCGGCGCGCATGCGCAGGCCGAGCTTCTCGATGCGCTTCTCGATCACTTCCGGGCGGCCGATCAGGATCGGCCGTGCCAAACCTTCGTCGATCACGATCTGCACCGCGCGCAGCACGGTGTATTCCTCGCCTTCGGCATAGGCCACGCGCTTGAGGTCGGCGCGGGCGCGCTCGTACACCGGCTTCATCATCATCCGCGTGCGGTGGATGAACTGGCCGAGCTTGTCCTCGTAGGCCGCCATGTCGGCGATCGGGCGCGTCGCCACGCCGGATTCCATCGCCGCGCGCGCTACCGCCGGCGCGATCACCAGGATCAGGCGCGGGTCGAGCGGACGCGGGATCAGGTATTCCGGGCCGAACTTGGCGATGTCGCCCTTGTAGGCGTTGCCGAGATCGCTGGCCTCGCGGCGGGCGAGCTCGGCGATCGCGCGCACGCAGGCGAGCTTCATCGCTTCGTTGACTTCCGAGGCGCCGACGTCGAGCGCGCCGCGGAAGATGTAGGGGAAGCACAGCGCGTTGTTGACCTGGTTCGGATAGTCGCTGCGGCCGGTGGCGATGATCGCGTCGGGACGGACCTGCTTGGCGTCCTCCGGCATGATTTCCGGATAGGGGTTGGCCAGCGCGAGGATGATCGGCTTGGCCGCCATCTTCGCCACCATGTCGGGCTTGAGCACGCCGCCCGCCGACAGGCCGAGGAAAATGTCGGCGCCGTCGATGATGTCGTCGAGCGTGCGCTTGTCGGTGTCGCGGGCGTAGCGCAGCTTGTCGGGATCGAGGTCGGTGCGGCCGGTGTGGAGCACGCCGCCGCGGTCGAGCGCGTAGATGTGGTCCTTGCGCAGGCCGAGCGCCACCAGCATGTCGAGACAGGCGATGCCGGCGGCGCCGGCGCCGGTGGTGGCGAGCTTGACGTCCTCGATCTTCTTGCCGGCGATCTCCAATGCGTTCAACACCGCGGCGCCGACGATGATCGCGGTGCCGTGCTGGTCGTCGTGGAACACCGGGATATTCATGCGCTCGCGCAGCTTGCGCTCGATGTAGAAGCACTCCGGCGCCTTGATGTCCTCGAGGTTGATGCCGCCGAAGGTCGGCTCGAGGCTGGCGATGATCTCGACCAGCTTGTCGGGATCGCGTTCGTTCAACTCGATGTCGAAGACGTCGATGTCGGCGAACTTCTTGAACAGCACGCCCTTGCCTTCCATCACCGGCTTGCCGGCCAGCGGGCCGATGTCGCCGAGGCCGAGCACGGCGGTGCCGTTGGTGACCACCGCCACCAGGTTGCCGCGCGCGGTCAGCTCGCTGGCCTGGGACGGATCGGCGGCGATTTCCTCGCAGGCGTAGGCCACGCCCGGCGAATAGGCCATGGCGAGGTCGCGCTGGGTGACCATCGGCTTGGTGGCGCTGATCCGGATCTTCCCGGGCGGCGAGTGGCGGTGGTAGTCGAGGGCCGCTTTCCGGAAATCGTCCTGGTCGTCTGACATCGTGTTGGGATCAGTCGTATGTCCTTGCCATTCTAGCGCGGGCAGGCCACACGCCGACGCATGGACGCAGCCGGGCCTAGAAATCCGCAAGATCGAAGCGATCCGCAATCTGGTCGAGGTGGATGCGATTGGCGAACAGCGAGAACGCCAGCATCCCCGCCAGGCCGTTGGCGCGGGCCACCCAGCGCGGCAACCAGCGAGGCGGCGCCAGGGTGCCGTCGGCGAACAGCGGCTCGAAGCGCTGGATGTCCTGCAGGGTCATCTTGCCGGCGAACAGCAGGCGACACAGCTTCAGGCGATCCTGGCGCAGCGACCAACGGAAGAAGGTGTGCACCGCCACCAGTCCGCGCAGGTAGACGGTGTCCTTGGTGAAGGCCATGCCGCCGGTGGTCGGCACGCCACGGAACACCCGTTGCGCCGAGGCGAAGCTCTCCTGCAGGTCCTGTCCGGCATCGATGAAGTACTGGAAGACCTGGACGAAATCGGCGCCGCCCAGCGCCATCGCCACTGCCTCGATGCGCAGGCTGACGCGCTTCATGCGCTCGATGTCGGTGCTGCCGGTGATCTGTTCGGCGAAGGTGGCCAGTCCTTCCTGGGTCGCGGTCACGCGCGGCGACGACAGTTCCAGGCTCTTCAACACCGGCTGCTCGCGGCCGTTGAGCGCGGTCAGCGAATGGACGAAGGCTTCGTGCTGCAACAGTTGCGCGCGGTCATAGTCGCTGAAGGTGGCGCTGGTGCGCAGGCGGATGCGGGTCGCCGCCGCCGCGGCCTTGGCGATCAGCTGGGGATCGAGTTCGACGCCAATGACGCGGCCATCGAAGAAGTCGTCGAGGTCGTTCTGCAGTTGCAGCGCCAGCGCGGTGGCGGAAATCGGCACCGTTTCCGCAGGCGACAGCAATCCGCGGTCGAGTTCGCTGGCGATGCCGATGAAGTGCTGCGCGGCTTCCACCGTGCTGGGACCGTCGCCGGGCAGTTTCTCGTCGGGGCGGCCGAACAACTTTTGGGAAATTTCGCTGACGCGCGCGGTGCCGAGGTTTTCCAGCAATTCCGCCGCCAGCGACCAGCTGTGCGCGCTTTCGATCAGGTAGTCGCCAAGCGGATGGCCGGGTTCGGATTCGGCGGCGATCGCTTCCAGCTCGCGGCGGACATCGCTGAAATCGTGCCGTGGATAGGCGACCTCGGGATTGAGCTTGCGTCCCGCCGCCCACGCTTCCAGATAGGGCTGCTGCAGGCTGGCCGGCCAACTCACCATGTTGAGCAGGCGCAGGCCTTTCGCGGCCTGCACCAGTCGCGCGTCGAGCGCGGCGTAACGCTGTTGTTCCGGCGTCAGCTCAATGTCCGCCACGCTTCTTGTCCAGCCACTTGTTGAGGGCGCGCGTCGTGCGCTTTTCCTCGGATTTCTTCGACTGGCGGCTTTCCAGCGTTTCTGCAGCCGCCTCGACTTCATCCATCAGTTTGCGCCAGTTGGCGACGCGGTCGGGATCGAGGGTACCCGCTTCGATCGCCGCGCGCACCGCACAGCCCGGCTCGCGCTCGTGCTTGCAGTCGCGGAAGCGGCATTGTTCCGCCAACGCATCGATATCGGCGAACACCGAACGATCGGGCTTCTCCTCGCCGGTCGGCTTGAGTTCGCGCATGCCCGGCGTGTCGATCAGGCAGGCGCCCGACGGCAGCGGCAGCAGCGCGCGATGCGTCGTGGTGTGGCGACCGCGCGAATCGCTGGCGCGCACCTCGCCGGTCTTCATCCGTTCGTTGCCGAGCAGGGTATTGGTGATGGTCGACTTGCCGGCGCCGCTCGATCCGACCAAGACCACCGTCTGCCCCGGCTGCAGCCACGGCGACAACGCGGCGACCGATTCCGCATCCTTGGCGTTCACCGCGTGCACGGCGACGCCTTCGTCGCGGATCGCCTGCAATGACGCCAGCGCGGCCTCGACATCGCCGCCCTTGTCGGCCTTGGTCAGCACGACCACGGCTTCGATGCCGCCACCCTGCACCAGCACCAGGTAGCGCTCGATCCGGCGCGGATTGAAATCGGCATCGAGTCCGGTCACCACGAAGGCGGTATCGATATTGGCGGCGATCAACTGCTGCTTGTAATGCTCGCCGGCGGCGCCTCGTTTCAACGTGGTCCGCCGCGGCAGCAAGGCGATGATCTGCCCGCCCGCGACCAGCACCCAGTCGCCGACCCCGGCACGTTGCAACGGATCCTTCAGGTTGCGCTGCCATTCCGGCGGCGATTCCGCGGGAAACGACTCGGATTCCGGCGCATCCACCAGGCGGTAACCGCTGCGATGCTGCTCCACGATCCGCGCCGGCCGCGCTTCGGGGTGACGCGCCAGCAGGTCCAGCCACTCCGGGCCCGGCTGCAAGGGCCAGCCAATGGCCTGCAGAGCGGCTGCGGAGTTCAAGCGTGGCGGCAAGTCGGGGTCATGGGGCGATTCTAGCCGCCCCCGTCGCGGGATTTCCGCTAATCTGCAAGGATTCGTGCCCCCAATCGTGTGTGTAGATGTCGCTTTCCACCCGCCAGCGCCTCTCGGAAGTGCGCTATGAAATCCGCGGCGAACTGGCCCGCCGCGCCCGCGACCTGGAATCCCAGGGTCGCAGCCTGATCAAGCTCAACATCGGCAATCCCGGCGCCTTCGGCTTCCGCGCGCCGGAACACCTGCAGCAGGCCATCGCCGGCCGCATCGCCCAGACCGATCCCTACACCCACCAACAGGGCCTGCCGGAAGCGCGCGAAGCCATCGCCGCGCACCATGTCGCCCGGGGAACGCCGGGTGCCGGCGCCGATCGCGTCTTCATCGGCAATGGCGTCAGCGAACTGATCGACATCTCGCTGCGCGCGCTGCTCAATCCCGGCGACGAAGTGCTGCTGCCCTCGCCAGACTATCCGCTGTGGAGCGCCGCGACCATCCTCAACGACGGTCGCCCGGTCTATTACCAGTGCCTGCCGGAAAACGGTTTCCTGCCCGATCCCGACGAAATCGAGCAGCTGGTGTCGTCGCGCACCCGCGCGATCGTGCTGATCAATCCCAACAACCCGACCGGCGCCAACTATCCGCCGGAACTGATCGCGCGCATCGTCGCGATCGCCGAACGCCACGGCCTGCTGTTGATGGCCGACGAGATCTACGACCACATCCTCTACGACGGCGCGACCTTCCAGCCGCTGGCGCCGCTCGCCGGCGACGTGCCCTGCGTGTCGTTCGGAGGCTTGTCGAAAGTGCATCGCGCCTGCGGCTGGCGCGTCGGCTGGGCGGTGCTGTCGGGCGATCGCGAGAAGATGCGCGATTACCACGCCGCGATGGACCTGCTCGGCGCGCTGCGCCTGTGCGCCAACGTGCCGGGACAGTTCGCCATCGACGCCGCGCTCCACGGCCAGGACACCATCTCGCCGCTGTGCAGTGCGGGCGGACGCCTGTACGAAACCCGCCGTGCCTTGATCGAAAGCTGCAACGCCAGTCCGCACCTGCAGCTGGTGGCGCCGCAGGGCGCGCTCTACGGCTTCCCGGCGGTGGTCGGCCCGGCCGCGCATGGCTTCGACGATCACGCCTTCGCGCTGGAATTGCTGGAAACCGAGGACGTGCTGATCGTGCCAGGTTCGAGCTTCAACGTGCCCTATCGCAACCATTTCCGCGTCACCCTGCTGCCGCAACCCGACGTGCTGCGCGAGGTGTTCGGCCGCATCGACCGCGTGCTGTCGCGGCGCGCGGCACTGGCGGCGTGAACGGCTACCTGGCCCTCGGCGACAGTTACACCATCGGCGAGGGCGTCGCGAAGCAGGGACGCTGGCCGGTGCAACTGGCCGAAGCCTTGCGACGCGAAGGCTTCGCGATCGCGGATCCGCGCATCATCGCCACCACCGGCTGGACCACCGGCGAACTCGCGGCGGCCATCGATGCCGCCGAACCGCTCGGCAATGGCTGGGGATTCGTCACCCTGCTGATCGGCGTCAACAACCAGTACCGCGGCCTCGGCCTCGACGATTACCGCGACGAATTCCGCATCCTGCTCGATCGCGCGATTGCCTGTACCGGCGGACGCGCATCGCGCGTACTGGTGCTGTCGATTCCGGATTGGGGCGTGACGCCATTCGCGACGAGCTCGGGTCGCGATCCGCAAACGATCGCCGCGGAGATCGATGCGTTCAATGCAGTCGCACATGCGCGGTGCGACGAACGCGGCGTTCGTTACGTCGACATAACATCCGTTTCCCGCAGGCATGGTAGAGAAGAAGCCATGTTGAGCGAAGACGCATTGCATCCGTCGGCGGCGATGTACGGATTGTGGACCGGGCTGGCGCTGCCGGCCGCGCGCGAATGCCTGCGGGCGGAATGAGCGCACTCATCGATTCCATCGCCATCTCGCGCGCATTCCTGACACCGGAACGCCCGTTCGATCGCTGGCATTCCCACTACGCACGCTGGAAACTCGCCCACGACCCCCTTTATCCCGGCGTGTTGCCCTTGCTGCGCGATGATCCGCATCCGTTGCTCGACCTCGGCTGCGGCATCGGCCTGCTCGCCCACGTACTGCGCAACGCCGGTGCCACGCAGCCTTACATGGGCGTCGATTTCGATGCGGCGAAAATCGCCCGCGCCCGCGGTGCCGCGGCGCGCCGGCATCTGCATGACGTCGCCTTCGGGACCGCGGACCTGTCGCTGGGCGTGCCTGCGCATCGTGGTTCGGTATCCATCCTCGACATGCTGCAGTACTTACCGGAACCGCTGCAGTCGAACGTGGTGTCCGGCGCCATCGCCTGCCTGGTCCCGGGCGCGCAGCTGGTGATCCGCACCGGACTTGAAGACAGGAGCGCGCGCAGCCGCATCACCGATGTGACCGACCGCATCGGCCACCGCATCGGCTGGATGCGCAGCGCGCCGCAACGCTATCCGCGCCGCGAAGTGTTGACCGAACTGCTGGAATCGGCCGGGCTTGAGGTGGAGTGGCAACCGCATCTCGGCCGCAACCTGTTCAACAACTGGCTGGTCAGCGCACGCCGTCCGGGGTGATTCGCTCCGGCAATGCCGCACGCAATCCCGCGGCATCGAGTTTCGCCAGCACGCCGCGCAGGATGTCGATGTTGTGGCCATGCGCCGCGCCTTCGTGCAGCAACACGATCGCGCCTGGCTCGAGATCGCGTTCGATGCGTGCGACCACGCTCGCCACGTCGCCGGCAACGCCGTCGTAGCCACGCGCAGTCCACGCCACGCGGGCGAGGCCGAGATCGCGCATCGGCGCGGCGGCGAAGGGATTGGCCATGCCGACCACCGCACGGAACCAGATCGGCGCGGTGCCGGTGATCGCACGCAGGACGTCCTGGCAGCGGGTGATTTCCGCGCGCATCCGCGTTGGCCCCAGTGCCCAGAACAGCGCGGCGGGATGACTGGCGCTGTGGTTGCCGATGCCGTGGCCGCGACGCAGGATTTCGCGGATCAGCTCCGGATGCGCGGCGGCGCGCTCGCCGACCACGAAGAAAGTCGCTTTCGCAGCATGGGCATCGAGCAGATCGAGCATTTCGACCGTCTCGTCCGACGGACCGTCATCGATGGTCAACCAGACCATGCGCCCCTGTGTCGGCAATCGCGACAAGCAGGGCGAGTAGAAGCGCGAACGCGGCATCAGCACGCCCCACCAGAACGGCACATGGCTGGCGACCATGCACGGCAGTCCGACCTTCCAGCCGAAGCGCCACCACAGCCCCGCGACCAGCAGCTGCGACACGGCCAGCCATGCCCACCAGCGATGGGGATGGCGCGGAATCAGGCGTGAATGCAGGTCTTCCATGCGGGAATGATCGCACGCTGCCACCATCACCCCCTCGGTACAATGGCGCATCGTTTCCCGGAATACCCGCCATGTCGCTCGATCCCGCCACCCGCGCCCGCATCCAGACGCTGCTCGATTCCAATCGCGTGGTGCTGTTCATGAAAGGCGTTCCGCAGGCGCCGCAGTGCGGCTTCTCGGCCAAGGCGGTGGGCACACTCGACGACATGGGGGCCGAATACGCGCACGTCGACGTGCTGTCCGATCCCGAGATCCGCGAGGGCATCAAGCTCTACGGTGACTGGCCGACCATTCCGCAGCTGTACGTCGGCGGCGAACTGCTGGGCGGCAGCGACATCATCGTGCAGATGGCCGGCAGCGGCGAATTGCAGCGCCTGCTCGGCCTGCCGGAACCGGATCGCACTCCGCCCTCGATCGAGGTGAGCACCGCCGCGCTCGACATGCTGCGTGGCGCGATCGCCAATGCCGGCGCCGGACTCGCCGTCGTCGTCATGGTCGACAAGCAGCACCGCGCGCAACTGCAACTGGCGCCGGCCGACCCCGCCAGCATCGCGACGGAAGTCGAGGGCGTGCGCTTCCAGTTCGATGGTGCGTCCGCGCGTCGTGCCGATGGCCTGCGCATCGATTTCGTCGACGATCATCGCGGCCGCGGCCTGGTGGTCGAACATCCGCTGGCGGCACCTGCCGTTCGCGCGATCACGCCTGCGGAAGCCGGCGAACGCGTGCGCAACGGGCAGCTGATCCTGGTCGACGTGCGCCCGGCGGACGAACGCGCGATCGCCAAGGCGCCGGTCGCGTTCCGCACTCTCGACGACGGCATCGATGCACTTTCTGCATTGCCCAAGGACAGCGCGATCGCCTTCCTCTGCCACCACGGCGGACGCAGCGCGCAGGCGGCGGGACATTTCCGCGGCCTCGGTTTCCGCGAGGTCTACAACGTCAGCGGCGGAATCGACGCCTGGGCCGACGCCGACCCGGCGATCGCGCGCTACTGACATGGACGCGCCGCGCCGGATGAAGGTGCGGTGCTGCATCGCCGGCGGAGGACCGGCGGGAATGATGCTCGGTCTGTTGCTGGCGCGCGGCGGCGTCGATGTCGTCGTGCTCGAAAAACACGCCGATTTCCTCCGCGATTTCCGCGGCGACACCGTGCATCCGTCGACGCTCGACATCCTGCGCCAGATCGGCCTGCTCGACGCCTTCCTGCGCATCCCGCACCGGCGCGAACAGACCATCGCCGGACGCTTCGCCGAAGGCACGCTTGCACTCGGCGATTTCCGCGGACTGCGGCCATTCGACTACATGGCACTGGCGCCGCAGTGGGATTTCCTGGATCTCCTCGCAGGTGCCGCCCGCGCCTGGCCGAATTTCTCCTTGCGCATGCGCACGGAAGCGATCGGCCTGATTCGCACCGACTCGGGCCGCATCAGCGGCGTGCAGGCGCGCGATCCCGATGGCGAACTGGACATCACCGCCGACCTGGTGATCGCCTGCGATGGCCGCGGCTCGACCCTGCGCGACGCCGCCGGACTCACGGTCGAAACCTTCGGCTCGCCGATGGATGTGCTGTGGTTCCGCCTGCCGCGACAGGCCGGCGACCCCGACCAGACCCAGGGCATCCCCGCACGCGGACGCCTGCTGGTGATGCTCGACCGCAACGACTATTGGCAATGCGCCTACGTGATCGGCAAGGGCAGCGATGCCGTGTTGCGAGCGCGTCCGTTGCGGACGTTCCGCGATCTGGTTGCGCCGTTGCTGCCGTTCGAATCAACGCGCATGGATGCCGTGCAGGACTGGAACGACGTCAAGACGCTGGAAGTGCGCATCGATCGCCTGCAGCGCTGGAACATTCCGGGCCTGCTGTTCATCGGCGATGCCGCCCACGCCATGTCCCCGATCGGCGGCGTCGGCATCAATCTCGCCATCCAGGACGCGGTCGCCACCGCCAATCTGCTCGGCCCGATGCTGGCTGGAAACGGCGCGGTCGACGATGCACAACTTCCACGCGTGCAACAGCGCCGTTTGTGGCCGACGCGGGCGATCCAGGCGGTGCAGCGGATCGTCCAGCGACGCCTGATCGCGGCATTGCTCGACGACACCCCGGGCGGCCTGCTGCCGACACCCGGCGTGCTGCGCTTCGCCAGCCGCTTCCTCGCCTTCCGCCACATTCCCGCGCGCCTGTTCGGCTACGGCATCCGCCGCGAACGCGTGCAATTCGGACCGCGCGGCTAGAACGCCGCTCTAGAAACCGCCACCGGCATCCAGCCACGCCTGTTCTTCCGGCGTGCTGGTGCGTCCCAGCGCGGCATTGCGATGGGGAAAGCGTCCGAAACGCGCGATCACGTCGCGATGGGCGGCCGCGTAGCCGAGCAGATCCTTGTTTCCGAGTGCGGCGACCAGTTCGACCGAACGCTGCTGGTCGGCCATGTCTTCCGAATGCTCGAATGGCAGGTAGAAGAAGAATCGCAACTGCGGATCCACCTGCGCATCGAAACCGCGTGCGATCGCCTCGTCCGCGGACATCCGCGCCAGACCGTCGCTGGCGAAGGCATGGCCACTGCCGCGGAAGATGTTGCGCGGGATCTGGTCGAGCAACAGCACCAGCGCCAGTGCGGAATCGGCTTCCGCCATCCATGCGTCGAGCTCGCGCCGTGCCGCGGCGAAATGGGCATCGCCCAGCGTGACGCGGCAGGCTTGATCGAATTCGGCGCCGCCACCGAACCACTTGCCGAACCCGGCGCGACTCCAGAAATCGAGGACGCCGGCCGGAGAGATCATTCGTCGAACCGCAGGTGGCGTACCGATTTGCCGTGGCGGCGAATCAGGCGCAGGGCTTCGATCCCGACCTGGATGTGATTGGCGACGAAATTCGCCGATACCTTGGCGTCGGATACTTCCGTCTTCACGCCCTCCGGGATCATCGGCTGGTCGGACACCAGCAGCAGCGCGCCACAGGGAATGCGATTGGCGAAACCGGCGGCGAACACCGTCGCGGTTTCCATGTCGATCGCCATGCAGCGCATCGTCCGCAATTTTTCCTTGAACTCCTCGTCGTGTTCCCAAACGCGGCGGTTGGTGGTGTAGACGGTGCCGGTCCAGTAGTCCAGCTCGAGATCGCGGATGGTGGTTGAGACCGCGCGCTGCAATGCGAACGCGGGCAGCGCCGGCACCTGCGGCGGCAGGTAGTCGTCGCTGGTGCCCTCGCCGCGGATGGCCGCGATCGGCAACACCAGGTCGCCGAGCTGGTTTTTCCGTTTCAACCCGCCGCATTTTCCGAGGAACAGCACCGCCTTCGGTTCGATGGCGGACAGCAGGTCCATCACCGTCGCGGCGTTCGGGCTGCCCATGCCGAAATTGATCATGGTGATGCCGTCGGCGGTGGCGCTGGGCATGGGCCGGTCCCGACCGACGACCTCCGCGCCGATCATCGCCGCGAAATGGTCGAGATAGCCGCCGAAGTTGGTCAGCAGGATGTGTTCGCCGAAGCCATCCAGCGGCACGCCGGTATAGCGCGGCAACCAATTACCGACGATTTCCTCTTTGCTCTTCATCCGCGACTCCCGGTGGTTCCCGGGGATTTTCACATGCCGCCATGACTTTCGTCATGCGCCGCACGCGCGCGTGCGCGCTACGGTTCAAGGCTTCCCCGGGGAGAATCCAGATGCGCCTCCTGTTCACCGCTGCCGCGGCGACCCTGCTGGCCGCCTGCGCCAGCCAGCCGACGAAACCGACGACGTCCACCGCCACGGCGTCCCCGGCGAAACCGTATTCCTTCGTCGCCGATCCCTATCCCAGCACCTACCAGCGGATTCCCTCGCCGCCGGTGGTGATCACCAACGCCACCGTGCTCGACGGCACCGGTCGCCGCCTCGATGGCGCCGGCGTGCTGATGCAGGACGGCAGGATCGTCGCCGTCGGCAACGACATCGCCGTACCCGCCGATGCCATCCGCGTCGACGGCACCGGGAAATGGATCACGCCCGGCGTCATCGACATCCATTCGCACCTCGGCGTGTATGCCAGCCCGGGCGTGTCCGCGCAGAGCGACGGCAACGAAGCGACATCGCCCGTCACCGCGCAGGTGTGGGCGGAACATTCGATCTGGCCGCAGGATCCCGGCTTCCTCACCGCACTCGCCGGTGGCATCACCTCGCTGCAGATCCTGCCCGGTTCGGCCAACCTGATCGGCGGCCGCGGCGTCACCCTCAAGAATGTGCCGTCGACGACCTACCAGGGCATGAAGTTCCCCGGCGCGCCGTGGGGCCTGAAGATGGCCTGCGGCGAGAATCCGAAGCGCGTGTACGGGCAGAAGGGCGGACCTTCGACGCGCATGGGCAACGTCGCCGGGTATCGCGCCGCGTTCGCCGACGCCGCCGACTACATGAAGAAGCGCAAGGGCGGCGACACCGGCAAGCGCGACCTCAAGAACGATACGCTGGCCGGCGCGATCAACGGCGACATCCGCGTCCACATCCATTGCTATCGCGCCGACGAGATGGCGATCATGATCGATCTCGCCAAGGAGTTCGGATTCAGGATCAGCGCCTTCCACCACGGCGTCGAGGCCTACAAGATCGCCGACCGCCTCGCCGCCGAAGGCATTTGCGGCGCCCTGTGGGCCGACTGGTGGGGCTTCAAGATGGAGAGCTTCGACGGCATCCAGGAAAACATCCTGATGGTCGATCGCGCCAGGAACGGTTGCGCGATCGTCCACAGCGATTCCGAGGAAGGCATCCAGCGCCTCAACCAGGAAGCCGCGAAAGTGATGGCGAACGGCAGGCGCATCGGCATCGACATCCCCCCCGAACACGCGATCCGCTGGATCACCGCGAACCCCGCCAAGGCGATGGGCATCGACGGCATGACCGGCACGCTGGAGGCCGGCAAGATGGCCGACGTCGTGCTGTGGAACGGCAATCCCTTCAGCAGCTATGCGCAGGCGGAGCAGGTCTACATCGACGGTGCGCGGCTCTACGATCGCCACGATCCGAAACGGCAACCGAAATCCGACTTCATGCTCGGCCAGGACGTGATGGATGGAGGTGCACGATGAACCGCCTCATCCTCACCGCGATGCTCCTTGTGCTCGCCGGCAGCGCGTCCGCGCAGGACGTGTTGATCCGCAATGCCACCGTGCATACCGCGACGGCGAAAGGCACGCTGCAGAACGCAGACGTGCTGGTGCGCCACGGTCGCATCGCCGCCGTGGGACATGGCTTGAACGCTGGCGGCGCGCAGGTGGTCGATGCCGCCGGCAAGCCGCTGACGCCGGCCCTGTTCGCCGGCATCAACGACATCGGCGTCGAGGAAGTGAGCGGCGAATCGACCACCGTCGACAGTCGCGAATCGCTCGGCAGCGGCAAGGACATGGCCGTGCGCCCCGAGTTCGACGTCACCAACGCCTACAACCCCGATTCGGTGCTGATCCCGGTGGCGCGCGTCGAAGGCTTCGGCTGGACGGTGGTCGCGGCGAACCCGACCAATGGCGGTTCGCTGATCGGCGGCCAGGGCGGCGCGTTCCGCCTCGACGGCAGCCTCGATCCGGTCGGTGGCCGCGTCCTCTTCCTCACCCTGGGCGGCGATTCCGCCAACCTCGCCGGCGGTTCGCGCGCCGGCCAATGGATGATTCTCGACCAACTGATCGACGAAGCGCGCGGGCGCATTCCCGCCGACTCGAAGTTCGCGCTGCTGACGCCGGCGGGCCGCGCCGCGATGGCGAAGTACTTCGGCGGCGGCGGGCGCGTCGCCATCACCATCCAGCGCGCGTCGGACATCCGCCGCCTGCTGCGCTGGGCGAAACAGCGCAACGTGCGCATCGCCCTGGTCGGTGCCAGCGAAGCCTGGAAGGTCGCCAACGACATCGCCGCCGCGAAAGTGCCGGTGTTCGTCGATGCACTGGTCGATCTCCCCGCCGACTTCGACCAGATCGGCGCGACCATGGAGAACGCCGCCAGGCTGCGCGCCGCCGGCGTCGACGTCGGCTTCTACCTGAGCGGCGACGCCTCCCACTACGCGCGCAAGCTGCGCCAACTCGCCGGCAATGCCGTCGCCAACGGCATGCGCTGGGACGATGCCCTGGCCGGGCTGACCCGCGTCCCGGCGCAGGCCTTCGGGCTGGACAAGGAGATGGGCAGCATTGCCGTCGGCCAGCGCGCCGACCTGGTGCTGTGGACCGGCGACCCGCTGGACGTCGCCAACACCGCCAGCCAGTTGTGGCTGGATGGCCGCGCCATCCCGATGGTGTCGCGCCAGACCGAACTGCGCGATCGCTACCTCCACCGCGATACGTCGGCCCTACCGCCGGCCTATTCGCACTGAATTAGGCCAAATCCGGCCGGCGCGATCGCGGAATTGTGACGCCGGCCGGCATTCGACGACTGCGTCACGGCGCTAAGATTCAATGCCAGAGCAGGGTGCAGCAGGCGCAGGGTTGGTCGCATCCATGACTCACGAATCGAGGTGATGGACATGCGGACCGGTTTTCTCGTCGATGCCACTTGCGATCTTCCCGATCGCTATTTCTCGTCCGGCGACGTCATGGTGATGCCGATTGCGGTTCGCATCGGCGAACACATCACCACCGACCAGCGCAACGACGAAGTCACGCTCAACTTCCTCGACAGCCAGATCGCCGCCGAAGCCAGCGCCGCCGAGACCCGCCCGCTCAGCGTCGACCAGATCCACGACCTTTTCCTCAAGCGCCTCGTCGTCGATTACGACTACGTGTTCTGCCTCACCGTCACCCGCGAGCGCAGTCCGATCTACGAACACGCGACGCAGGCGAGTTTCAGCATCCTCAACGAATACCGCCCGGTGCGCGAAGCGGCCGGCAAGAATTCGCCGTTCTCGTTGCGCGTGCTCGATACCGGCAGCCTGTTCGCCGGCCAGGGCGTGCCGGTCGCCGCCGGCGTGGCGATGAACGCCTCCAGCGACAACGCGCCGATGATCCGCGCGAAGATGGAACAGATCGCGCGCGCGACCCATGCCTATGCGGTCGCCCCCGACCTCTACTACCTGCGCAGCCGCGCCCGCGCCAAGGGCGACCGCAGCGTCGGCCTGGTCAGCGCCATGCTCGGCAGCGCCCTCGACATCAAGCCCATCCTGCACTGCAACCAGGGCGCGACCAAGCCGGTCGCCAAGGTCCGCGGCTTCGAGGCAGCGGTCGAAAAGCTGCTCACCGAAACCGCCAACGAAGTGGATCGCGGCTTGTCGGCGCCCTATCTCACCCTGAGCTATGGCGGGCCGCTGGAGAAACTGCGCGAGTTCCCCGGTTACGACAACCTGATGCTGGCCTGCCGCAACAACGGCGTGGAATTGCTGGAATCGCTGATGAGCCTGACCGGCATCATCAACCTCGGTCCCGGCGCGGTTTCGCTCGGTTTCGCCAGCGAGCGCAAGCCGGCGTTGTCCTGAACCTCACGACGGGCGAACAAGTCGGCGCTATCCTTGTCCGCGGATTCGCGCAAAGGAAACCGATGGCCACCCGCTTCTATTTGACCCTGCCCGACCCCGAACTCGCCCGCGGCAAGAACGGCTTCGGCTTCCATTCCCACGGCGCCGCCGGCTTCGCCCAGGAGTTGCAGGACGCCCTGCGCACCACCACGCTGTTCCGCAAGTGGCTCGACAAGCAGGACGATCCGGACAACGTCGATCCCCTGCTGGGCGCGACCGATCCCGATGCCACCGTCACCGGCGAACAGCGCGACCTCCACATCGACCTGGTCGCGACCACCTCGCTGAAGGGCGACATCGTCAAGCACCGCATGGCGCTGCTGGCCGGTTCGCACTGGCAGCTGCGCGACGTCACCGCGGCCTGAGCGCGGTTCCGCCTTCGCCGACACGAGCCTTGCTGTCCTGGAGCGGCGGCAAGGACTCGGCGTGGGCATTGCATGTCCTGAGGCAACGCGGTGACGTCGAAGTCGTCGCGCTGCTGACCACGCTGACCGAGGGCTACGACCGGGTCTCGATGCAGGGCATCCGCCGCGACGTGTTGCATGCGCAGGCCGATGCGGCGGGATTGCCGTTGATCGAGGCGTGGATCCCGCAGCAAGCCGACAACGCCAGCTACGAAACCAGCTTCGCCGATGCATTGGTTGAAGCGCAGGCACGTTTCCCCGGCATTCGCGATATTGCCTACGGCGATCTGTTCCTCGCCGATATCCGCAGCTGGCGCGAAGGGCTGTGCTCGCGACTGGGTTGGACCCCGCATTTCCCGATCTTCGACAGCGATACCACCCGCCTCGGCCGCGAAATGATCGCCGGGGGATTGCGCGCGCACCTGTGCTGCGTCGACACCAGCCAGCTCGATGACCGCTTCTCCGGCCGCGCGTTCGACACCGTCTTGCTGGAAGAGCTTCCGGCATCCTGCGATCCCTGCGGCGAACGCGGCGAATTCCACACCGTGGTCTCGGCGGGCCCGATGTTCGACCATCCGATCGCATTGGAACGCGGCGAAACCGTATTGCGCGACGCGCGTTTCAGCTACACGGATTTCCTGCGCGCGGGCTGAACCTCAACCGGTGTGCTGGATGCCGGCGGCGATGCCGTTGACCGTTTCCTTCAGCGCGGTGAACACCGCCTCGTCCTCGCGCCCACCCTCGCGCCAGCGCCGCAGCAGGTCGACCTGGAGCAGGCTGATCGGATCGACATAGGGATTGCGCAGGCGGATCGCCAGGCGCAGTCGGTATTCGTCGGCCAGCAGGCGATCACTGCCGCGCAGGCGTTGAACCGCCGCACGGGCACGTGTGTATTCGTCGCGGATCCGCGCGAAATAGCGCTCGCCTTCGGCGCCGGCGAGACGCGAGTAACGCTCGAAGATGTCCATGTCGGCGGTCGCCAGCGCGACTTCGAGATCGCCGAGCGTCGCCGCGAAGAACGGCCACTCGCGCGACATTTCGACCATCGCCTCCAGCCCGTGTTCGGCGATGCCGCGTTCGAGCGCGGTTCCGGTGCCGTACCAGCCGGTGAGTTGCGAGCGGTTCTGCGACCACGCGAATACCCACGGAATCGCCCGCAGCTGGTCGATGCCGCCATCGCGACGGCGCGACGGTCGCGAGCCAAACTGCAGGCGCTCGATCACGTCGATCGGCGTCGCCTTGCGGAAGTAATCGACGAAACCGGGATCCTCGTGAACCAGTGCACGATAGTGCGCACGGGCGGTATCAGCCAGTACGCCCATCCTCTCCAGCCATCCCTCCTCGCGCGCATCCGCGGCGCGCGGACGCAGGCTGGCCTGCAGCACCGCGCCGGTGAGTTGTTCGAGATTGCGCAAGGCCAGCGCGCGGATGCCGTACTTGCGATGGATCACCTCGCCCTGTTCGGTCAGGCGCAGCACGCCGTCGACCGAACCGCGCGGCGCCGCGATCACCGCGCGCGCCGAATTGCCGCCGCCGCGGCTGACCGTGCCACCGCGCCCGTGGAAGAACACGATGCGCACGCCGGAGTCCCGCGCCAGTTCGGTCAGCACGCGCTGGCTGCGCTGCAGGGTCCAGCGCGACGACAGCATGCCGCCGTCCTTGGCGCTGTCGGAATAGCCGAGCATCACCATCTGGCGATTCCCGCGCGATTCCAGGTGCCGGCGATAGACCGGATCGGCGAACAGGCCGCGCATTACCTCGGGCGCGGCGCGGAGGTCGTCGATGGTTTCGAACAGCGGGGCGACGTCGAGCGGCACCGCATCGCCCTCGCTGCATCCCGCCATCCGCGCCAACTCCAGCACCGCGAGCACGTCGCCGGCATTGCGGCTCATGCTGATGATGTAGGGACCGAGCGCGCGTTCGCCGTAACGTTCGCGCGCCTCGCGGATCGCCGCGAACACGTCGAGCGTCGCCTTGGCGACATCCGACGCCGGCTGCGCCAGCGCCGCTTCGTGCACCGCCGAATCCTGGCGCAGGTCGAGCGCGGCGAGATGGAAACCGAAGCTGCGCGCGCGAATGCGCACCCGCCACAACGCTTCGACGCCGGCGTGTTCACCGCGACCGCTGCGCAGACTGGCATCGATCAGGTCGAGGTCGGCGATGAATTCACCGGCGCTGACATAGGCGCCCGGCGCATCGTCCATCGTCGCCGCCAAGCGCGCATCGATGAGATGCAGCAGCTGGCGATAAGGCATGTCGTCGTAGCGCGCGCCCAAGGTCGGCGCGGCATCCGGCAGCAAGGCCTTGTACGTAATGACGCGCTCGCGCAGTTCCGGCGACACGACTGCACGATCGAGCGTCTGCGTCAGCACCTTGTCGAGCGTGCGCAGGTCGCGGCGGTACAGCGTGAGCACGCGCTTGCGCTGCGAGGCCAGCGTCGCCCGCACGGTTTCGGCACCGACATTGGGATTGCCGTCCATGTCGCCGCCGACCCAGGTCGCGAACCGCAGGAATTCGCCGGGATTGACCGACGCCCCCCATGCGCCCTCGACCGCGCGCGCGAATTCGCGATGCAGCGCCGGCAGCACGCGATACAGCACTTCACCGAGATAGAACCCGACATGGGCGGTCTCGTCGGCGACGGTCGGCCGCAGCGGCGAGGCTTCCGCGGTCTGCCACGCGGTGGTCAGCGCCTGGCGGATGCGCGCGGTGTCGCCTTCGCGCTCGTCGGGCGTGCGGGTGCGATCGATGTCGGCGACCAGCCTCCGCACGATGTCGTGCTCCTTGTCCAGCAGGGCACGACGCACGCTCTCGGTCGGATGCGCGGTCAGGACCGGCTCGATCCGCAGCGACGGCAGCAGGGCCTCGACATCGGCCAGCGTCACGCCATCGCGCTGCAGCTGCGCGCAGACCGCGTCGAGGCTGCCCGGCTGCGCCCCGGCGCCGGTGCGCTGGTAATCGCGGCGGCGGCGGATGCGATGCACGCGCTCGGCGAGATTGATCGCGCGGAAGTAGGCGGCGAAGGCCCGCGCCAGCGCTTCGGCATCGGCCGTCGAGACCTGTTCCAGGCGCGCGGTCAGCGCATCCACCGGCAGCTGCTTCTCGCGCCGGGCGATCGCTTCGCGGCGCAATGCCTCGACCGTTTCGAGGAAGGCGGGGGAGGTCTGCTCGCCCAGCATGTCGCCGACCAGCATGCCGAGGCGGCGGACGTCCTCGCGCAGCAAGGTGTCTGTCTCGGCGAATTGCAGCGATTCGCGCAGCGGCGCCTCGGGGGCGGGGATCTGGCTCATCCTCCCAGACTATGCCTCATTTTGCGGCAGCGCAGCAATCGCCCGATTCCACCGCCGAAACGATTCCTTGACGGGCGCTTTCCTTCGCCGGGCACAGGCTGGCGCTACCCCAGAAAGGAGACCGTCATGTCCGAACTTGAAGCCCGTGACCGCAACGCCATTCCCGGCGGCGAATTCGCCTTCCCCAAGGAACGCAAGCTGCCGCTCAACGATGCCAGCCATGTCCGCAATGCCGTGGCGCGGTTCGACCAGGTCAAGGAGGTCAGCGACAGCGAGCGCGATGCCGCCTGGAAACGCATCGAATCCGCCGCGCGCAAGTTCGATGTCGAACTGCATGAAACCGGTTGGCGGGAGCTTGGCAAGCCCCATTGATGAGGTTGTCGAGCGCAGGGCGCGATGTGATGATCCGCCTGCGGCGCCAGGCCGCCTGCTCGCGCTCGACTGCCGGAAGGAATCCGCATGCGGTTGCCTGTCGTCCCCTTCGCCATTGCCATCGCCTGCATGGCTGCCGGCTGCGAATCCCCGTCTCCCCATGCCACGGCGGCACCGCCGCTGTTCGAGACGTTCGGAACGCTGCATCGCGACATCGGCAGCACGTCGCCCATGGCCCAGCGCTATTTCGACCAGGGCCTGCGCCTGCTCTACGGCTTCAACCACGATGCCGCCGGCCGCGCCTTCGCGGAAGCGGCGCGACTGGATCCCGGTTGCGCGATCTGCGTGTGGGGACAAGCCGTCGTGCTCGGCCCCAACATCAACATGAAGATGGATCCGCAGGTCGCCAAGGAAGCGACGGCGCTCGCGCAACGCGCCGCACGGCTTTCGGATCATGCGCGCCCCGCGGATCGCGCCCTGATCGCGGCACTGCAAACCCGCTATGCCGATCCCGCGCCGGAGGACCGCAAGCCGCTCGATCGCGCCTATGCGGATGCGATGACGAAAGCCGCGCGCGATTTCCCCGACGACGACGACATCGCGACCCTGCACGCGGAATCGCTGATGGACCTGACGCCGTGGGCGTACTGGTCCGCCGACGGCAAGACGCCGGGCGAATTCACGCCGACGATCCTGGCCGAGCTCGAGCGGGTGCTGGCCCGCAACCCGCGGCATATCGGCGCGATGCACTATTACATCCACGCCACCGAAGCGTCGGCGACGCCGCAGCGCGCACTGCGCTACGCCGACACGCTGGCGAAGCTGGCGCCCGGCTCCGGCCACCTGGTGCACATGCCGGCGCATACCTACATCCGCGTCGGCCGTTACCACGACGCCACCATGATCAACTTCGACGCCAGTACCGCCGACGCCGCCTTCCTCGCCGTCTGCCGCGGCACCAACGGCATCTACCCGCTCGGTTACGTGCCGCACAACTGGCATTTCGCAACCATGACGGCGGGCCTGTCCGGTTCGGAAACCCTGGCCTTGCGCGCCGCCGACCAGACCGCGCAGCGCGCCGATCGCCAGAAGATGGGCACCGATACCTCGCTCCAGGCGATGCAGCTGTTCGTGGTGATGCCGCTGTTCACCCAGGTGCGTTTCGGGCGCTGGAACGACATCCTCGCGCAGTCGGCACCACCGGGCGACCTGCCGTTCACCACCGCCATCTGGCGCTTCGCGCGCGGCATGGCCCATGCACGCACCGGCGACATCCCGGCGGCGCAGGCCGATCTCGTCGCGTTGCGCGGCATCGCCGCCGATCCCGTGCTGGCGAAGACGCGCTTCACCAACGGCGCCGACGCGCTGGTCGCAGTGGCCGTGCCGATGCTCGAAGGCGAACTGTTGCGCACGCAAGGTGATTCGAAGGCCGCGATCGCCGCCTTGCGCAATGCCGTCGCCGCCGAAGACAAGCTGCTATACGACGAACCTGCGAACTGGGCACTGCCGACGCGGCCCTATCTCGGCGCCGCGTTGCTGGAAACCGGCGATCCGCGCGCGGCCGCGGAGGTGTATCGCCAGGACCTGGTGACCTATCCGGACAACGGCTGGTCCCTGTACGGGCTGATGCTCGCGCAGCAGAGATTGAACGACCCCGGCGTGGCCGATACCCAAAAACGCTATCGCGAGGCCTGGCAGTGGGCGGACGCGCCGCTCACCGCCTCGCGCTATTGACTCGGTCGCGCAACGCCCTGGCGTGATGCGCGATGTGGTCGCCGATGAAACTCGCGATGAAGTAGTAGCTGTGGTCGTAGCCGGCTTGCATCCGCAGGGTCAGCGGATGCCCGACTGAATCGCAGGCTGCGCGCAACAATTCCGGCTTCAGCTGGATGGCGAGGAATTCGTCGGCATCGCCCTGGTCGACCAGCAGGGGCAGTTTTTCGCCTGTCGAATTCGACTTCACCAGTTCGACCGCGTCGTGCTGCTTCCATGTTTCACGATCATCGCCGAGATAGGCGCTGAACGCCTTCTCGCCCCACGGCACCCGTGACGGCGCGACGATCGGCGAGAACGCCGACACGCTGCGATAACGACCGGGGTTCTTCAATGCAATCGTCAACGCGCCATGCCCGCCCATCGAATGGCCGCTGATCGCGCGCGCTTCCGTGGCGGGGAAATTCGCCTCGACCAGAGCAGGCAGCTCCTTCGCCACGTAATCGTACATGCGGTAGTGCGCCGACCACGGCGCCTGCGTGGCATTGACGTAGAACCCCGCGCCCTTGCCGAGATCGTAGCCCTCTGCATCGGCAACATCATCGCCGCGCGGACTGGTGTCGGGTGCAACGATGATCACCCCATGTTCCGCCGCATGGCGTTGCGCGCCGGCCTTGGTGATGAAGTTCTGTTCGCTGCAGGTCAGGCCAGACAGCCAGTGCAGCACCGGGCAGCGTTCAACCGCGACCTGCGGCGGCAGGTAGACCGCGAAATTCATCTCGCAGCCGAGCACGTCGGAGTGATGGCGCCAGACCTCCTGCCAGCCGCCGAAACAAGCACGGTGTTCGATGCGTTCCATCAGAAATGCACGACGCTGCGGATCGACTTGCCTTCGTGCATCAGGTCGAAGGCTTCGTTGATGCCCTCCAACCCCATGGTATGCGTCACGAACGGCGCGAGCTCGATCTCGCCCTTCATCGCGTCCTCGACCATGCCCGGCAATTGCGAGCGGCCCTTGACGCCGCCGAACGCCGTGCCCATCCACTTGCGACCGGTCACCAGCTGGAACGGGCGCGTCGAGATTTCCTGCCCGGAACCGGCGACGCCGATGATCACCGACTGGCCCCAGCCGCGATGCGCGCATTCCAGCGCCGCGCGCATCACGTTGACGTTGCCGATGCACTCGAAGGAGTGATCGACGCCCCATCCGGTCATCTCGACGATCACCTGCTGGATCGGCTTGTCATGGTCCTTGGGATTCACGCATTCGGTCGCGCCCATCGAACGCGCGAGCTCGAACTTCGACGGATTGGTATCGATGGCGATGATGCGTCCTGCCTTGGCCTGGCGCGCGCCCTGCACCACCGCGAGGCCGATGCCACCGAGACCGAACACCGCGACGGAATCGCCCGGTTGCACCTTGGCCGTGTTGTGGACGGCGCCGATGCCGGTGGTGACGCCACAACCGAGCAGGCAGACGTGTTCGTGGTTCGCTTCCGGATTGATCTTCGCCAGCGACACTTCGGCGACCACGGTGTATTCGCTGAAGGTCGAGCACCCCATGTAGTGGTACAGCGGCTGGCCGTTGTAGCTGAAACGTGTCGTGCCGTCCGGCATCACGCCCTTGCCCTGGGTGGCGCGCACCGCCGTGCACAGGTTGGTCTTGCCCGACTTGCAGAACAGGCATTCGCCGCACTCGGCGGTGTAGAGCGGGATCACGTGATCGCCCGGCTTCACGCTGGTCACGCCCTCACCGACTTCGACAACGACGCCCGCGCCCTCATGGCCGAGTACGCACGGGAACAGGCCTTCCGGATCGTCGCCGCTTAGGGTAAACGCGTCGGTGTGGCAGACGCCGGTGTGGGTGATCTTCACCAGCACTTCGCCCTTCTTCGGCGGCGCGACGTCGATCTCGACAATCTGCAGCGGTTCGCCCGCGGCGAAGGCAACGGCGGCTCGGGATTTCATCGGCAACTCCTGCTGTTACTTGAGATAGGAACGGACCAGCGCGACCACGGCATCGATGCCGTCGCCGCCACGCCCGCGGGATTTCGACGCCTGCCCGAATTCCTCGCGCAGGTGGCTTTCCAGCACTTCCGACATCAAACCGTTCACCGCGCCACGCACGGCCGCAAGCTGCTGCAGTACCGGTGCGCAATCGCTGCCGGCTTCCAGCGAACGTTCGAGCGCATCGAGCTGGCCGCGGATGCGGCGCACGCGCGTCAGGGCTTTTTTCTTGTCGGCAGGGGAATGGGGCAAATCGCTGGCCGGGAAGATACTGGGGGGCAGTATAGCGTCAACCTCGGCAAAAGCACTGCCTCGCTCCGTTTTACTTGCCCTTGGCCATCGGCGGCGGAACGCCCAACGCCGCCGGCGGCGTCTTCGCGCTGCGCCTCAGCCATACCCGCCCATGCTCGAGATCGAGGGTGACCACCCAATCCTTGAGGAAAGGCATGCCGAGATTGCCGTCGAGGACCAGGTCGGGACTGAAGATCAGACCCTGCGCTTCGACGCCGGGTGCGACGGTGAATCTTCCCGTTTGCGGCGCTTCGGTTTTCGCGTCCAACCCCAGCAATGCGAGGTTGTTGCGCGACACCAGGATGGTGCCGCCATTGCCGCTGTCCAGCTCCATCCGCAACGGACCTTTTGCGGTCGGCACATCGACGAACATCGACAACGCGCGTCCGCTCAACTCGCGGGCGATGTGCGCGGGAATTTCAATCGCATCACGCGTACGCTCGGCCGCGCTTTGCGGGCTCTCGATGATGAATTCGCCGCCGGCGAAATCGATGGTGACGGTGCGCCCGGCGAACGCATCCAGCGACAGCAGGCCGTCAGTCGGCGATTCCGGCGAGCCGGCATCGGCCACGCCGACCACCGGCAACGCCAATGGCACGCCTTTCCAGTCCATGTGGACGCCATCGCAACGCGGCGAACTGATCTTCGTCCCCGTCATGTGGAATCCGGTCAGCGCGCCCCACGGCGCGCAACCGATCTCCTTCGCCAGGGCCGGAGAAATGATCGTGATCCCGCCTGCGGTGTCGAACTGGAACAACCGCGGCTTGCCGGCCACGTCGATGCGCGCGGCGAGGCGATTGCGATAAGGCTCGAGCGGCAGGTGGATCGCCGTCTGCGCGACGCTCGCGCCGGCGACAAGCAGCAACGCACAGCCCAGCAGCAGTTGTTTCGACTTCCTTGCGATCTTCATGGGAACTCCCTTCGGGTGCGGGAGCTCCGACCCGTGCCGCGCGGACAAGTTCCCGTGCCGCACCCGTCTTAGATGCGGTTGCCGTCAGTACGCGTACTCGCTGAAGACCGGATCGACCGAACCCTTCCACGGGCCATGGAACAGCTCGAGCTTGCGTTCCGCAGGTGTCTGCCCGGCTTCGGCGATTTCCAGCAGCGGTTGCAGGAAGCCGGATTCGTCTGCGCCCTCGCGAGTGCAGCAACCATTGCTTGCGCGACCACGACGCTGCAGGCCGGCCAGCGAAATCTTCAGCGCCTCGATCGCCAGTTCGCGCACGGTGGCGTCACGGAACGGCAGTTTCAACGCATGTTTCGGCACGCCATCGCGCAGGGCGTGGCGTTCTTCCATGGTGAAGTCCTTGACCAGATCCCAGGCGGCGTCGAGCGCGGCATCGTCATAGAGCAGGCCGACCCAGAATGCCGGCAACGCGCACAGGCGTCCCCACGGACCACCATCGGCACCGCGCATTTCCAGGTACTTCTTCAACCGCACTTCCGGGAAGGCGGTGGTCATGTGGTCGTTCCAGTCGCGGATCGTCGGCAGCTCTCCGCGCAATTCATCGAGCTCGCCGGCGAGGAATTTGCGGAACGACCTGCCGGACAGGTCGATGTATTCGCCGCCGCGATAGCTGAAATACATCGGCACGTCGATCAAATAGTCGACGTAGCGCTCGTAACCGAAGCCGTCCTCGAAGACGAAATCGAGCATGCCGGTGCGATCGGCATCGGTGTCGGTCCAGATGTGCGAGCGATAGCTCTGGTAGCCATTGGGCTGGCCATCGGTGAACGGCGAATCGGCGAACAGCGCGGTCGCCACCGGCTGCAGCGCCAGCGAGACGCGGAACTTCTTCACCATGTCGGCTTCGCTGGCGTAATCGAGATTGACCTGCACCGTGCAGGTGCGCGTCATCATGTCGAGGCCGAGCTTGCCGACCTTGGGCATGTAGTCGCGCATGATCTTGTAGCGACCCTTGGGCATCCAGGGCATCTGGTCGCGACGCCACTTCGGCTGGAAGCCCATGCCGAGGAAGCCGAGCCCGAGTTCGTCGGCGACCTGGCGCACCTCGTTGAGGTGCGTGCCGACTTCGCGGCAGGTGTCGTGGATGGTTTCGACCGGCGCGCCGGAGAGTTCGAGCTGTCCGGCCGGCTCCAGCGTCACCGAAGCCATGCCCTGGGTCAGCGCGATGACGCGCCCGTGTTCCTCGAACGGCGTCCAGCCAAAACGCGTCAGCCCCTTCAGCAACGCCTCGATGCCGCGTTCGCCATCGAATTCCGGCGGACGCAAATCGTCGAGGCGGAAGCCGAACTTCTCGTGCTCGGTGCCGATGCGCCACGCCGCGCGCGGCTTCTCGCCGGAAGCCATGACCTCGACCAGTTGGCGATGGTCGGTGATCGGCGTGTCGTTGCTGGCGGAAGGACCGGACATGGGTGGCTCGCGTTTCGCGGGGTGATCACTATACGGGGGCGGATCGCATGCTGCATACGTATTCCGCGTCGGCGATGTTGGCGCGTCGGGATGCGCGGCGTAGCCTGCGGACATCCCGCCCAAGGAAGCTTCCATGCGCCTCGCGTTCGCGTCCTGCCTGCTGTTGCTCGCGTCCGTGTTGCCCATGCGCGCGTCCGCCGCCGGTCCACTGGCGATCGACCACCTGGAACCGTCCAGCTGGTGGGTGAGGATGCAGCACGATCGCGTGGAACTGATGGTGCATGGGACAGGCATCGCCGCCGCCACGCCGCGCATCGCCCGTCAAGGCGTGCGCATCGTGTCTGTCGAAAAAATCGCCAACCCCAATTACCTGTTCGTGACAGTGGTGATTGCGCCGGATGCCAAACCGGGCGAGTTCGCCATCGAATTTGTCGGGAATGGCAAGGTCGTCGCAATGCACCCTTGGCGACTCGATGCCCGCGAACCGGGTTCCGCGCAACGTCGCGGTTTCGATGCCAGTGACGCGATCTACCTGGTCACGCCCGATCGTTTCGCCAATGCCGACCTGCGCAACGACAGTGTTTCCGGAATGAAGGAAACCGCGGATCGCGGCAACCCGAACGGCCGCCACGGCGGCGACATCGCCGGCATCCGCCAGCACCTCGACTACATCGCCGGACTCGGCTTCACCCAGCTGTGGTCGACGCCGCTGCTGGAGAACAACCAGCCGAAATATTCCTACCACGGCTACGCGATCACCGATCTCTATCGCGTCGATCCGCGCTTCGGCAGCAATGAGGACTATCGCGCGTTGTCGCGCGAGGCCAAGGCACACGGCGTCGGCCTGATCATGGACGTGGTTCTCAACCACATCGGCTCCGGCCACTGGTGGATGCAGGACCTTCCCAGCGCCGACTGGATCAACAACGGCGGCAAGTTCTTCCAGACCAACCATCGCCGCACCACCCTCCAGGATCCGCACGCCGCGCCGCGGGATCGCGAAACCTTCCTCGCCGGCTGGTTCGGTCCCGACATGCCCGACCTCAACCAGCGCAATCCGCATCTCGCCCGCTATCTGATCCAGAACAGCCTGTGGTGGATCGAATACGCCGGTCTCTCCGGCATCCGCGAGGACACCTTCGGTTACGCCGATACCGCCTTCGTCTCGCAATGGGCGAAGGAAATCCTCGACGAATATCCGCACTTCGCGATGGTCGGCGAGGAATGGAGCGTCAATCCCGCGATCGTCGCCCACTGGCAGCGCGGCAAGATCAATCGCGATGGCCACGTGCCCTACATGCCGAGCATGATGGATTTCCCGATCCACACCACCCTGCGCGACGTATTGCCGCAGCAGGACACGCGTTACGAAAGCAGCTGGGTTCCGCTCTACGAAATGCTCGGCAACGATTTCCTCTATCCCGATTCCGGACGCCTGGTGGTGTTCGCGGAGAACCACGACACCACGCGCCTGCTCGCCCTGCTCGACGGCGATATCGGACTGTGGAAGATCGCAATGGCCTATGTCGCGACGGTGCGCGGCACGCCGCAGTTTTATTACGGATCGGAAGTGCTGGTGCGCGGACCGAAGGAACGCCACGATGGCGAATTGCGCGCCGACATGCCCGGCGGCTGGAGCGGCGATGCTGCGAATGCCTTCACCGGGAAGGGACTTTCAATTGCACAACTGGATGCGCAGGCGTACATCCGCAAACTGTTCGAATGGCGCAAGCGCACGCCGGTGGTGCAGTACGGACGGCTGACCCACTTCGCGCCGGAAGGATCGACCTACGTCTATTTCCGCCATGACGGCAAGCATGTGGTGATGGTGGCGCTCAACAAGGGCGATGCCGCGAAAAACATTTCGCTCGATCGCTTCAATGATTTCGTCAAACAAGGTGAGCGCGCGCACGACGTCCTGAACGATCGCGACATCCAGCTCGGCGCATCGCTGACGCTGCCGGCGAAGTCGGCGACGATCCTCGAGCTGCGCTGAGCCTTACTTCTCCAATTCCAGCCAGCGCGCCAGCACCGCGCGCACTTCGTCCACGCCCTGCTTCGACTCCCCGGAAAACACCTGTGCGCTCACGCTGTCGCCGAACGCGGACGCCAGCTCCTTGCGCACCGCATGCAGGGTGTTCATCGCCGCGCCGCGCGACAGCTTGTCGGCTTTGGTCAGCAAGGCATGGGCAGGCAAACCGCGTCGCACCGCGTACCCGAGCATCTGCAAGTCGTATTCCTTCAGCGGATGGCGGATGTCCATCACCACCACCAGTCCCGACAACGCGCGTCGCGTTTCGAAATAACTGGCGATGAACGCCTGCCAGTGCTCCTGCATCTCCTTCGGCACCTTGGCGTAACCGTAACCGGGCAGGTCGACCAGATAGGTGTCGGCGAGCGGCGGCATGTCGAAATAGACCAGCTGCTGCGTGCGCCCTGGCGTCTTGGAGACGCGGGCCAGGGCGTTCTGCTGGCAGATCGCGTTGAGCGCGCTCGACTTGCCGGCGTTGGAACGACCGGCGAAGGCGACTTCGCGTCCACCCTCGACCTCGGCGGGCAGCTGGCGGGCGGTATGGGCGGAGAGGAGGTAGCGGGCGCGCTGGAAGGGCAGACTCATGGCGACAGGATAGTGGGCATTGGCTTGCGTTGACCGGGTTCGGGCCGGCACGGATAATCGATCAGTTGCGGCCGGCCGATGCCGGTCCCGGGTCTCATGGGAGTTCACATGCGTCACATCCGCGCTTACGGCCTCGTCGGTCTGGCTGGTCTCGCCATCGCTGCCGTCGCCTACGCCCAGTCCACGCCTCCCGCCGCGCCGGCGAAGGACGCCAAGCCCGCCGCAGCGGCCGCGCCAGCGAGCAAGGCCGGCCAGGACCCCGACGCTTACGCCGAACTGGCCAAGACCCATTGGGGCGATGCCAAGGCCGGTGCCGCCAAGGCCGGCGCCTGCGCCGCCTGCCACGGCCTCGACGGCAACGCCACCGCCAATCCCGCCCTGTATCCGCGCATCGCCGGCCAGAGCGAGCTGTTCGTCGCCAAGCAACTGGCGCTGTTCAAGGCCGGCCTGCGCACCGACGGCAATGCCGCGCTGATGATTCCCTACGCCCAGGCCCTGTCGCCGCAGGACATGCGCGACCTCGGCGCCTACTTCCAGACCCAGCACTCCGGTGCCGGCATCGCCGACGACAGCGCGATCACCAGCGGCCCGTACGAAGGCAAGAAGCTCTACCAGGTCGGCGAGAAGCTCTATCGCCAGGGCGACGCCGGTCGCGGCATCGTCGCCTGTACCGCCTGCCACGGCCCGGCCGGCGACGGCAATCCCGGCCCGGCCTATCCGCACGTGGGCGGCCAGCAGTCCTGGTACGTCGAGATGCGCCTGACCGAATACCGCGGCGGCCCGAGCGCGCTGAAGGACGACAAGCTGTTCGGCCTGATGGCGCTGGAGACCAAGAATCTCTCCGACGAAGAGATCAAGGGCCTGGCGACCTATCTGCAGGGCCTGCACAACCGCGCCGACCAGGCCAGTCCCGCCGACGTGGCGGCCGCCAAGGCCGCCGCAGCCGCCGCGCCGCAGCCGTCGAAGAACTGAGGGAACTTTCCCTCGCGTGGACAGTCAGACCGTTCACGTTCCGGATCATCGCGCCGGCCCATGATCGGGCCGGCTTTTTTTTGCCAGAGGTCGCCATGCGTCTGCTCTCTTCCCTGTTGATCGCCGGACTGCTCGCCCTCGGCGCTGCCCTGCCGGCTACCGCCGCCACATCCACCGCTCCGCTGGCGCAGGGCACCGACTACGAAGTCCTGTCCGGCGCCCATCCGTGGCAGGCGCCGAAGAAGGGCGAAGTCGAAGTCGTCGAGGTCTACGCCTGGTGGTGCCCGCATTGCGCCCACTTCGCGCCGATGATCTCGGCCTGGGCCTCGCGCCAACCGGCGTGGGTGCGCATGGTCTACCTGCCGTCCGATCCCGATTCGCCGGGCGCCGCGGCCGCCTTCGCCGCCCAGCGTTCCGGTTTGCTGGCGCGGGTGCATCCGGCCATGTTCCGTGCCATCCACCAGGACCAGACCATGCCAGCCCGTCCCAGTGCGGACGAGTACGCCGCATTCATGGCGCCGTTCGGCAGCACGCCGGCCAAGCTGCTGGCACTGATGCGGTCGCCCGAGGTCGCCGCCGACCTCAAGCGCGACCGCGACTTCGTGGTCGCCGCGCAGGCCGACAGCACGCCGACCCTGATCGTCAACGGCAAGTACAAGGTGCTTGGCCGCAGCTACGAAGATCAACTCGATATCCTCGACCGTCTCACCGCCCAGATCCACGGAGGCAAACTGTGATCGCCCGTACCCTGACTTCCGTCGCCGCATTGGCGATCGTCGCCACGCTGTCCGCCTGCAAGCCGAACGCCGACACCGCCGCCCCGGCTGCGAGCACCCCGGCTGCATCCACGCCCGCCGCCAGCGACACCGCTGCGAACGGCAGCGCACCGGCCGGCACCGCATCGAACCAGCCGCCGGCGCCGCCGGTCTCGCACGAACCGGTCGGTCCCTCACCGGTCGAAGGCAAGGACTATGTCCTGGTCGCCACCGGCCAGCCGTTCGAACCGAACGACGGCAAGATCGAAGTGGTCGAAGTCTTCAACTACGTCTGCCCGGCCTGCGCCGCGTTCGAGCCGCAATTCGCGCCGTGGGCGAAGTCGTTGCCGTCCGATGTCCGCGTGGTGCATGTCCCGGCGCTGTTCGGCCGGATGTGGGACGACTACGCGCGCGCCTACTACGCCGCCGACGTGCTGGGCGTGGCCGAGCGCACCCACCAGCCGATGTACGACGAGATCCACATCAAGCAGACGCTGAAGGGCGAGCGCGGCAACGACGGCATGGATGCGATCGCCGCGTTCTACGGACGCCAGGGCGTCGATGTCGCGCAGTTCAAGTCGGCCGCCGCGAGCTTCGCGGTGGAAGGCAAGCTGGCCAAGGCCAAGCAGTACGCGCAGGCCGAGGGCATCGAAGGCACGCCGACGATGATCATCGACGGCAAGTACCGCATCACCGGTCCCGAAGGCAGCACCCGCGCCGACCAGCTCAAGATCGCCGACAAGCTGATCGCGATGGAACGCGCCGCGCGAGGTGGCCATTGAGCAAGCACGCACCGGTGTCGAAGCGCCTGCACTTTCCGGCGCTGATCGCAGCCGGCGTGCTCGCGCTCGCCGGCTGCCAGCAGAAATCGCCGAACGCGGCAGCGACGACCACCAAGCCGGCGGCGACGCCGACGCAACCGCTGCCCTACGACCCCAGGCTGGTGCAGATGGCGAACACTGCGGTCGCCCAGGCGATCGCCGAAGCCAAGACCAGGCCTGCGGTCGCTGGCACCGACTATGACGAGATCGCCAACGGCCAGCCGTTCCAGCCGCTGGATGGCAAGGTCGAAGTCGTCGAAGTGTTCGCCTACAGCTGCCCGCACTGCGCCGACTTCGAACCGCTGCTGGAAGCGTGGACCAAGCAGCAGCCGGGGAACGTGCGAGTCACCCCGCTGCCGCTTGCCGGGGGCGCCGCGAGCGATCTCGGCCGCACCTACTTCGCCGCGGTGAAGACCGGCCAGATCGCCGCGATCCATACCCGCATGTTCCACGGCATCCACGGCGACAAGTCGCTGCCGGCAGGCGCCAGCGGCAACGATATCGCCGCGTGGCTGGGCGGACAGGGTTTCGATGCCAGGACGTTCCGCGCCACCATGGCCAGCCCGGAAGTGCAGCAGCAGATGCAGCTGGCGCATGACTTCGAAG
This sequence comes from Lysobacter sp., assembly GCA_030151365.1. Classification (GTDB taxonomy): domain Bacteria; phylum Pseudomonadota; class Gammaproteobacteria; order Xanthomonadales; family Xanthomonadaceae; genus Solilutibacter. Next base: position 17,858 of record JASLDW010000071.1, on the reverse strand, counting down.
TGCGCAGCGGCGTGGAAGGCACGCCGACGCTGATCGTCAATGGCAAGTACCGCATCAAGGGACCGTCCCAGCTCGACGACCTGCGCATCGCCAGCGCGCTGATCGCCCGGGAGAGCGGCGCCGGGAAATAATGATGGCGGATTCGTCCACGCGCCGCTTGCGCCTGCTGAGTGCCAACATCCAGGCGGGTTCCAGCACGCGGCGCTACAGCGATTACGCCACCCGCAGCTGGTCGCACGTGCTGCCGCTCGGCGGCAAGCGCGGCGCGCTCGACGCCATCGCGCGCATCGCCGGCGAGCACGACATCGTCGGCCTGCAGGAAGCCGATCCCGGCAGTTTCCGTTCCGGCTTCACCAACCAGACGCATTACCTCGCCACCCGCGGCGGTTTCGCCTTCTGGACGCACCAGCCCAACCGCAGCGTCGGCGGCGTCGCTTCCAGCGCCAATGGCTTGCTGAGCCGGATCGAACCGGTGGAGGTCGAGCATCATCCGTTGCCCGGGCGCGTGAAGGGGCGCGGCGTGCTGCTCGCGCGCTTCGGTGCCGGCCGCGACGGCCTGCGCGTCGCCATCGCCCACCTTTCGCTGGGCGCGACGTCGCGGCATGTGCAACTGGGCTTCATCGCCGAGCTGTTGGCCGATGCGCCGAACGCGGTGCTGATGGGCGACTTCAATTGCGGGATCGAACAACCGGAAATGGCGCGGCTGTTCCGCACCACGCGCCTGCAGCCGCCGCAGCAAAACGTTCCCACCTTCCCCAGCTGGCGACCGCAACGCGCGATCGACCACATGCTGACGACTGACGGCATCGCGCTGGCGGGACTGCGGGTGATGCCGGCGGCGGCATCCGACCACCTCGCGCTGTCGGCCGATCTCGAGATCCCCGGACACGCGCTGGTGCGCTGATCGTGTCCAAAGGGCGCGCGCTGACTGGCGCGTGCACGCATCCACCGTCCGTTCAAGCGGCACGGCTATAGTCTGAGGATGAACACTCGTCCGCCGCGCGCCATTCTCCTTCCCGTGCTGTGCATGCTCGCCGCCTGCACGCCGCACGGTGCGGCGGAAGCGCAGACGGCACCGCCTCTATCGCCGACCGATGCCGCGATGCAATCCGCTTTGGCGGCCGCCGAACAAGGCCGGCTGACGCCGGCCCAGGATCGCGCACTGGCCACTCATCCATTGCATGCTTGGCTGGATTACGCACGCATCCGCCAGGCGCTGGCGACGGCAACGAATGGCGATGTCAACGCCGCCCTGCAGCGCGATGCCGGACAACCCGCGGGCACTGCGCTGGCCGACATGTGGCGGGCGGAACTGGCGCGGCGGCAGGACTGGAGCGCGCTGTCGTCGCTCGACGCCGGCGGCAGCGATTCGCAGGCCAATCGCTGCCTCGACCTGCTGGCCGAAGCGAAGCTCGGCCGTTTCGACGCCGACTGGACCCAGGACGCGCGCAAGATCTGGCGATCGGGACGGCCGTGGGCGAGCGCCTGTCGCGAGCCGATGACGATCCTCGAACAGCGTGGCGGCATCGACGATGCATTGCGCTGGGATCGCTTCGATGCCGCGCTGGAGCAACGCCTGCCGTCGGTGATGCGCGAAGCCGGCAAGGGCCTGCCACCCGACCAGGCCAAACTCGCCGGCGAATATGCCGATTTCCTCGGCGCACCGCGCGATTCGGCAATGGCATGGCCGAAGACCGCGCGCAGCCGCGCGGTCATCGCCGCCGGACTGGAGCAGGACGCGAAGAACGCTCCCGATAGCGTCGAAGCCGCGCTGCCGAAATGGAACGGCGCGTTCACCTTGAGCGATGCCCAGCGCGGCCGCGTGCTGGCGGCGATCGCACGCGCGTCGGCGATCGACCACGACCTGCGCACACCACAGCGCTTTGCCGCCGTGCCGGCATCCGCTTTCGACGACGCCTTGCACGAAATCCGCGCACGCGATGCCTTGTGGCGCGGTGACTGGCCGGCAACGCTGGCCGCGATCCGCGCCATGCCCGACAAGTTGCGCGGCGACACGCGCTGGACGTATTTCCTCGCCCGTGCGCTGGAACAGGGCGGGCAGCGCGAACAGGCCCGCGCCGCCTATGCCACTGCCGCGCGCAACAGCGAGTTCTACGGCTTCATGGCCGCCGATCGCCTGCATCAAGCCTACCGCCTGTGCCCGCTGCCGACCCCGCAGACGCCGCTGCAAACCGCCGGATTCCAGCGCGCGCTGGCTCTGCGCCGCATCGGGCGCAACGACTGGGCCAATCGCGAGTGGACCGCCGCCGCGAAGACATCGCCGTCGACGCAACGACTGGCCGCCGTGCGCGAAGCGCTTTCCCAGCAATGGTTCGATCGCGCCGCCTTCGGCATGGATCGCGACCAGCCGCAGGAAATGCGCCTGCTCGAACTGCGTTTCCCGCTGCACTACCAGGACAACATCGATCGCGCGGCCACCGCCAACCGCCTCGACCCGGCGTGGATCGCCGCGGAAATCCGCGCCGAAAGCATCTTCGACCCGCGCGCGCGTTCCAATGCCGACGCCCGCGGCCTGATGCAGCTGATTCCGGAAACCGGACAACGCATCGCCCGTCGCAGCGGCATCGCCTACGTCGATGGCAACAGCCTGTACGACGGCCCCACCAATATCGCGATCGGCAGCGCCTATCTGCGCGACGGCCTGGACAAGGCCGGCGGATCGTTGCCGGTGGTGATCGCCGGCTACAACGCCGGCCCGAATGCCGCGGCGCGCTGGAAATCGCAGCGACCGCAACTCGACATCGATGCCTGGATCGAAGCGATCCCGTACAAGGAAACCCGCGAATACGTCCCGCGCGTGCTCGGCTTCAGCGTGATGTACGACTGGCGCATGCACGGCAGGATGCTGCGCCTCTCCGATCGCATCGCCGGCCGCCTCGATGGCGAACGCATCGCGCCGACCTGCGAACCCGGGAACTGAGCGCGATGCAGGCCTACCTCGTCGGTGGCGCGGTGCGCGACGCATTGCTGGGATTGCCCGCGGGCGATCGCGACTTCGTGGTCGTCGGGGCGACGCCGGAACGGATGATCGAACTCGGCTATCGCCAGGTCGGGCGCGACTTCCCGGTCTTCCTCCATCCGCAAAGCAGCGAGGAATATGCGCTGGCGCGCACCGAGCGCAAATCGGGGCGCGGCTACACCGGCTTCGTGGTCCATGCATCACCCGACGTCACGCTGGAAGACGACCTGCGCCGCCGCGATTTCACCATCAATGCGATCGCACGCGCCGAAGACGGCACATTGAGCGATCCGTTCGGCGGCATCGCCGACCTGCAGGCGCGAAGGCTGCGCCATGTCAGCGCCGCCTTCGCCGAAGACCCGTTGCGGGTGCTGCGCGCGGCGCGCTTCATGGCGCGATTCGCGTCGCTGGGTTTCGCCGTCGCGCCGGAAACCCTGGCGCTGATGCGCGAGATGGTGGCGTCGGGCGAACTCGAAGCGCTCGTGCCCGAACGCGTGTGGCAGGAACTGTCGCGCGCATTGCGCAGCGCACGACCTTCGGCCTTCCTGCGCACCTTGCGCGATTGCGGCGCATTGCGCGTGGTGTTGCCTGAAGTCGACGCGCTCTACGGCGTGCCGCAACGCGCGGAATACCATCCCGAGATCGACACCGGAACGCATGTCGAACTGGTCTGCGACATGGCGGCGGACCTCGCGCCCGGCGACGACCTGATCGGTTTCGCCGCGCTCACCCACGATCTCGGCAAGGCACTGACGCCGCGCGACGAATTGCCCAGACACGTGATGCACGAACAACGCGGGGTGGAACCACTGCGGGCGCTCGCCGCACGGCTGAAGGTCCCGAACGAACACCGCCAACTCGCCGAGATCGCCTGCCGCGAGCATCTCAACGTCCATCGCCTCGACGAACTGCGCGACGAGACCGTGCTGAAGTTGTTCGAACGCATGGACGCCTTCCGCAAGCCGGATCGCGTGCGACAACTCGCCCTGGTCTGCGAAGCCGACAAGCGCGGGCGCGCCGGACTCGCGGACCAGCCCTATCCGCAGGCGCCGGAATTGCAACGATTGTTCGCTGCCGCGCGCTCGATCAACGCCAGTGCGTTCGCGGGCATGCCGCCGGGACCGGCGCTGGGCGAAGCGATCCGCAAGGCGCGCATCGCCGCGATCGCGCAGGCACGGCGCTAAGTCACAGTCGGTAAGTCAGGTCGCCGATCAGGAACGCGTGGCCGAACTCGACTTCGCGCGAGAAGCCCATCACCTGGAAGCGTTCCCCCATCTCTTCCGGCATCGTCAGCCGCTTCACTTGCTGGCGCAGGCGCAAGCGCGCGACTTCGTCTGCAGCATGCGCTTCCGCCGTGGCCAACCGGCGATCGATGCCGTTGCCCATCAGGAAACTGGCCTGGCTGCAGTAACCGGCGAGATCGAAGCCGGCGCCGGTGCCGGCTTCCGCCAACGCGGTGAAATCGACCGAAGCGGTGATGTCCTGCAGGCCCGGCCACGCCAGCACGTCATCGACGACATGATGGCGGCGGAACGCGCGCAAGGTGCCGTCGCTGCGCTGCGGCTGGTAGTACTCGCTGCGCGCATAGCCGTAGTCGACGAACAGCAGCGCGCCACGTTGCATCGGCCCGATCACCGCCTGCACCCAGTACGGCAGCTGCGGCAGCAGTTCCGAGCGATAGTCTTCCGCAAACGGCTGTTCCAGCGAACGTTCGACATGGCGCACGCCGGCCGTCACCAGCGCATCGGCGGGGCGACCGATCACCACGAAGGCATCGTTCTTGTCGAGCGCGACATGGTCTTCCCACACTTCTTCTTCGGCGATGGCGAAGCGCGTGGTCGGCAATGCGTCCAGCACTTCGTTGGCGAAGACGATGCCGTCCCAGGGTTGTTCGAACGGACGATCCAGCCACTCGACGCGCGCGAATACATCGGCCGGCAACACCTTCTGCAGACGTTCGCGCTGGCGCTGGCGCAACTGTGCGCTCGGCTCGAGCACGCAATAGCGCTCCGGCAGGCGGCCCAGCGATTGGAGGTGATGCAGCAGGTCGCCGGCGAAGGCACCGGTCCCGCCGCCGATTTCGAGGATCTGGCCATCACCGAGCTCCTCGAGCACCGGCGCGATCGCCTCGCCGATGCATTCGGCGAACAGATGGCCGAGTTCGGGCGCGGTCACGAAGTCGCCGCCGCCACCGAACTTGGTCGCGCCCGCGCTGTAGTACCCCAGTCCCGGCGCATACAGGCACAACTCCATGAAGCGCGAAAACGGGATGCTGTTGCCGGACGCGCGGATCTCGCGGCGGATCGCGGCGGCCAGTTCGGCGCTGTGCGCCTGGGCGTCGGCATCGGGGGCGGGCAAAGCGGTCATGGCGGTCTCGTCGCGGCAGGCGCACAGAATACTCGCCCCGTCTGCACGGTCACGTCGAGCATGCGAGCATGAGGGGATGGACGCCCAATCGCCCTCTCCCGTTGTCCTCGTCACCGGCGCCGCCAAGCGCATCGGCGCGGCGATCGCTCGCCTCCTGCATGCGCGGGGCCACGCGATCGCGCTGCACTATCGTGGCTCGGAAAAGGAAGCGATCACGCTGCGTGATGAACTGGAATCAGCGCGACCCGGCAGTATCTTGTTGCTGCAGGCCGACCTCGCCCATCCCGATGCGCCCGAAGCGCTGGTCGCGCGCACCGTCGAACACTTCGGCCGGCTCGACGGACTGGTCAACAACGCTTCGACCTTCTTCCCCACGCCGATCGGCACAGTCACTTCGGAGCAGTGGCAATCCCTGTTCGACGCCAATGCCCGCGCGCCGTTATTCCTCGCCCAGGCGGCGGCACCGCATCTGCGCGCCAGCCGCGGCGCGATCGTCAACATCGCCGACATCTACGGCGAGCGCCCGCTGCGCGACCATTCCGCCTACTGCATGAGCAAGGCCGCGCTGGTGATGATGACCAAAGCGCTGGCGCTGGAACTTGCGCCCGACGTGCGCGTGAATGCGGTTGCGCCGGGCGCCATCCTCTGGCCCGATACGCCAGTCGAAGCGCTCGCCGGCGAAAGCGCACGCCAGGCCGCGATCCTCGCGCGTACGCCACTGGCGCGCACCGGCACGCCTGACGACATCGCCGAAGCCGTGCATTGGCTGTTGTCTGCCGCGCGCTTCACCACCGGTGAGGTCGTGCACGTCGACGGCGGCCGCCTGCTCGGCGGTTGAAGCGAATCAGCCGTTCCAGTCGACGGCGTCGAAGTGCGTGTCGTGATCGGGATGCAGTGCCCACAGCGCCGCCAGTGATTCGCGCTGCAGCGGATCGATGAAGCACGGCGCGATTTCCGCCAGCGGTTTCAGCACGAAGGCGTGGCGGATTTCCGGGCGCGGCAGTTGCAGATGACCCTCGCCTTCCATCACCCGGTCGTCGTAATAGACGATGTCGATGTCAAGCGTGCGGTCGCCGAAACGCGGGCCGCTGCGATCACGGCCATGCGCATCTTCCAGCGCGTGCAGCCAGTCGTTGAGCGCCTGCGGATCGAGATCGCTGTCGATCACCGCCGCGGCATTGAGGAAATCGCCGCCGTCGAATCCCACCGCCGGATAGCGATGGATCGACGACAACTTCACCTCGCCGAAACGCGCGCGCAACGCTTCCGCCGCCGCCTGCAGATGGCGCAGCGGATCGACATTGCTGCCGAGGCTCAGCAGTGCGTGGCCCATGTCAGTCGCGCGTCCGCTCGATGATCACCCCGACCGCACGTGCGCCGCGCACCGCGCCGGGCTTGCTCAGCTTCAACTTCACCCGCGACACCTTGAACTCGCGCAGGATCAGCTCGACGCAGCGCTCCGCCAGCGTTTCCACCAGCCCGAAGCCGGTGCTTTCGACGTAGGCCATCAGCGCCTTGCTGACCGCCTTGTAATTGAGGGTGTCCTCGATGCTGTCGCTGGCGGCGGGAATGCGGTTGTCGAAGGCCATCTCGACGTCGAACACCAGGGTCTGGCGGATACGGCGTTCCCAGCCGTAGATACCGATCAGGGCGTCGATTTCCAGACCTTCGATGAAGACGATGTCGCTCACGTGAACTCCCAATCACACCGCACGATCAAACCGCCGGCAGTGTCGCCATGTCCCAACGCGGCACCACGCCAATCTCCAGGCCCTGTCGCTGTCCGGCTTCCAATCGCAATGCACCGGCGAAGGCGATCATCGCGCCATTGTCGGTGCACAGCGCCGGCGGCGGAAACGCGACGCGACCGCCGCGCTTGCTCGCCATCGCCTGCAACTTCTCGCGCAAGCGGCGATTGGCGCCAACGCCACCGGCGACGATCAGGGTGTCGCAGCCGGCCGCTTCCAGCGCGCGTTCGCACTTGATCGCCAGGGTGTCGACCACCGCGTCCTCGAAACCGCGCGCGATATCCGCACGTGTCGTGTCGGACTGGTCGCTGTCGCACCAGGCCAGCAGCACCTGCGTCTTCAGCCCGCTGAAACTGAAATCGAGGCCGGGGCGATCGGTCATCGGCCGCGAGAAATGGAACCGCCCCGGCGTGCCCTGCTGGGCAAGCGCCGCGAGCTGAGGACCGCCCGGATAGGGCAGGCCCATCAGCTTGGCGGTCTTGTCGAAGGCCTCGCCGGCGGCATCGTCCAGCGTCTCGCCGAGCAGGCGGTAGCGGCCGATCGCCTCGACATGGACCAGCTGGGTATGGCCGCCCGAGACCAGCAGGGCCACGAACGGCGGCTCGGGTGGATCCTCGTCCTGCATCAGCGGCGCCAGCAGATGGCCTTCCATGTGGTGGACGCCGACCGCCGGGACATCCAGCGCCCAGGCCAGCGAGCGCGCCACCCCCGCTCCGACCAGCAGCGCCCCGACGAGCCCCGGCCCGGCGGTATAGGCCACGCCGCCGATCTCGCCAAGGGCGATCCCGGCCTCGTCCAGGGTCTGGTGGACCAGCGGCAGGGTCTTGCGCACGTGGTCGCGGCTGGCCAGCTCCGGCACCACCCCGCCGTACTGGGCGTGCAGCTCGATCTGGCTGTAGACCGCCTGCGCCACCAGTCCGCGTGCGCCGCCCACGGCGGTGTCATAGACGGCCACGCCGGTTTCGTCGCAGGAGGATTCGATGCCCAGCACTTTCATGCGCTCAGGATACCGGCTTGCGCGCCTCCCGGTGAATGGGCTATCATCCCCGGCTCACTCCGGCCCTCTGGCCGGTTTCCACTCGGAACATCACATGCCTGCCGTCAAAGTCCGCGAAAACGAACCTTTTGAATTTGCCCTGCGCCGCTTCAAGCGCACCTGCGAAAAGGCAGGCGTGCTAGCCGAAGTGCGCAAGCGCGAGTTCTACGAAAAGCCGACCCAGGAACGCAAGCGCAAGGCTGCTGCTGCCGTGAAGCGTCAGGCGCGCCGCATGTCGCGCGACGTCACCAAGCGCCAGCGCCTGTACTGAGCCGTTAGCGGTTCCGGTCGACAAAGCCGGCACGCGCGAGCGTGACCGGCTTTTCGCATTTCTGGCCCCCAAGGAAACCGATATGTCCCTGAAGACCCAGCTCACCGACGACATGAAGGCCGCGATGAAGGCCGGCGAGAAAGCCAAGTTGGGCGTGATCCGCCTGATCAACGCCGCGATCAAGCAGAAGGAAGTCGACGAGCGCGTCGAGCTGGACGATGCCGCGGTGCTGGCCGTGCTCGAGAAGATGGTCAAGCAGCGCCGCGACTCGATCAGCCAGTACGATGCCGCCGGCCGCGACGACCTGTCCGCGATCGAGCGCGACGAGATGGCGATCATCGAACACTACCTGCCGGCCAAGATGGGCGAAGCCGAAATCGCCGCCGCCATCGATGCCGCCATCGCCCAGACCGGCGCGACCGGCGCCGCCGACATGGGCAAGCTGATGGGCGTGCTCAAGCCACAGCTGGCGGGCAAGGCCGACATGGCGGACGTGTCGAAGCTGGTGAAGCAGAAACTCGCCGGCTGATCACGGTGAGCGCGCGCATCGCCATCCGCCCGGCGGTCGCCGCCGACGTGCCGTTGATCCTCGAGCTGATCCGCGCGCTCGGCGAATACGAACGCCTCGCGCATGAAGTCGTCGCCACCGAAGCCGATCTCCATGCGCAACTCTTCGGTGCGAAGCCTGCCGCGGAAGTGCTGATCGGCGAAATCGACGGCATCCCCGCCGGCTTCGCGCTGTTCTTCCACAACTTCTCGACCTTCCTGGCCAAGCCCGGCCTGTATCTGGAAGACGTCTTCGTCCGCCCGGAGCATCGTGGCGCCGGGCTCGGCAAGGCGCTGATGGTGGAGCTGGCGCGGATCGCCGTGGCGCGTGATTGCGGACGCTTCGAATGGTCGGTGCTGGACTGGAACCAGCCGTCGATCGATTTCTATCGTTCGCTGGGCGCCATCGGCATGGACGAATGGACCGTGCAGCGCGTCAGCGGCGAAGCGCTGCGCAGACTCGCGGGATACGAAGCACAATAGGACACTGATTACGATCCGTCACGAGCGCAGGCCTGCGGTTCGTGGCGGAGCGGAGCAAGCGCAGCGTATGTACGAATACGTGAGCATTGCGAGCACCGCACGCGGACCGCAGGACAAGCGCAGTAGGATCGTAGTGGCACGCATTCCCGACGCCTTCATCGACGACTTGCTCAACCGCACCGATGTGGTCGAGATCGTCAATGCGCGCGTGCCGCTGAAGAAGAAAGGCAACGAATACACTGCCTGCTGTCCCTTCCACGACGAACGCACGCCTTCGTTCTACGTGTCGCCGGCCAAGCAGTTCTACCACTGCTTCGGTTGCGGCGCCCACGGCAGCGCGATCAACTTCCTGATGCAGTTCGATCGCCTCGAATTCCTCGATGCCATCGACGAACTGGCGAAACGCGCCGGCATGGAAGTGCCGCGCGAAACCAGCCAGCGCAATGCCAATCCGGAAACGCAGCCGTTGTTCGGCGCGATGGATGCCGCGGCGGCATTCTTCAAGCGCCAGCTCGCCTCCAGCAGCCGCGCCCAGGCCTATCTCGACCAGCGCGGCGTCGATGCCGCGACCCGCGAACATTTCGCCATCGGCTACGCGCCGCAGGGCTACGACGGGCTGCGCAACGAACTCGGCACCGATCAGCGACGCATGCAATTGCTGGAGCGCTCGGGCCTGTTCTCACGCAACGACAAGGGCCACGTCTACGACAAGTTCCGCGATCGCGTGATGTTCCCGATCCACGATCGCCGCGGCCGCGTGATCGCCTTCGGCGGTCGCGTGCTCGACAAGGACGACACCCCGAAATACCTCAATTCGCCGGAAACCGCACTGTTCCACAAGGGCCGCGAGTTGTACGGCCTGTGGCAGGCGCGTCAGGCCAATCCGAAGCTGGAACGCCTGCTGGTGGTCGAAGGCTACATGGACGTGGTGTCGCTGGCGCAGCACGGCATCCGCTACGCCGTCGCCACCCTCGGCACCGCGACCACGCCGGAACACGCCGAGCTGCTGTTCCGCAACGCGCCGGAAGTGGTGTTCTGTTTCGATGGCGATGCCGCCGGCCGCCGCGCCGCGTGGAAGGCGCTGGAATCGGTACTGCCGCGCATGAAGGACGGCCGCCAGGCGTTCTTCCTGTTCCTGCCCGACGGCGAGGATCCGGATACCCTGATCCGCAAGGAAGGGCACACGAAATTCGAGGAGCGGTTGCGCAACGCGACGCCGCTGTCCGAGGTGTATTTCGCCGAACGCATGCAGGGCGTGTCGCTGACCTCGGTGACCGGCAAGGCGACCTTGGTCGATCGCTGTCGCGCCGATATCGCCAAGATCCCCGACGGCGGCTTCCGCGACGCGATGGTCGCGCGCATCCGCGAGCTCACCAATGTCGATGTCACCGATGTCAATGCGATTGCGCGCGCGCCGACGCCATCGAGCGCCAACGCGCACGCGAAGCGCAGCCTCGTCCGCCACGCCATCACCTTGCTGCTGCAGCATCCGGCATTGGCTGATCGCGCGCCTGTCCCGTATGAATTCGAATCGCTGCAACTGGCTGGCATCCCCCTGCTGGTCGAGCTGCTCGACGTGCTGAAGTCGCGCCCCGGATTGACCGTTGCCGGCATCCTCGAATCCTTCGCCGACCATCCCGATGCCGGCGCATTGCAGAAACTCGCGACCTTCAGCGAGCCCGGCGGCCCGGAAGAATGGACGATCGATTTCGACGGCGTGCTGGCGCAGCTGTCGAAGCAATCGACGCAACAACGCATCGACCAGCTGCAATCGCGCATCCGCGACCTGAGCGACGATGAAAAAACCGAACTGCGCGAACTGCTGCGACTGCGACTCGCAAGCTGATCGCCCTCATCCATACCGACGCCCTCCCGGACTCCCCATGACCTCCACCACATCGAATCCCTGGCGCGCACGCCTGCCCGGCCTGCTGCTTGCCGCCGCCCTCGCCATCGTCGCGATGTTGCTGGAGCCATACACCAAGCGCTTCGGCATGAGTGCGCTGCCGACCGCGATCGTGCTCGGCATCCTCCTTGGCAACACGGTGTTCCCCCGCATCTCCGGGCATGCCGGCGCCGGCGTCGATTACGCGCGTTCGCGCCTGCTGCGCGTCGGCATCGTGCTGTTCGGGTTTCGCCTCACCTTCCAGGACATCCTCGGCGTTGGTGCCGCCGGGATCGTCGTCGACGTCATCATGGTCGCCTGCACCTTCCTGCTGGCGCTGTTCCTCGGCCGCCGCGTGTTCAAGCTCGATCGCGACAGCTCGATCCTGATCGGCTCGGGCGCGGCGATCTGCGGCGCCGCCGCGGTGATGGCCGCGGAACCGGTGGTCAAGGCGCAGGCGCACAAGGTCTCGGTCGCGGTGGCGACGGTGGTGGTGTTCGGCACGATCGCCATGTTCCTGTATCCGCTGTTCTGGCCGATGCTGCAATCGCACCACGGCTTCACCCAGCACGCCTATGGGCTCTATGTCGGCTCGAGCGTGCACGAAGTCGCGCAGGTGGTGGTCGCCGGCAAATCGGTGGGCGACGAAGCGGCCAACATCGCCGTGATCGAGAAGATGATCCGCGTCATCCTGCTGGCGCCGTTCCTGCTGATGCTCTCCGCCTGGCTGCGCGACAAGAACGACGCCAGCGGCAAGCGCGCGCCGATCGTGATTCCGTGGTTCGCGATCCTGTTCCTGGTGGTCGGCGCCTTCAATTCCTTCCACCTGCTGCCGAAGGCGCTGGTCGATGCCTTGCTGCTGATCGACACCTTCCTGCTGGCGATGGCGATGGGCGCGCTCGGCGTGCGCACCCATGCCGGCGCGATCCGCCAGGCCGGCCTCAAGCCGCTGCTGCTGGCGACGACGTTGTTCGCGTGGCTGATTGTCGGTGGACTGCTGGTGAATATCGGAGTGGCGCGAGTATTCGGCAGCTGATCGCTGCCGACTCCTCAATCAAGCGAATCGAAAAATTCCGCAAGCAGCATTAGGAATCCCAGCTTTTCTGACAGAATTTTCGGAATTCTCAGCTTCCGCGACCAGTGCCTCATAGAGTTTCATAGGAAACTTCAGAGCAGCGCTAGAAATGATGAGCACTTTCACACCCGAATCAAAAGATCTTTTCAAAGATCTTTTTTTGTGTAAGATGGGGCCCATGCCCAGCAACCCACTCCGCCCGGAAGAAGCTCCTGCTCCCCTCCCCCAGATCGTGGGTGGATTTCCGACCATTCTTGCCGACCCACCTTGGCGGTTTACTAACCGAACCGGAAAGGTCGCTCCCGAGCATAGGCGTCTGGATCGCTACTCAACAATGTCGCTTGATGCTATCAAGACGATGGGCGTCAAGCATATTGCGGCTCGCAATGCCCATCTTTACCTATGGGTGCCGAATGCCTTGTTGCTGGACGGCATCGCAGTCATGGAAGCTTGGGGTTTCCGCTATGTAAGCAACATCGTCTGGGCCAAACGCCGCAAAGATGGCGGACCGGATGGTCGCGGAGTCGGATTCTATTTCCGAAACGTCACGGAACTCCTGCTTTTTGGCGTTCGCGGCTCCATGCGCACGCTCGCACCCGGGCGGTCTCAAGTCAATATGATCGAGACTCGCAAACGGGAACACTCTCGAAAGCCAGATGAGCAATACGAACTGATTGAGGCTTGCTCGCCTGGCCCTCACCTAGAATTGTTCGCTCGTCACGCCCGTCCAGGCTGGACCGTTTGGGGCAACGAATCTGCCGAGGACGTTACTCCCCGAGGAACAGTTCATAAAGGTTACGCTGGCGGCCCAATTCTGCCTGCGTTGAAGCCCAACGAGCACATCGAACAGAATCGTGCTGAAGCAATGGGAAAAAGGTTGCGCGAACAATATCTCAAGGGCGCCAGTGTCAGAGAGCTGGGAATAGATACCGGCTACTCAATCCAACGCGTTAGAGCCCTACTGGCAACCGCGGAAACGCCTATGCGTCCACGAGGGCGGCATTCGACTCAAGTGCTGCAACCCCCTTCATCCAGACGCGCTGCGAGCCATGGCGCACCCACCAAAGCCACTAAGGCGAGAAAGGCCGTCCGTTCCAAGTAGAACGCGAAGCAGCTACAACTAGCAGTGGACAGGTTCCCATTACTCCTCTTCTGACCCGGAGTGCCGCCTTCTCGAGATTGGTTGTCGTGGAAGTACCCAAATCAATTGGAAGCTTGGGGTTTCGATCAACTTGGGGAAGCGTCTCTTGGTAACTGCTCCATATTTCTTCGGCCAGCGATTTCAAAGCCAAGCGATCCTGCGTGATCAATACCGCAGCGGAGATAACGCCTGCTTCGTGCCATGCTCGGTAAGCTGAAAGATCGCGATCAAGATTGCCATCTTTCGCATTCCACTCCACATCGAGTGCAACTCGCCCTTTGAAGTTGTCAACCAGATAGCCTTCCTGTTTGACAATCGGAAGCCGGCCCGCTTCGACCCCGGATTTTGTGTAAAGAATGCCTTCCGAATGAATGTCGACTCGAATTTCACGCCAGCCTCGCTGAGCGAACAATCCGTCTATTTCCTTGGCAATGTCCCCGCGATTACCACCGGCCTTGAGCCACCGGGGAGGATCCAGCGCAAATTGCTCCAAAACGCTCGTGATGTCGGCCCACTCATTTGGGCAGACCGACCTGAGTACAGCCGCTGCAGAGCTCGTCTCCATGAACTCCCAACGTGCGCGAATCGCGGCGGGGAGGACCAGAGGGTCATCATATGTATTGGTTTCAAACATGCGGTGAGTTTAGCTGAATACCAGATTGTGCCACGCACCAAACCCTGCACCTCAAACCCGCTCCATCACGAATGGCGGCACCGGTCGCAACCACGGCAACAACCAGTGGTCGACCAGCAGGAAGGCGAACAACGCCATCAGGTAGATGATCGAATACTTGAACACCTGCATCGCGAACAGTTCGTCGGGCGGATTCTGCAGCTTCCACGCGTACCAGATGAAGACCACGCCGAGGAACAGCGCGCCGCCAAGGTAGAACACGCCGCTCATGCCCGCGACCCACGGCAGCACGCTCACGGCCACCAGCAACACGGTGTAGAGCAGGATCTGCTTGCGGGTGTATTCGACGCCGTGCGTCACCGGCAGCATCGGCACCAACGCCTTGGCGTAGTCGGCGCGGCGGAAGATCGCCAGCGCCCAGAAATGGGGCGGTGTCCACACGAAGACGATCAGCACCAGCAGCAATGCATAGGGCCAATCCCAGTGGCCCTGCATGCCGGTGACCGCCGACCAGCCGAGCAACGGCGGCGCAGCGCCGGCGAGGCCGCCGATCACGATGTTCTGCGGCGTCGCGTGTTTCAGCCATGCGGTGTAGATCACGGCGTAACCGATCAACGACGCGAAGGTGAGCAGCGCGCAGATCCAGTTGACGCCGATGATCAGGATCGCCATCGATGCCGCACCGAGTAGCAGCGCGAACACCAGCACCTGGGTCGGCGTCAGGTTGTGCGAGGGCAGCGGACGATGCTGGGTGCGCGCCATCAGCACGTCGATGCGGCGATCGATCAGGTGGTTGATCGCCGCCGCCGATGCCGCCGCCAGCCAGATGCCGAGCAGGCCCAGTGCACCATGGCGCAGGTCATCCGCGGTCGGCAGGCCGGGGATCGCCAGGCAGATGCCGACCAGCGCGGTGAACACGATCAACGCCACCACGCGCGGCTTGGTCAACGGCCAGTAATGCGCCCAGCTCGTCATGATGTCGCTTGCACCGCGCGCAGCGGGCGCTGGATGCGCGCCAGCAGCGACACCAGCAGGAACAGCAGGATCGCCGCGCCGGCGTTGTGCAGCACTGCCACCGTCAACGGCAACGCCAGCTTGACGTTGCTGACGCCGAGCGCGAACTGCGTCGTCACCAAGAGCGCCAGCAACACGCCCCAGGTGCGCATGCCCGGCAGGCGGATCAGGCGAATGCCCAGCCACCAGATGTAGAGGAAGACCACGCCGGCCATGATCCGGTGCGCCATCTGGATGGCGATGCGCGACTGGCCATCGAGGATGCCGCCTTCATAGTCGACGCCGATGCCGCGCCACAGCACGAAGCCGTTGCGCCAGTCGGCGTTCGGCCACCAGTGGCCGGCGCACTTCGGGAAGTTGTCGATCGACATGCTGCCGGCGCCGCAGGACAGCGCGGCGTAGTTGGAACTGGTCCAGCCGCCGAGCGCGATCTGGATCGTCAGCAGCACCACGCCGGCGATCAGCAGACGCCGCAACAACCGAGTGTCGGCGAGGCGGATCGGCACGTTGGTCGCGCGCCACGCCATCCACGCCAGCAGCGCGAAGGTGGTGAAGCCGCCGAGCAGATGACCCATCACCACGATCGGCTTGAGCAGCCAGGTCACCGTCCACATGCCCAGCAAGGCCTGGACGATGATCACCGCGAAGGTCAGCATCGCGACTCGCGACAGGTCCTCGTTGTTCCAGCGCCACGCCGCCGCGATCAGGATCGCTTCCGCGGCGATGGCGAGTGCCGCCGACGCTTCATGCATGCCACGCATGTAGAGCGGGATCGCCAATGCGACGAGGATCGCCGAGGTGATGACCTGGAGGATGCCGAGACGACGCCGGCGTGCGGCGACCAGCGCCAGCACGAACACCAGGAAGCCGAGCGTCGCCGCGAGATGGCGATGCATCTGTTCGCGCCAGGCCTTGGTCGGGTCGAGTTCGCGGATCGCGGTCGCGGCGTGATTGGTGATGTCGGCCGACGCCTGCGGCCACGCCGCGCGACCGTAGCAGGTCGGCCAGTCGGGACAACTCAGGCCCGCGTTCGACAGGCGCACGAACGCGCCGAACACGATCACGGTGAACGCCAGCGCCACCGCCAGCCAGGCCAGGCGATGGAAATGACGGGACAGCACGGGAACGAGGGGTCGGCTCATTGCAGCTTCAACTTCATTGCAGTTTTAACAGCCTGGAGAGGTCCGTGCGCAGGTCGGCCGGATCGAATCCGGGAGCGTACCGCAAGACCACGAAGCCATTGGGATCGATCACGTAGACCACCGCGTTACCGGGCGCATCGGCACGCGGCAAGCGGACCCTCAGCACATCCACGGGGCCGACGGCGCGCGGCGCGCTGGTCTTCGGCGCGGACGCCGGCACTGCGCCCGCCCACAGCACGTCGGCATGGTCGCGGGTGTGGCCCAGCGCCTGCCAGACGATGTCGAGGTCGTGCGCGAGTTTGTCGCAGCGTTCGCGGCAATCGGCGGACGGCACCGCGAGGATGCGCCAGCGGCGTTCCTCCGGCGACCACGGATAGGCACTGCCATCGGCGAGCTGCAGGGCCACGCCGCGCAGGTCGGCCGGCGGCTGCAGCAGTTCGCCCTTGTTCTTCAGGCCCTGCGGACGCCAGCCGGAAAAGCGCAGCGCGCCGGCCAGCACGAAGCTGCCGAGGAACAGCAGGGCGATCGCCAGCAGCATCCGGCGATTGCGGTTACGCGTATCAAGGGAGTTCGGATCAGACATGGGCATCACGCCGCCGCGAACGGCGATTCAACAGGAAGGCAAGGACGAGCACGGTGGCCGCCATAGCGAACCACTGCACCGCGTAGGCGATGTGGCGTTCGGGCGGCATGGTGTTGGGCAGGACGTCGAGATCGCGTTCGCCACCGACCTGCAGCTCGGGATCGAGGCGCAGGATGCGCGGCGCCAATACGCGCTGGCCAAGCAGCGCCGGCAATTCCGACGCCGACAATGCCGTCACCAGCACGTCGCCATTCGGCAAACGCGTGGCGATCGGCGCCACCAGGCCGTGCGAAGGCGGCGGCATCAACAGGCCGCGCACCTCGCGCATGTCCGGCAGCGGCAATGTCGGCATGTGGCTGCGATCGAGCACCGGCAACCAGCCGAAATCGACCAGCAGCGGCTGCGTTCCACCATCCTGCAGGAACACCCGATAGGCACGCACACCGACCTGTCCGTTGCGGACCTGGCTGTCGAGCAATACCGCGGGAGACGGCGGGAAATGGCCCGTGCCGACGGCCCAGTCATACCCCTCGGCGCGCGTCGAATCCGAGGCGGCCATCAGCGCGATCTCGTCACGCTGCGTGATGGCCGCTTGCGCATGGGCCAGCATCGCGCGCTTCTGTTGCGCGCGTCCCAGCTGCCACGCACCCAGCATGCCGAACACCGCGGCCACGACAATCGCCAGCAACCACCAGCGCAGGCGCTTCATCGGATCCTACCCGCAAGCTGCGATAATCCCGGCATCGTCCCTGCACAGGTCATTGCCATGAATCCTTCGCTGAAACTCGTGCTGATCGTGGGCGTGCTCATCCTGATCGTCTGGAACCTCGGCCAAGGCCTGTATTACATGCTGACGGATCGCGGCCAGTCGAAGCGCACCGTGAATGCGCTCACTCGCCGCATCGCGCTGTCCGTCGGACTGATCCTCTTCATCATCCTTGCCATCTACATGG
>JASLDW010000105.1 GCA_030151365.1 Lysobacter sp. | reverse complement strand
GGAGCGCTGGTGGCACCTGCGAAGTGCTCTTGATCGTTATGAGGGATGGTCAGATCCAAAGCAGCTTGCTCCTCTTTCGTCTGATCAGTATGCCGCTGCTCACCGCTGTAAAAACCTCGTTCCTGTAGCACCCCTTAACGTTGCAAAAGACAACCGGGGAAATTGTTATTATCTTTCCCCGGGCAGCAGCCTGCCGGATTACCAGGATGGTCGTTGTCTGATTGGTAATGAAGTTTTTGAGCTTGACTTTAAACCTAAGCAAGTTGATTCCACAGCTTTGCCCTCCGGTGAAAGGACTGAAGCAATCATCACCGACGCGCAGTTCTTCCTGAATGCACCATACCTTTGGGGGGGGCGGAACCTGTTCGGAATAGATTGTTCGGGCCTTACACAGGTAGTTTTCAAACTCAATGGTATATCCTTGAACCGAGATGCCTGGCAACAGGCAGAACAGGGTACAGTAGTCGATTTTCTCCAGGAAGCGCAGTCAGGCGACCTTGCCTTTTTCGACAATGCCGAAGGCCGTATCATCCATGTTGGCATCATGATCAGTAACGATAAGATTCTCCACGCATCCGGAAAGGTACGTCAGGACTACATAGACAATCAGGGCATCTATAACGAGGAACTGGGGCGCTATACCCACAAGCTCAGGATTATTAAGCGGTTTACCTAAGATTTTGTTATATTTAGCTTAGTCCTCAACCTAAGCTAATCCGATGAAACCGCTCTTATTCTTTCTTTTTTCCTGTTACAGCTGCCTGGCGCTTGCCCAAAATACGCTGGTTACAAGCCGCAGCAGCAGTAAAATGACCTATGTTTACCTGCTCAGCGAACAGGATGCTTATCAGCAGTTTACAGATAAAGCCGCAAAGCCCCTGCAGGAGTTACTCAAAAATCCTGTGGACAGTTTCCCCAACGGCCGCATCGGTGAATATAAAAATAGCTTGCCCTACGGGGTGTATGTCTATGTAAGCGCCGAACAGAACCGTCTGGTTTATACCCTTCAACCCAGACAGAACCTCAGCATCAGGGTCATTAATGACGGAAAAGATTTCCAGTTTATCCTGCTCGATAGTCTGGGGCGGCTGGTGGATGGCCTCAATGCGGTTCAGGGCAGGTCCTCAAAAGTCCGCTATGATCAGAAGGCCCGGCTCTACAGGGCAAACCATCAGTCAAAATTCCCGCTGATCCGGGTAAGGTATCAGGGCGTCATGAATTATTTCTCCTACAATCCGGCAAGTACAGCCCGATGGGAGTCGGATTCCAGGAGACGGAAACCGGAACAACCGGAATACCGTGGGAACCTGATTTTCAACAAACCTAAGTACAAGCCACTGGACACCGTCAAGTTCAAGGCGTATATTGTAAAGGCCAATGGGAAGGCCATTCCAAACAAACTCCTGCGCGCCGAACTGGTGGCCGACATAGATACCATTCCTGTACTGTCTTCATTGAGGTCCTACTGCAACGGGGGCTTTGAGGGCAGTTTCGTTCTTTCGGACAGCCTGGATCTCAAGCTCGATCATCGATATCGCCTGAACCTGATCGATGTACACGCCAAAAGGCGTCAGGTCATTTTTTCCAGTTATTTCGAGTTTGAAGACTATCAGCTTTCCAAATCGGCATTGCATTTACGAAGCAGCAGTTCCATCCACTACCCGGGCAGTCCCGTTACGCTTTACATTAAAGCAACTGATGAAAATGGCTTTACGCTTCCGGATGGCAGGGCAGAGGTATATGTCATTGCTGAAGGTGCCCAAAAGTTTTTCAGCGACAGTGAATTTATACCAAAATTCCTCTGGCAGCGTGACATCAGTCTCAACCCCGAAGGCGAAACCCCGCTTACCCTTCCGGACAGCATTTTTCCCAGGGCAAACCTGGGTTTCAGCGTGCAGGTCATTTTCAGGAGCAGCGACAACGAAAAGCTCGATACCAGGCGAAGCTTCAGCTACAGTTATGAAACCCGAAAGGTAATAGCCAAGCTCTCCGCAGACAGTATCCTGTTCGGAATGGAAGTGAACGGCAGGCTGGTGGAAGGAGACGCAGTCCTCTACCGCTACCGCACGAGGTTTGGACAGGCAAAAGATTCGCTTCAAGTGCACATTCCTGCTGTGGTAAAAATCGATCCACAAGTAAGTATGTACACCTTAAAGACGCCGGACGGGCAACACCATGAAGTTCCCCAGGATCAAACTCAACCACAGTTCGATATCCGCACGGAACGCCGTCCCGGCAGCCTCAGGCTCCTCATAGCTAACCCTCAGCAAACCCCCTTTTGGTACACCATTTTTGAGGGAAATAAAGTCAGGACACGGGGATACTGCCTTAACCTGGATACCAGCATGTCCGTTCTCCCCGCAAAATCGGCCTTCGTCGTCGTCCATTACCTTTGGGGAGACGATGTCTTGCAAAAGGAAGCCAGGGGCCTTTTTGACCCCGAAAACCTCGACATCAAATTGATCGTGCCGGGCGCCGTTTATCCGGGGCAAAGAGCCAAACTCCAACTGCAGGTAACCGATGCCTTTGGCAAGCCCTCTCCCGGAACAGATCTTACCTCCTGGGCTTATACCAACAAATTCGGTAGTTCGGCAGCTGCAGTTCTGCCAGTGCGTTTTCTGCCCGACAATCATTATTCCCGTCAAACCAGACCTTTGCCTTATAATCGCCGGACTGCTTCCGGTGGCGGCAGTGATGCCC
>JASLDW010000113.1 GCA_030151365.1 Lysobacter sp. | reverse complement strand
GGGAGCGATGAAGCCGAAGCCCTTTTCGGAGTTGAACCATTTGACGGTGCCAGTGGCCATGACGTCATTCCTTTGTTGTCTGGGACCAAGTGTGTGATCCGTGAGTGCGCGACGATCTCGTCGCGACGTGTGGTGGGCGCCAGTCGGCGCGGGAGTGTATCGGGATTGGGTCGAAGCGGTCGCGGCTTCTACCGAGGTTCGGGCGTCGCCCAACGATGCCGCGTGACGGAGTCGGCGCCCTCGGGCGTCGTAGGCCGCATGGCCGGACTCGTCCTGCGCGACGAAGCCTGCGAACTCGCCTGATGGTGATGTCGCAGCGAACACATCGTCGGCGGCACGTCGACAAACGGCTGGCGAGGTCGGCGACGACGAGACAGCTGGAAAAGAGATGAAAGAGATGGGGGGCCAATCAGCGGAGAAGCACATCACGTTGGCTGATGCGACCAAAGCCACTGAACTGAATGCCCGCCCGGATGTCGATCCAGGGCCAGAAGAAGGTCCGGAGCTGACTCCGGCAGAAACACAACCTCAATAACCTGAGATCGACCATACCGCAATTCCCTGGGAACGCTGCGCCTCGACGAGAGCGGCGTGCAGGAGCCGTGTGCGCGGCGCGAGTAGGTGTCAGGGACGGGAACCTCACCCAAACCGGCGTCCTCGCAGCAGCGGGGTGAGCGTTCCCATCAACCAGGGGCCGCGTACCAGAGGACATCCCAGTAACCCAGTACGGCCCTTGTCTGGAGGCTACACCCGCAGCGGGGGCGGCATAACCCCATGCGGCAGATCCCATTCGGCTGCCTCCCGCTATCGGGTTGCCGGGCCGATGGTGCGACGTTGCTCCAGCAGTGGGCAGGTGAACACGTCACGTTCTCCCAACCCGACACGGTTGATGTAGCGAACCACGATCGCGTAGGAGTGGAACAGCCCGACCTGCGTGTATGCCACATCGTGCGCGTGGCAGTATGCGGCGACCACCGGGGCCGCGCGGCGCAGGTTCGGGCGCGGCATCGAGGGAAAGAGGTGGTGTTCGACCTGGTAGTTCAGGCCCCCCATGGCGATGTCGAGGAAGCGGCTTCCGCGGATGTTGCGGCTCATCAAGACCTGCCGACGCAAGAAATCCAGCGTCATCTCCCGGGGAACCACTGGCATCCCTTTATGGTTCGGTGCGAACGCGACACCCATGTAGAACCCGAAAATCCCCAGCTGTACTGCGAGGAACACGGCAGCGATGCCTGGGGAGAGCACGATGAATACCAGCGCCAGGTAGCCGGCCATGCGGATCGTGAGAAAAGCGATCTCCGCCCACCTCCGCTCGAGCCGTCCACGGCTGATGACACGGCGGACGCTCGAAGCATGCAGAGAGAGGCCCTCGAAGAGAAGGATCGGGAAGAAGAACACTCCTTGGTGGGCGCGCAGCCACGACACCGCTGGACTGTGATGTGCTGCCGCGGACTCTGCGGTGACCGCGATGACGGGTAGCTCCAGGTCGGGATCGGAGCCGAGCTTGTTCGGATTGGCGTGGTGACGGGTGTGCTTGTGCTGCCACCACCCGTAACTCATCCCGACGAGCAGATCGCCGAGGATGATGCTGATCCAGTCGTTCCAACGCCCGGAGACGAAGATCTGCCGGTGTGCAGCATCATGCCCGAGGAACGCGATCTGCGTGAACACGATACCCAGCAGGGCGGCCATGAGCAGTTGCCACCAGCTGTCCCCGATCCACACGAACACGACCAGGCACACCGCGACAGCGAGAGGTGCGGCGACCAGCTTCGTCCAGTAGTAGCCGTACCGGCGGCGCAGCAGCCCAAGACCGCGGATCTGCTGCGCCAATTCGGTAAACGCGCTCGACCCACGGGGCGCGTCACCGCGCGGGTGAGCACGGGCGGTCCCGTGGATGGGATCCATGATGGACCTTCTCTCCGGTGCCGCCCCTACACGCGGGCGGCACCGCCTTCTTCGACCCAGTCATCGATACGCGCGGCATCATCAGCGACAGCCACAGGGCGACGGGTGAAGGTCACCGAACCGGCCAGAGCGGCAACCCGCGCAGCACGTTCCTGCTCCCGTTCAGACGCGTCCTGGAAACGAAGGGCCGCCACTTCCCGATCCGCCAGAAGGGCCCTGCTGATCTCCGCAAGCCGGTCCGCGATCACCGCAGCAAGCCCGTCCCGGAGTTCTTCGAGATTGGTGTTCCCGATCTCCAGACGACGATCAGAGACGTGCAGCTCGACGGTCGAGAACCCACGATCGGACAGATAGTCACGCGTCTGACTGCTCTGGATGGCAGCGACCTCGTCACGGCCGGCCTTACGCGTGAACACCGTTTCCACGGTGTAACGGTCGGGAGCATCATCCGTCATCAGCGTCGCAGGCAGCGACCCGACAAGAATGGAATCCAGACCCAGCAATTCGGGGCTCTTCCCCGCGATCTTCGATTGTGTACTCATGAACGGACGTTACGCCCCCAACCTGTGCGGGCTCACAGGCGTAACAGAATCGGCGTGAGGTTCGTCGGTCCCGGGGGCCTGGTCGGTGCAGCCGGCGGCAATGCTGGGACCGTATTCGTCGCGCTGCTGTAGAAGACGTTCTCAACAGCCGCCGCTGCCCTCCCCGCAACGACCTCCGTTTCGCGGGAAGCTACGGTGACGGCCATCAGACGATGTCCGCACGCTCGCCCCCCCCCCACCAGGCTCGCGTCTGCGACCGAGAGCCACTGGTGTAAGAATTCGACAGCTCGCGTGAGACAAG
>JASLDW010000095.1 GCA_030151365.1 Lysobacter sp. | reverse complement strand
CCACGCCCTGGTTGGCGGTGCGGATGCCGCCGATGCGCGCGCCGCTGTCCTTGGCGAACTGTTCGGCGGACTTGCGCGCATTGGCGGTCGCTTCCGCGATCAGGGCCGGCTTGATGTCGTTGAGCTTGGTGTAGTCGAACTCCGGTCCGCTCGGCGCCGCGCCTTCGCCGCCATTGCCGCCCAGCATCACGCCCTTGGCCAGCAGGTCGCCGGTACGGCGCAACGCATCCATCGCTTTCGCGACCTTGGTGGTGCGCAGGGTCACGGTGGTGGAATAGCGGTAGCGTTCCGGCGGCTTGTTCTCGCCATAGGAATAGGCCCAGCGATCCTCGAGGTTGGCCGGCGCGACCACGATCTCGTCTTCGCCGAAACCGGCGGTCTTGAAGAAATCGCGGATGGCCGCGGTGTTGGCTTCCAGCCCTCGCTGCACTTCACCGAGATCGTTGCCGCTCACCGTATGCGCCAGCGGCCAGACCACGAGATCGGCGTCCACCACTTTTTCCGCGGAGCCTTTCACCGAGACGTAGCGATCACCGGTGCGCATGTCGGCCAGGCCGCGCGCCATGAACCAGCCGCCGGCCGCGAGGCCGAGCGCGACGATCACCGCCGCGACGATTCCACGATTCTGCATGTCGATCATCCCCTGGTCGTGTTCAACGTGCGCCGAAACGGGCGCGGCAACCGCCGCTCACCCACAGCCCCTGGCGGGCGTTGTAACCCCAGGTGCGTCCTTCGGTGCAGGCCGCGTTGGAGAGGCGCTGCAGCACATAGGGATGGCCCTGGTTGCGGTCCCAGGCGCAGGTCGTCGGGCGTGATCCGTGGCTGGAACAGGTCACCGAATAATTGGTGTTGGCGCGCGCGAATTCGCCGCGGCAACCGTGGTTCACCCATACCTCGCCATTGCGCGAATCCCAGCCATGGCCACGGGTGCAGCCGCTGTTGGAAAGTTGCCGCACCAGTCGCGACTGTCCCTGCCACGGCGTCCGGCAGGTGTTCGGGCGGCTGCCGGTGCTTTCGCAGCGAATGGTCTGGGGAATCGGGCCGGGCCCGGGCGCCGGTCCGGGGCCGGCATTGCCGCCGGAAAGGGAGCGGGCGATATCCGACTTGATCTGGCTGAAGGTCCAGTTCGAGCGATTGACCTGGTCGAGATAGAAGCGCAGCTGGTCGTTCGGAATGGTGCGGCCGCGCGATTGCTCGGAATATTCCAGGCTGATCACCCGGACCTGGTCGCTCTGGGACAGGGTACGCAGGTTCTCGGGCGCGTAGGCCCGGGTCTGGACCTGGGCGCCGGCGGCGATGGGAACGAGCATTGCCAGCGCGGACGCGACGGCAAGCGTTTTGGACAATGAAACCATGACGACCTCTCCCTCCAGATGGTGTATGGATGTCTCGCGGCGATGGTGGCGTCCGGGCGATTCGTTGAAATCGCTGCGCCAGGCCCCACAATACCGGTTCGCACCCTGCAATACACGCCATGCCCATCTACGCCTTCGTCTGCGACACCTGCGGCAACGAGTTCGACCGTCTGCAGAAGATGTCCGATCCCGATCCCGACACCTGCCCGAAGTGCGGCGCCCATACCGTCAAGCGCAAGCTGACCGCGCCCAGCTTCCGCCTGGCCGGCGGCGGCTGGTACGAGACCGACTTCAAGAAGGACGGCGACAAGAAGCGCAATCTGGCCGGGGACAGCAGCTCGCCGGCGCCCGCGCCGGCCCCCGCGGCGTCGAAACCGTCGGATTCCTGATCCCGGCGGCGTCCGGGCTAAAATATGTGGTTCCCGGCAATGAATGCCGGGCTTGCAGCCGATTTCCCGGAGTTTCCATGCGTGACCATTTCTGCGGCCTGATCGACGAGACGTTGATCGGCCAGACCGTGACCTTGTGCGGCTGGGCCGACGTCGCCCGCAACATGGGCGGCCTGGTCTTCATCGACCTGCGCGACCACGAGGGCATCGTCCAGATCGTCGCCGAGCCGTCGTCCGCCGAGGGCAATGCCGAAGTGCTCGCCGTCGCCGCGCAGATCGGCTACGAGGACGCCCTGCAGGTCACCGGCGTGGTCCGCAAGCGCGAATCGGTGAACAACAAGATCCGCACCGGCCAGGTCGAAGTGGTCGCTTTGAGGATCGAGGTGATGAACAGGGCCGAGCCGCTGCCGTTCCATCACCACGAGAATCCGGGCGAGGACATCCGCCTCAAGTACCGCTACCTCGACCTGCGCGCGCCGGAGATGCAGCGCAAGATGCGCACGCGCACGAAGCTGGTCGCGAACCTGCGCCGCTATCTCGACGAACGCGGTTTCCAGGACATCGAGACGCCGATCCTGACCAAGGCGACGCCGGAAGGTGCCCGCGACTTCCTGGTGCCGGCGCGCATGCATCCGGGCGAGTTCTACGCGTTGCCGCAGTCGCCGCAGCTGTTCAAGCAGATCCTGATGATGGCGGGCTTCGACCGCTACTACCAGATCGCGCGCTGCTTCCGCGACGAGGCGCTGCGCGCCGATCGCCAGCTCGAATTCACCCAGCTCGACATGGAATTCG
>JASLDW010000082.1 GCA_030151365.1 Lysobacter sp. | reverse complement strand
CGTGGCGCTCTCGGAAATGGTGGTCGACGGCATCAAGACCAACATCCCGCTGCAGCAGCGCATCATGCGCGACGTCGGCTTCCAGAACGGTGGGCAGAACATCCACTACCTCGAGAAGCGCCTGGCCGAACGCAAGGGCCGGACGCTGCCGATCGGTTGATCCGATACGGATGAACGAGGCGATTTCCCCGGCAATACTCGACGCGCTGGCTGCGTTCCCGACGCAGCTGGCGGCGTATTACCGCGAATTCCCGGCCAGCCACGTCCATTGGGCGCCGTCGGACTGGACCGGCATCCCCAGCGAACGCTTCACCGCGATCGAACAACTGTGGCATGTCCACGATGTCGAGATCGACGGCTACCACCAGCGCTTCCGCCGCATCCTCGAGGAAGACCATCCGTTCCTGCCGGACTTGGGCAGCGAAGCGCTGGCGCAATCGCGCGCGTATGACAGCAAGGACGCCGGCGATGCACTGGCGGGTTTCCGAGCTGCGCGCGAACGCACGGTGGCGATGCTGGCCACGCTCGACGCAACGCAACTCGCGCGCACCGCGGAGTTCGAGGATTACGGCCCGACCACCACGCGCGGCCTCGTCCACTACCTGTGCAGCCACGACCAGCAGCATCTGGCCGGCCTGCAATGGCTGCTCGGCAAGATCGACGCGACCCGCAGCGGCATCGCGTGAATCGGGCCGCACTCCTCGCCATCGCTGCGCTGGTGGCCGCGATGGTCTCGTACCAGTTCGGCGCCAGCCTGGCCAAGCACCTGTTCCCTGCGGTCGGCGCGGAAGGCGCGACCGCGTATCGCCTCGGATTGAGCGCGATCATGCTGTTGCTGCTGCGTCGCCCATGGCGGGCATCGGCATCGTCGTCGGCAAAGAAGGACTGGCGCGTATTGTGGGGTTACGGCCTCGCGATCGGCGCGATGAACTTCGTGTTCTACATGTCGCTGCGGACGATTCCGCTCGGCATCGCGGTGGCGCTGGAATTCACCGGACCGCTTGCGCTGGCGCTGTTCCATTCGCGACGGCCGGTCGATTTCGTGTGGACGGCGCTCGTCATCGCCGGGCTGCTGCTGTTGCTGCCGTTGCGCGGCCTCGACAAGCCGCTCGATCCGGTCGGCGTGGGGTATGCGCTGGCTGCAGGCGTCGGCTGGGCGCTCTACATCATCCTGGGGCGCAAGGCCGGTGCGATGTATGGATCGACCGCGGTGCCGCTCGGCATCGCCATCGGCGCGCTGGCGACGATCCCGGTCGGTTTCGCCCATGCGGGCACTGCATTGTTCTCGCTGGACCTGCTGCCCTATGCGCTCGGCGTCGCCGTGCTGAGTTCGGCGCTCCCCTATTCGCTCGAGATGATCGCGATGACGCGGATGTCGACGCGCACCTTCAGCGTGCTGTTGAGCCTGGAGCCGGCGATCGCGGCACTCGCTGGCGTCGCCTTGCTGAGCGAACGCCTGGGTGCGCTGCAATGGCTGGCGATCGCGGCGATCGTCGTCGCTGCAGCCGGGACGGCGCTGAGCGCGCGTCGTCCCGCATCCGAAGACGAGCCGTTGCCGATCGGTTGATCAGCGCAACTGGCGCCAAAAGGCGCCGACCAATGCCAGCAACGCAAGCGCCACCACGAGCGCAGCCCAGAGATACGCCTCGCGTCGTGTCCGCCGGAGCCGGGCAGCCTTGAGCCGAGCGTTCTCTTCAACGATGGCGGGCATGTCTTTCATGCGCTCGAGGATGGCGTCCACTTCTTCCTTCGATGCGCGCTCCGGATCGGTCGTGCGCAGACGCTGGCCGAATTCCTGCATGGCCAGCCCGGTCGCGACCTCGCGCGCCGACATGCTTCCCCTCCAATCGGAGAGATGGCTGGCCGTGGCGCGATCCCGGATCGAACACGCGGCGGCGTAGATGCGCTCCGGATGCAGCCCGTAACTGACCAGGGGGATGTTCAAGGTGCCGTAACCGGGCTTGCCGTCGGCCAGGTCCCGATAGCCGTACAGCAACGAGAACAGGAGCGGCGCACGCCCGACATAGCGATGCGGATCGCGCACGCCCAGTTTGAGCACCGCCTGCTTGCGCATGCGCAACCTGGTCTCGAAGTAATCGATGCCGACGATCTCGCTCCATGGAATGGGTTCGAACATGGCGTGGCGGAAACTCCGCGCGTCCATCGCCAGCATTGGTCCCGGACGCAGCACCAGGCGCAGATGCGCATGGAGCAACGGCACCATCAACACTCCGCCACCTGCCAGCATGAACCCCATTGGCCGACCATCCTTGAGCATGAGGATGCCGATGACCAGCAGGAACGCGCATGCCATTGCCAGCATCGGCAGCAGCACGAAGGGACGATACCTGGCGGTAAAGGAAGTCATGCCTTCGCTGTCGCGCCATGCGCTCAGGCGATCTTCCTCGTCCGCGCGAGCAGCCACTCGGTCCAGCCACCACCAAGCGGGCAGGCACACGATCAGCGCCATGCCGGCAACAACCGCGAAAGGACCGGACACGCCAATGCGGCCACGCGCGACGGCGCCGAGATGCAGCAGCAACCCCGCCACCGCGAACCCTCCGATGCAGCCAGTC
This sequence comes from Lysobacter sp., assembly GCA_030151365.1. Taxonomy (GTDB): domain Bacteria; phylum Pseudomonadota; class Gammaproteobacteria; order Xanthomonadales; family Xanthomonadaceae; genus Solilutibacter. The sequence goes on along the minus strand of JASLDW010000082.1, from coordinate 17,756 downwards.
AAATCACGCAGAAACCGCAACAGGAAGCTCATCGTCCGACCCCGTCATGCCCCGGATGACGATGCTAGCGCAGGCCCGACCGACAATGGTGCGTCACAAACTCCTCAACGCATCCGTCACCGGCATGCGCGCGGCGCGCAACGCGGGGAACAAGCCGCCGATGAAACCGATCGCCAGCGCCCACTTGATGCCGGTCCACAACACGTCCGGCGAGACCTTGAAGGCGAAGGTGAGCTGGCCGACCCCCCCGGCGATCGTCGACGCGGTATAGCCGTTGAAGACCAGCCACGCCAGGGCGCCGCCGACGAGTCCGCCAAGCAGTGCCAGCAACATCGTTTCCAGCATCACCGCGATCACCACCGGCACGCTGCGGAAACCGATCGCGCGCAAGGTCGCGATCTCGCGGGCGCGCGTCGCCACCGTCGCGAACATGGTGTTGAGCGCGCCGAACACCGCGCCAATCGCCATGATCGCGCCGACGATCATGCCGATGATGCGGATCGCCTTGGTCATGCCTTCGGATTGCTTGCTGAAGTAGTCGAGCGTGGTCTGCGTTTCGACTTCGAGGCGCGGATCCGCCGCCAGCGTCGCCTTGAAGGCCTTGAACGCCTTCGGGCTGTCCAGTTTCGCCACCACCGAGTTGCGGGTGCTGCCCCGGCGATAGGTCGCGGCGACGATCTCGGCGTCGGCCCAGATTTCGGAGTCGTTGGCGTCGCCGGCATGGAACACGCCGACGACATTCCACATGTCGCTGCCGATGCGCACCTGCTTGCCGACATCGAGTCCGCGGAACTGGCGCTGCGCACCGCTGCCGACGACGATCTCGCGACGCCCCGGTTCGAACTTGCGGCCCTGGGTGATCTTGAGGTTCGGCCGCACCAGCCACGCCTGCGGACCGACGCCACGCACTTGCACGCTGCCTTCGTCGTCGGGACCGCCGTTGCGGATCGGCAGGTTGGCCGCGACCACGGTCTCGGCGGACGCGAGCGGGCGGCCATCGCTGCCCCTGGCGATCCCCGGTGCCTGCTGGATCACCTGGATCGCGGCGTTGTCGAGCGTCGACATTACCTCCGCCGACGATGCGCCGCGCAACACCAGCGCGGTGTCGTCGCTGCCGCTGGCGCGCAACGTCTCGCGATAGCCTTCCGCCATCGCCAGCATCGCCACCAGCACTGCGACCACGCCGGCGATGCCGAGCACGATCACCGACGACGAACCGAAGCGCTGTCGCAGCGTGCTGACGCCGACTTGCGTGACCGACGCCGACTGCTGCCCGCGACGGGTGGCGATCATCCACACGGCGAACGCGAACGCGAGCGCGAGCAGCACGAACCATGGCAACAGCAGCCATGCGGCCACTCCGATCAGGACGATCACGAACAGGCCGAGGCCGATTGAGAAAGATTTGAGCTTGCCCATGTGACTGAGTTCCCGATCAGCGCCCGGAGAGGGCATCGACGATGTTGAGGCGCATGGCGCGGATGGCTGGCAACGCCCCGACCACGAGACCAATGGCGATCATCAGTCCGAGGCCGAGCAGCCAGCTGTTGAGTCCGACCTGCGGCAGGTTGAGCGTGCCACCCGAGACCGCGTTGGCGGCCGGGCTGATCACCGCGACAAGTCCGAGCCCGAGCACGCCGCCGAGCAACACCAGCAGCACCGATTCCGCCAGCACCAGCCCGAGCACGGTGCGGTCGCGGAAACCGATGGTCTTGAGCACCGCGAGTTCCGGGATTCGCTCGCGCACGGCCTGGGCCATGGTGTTGCCGGTCAACAGGATCAGGGTGAAGAACACCGCGCCCATGATCGAGCTGACGATCAGGCCGATGTCCGCGAGCTGCTTCAACTGCGATGCGAACGCCGCGGCTTCGGTCTGGGTCTTGGTTTCGTTCGGCGAATTCGCCGACAGCGCATCGATCGCCTTGGCGACGCGATCGGCCTGCTTCGGATCGTCCACCCGTTCGACGTACCAGCCAACCGCGCCGCGGTTGTAGGGATTGGATTCGTCGAAGTACTTCCATTGCAGCATGAACATCTGGTCGTACCACGCCGCCGAGGACTTCTTGTCCTTGACGCGCAGCACGCCGACGATGTCGAACTGCCAGTTCTTGCTGCCGTCGCGATTGGGGAAGATGGTGGAAATCAGCGGGACGCGCTGGCCGACCTTCCAGCCGTATTTCTTCATCAGGCCCTCGCCGACCAACGCGCCGGTGCGGGTGTTGTTGAAGGCTTCGCGCTGCCTGGGATCGACCTCGATTTCCGGATAGGCATCGAGGTAGTTCGGCGGAACCGCGAAACTGAAGACCTGGTTGCGCGCTTCCCGGTAGGCGCCGCCGAACCAGTTGGCGTACGTCACCATCTTGACGCCATCGACCTGGGCGATGCGTGACTGCAGCGACATCGGCAGCGGCTGGATGAAGGACAGGCGCGAGCCGGTTTGCAGGCGTTCGGCGCCGATCGAACTCTTGCCGAGGTTGTCGAAGCTGTCGCGCACGCCGTTGAGCAGGCCGAACAGCAGGAAGGCCGCGAGGATCGACAGGATCGTCAGCACCGTGCGCGTCTTGCGGCGGAACAATTCCGCCCAGATGAGGTGGAGATATTTCATCGCCGTGCCCCCGCTCAGGCCGCGTGCGCGACTTGTTCCACCAGCACGCCCTTGTCGAGATGCAGGGTGTGGGTGGCGTATTCGGCGGCCTTGGGATCGTGCGTCACCATCACGATGGTCTTGCCGTGCTGGCGATTGAGCGTCTGCAGCAGGCCGAGGATGTCTTCGGCGGACTGGCGGTCGAGGTCGCCGGTCGGCTCGTCGCAGATCAGCAGGGTCGGATCGGAGACAATGGCGCGCGCGATCGCCACGCGCTGCTGCTGGCCGCCGGACAATTCGTTCGGGCGATGCTTCATGCGGTCGGCGAGCCCCACCAGCTTGAGCGCGATCTCGGCGTTCTGCCTGCGCTGCGCGGCGCCGAGGTTGGTGAGCAGCAACGGCAGCTCGACGTTCTTCTGCGCGGTGAGCATCGGCATCAGGTTGTAGAACTGGAAGACGAAGCCGACATGGTCGCTGCGCCACTGCGCGAGCTGGCCGCCACCCATGCGGTCGATGCGTGTGCCGCCGACGCTGATCTCGCCCGAAGTCGGCGTATCGAGTCCGCCGACCAGGTTGAGCAGGGTCGATTTGCCCGAACCCGACGGCCCCATCAGGGCGACGAAGTCGCCTTGCGCGATGTCGAGGTCGATGCCGTGCAGCACTTCGACCTTCTCGGGTCCGCGCTGGTAGGTCTTGGTGAGGTTGCGGGTCGATACCAATGCAGTCATGTCATTGCTCCCAGGGATTCGATTCGGCACTTCGGTTTTGGCGCGATGCGCCGGGTCATTCGCTTTTCGCAGCAGCGTCCTTGACCTTGCTGCCGTCCTTCAATTCGGCCGGCGGTTGCACCACCACCGTGTCGCCAGCGGACGCGCCGGCGACCACCTGTTTCGCATCGTTGCCGATCTTGCCGGCGACGGTGACTTCGTGCATCGCCACCTTGCCGCCATCGCCGACCACGAACACCACGTCCTTGCCATCGCGTTGCGTGATCGCATCGGCCGGCATGCGCACGCCCTTGGGCGCGGGCTGGTTGGCCGGACGCGCGGCTTCGAGGAAGCTCACGCTGACGCCCATGTCGGGCACGATGCGCGCGTCCTTCTTGTCGAGCGCGACGCGCACCTTCACCGTCGCCTTGCCGCGATCGGCGGTCGGGATGATGGCGATTACGTGCGCCGGAATCTTCCAGTCGGGATAGGCGTTGAGCGTCGCCTCCACCGGCATGCCCGGCTGCACGCGGCCGATGTAGGCCTCGCCGACATCGACTTCCACTTCCAGCGAATCCATATCAACAATCGTGCCGATGCCGGTACGGGTGAAGCCGCCACCCGCCGAGAACGGCGAGACGATTTCGCCCGGCTGCGCCGCCTTGGCGATCACCACGCCGTCGAACGGCGCGCGGATGATCGTGTTGTCGACGCCGGTGCCGGCGATCGCGAGCTGCGCATGCGCGGCCCTGGTGCTGGCATTGGCCGACGCCAGTTGCGCGCGCAGGCTGTCGCGCTGGGCGACCGCCTGGGTGTACTGCGCCTGCGCGACCAGTTTCTGCTGCATCAACGGGGCCAATCGCCTGACGTTGGCTTCGGCGTCGGTCAGCTGCGCCTGCAGGCTGCCGGCCTGGCTTTCGGTTGCGTGGGCCTGCGCCACCGCGAGCGCCCTGGCTTCATCGGCATCGATCGGATCAAGCGTGGCGATGATCTGTCCTTCGGTGACGTGCTGGCCTTCCTGGATGCGCACGTCGCGCAGCTTGCCGGTCACCTTGGCCGATACCGTCGCGATGCGGCGCGCCACCACATAGCCGGTCGCGTCGAGTACCGATGCTGACTGGCTACCGGACCCCAGGGCCGTGACCGACGCGGTCTGGACTTCGGTGACGCGGCTGCGCGCCACCAGCATCCAGCCGACGACTGCGAGAATCGCGAGGACGGCAATGACCGCCAGCGCGATCCACAACCAGCGCAGCGAACGCTTCGGCGGCGGCGCGGAACGATCGATGCGCAATTGTGACAACAGGTCGGCGTTCGTATTCATGCGGTGCGGGCGTTCTGATGTTTGGCGGAGTGTGCCCGCGCCGGCGGTGCCGGTCGAGTGCCATGCCACATTAAGGATGGCCAATGCCGCTGTCAGGTGACGGTTGTCATGCCGATCGGCTGACGCCTGCGACTCCTTTCCGGCGGCGCCGAATCGCACAGTGGGCCACCCCAAGAGGAAGTCCGCATGGATATGCCCACTCGCCCGCCTGCAGCGGGCACGATCGCCCGGCTCGATGGCGCCCGCAAGCAGTACGACTCGGTCCTGGCCCTCGATGGCCTCGACCTCGACATCCATCGCGGCGAAGTGCTGGCGCTGCTCGGCGCCAATGGCGCCGGCAAGACCACCGCGATCTCGCTGCTGCTCGGGCTGGCCGCGCCGACGCAGGGCGAAGCACAGCTGTTCGGGCAATCTCCGCAGGACATCTCGGCGCGCCAGCGCGTCGGCGTGATGCTGCAGACCGCCAGCCTGCCCGACAACAACACCGTGCAGGAACTGCTCGAACTCACCCGCAGCTACTACGCGGCCCCGCGCGACTTCGACGATTGCGTGCGCCTGGCCGGATTGCAGGACCTGCTCAAGCGCCGCTACGCGAAACTTTCCGGCGGCCAGCAGCGCCGCGTGCAGTTCGCCCTGGCGATCTGCGGCAATCCCGAACTCATCTTCCTCGACGAGCCGACCACCGGCCTCGACATCGAATCGCGCGAAACCCTGTGGGCCGCGATCCGCGGTCTCGTCGCGCAGGGCACCGCCATCCTCCTCACCACCCACTACCTGGAAGAAGCGCAGGCACTGGCCGATCGCGTGGTGGTGGTGCGCGACGGTCGCGAAGTCGCGCATGGCAGCGTCGACGACATCCGCGCGCTGGTCAGCGGCCAACGCATCCGGTGTCGCAGCCTGGTCTCGCAGGAACAGCTCGCGGCGTGGCCCGGCGTGCGCGAGGCCAGCGTCGTCGACGGTCGCGTCGAATTGCAGGTGGAAGATGCCGCCTCGGTGCTGCGCTGGCTGCTGTCGATCGACCCCGGCCTCGGCGAACTGGAAGTCACACGCGCCGGACTGGCCGACGCCTTCCTCGCCCTCACCCGCGACACCCCAGTCGATGACGTCCAGGAGACCCACTGATGTCCGCCTTCGCCATCCCTGTCTCGCAGCCCTCGCGCCTGCGCATCCATGCGCTGGAAACCCGCAACGAATTCCTGCGCCTGCTGCGCGCGCCGATGTTCGTGTTCCCGACCATCGGCTTCCCGATGCTGTTCTACGTGATGTTCGGCCTGCTGATGAACCACGGCAACGCCCAGGGCGCGACCTATCTCTACGTCACCTACGGCGTGTTCGGCACCCTGGGCATTTCCCTGTTCGGCTTCGGATTGACGGTGGCGAACGAACGCGCGCTCGGCCACCTGCAATACAAGCGCGCGTTGCCGATGCCCCCTTCCGCCTATCTGGTCGCCAAGCTCGGCATGGCCATGCTGTTCGCGGCAACCGTCAGCATCGGATTGCTGCTGCTGGCCATCACCCTCGGCGGCGTGCGCCTGCATGCCGGGCAATACGCGGAACTGATCCTGATCAACATCCTCGGCGTATTGCCGATGGGCTCGCTCGGGCTCTTCCTCGGTACGCGCCTTCCCGCCAATGGCGCGCCGGCGGCGGTCAACCTGATCTACCTGCCGATGTCGCTGCTGTCGGGCCTGTGGATGCCGCTGTCGGCGATGCCGCCGATCGTGTCGAAGATCGCGATGGCGCTGCCGTCCTGGCACCTGGTACAGCTGTCGCTGAAGGTGGTGGGCTATGATTCCGGCCATCCGGTTTGGCAGCACATCGCGGCGCTCGCGATGTTCACGCTGGTGTTCTTCCTGCTCGCACAGCGCCGCCTGCGCAACAACGGCTGAGGGGTCGCAATCTTGCAAGCATTACGCGCCATGTTCACTCCCGCCCCGGACTCGCTGGTCGCGCGCGACCTGGCGCGCGGCCATCCGGTGTGGAGCCATGCCATCCAGCTGCTGTGGTCGTCGTGGGTGTTCATCATCCCGGTCTTCGACGACCACGGCTACACCCTCCGCTGGGTGTGGATGACGCTCGCCAGCTATCCGCTGTTCCTGTTCTTCTACGCCAAGTGCTGCACCGGATCGCCGCGCGTGGCCGGGTGGTACGCCACGGCGATGCTGGCGATGAGCCTGGTGCTGATGCCGTGGTATCCCAGCGGCATGACCTATTTCGTGTTCGGCTGCATCATGCTGAGCTGCGGCCTGATGCGGCCGATCCACTATGGCCTGGGCCTGCTGTTCGCCAACCTCGTCTGCATCGGCGAGGGACGCTGGCTGCACTATCCGTGGGGCGCGCTGGCCTGGCTGCCGATCACCACGATCATCATCGGCATCCTGGTGCAGTTCGAACGCAGCAACGCGCGCAAGAACGCCGAGCTGGCGCTGTCGCATGCCGAGGTGCGGCGCATGGCCGCCTTCGCCGAGCGCGAACGCATCGGTCGCGACCTCCACGACCTGCTCGGGCATACCTTGTCGATGGTCGCGCTGAAAGCCGATCTCGCCGGCAAGCTGATCGATCGCGATCCGGAAGGCGCGCAACGCGAGATGGCGGAAGTCGCGCGCATCGCCCGCGACACGCTGTCGGAAGTGCGCGCCACCGTCACCAACATGCGCAATGCGGTGCTGACCGCGGAACTGGCCTCGGCCAAGGTACTGCTGCATGCCGACAACATCCTGCTCGCGACCCGGATCGACGAGATCCTGCTCAAGCCCGACGCGGAATCGGCGCTGGCGATGAGCCTGCGCGAAGCCATCACCAATGTGCAACGACATGCCGGCGCCCGTTACGTGGAAGTGCGCCTGCAACGCGACGGCAAGGGCGTGGCGATGGAAATCCGCGACGACGGCCGCGGCGGCGAATTGCGCGCCGGCAACGGCCTCACCGGCATGCGCGAACGCCTGGAAGCGCACGGCGGATCGCTGGAATTGCTCGGAAACGGCGAGCGCAGCGATCGCGGCACCACGCTGGTCGCGCGCCTGCCCGCGAGGTGCCTGGCATGACCGCGTCCACCAAGATCCGCGTCCTGATCGCCGAGGACCAGGCCATGGTGCGCGGCGCGCTGGCCGCGTTGCTGCGGCTGGAAAACGACATCGACGTCGTCGGCGACGCCGCCGATGGCGAAATCGCCTGGCGCGAACTGCAGCGACTCAAGCCCGACCTGCTGCTCACCGACATCGAGATGCCGGGATTGTCCGGACTCGATCTCGCGCAACGCATCCAGCGCCACGAACTGCCGATCAAGGTCGCGATCGTCACCACCTTCGGCCGCGCCGGCTTCCTGCGTCGCGCGCTCGATGCCGGCGTCACCGGCTATCTGTTGAAGGACGCACCCGCCGAACAACTCGCCGAAGCGCTGCGACAGGTGCATCGCGGCGGTCGCGCCATCGACCCGCAACTGGCGATGGCGGCGTGGACCGAACCCGATCCGCTCAATGATCGCGAGCGCCAGGTGCTGCGCCTCGCAGGCGACGGCCTGTCGAGCAACGAAATCGCCGGCCGGCTCAATCTCTCGCAGGGCACGGTGCGCAACTACCTGTCGGAAATCATCGGCAAGCTCGGCGTCGGCAACCGCATCGAGGCTGCGCGACTGGCGCGGCAGAAGGGCTGGCTATGAACACACGAAGTTTCGACTGGCTGACCGTCATCGCGCTGGCCGCGCTGGCCTACGTGACCGGCACGGCTTTGCACGAACACCTCGGCCACGCCGCCAGCTGCGTCGCACTTGGCAGCGACGTCAGGAAATTCGGCGCCTTCTACGTCGAATGCAACGATCCGCGCCTGAGCGCGGCGGGCGTGAAACTGGTGGCGCTGGCCGGCCCGGTCGTCAGCCTGCTCACCGGACTGGCCTGCGCGCGGTTGCTGCGCATCATGCGAGGGCCATTGCCGCGATTGTTCGCCTGGATGCTCGCCAGCATCGGCCTGATGACCGCGTTCGGCTACATGATGTTCTCGGGCGTCGCCGGCATCGGCGATCTCGGCATCGGCAACGACGGCTTGCTGCACGACGTGGCGATGCCCTGGCTGTGGCGCGTGCTGATGGCTGGCGTCGGTTACTTCTTCTACGACCGCTGCGTGGTCTGGAGCATGCGCACGCTGGCCGGCATCGCCGGTGGCCGCGAGGATCGCCCGCAGCGTGTCCAGCGCATCGCCCTGCTCACCTACATCGCCGGCGCGGCAACTTGCATCGCCATCGGCCTGTTCAATCCGGAAGGCATCGTCATCGTCCTCACGTCCGCTGCAGCCGCGAGTCTCGGCGGAACCTCGGGCTTCGCCTGGGGGCCGCCACGCACGCGCGTCGGCGCCGGCGATTCCGATGCGATCGTGTTCCCGCGCAGCTGGACGTGGATCGCCGTATCCGTGGCGATCGTGCTCGCCTATGCGGTCATATTCGGCCCGACAATCAGCCGCTGACCACTTTCGCGTTCTTCAGCATCGCGAACGCGGCGCGCAGGCCCTGTGCCTCGCCGCCGGCCGGTCGACCGGGACGATCGCTGTCGTTCCACGCATAGACGTCGACATGCGCCCAGCGCTGTTCCACCGGCACGAATTTCTGCAGGAACAGGGCCGCGGTGACGCTGCCGGCCATCGGCGTCGAACTGCCGTTGGCGATATCGGCGATACCGCTTACGAGATAACGCAGGTAGGGCTGCCACAACGGCATCCGCCACAAGGGATCGCGCTGCTCGCCACCCGATTGCAACCAGGCGCTCGCGACGGCTTCATCGTTGGCGTAGAGCGCCGGCAGGTCGGGGCCGAGCGCAACCCGCGCCGCGCCGGTGAGCGTCGCGAAATCGAGGATCAACGCGGGCTTGAGTTCCGCGGCGCGCGTCAGGGCATCGGCGAGCACGAGGCGGCCTTCGGCATCGGTATTGTCGATCTCGACGTTGACGCCCTTGCGGGTGGAAATGATCTCGCCCGGCCGCAACGCATTCGGCCCGACCGCGTTCTCCACCGCCGGCACCAGCAGGGTGATGCGCAGCGGCGCCTTGCGCTGCATCAGCAGCTCGGCGAGCGCGATCGCGTGCGCGGCGCCGCCCATGTCCTTCTTCATGTTGCGCATGCCGGGGCCGGCCTTGAGATTGAGGCCGCCGGTATCGAAGCACACGCCCTTGCCGACGATGGCCAGGTGCGGCGCTCCGGCATCGCCCCAGTTCAATTCGATGATGCGCGGCGCGCGATGCGAAGCGCGACCGACGGCATGGATCGCCGGATAGTTGTCGGCGATCAGCGCATCGCCCGCGTGCGCTTCGATGCTGGCGCCGTGCTTCGCGGCGATTTCGCGGGCGATCGCCTCGATCTCCTCCGGCCCCATGTGTTCGGTCGGCGTGTGCACCATGTCGCGCACGCGGCAGCAGGCCGCGAACACGTCGGCGACTTCGGCATCGGGATGCGCCAGCAACAGTCGCGCCGGTGCGCGCAAGGCCGCCTTGTAGCGATCGAAGCGATACGCGCCCAGTGACCAGCCGAGCTGCAACGCGGCGCGCTGCGCATCGTCGGCCATGTCCTGCGGCGCCCAGTCGCCCACCGGCAACGCCAGCGGTCCATGCGAATACGAATACGGATCGAGCGGATCGCCGATGGCAAGGATCGCGCCGGCGACACCATCCGTGCCCGGCAACAACAGTGCACTGCCCGCATTCGCGGCGTAGGCCTGCGCATCGATCCAGCGCGCGACGCCCGCCGGCTGTTTCGCCAGCCACGCCGGGAAAGCATCGGTGGTCAGGCACCACAGCGGTTTGGCGTTGTCGGAACTTGTGACGATGGCGGGACGTTCGGTCATGGCGATTCAACGTGGTGTGCGTCCAGCCAGTCGGCGCAGGCGGACAAGGTGGTGAAGGTGGTATCGGGCGCCCGCAAGTCCATGGGCCAGGTCGCCTCGATGCGGTTGATCCACGCCGTCTGCAGCCCGGCCGATTGCGCGCCGATGACGTCGAGTTCGATGTCGTCGCCGACATGCAGCGTCTGTTGCGGCGTCGCGCCCAGCAACCCGCAGGCGTGGTGGAAGATCGCCGGATCGGGCTTGCCGGCGCCGAATTCGCGCGCGGTCACCACGCCCCGGAACAAATGGGCGATGCCGATGCGTTCGAGATCGGCATTGCCATTGGTCAACGCGACGATCGGGAAGCGCGCGGCGATGCGTTGCAGTGCCTCGACCGCATCGTCGTAGAACTCGACGCGATTGCGTTCCTCGTAAAAGGCGTCGTAGGCCGGACCGGCAAGATTCAGATCGCCGCCGCTTTCGCGCAATGCGTGTTCGATGCCGCGCTGGCGCAAGGTGCTGGCATCGTGCGCGAGTTCGGGATGGCGCACCATCAGTTCCTGTCGCAACGCGCGCATCGCCGGGATCGGGAACATCGCCGCCGTGGCCGGACTGTGGCGTTCGAACCAGGCGTGGAGCACGCGTTCGATGCGCTCGCCGATCGGCGGGAACGGCCACAGGGTATCGTCGAGGTCGAGGGTGATCGCGGAGATCGGACTTGCCATCCGCACAGTGTAGCCGCGACGCCCGCGCCGGACTCATTCCATGAGCCGCGCCCAGCCCTCCATGCCGTCGAGTTTCGCCAGCACGATCTTCAGGCAGACCAGCAGCGGCACCGCAAGCAGCAGGCCGACGATGCCCCAGGCCCAGCCGAACACCATCAGCGCGATCATCAGCAGCAGCGGCGAGATCGCCATGCGCTTGCCCAGCAGCACCGGCGTCAGGATCTGTCCTTCCAGGGTATGCAGCCCGAGATAGATGGCGCCGGGAACCAGCGCATGGGCGAGATCGGGCTCGGTGACGATGCCCATCACCAGCATCACGATGACGCCGATCAGCGGCCCGACGATCGGCGCATAGTTCAGCACCATCGCCATCGTCCCCCACAGCAAGGCGCTCTGCAGGTCGATGCCGGCAAACGAATACAGGCAGCCGGCGATCGCCAGCCCCAATGCGATGTTGATCAGGCTGATGGTGAGGACATAGCGCGAGACCTCGTGCTCGATCGACTGCAGGATGTCCATGGTGATGCGTTTCTTGCGCCAGCTCGGTACCAGCTCGATCGAACGCTTCTGCAGCGTTTCGCCGAAGATCATGAAGAACAGCGTCAGCAGCACCACCGCCAGCGATTGCGCGATCAGGTGCGGCGCGAACTTCGCGATCCGCGTCATCGGATCGGAACTGTCGGCCGCCACCATCTGCACCTGCCGGGACGCATTCGACGTCGCCGTGACCTTGGCCAGGCTCTCGGCCATGCGATTGGCTTCCTGCACCGGCTTGATCAAGGTGCGCAGCTTCGGCGTCACCCGCGTCATCTGCTGGGGCAAGGTGCGCGCCCAGTCCATCGCCGGTTGCGCGACCTGCCCCGCCAGCGCCACCGCCAGCACGATGCCGCCGAACACCACCACGATCGCCGACAGCACGCGCGGGACATGCAGGCGCCCGAGCAGGCGGATGATCGGATTGCCGATCAGCGCGAAGAACAGCGCCAGCAGGATCGGCAGCACGACTTCCTGCGTCGCCCACAGCACCACCGCCACCATCAGCGTGGCGATCACGATCGCCGCTTTCGAGGACCTTGGCCGCGGCGCGCGTTCCGCGCCCTCGTCCGTCACGTCGTGGTGCGCGCAGTCCTCTCCACCTGCATCATCCATCGGCGGGTTCACCATGCACCCGATCGCCGCAGCGCCTCGTATGCGCGGACGGGCTCTTCATCCCCTGCAACGCCATCGTCCGGATCGACCGCGCCCGCAACCTGTTGCGCCTGGTCGACGGCATCTCCCGCGACCTCGGCCACTTCGCTCGCCTGGTCGACCGCGAACAGGCCGCTGACGGCACTGACGAGATTGATGAAGCCGCTGCCGGTCGTCGTCGGCAATTCGCCGCGACCGACCACGAATCCGCTGGCAATGCCGGCGATCACGATGCGCCCGGGCGTCCATGCGTCGCGCCAGGCCTGGCGCAACTGCCGCCAGTGATCCGTGACCTTGTGGGTGCTGGCGTCGAGCGCCAGTTCCGCGCGTTTCACCCGGTTGATGCTTTCGTCGAAGCTCATGGTCGCGATGCCTCGTCGGCGCCAGCCCCGGCATCGCCGTCTCCATCGCCGATGCCGAGCCGCGCCAGCTGGCGGCGCGTCGCCTTCATCCGCGTGTGTTCGAAATAACCGATCGCGCGCCAGCCGGCCCACGCCGTCACCGCGACGTTGGCGAGCGCGACCACCGACAATGCCAGCGGCCACGACCACTGCAGCGCCGCGCCCAGCACGGCGACCAGCGCGGCCATCAGCAGCAGCCACGCCGACACCCCGAACACGATCGCCACCGCGGTGAATGCAAGCGCGCGCCCGAGTGCACTGCGCGCCAGCGCGATGTCGGCGGCGACCAAGGCGCGCAAGGCTTCGCCGGCGTGCTTCGCCGCGGCGAAGCCGGATCGTCCCGCCGCACCGACCTCGCGGAAGGCGCCCAGGAGATCGTCCGGGTTTCCCGGCATCTCCGGATCGCGCTCCGGCCCGGACTCTCCGGCCACGGGAACGGCTTAGGTGTCGCTGTTGCCGGAACGGGCGAGCTTGGCGATCACCCAGCCCGCGGCGAAGGCGATGCCGAACGCAGTGAGCGGACGTTCGCGGATCAGCTCCGCCGCGGAATCCATCATGTCGCGGCTCTTGCCCATCAGCGCGTCCATCTGCTCCTTGGCGGCGGCGCCCATCTGCTCCGCGGCGGCCTTGCCGGCCTGCGCGCCGTCGGCGAGTTCCGACTTCATGTTGGCGCGCCCGAGCTTGAATTCCTCGCCCGCCGCCGCGGCAGCGCTCTTCATGCTGTCGCCGGCATGGATCGCCGCCTGCTTCAGGTGGCCACCGGCATCGCTGAGGTTTTCTTTCATCGTCGACATGCTGTTCTCCTGTATGGATGGATCAGGCGTGGCCGCGATGCAGGCAGCGCAGGTACTTGCCACCGGCGTCGCGCGCGGCGTCCGCATCGGTGATGACAGGGCGCTTCACCGCGGCCGAACAGGCGGCACTCCGCTGTTCCAGCTTCGGGCACAAGCGTCCATGGCGATCCGGACGCTTGCAATTGTCGCCAAGGCGACCGTTGATCTGCGTGATGAAATCGGCCTTGTTCATCGGGAAGTGCATGCCGGTGAAGATGCCGTCGCGCGAACTGCCGCCCTTCTTCACGGTGGTCGCGGCGCGGGCAGGCGCCGATGTCGAGGCCGGAGCGGCGGTCTGCTGCGGTGCCGGCGCGGCTGCTGCGGGCGCGTCCTGCTTCCGGCAACCGGCGATGAACGCCAGGCCGAGGATCACTGCGGGAACTGTTTTCGTCATCATGACCGTCATCGAATCACCAACTGCCCGAACTGCTCATCGCGCAGGATACGGAATACCAATTGTTGCGGCTGCGTGCGGAAGGTCGCGCGGAAACTGCCGAGATCGGTGAATCGTCCGTTGGTTCCCGCCTGCAGCACGTCGCCGGCGCTCAATCCGGAACGCGCGGCGCGGCTGTTCGGCGACACCGACGCCACCAGCACGCCGGTCAGCCCCTGGCGACGATAACTCTCCGGCAGGTCGGCGAAGGTGACGCCGGCGAGGCGCGGATCGAGGCTGGCGCCGTCGCCCGATTGCTGGCGCAGCTGCGCATTGAGGGTGATCGCCTTGCCGGCGCGCTGGACGTCGAGCCTGGCCGAATTCGCGCCGACCTGCAGGCCCTCGGCATTGTGGAAGTCGTCCATGCCGGTGACGCGCTGGCCGTTGACCGCGGTGATGACGTCGCCGACCTGCAGGCCCGAGGCCTTGTCGTAGACATTGGTCACGCGCGCACCAACGGGCGCATTCGAATCGGTGGTGGCGACGCCGAGCGTGCCGCGGCGAACCATGCCCTTGTTGGCCAGCAGCTGGCGCATCACCGTCGATGCCAGGTTCGACGGAATGGCGAAGCCCAGTCCGATGTTGCCGGCCATCGATCCGCCGGGATTGAAGCTGGCGGTGTTGATGCCGACCAGCTGGCCGTTGAGATCGACCAGCGCGCCGCCGGAATTGCCGGGATTGATCGAAGCATCGGTCTGGATGAAGTTCTGGTAGCCGAGGCCGGGCAGGTTGTTGCGGCCGAGCGCGGACACGATCCCCGAGGTCACGGTCTGTCCGACGCCGAAGGGATTGCCGACCGCGACCACGAAATCGCCGACGCGCAGGCGATCGCTGTCGGCGATCGGCAGCGCACTGAGGTTCTGCGCCGGGATCTGCATCAGCGCGATGTCGGTATCGGCATCGGAACCGCGGAAGGTCGCCTTCAGGGTGCGGCCATCGGCCAGCGTCACCGAGACATCGTCGGCGCCTTCGATCACGTGGTGGTTGGTGAGGACGAGCCCCTGCCTGGCATCGACGATCACGCCCGAGCCCAGCGACTCCAGCACGCGCTCCTCGGGGATGCCGAGCATGCGACGGAATACCGGGTCGTTGCCGAACGGCGACTGTACCCGCTGCACCTGCTTGCTGTGGACGCTGACCACCGCCGGCAGGACCTTCTGCAGCATCGGCGCCAGCGAAGGCACCGCCTGCCCGGCCACGGCCGAGGGCAAGGCCGCCGCAGTCGGCAGGGCGGCGGGCGTGTGGGCATCGGCGGGCGCGGTCACGGCCTCGCGCAGGGCGGTCGCGGCGAAGCCACCGAAGGCCGCGGCAGCGGCCAGGACGAGGATGAGCGGGGTCTTGCGCATGGTGTGTTCGTACTCCTGACACCGTGTTTATGGCGAGCCAAGCGTGGCTGGCACATGAATGGTACGCAGGCTTGCCGTTTCAGGGGAGCTGCGACGCATTGACCGCCGGATGCTGCGCCGCAATATATATGAATACGAAGAAATCCCCGACTTCCAGCGGAAACAAAGTCCGTGCTTGACAGTCCTTCAGGCTGGCTTTAGTTTCTCCAGCCGTTCCACAACATCTTGTGGTCGGGGGAGATGGAAGGCCCAAATCTAGGGTTCTCATCTACATATAAAGAGGACTCGCGGCTGCCACGCCTGGCGCTGCCGGGTCCATACTGGACTTGAGGAGACACACGCCGCATGAGCACCGCGCCCCGCCTGGAAGCCGTTCGCATCGCCGCCCCCGAAGGGGATATCCCGATGCAGCCGGCATCGCTCGACATCTGGGACAAGAAGTACCGGCTGAAGACCAAGCAGGGCGAAGCGATCGATGCCGACATCGACGCCACCTACCTGCGCGTGGCCAAGGCGCTGGCGGAAGCCGAGCCGAACGTCGAACAGCGCGGCGTGTGGACCGATCGCTTCCTGTGGGCACTGCGCCGTGGCGCGATCCCGGCCGGTCGCATCACCTCCAATGCCGGCGCGCAGGCCCACAAGCCCGCCACCAGCACCATCAACTGCACCGTCTCCGGCACCATCCCCGACTCGATGGACGGCATCCTCGAGCGCGTGCACGAGGCCGGCCTGACCCTGAAGGCCGGTTGCGGCATCGGCTACGAGTTCTCGACCCTGCGTCCCAAGGGCGCCTTCGTCGCCGGCGCCGGCGCCTATACCTCGGGCCCGATGTCCTTCATGGATATCTACGACAAGATGTGCTTCACCGTGTCCTCGGCCGGTGGCCGCCGCGGCGCGCAGATGGGCACCTTCGACGTCAGCCATCCCGACGTCCGCGACTTCATCCGCGCCAAGCGCGAAGACGGCCGCCTGCGCCAGTTCAACCTCTCGCTGCTGATCACCGACGGCTTCATGCAGGCGGTGGAAGCCGACGGCCAGTGGCCGCTGGTGTTCCCGCTGTCGCACAAGGAAATGGGCGAGGTGAAGCTCGACGATCCGGCGCAGATCGTGTGGCGCGACTGGCCGAACCACGAAGGCTACGTCACCCGCGACGACGGCCTGGTCGCCTGCCGCATCTATGGCGAGGTCAAGGCCCGCCATCTGTGGGACATGATCATGACGTCCACCTACGACTATGCCGAGCCGGGATTCATCCTGATCGACAAGGTCAACGAAATGAACAACAACTGGTGGTGCGAGAACATCCGCGCGACCAATCCCTGCGGCGAACAGCCGCTACCGGCCTATGGCGCCTGCCTGCTCGGTTCGGTGAACCTCACCAAGTTCGTGCGCCAGCCCTTCACCGACGAAGCCAGCTTCGACTGGGCCGAATACAAGGAAGTGGTGCGCGTCTTCACCCGCATGCTCGACAACGTGGTGGAAGTGAACGGCCTGCCGCTGCAGAAGCAGCGCGACGAGATCATGCGCAAGCGCCGCCACGGGATGGGCTTCCTCGGCCTCGGCAGCACCGTGACCATGCTCAAGATGAAGTACGGCTCGAAGGAGTCGTGCGAATTCACCGAGCGCATCGCCCGCGAAATGGCGATCGCCGGCTGGGAGGTCGCGGTCGAACTGGCGAAGGAAAAGGGCCCGGCGCCGATCATGGACGAGCGCTTCGAAGTCACCGCCGAGATGCTGCGCAAGCGTCCGGAAATGGCGAAGGACGGCTGGCGCGTCGGCCAGGAAATCGAAGGCAAGGTGCTGCACGCGCGCTACTCGCGCTACATGCAGCGTGTCGCCGAGGTCGCGCCGGAACTGGTCGACGAACTCGCCGAAGTCGGCGCGCGCTTCACCCACCACAGCTCGATCGCGCCGACCGGCACCATCAGCCTGTCGCTGGCCAACAACGCCTCGAACGGCATCGAGCCGTCGTTCGCCCACCACTACAGCCGCAACGTGATCCGCGAAGGCAAGAAGTCGAAGGAAAAGGTCGACGTCTACTCCTTCGAACTGCTGGCCTACCGCGAACGCATCAATCCCGACGCGATGCCGTTCTCCGACGATCCCAAGGCCGCGTTGCCGGACTACTTCATCGCCGCCGACGACATCACGCCGAAGGAACACGTCGACGTGCAGGCCGCCGCGCAGAAGTGGGTGGACAGCTCGATCTCCAAGACCGCGAACGTCCCCACGGATTACCCGTACGAGGATTTCAAGGACATCTATCGCTACGCCTACCAGCAGGGCCTGAAGGGCTGCACCACCTTCCGCTTCAACCCGGCCGCCTTCCAGGGCGTGCTGGTGAAGGAGAAGGACCTCGAGAACACCACCTACCGCTTCGAACTGGAAGACGGCAGCACGATCGAGGTGAAG
>JASLDW010000131.1 GCA_030151365.1 Lysobacter sp. | reverse complement strand
GCTGTCGTGGGAGCGGCTCGGGGATATCCTTCGTCCCCTCAATATTGCTTCGAGGTTCAATCTCTTAGTCGTTGGGGCTGCTTGTTATGGGGAGGGGCTGTTATTAGGAGCGCCTGGTGGAAAGCCGATGCCATTCGTTGCTGTCGTCGGTTATCCCGACACAATATCGCAGCTATCACTAAAGCATTCGTTTCAGGAGCTCTATCGCAGTTTATTACTTGATAAATCGGAACTCGGATTGGCAGTCGAAGCTGCGGATCGCGAATGCCATTATCCTGACGATGCCGTTTTGCGAACCACTTCGATGGTCGTATTATTGGCGGAAAGTCTAATTGAAGGTTCAGCTATTCTCGTTAGGAGGATACGCGAGAATTTTTCGATCGAATCGACAGCGCGTTTTAAGGCGGGTTCGGAGAAATTACCTCCGATGGCGTTAGAAATTCTTCGCAAACGCCTGATGTCAGTCTGGTCTCTAATGTGGATGATGGAACAGTTTCCTGAGAACGCTGAACGCTTCGCCATCGATGGCGATCAATTGGTCCGATTGGCTGTCGAGTACGCCGAGAAACAATAGTCCATTACTAATTCCATCGCATGCTGACGTAACTGACTCGTCCAAGAGATCAGTGGCGCAGAACGGGAGTCATTCGATACCGCAATCGGCCAATAGTAGGATGAATTGCATGTCTGCTCTTAGTCGGCATGCGACCCGAAGCAGCCATCAGCGGATGACGGCCGAATTACGGTGGCTTTATGCCCGGCTCCAATGCTTTTATTTCGGATTTTTACTTGAACTTGGCGCTTCTGAGCAGTCAATCGAAGCGCTCGTGTCGCATACGTTACATTCAATGTCAATCAATATTCAGAACCGCTGTCAAAGGTTATGAAACTTGGCTGGCCGGGCTGCAGTGTGTGAGCGAAGTCATCTGCGTTATGCGGCGGCATCCGTTAGCGGACCCCGCGGGTGCCGAAAAAGGAGTCTGATTCGGCCCTCTTTTGGCCTGAGATTTGTGACAGCTTGCACATCGCTTGATCGTCGAGTAAGAATTGCCGAGTAGCTAGGGGAGGCATGAGCGGGGAATCCCCATGAGTGCCAAATAACAGACTCGTTTAGGGGTGGGGGAAATGCAAGTCATTCGCATCTTTGGTCATTTTCTTTTTGCTGCTTTGCTCATGACGGCGGTCAGACCCGCAAATGCCATGATCAAGGTCTGTGACGGTCTCAGACAATCGTGTACTCCCCAGCCAGACGGGAATTGCTACCTCACGTTTACGTTGGAGTGCCATTACGAGCCCGATAATCGGGACTTGTATAACGCACAGAACGATCTGCTTGGTAATCGCCCACGGGACGTCATTGGCGGCAGCTCCGGTGGCGGTGTAGCGCATGGCATGACTGGTGCAACACCTTCGACCGACACCAAGGTTGCGCAAGATGTTCGAGGCCAAGCTAAAAAATCACCTTGTGATGACCCTACGACCGATCACCCCGTCGAAATAGCAAGCGGCAACAAAATCCTTCCCGAGCTCGATTTCAGCTTTTCGGTACAAGGCTATCCCCTGTACCACATGCGCAGTTACGACAAACAGCTTCAGCGCGATGGGATGTTTGGTGTCAAATGGGCATCGAACTTCGAGCGAGGCTTGAGTTTTGAGTTGAATAGCACGTACTGTCCGCTTAGTCTCTCTGCTCTGCCCAGTTGTGGTTTTGATCGATCCACGTCGGGGAAAATCTACCAGCTGCGAGAAGGCGGGTATGCCACGCCGTATAGTCCCGATGGCTCGGGGCACTGGGTGAATGGTGCAGGTGGAACCATCAGCAAGGTTTCAGGCGGATGGATTTTTGTCGACACAGACGGCAGCATCGAATCCTATGATGATTACGGCCGCCCGGTCACCGTCCTGAACGAGCGTCATATTGGCTGGGTATATGCCTATAACACCAGCAACAAGTTACAGACGGTCACCCACACCTCCGGACGCCAGCTCTCTTTTACCTGGAGCGGTAATCATGTCACGTCCATTACGCTTCCCGGTGGGGTTGCGTACGGCTATGGCTATAACGCCAGCGGCTATCTGACTAGTGTGGTTTATCCGGGCAATACAGGAACCAGAACATATTTCTACGAAAACTCAGCGCAACCGGGTGGTTTGACGGGAATTGCAATTAATGGCACCCGCTATTCACGCTATGCCTATCAGGCTGATGGCAAGGCGGCATGGTCGGGATTGGAAGCCGGTGTTGAGCGCAGCAACTTCGCATATACAGCCACTTCTACCGATGTAACCAATGCTATTGGACAAACCACTCATTACGACATTGCCGAAGTCAATGGTACCCGCAAGGTGCTTGGAGTCACGCGCCCTGAAACGGGAACTTGTTCTTCCGGGATAGTGGAGACGTTCTATAACTCGAATGGCGATGTCGAGCACACAGTAGACGGCTTGGGTGTCAAAACATTCTATTCATACGATAACGATAAGAGGCTGATCCAAACGATCGAAGGCATTGGCCCCAATGGCGAAGCTGACCAGCAACTCATCACCAATTACGATTGGGATCCTGCGATCAAATCCCGTCTGAGTGGGATTCGGGTCTACTCGGGGACCAATGCCGATTACATTCGACAGACGACCTATACCTATTATGCAGACGGCGATGCGCGCGCCCGACTGTTGGCGTCGGCATCAGTAATCAATCGCAGTAGCATAGGGTTGGCCAATCAAGTGCTAACCACGACCTACGACTACACGATCCAAAATAGTGGCCTGATCGCCACGATGACGATTGATGGCCCCATAAGCGGCAATGGCGACGCGGTCACTTATACATACGATAGCGCCGGGAACCTCTCGAGCATCGCGAATAGCCTGGGGCATACCGATAGCTATTCGAGTTACAACTTCTATGGGCAGCCTGGGCATACCGTGACTGCCAACGGAGCAGTCACTGATTACACGTACAACGCGCGTGGGCAGGTTTTGACCGAAGCGCATACGATCAACGGAGTGGTATCTACCACAACAACGGGCTACGACGATCGTGGGCGTCTATCTTATGTAGGGACACCTGATGGTGAATATCTTGAATATGGCTACGACCAGTACGATCGAACTATCTCGATTTCCAGAAGGCATTCGATAAATACCAACAATCCCGCCATATACGATGAGTATCAGATCGAGTCCCGGGGATTCACCTATAACCTACTTTCACAGGTGCTTACCGACACGATATCTTCCATATATGGCGGCTATCAATACGACGACCCCAGTAACCAAGGGCCAGCCAGTGGGTTTGAAAATGTAACCCCCCAATTAAACCGCACATACGAATACGACGCGGGGGGCTTCCTGAGCAAGCGCAAGGGTGACCATGGGCAGGTGTTGACCTATACCTACAATGCCAATGGCGACGTAGCAACAATGACGGATGCGCTGAATCATACGACGACCTACGGCTATGACAGGTTTCGACGCCAAAACTATGTGAAGGACGCTGCCGGCGGTCAGACGTTGACGGTGTATAAACCACAAGGCACCTTGGATCACGTAACTGATCCGCGTGGACTAACCACTGGATATGCGTTTGATGGCTTGGGGCAACTTTGGGCGCAGACAAGCCCAGATACTGGAAACACCACATTTACGTACAACAGTGCTGGACAAAAGACCGGCATGACGCGTAATGATGGCTCCGGGCTGGCTTATTCCTATGACGGCTTGGGTCGATTGACTTGGTACGGAGCAAGTTCGTCGGTAGGTCGCACCTTCACTTACGATTCATGTCAAAACGGTAAAGGGCGTTTGTGTGCCGCTCAACATCGAGACGGAAATACGGTGAATAGCAGGGATTTTGGCTATAGCGTAGACGGCTTGATTACGGTCGCGCATGACTGGACCCCCACCACTGATGATTGGACAGGGTATAGCTACGACGGAATGGGACGCCTTGCTGGTATCAATTATCCAAGCGGTGTTGCTATTGGATATGGGTATTCCAATGGCCATCTCACCACAATGACAAAAACAATTGGTGGTGCGACAAGCACGATTGCAACGATGGATGGCTTTATGGCGTTCGGTCCGCCAACATCCATCTCATATGGCAACAACACAAGGCGCTATGTTGGGTTTGACACAGATGGCCATATCTCGGGGATTCAGTCCCTTGGGCCAAACGGTTGGGGTAATGCTATTCAAGGCTTGACGTACGGTTATGACGCTGCGGATCGAATGACCTCAATCACGAACGGCATCGATAGCAGTCTCAATCAAACGTACGGGTACGATGCGTTGTCAAGGCTGACAAGCGTGCAAGCGACGAATGCGAATCAGGCACTCACCTATGACGCATCAAATAATTTGACTCGTCATCAGTGGCTTACTGTGGATCAGTCGCATACAGTCGACGCCAGCAGCAATCGAGTGACATACGATGCCATTTCGTATGGATATGACGGGCGTGGAAACCGTCAAACGCAGAATTGGGGTGGATCGACAGCAACCTACACCTATGACGGATTCAATCAACTCGCTCAAGTTAGCCGAGATGTTGCAAGCACATACATGAGTGTTGTGGTGGGGAACGTCAATCATCCCGCCGGGACAACGACGTACACAACAAATGCGCTCGACCAGCGTGTGGCCAAAAGCGGGGCAATGGGAAGCAGTCGATTCATCTATGGCGGACAGAATCAACTGCTTGCCGAATACACGAATGGCGTATGGACCAGTTATCTCTGGAACGACAGTGAGTTAATGGGGCTGGTGCGTAACGGAGTCACTTACTACGTACATGGCGATCATTTGGGGCGTCCGGAGATTGTTACGAATGGTTCCGGAAGTGTTGTTTGGCGCGCGAAAAACTACCCCCAAGATCGGCTGGTTGTTCAGGACAATATTGGTGGCCTGAACATCGGGTTCCCAGGTCAGTATTACGATGCCGAAACTGGACTTTGGTACAACGGATTCCGTTATTACGATAGTCGCCTTGGCAAATACACGCAGCCGGATCCTATCGGGTTGGCAAGCGGCATTAACGGTTATGCCTATGTTGAAGGCAATCCGATCAGCTCCATTGATCCACTTGGGCTTGATGACTTCAGCGCGATTCTTTACGGCGCTGGGGTGATCGACAGAATGCCCGAAAGAAGAGGCAGGCTTCCGGACTATGTCAAAGTCTCGTTCAGTATGTATGTCTTCAATGTATCGTTTGCGCGGGCGCGCAATGGTCAAGTTTATGGTGCGATAGGAATCGCGAGGCCTTACCCGCACCCAGTATCTGCTGGTGCAAGTGTGACTGTGGGATGGCTTAATACGCCTTGTAAGCCTTCGGCAACCAAATTGAATCGCTTTATGACTGGTCCAGGACTCGCAACAACTGCTGCATATGTGGATGTTGGCGGCGGCGTGACTTACTCTCCCGGAGAGGGCAGCGCAACCGAAGTAGGATTCGGAGAGGGGGTATCGATTGCGCCTAGTAATTTATCTGGAGGCTTGTCTGGAGACTATGGATTTACCATTGGAAAGCCTGGCATGGGTTGGACTTGGTGATTAATGAACAATCGTGTATTCATACTTTTCGTATCCTTTTTCATGCTGGTTGGGATAGCTATCGGGCTATACAAACTGATTAACGCCGATCATGAAGGGCGACCAAATAGATCAACGTTGGAGCATGAAATTAGTCCTTTTATCGCGGGTCCGCCTTACGTGCCCCACTATTTTGATAGAGGATCTCTAGTTGGAATATCGGGGAAAACAAGCCAAGTAGATACTTCAGTATCAGCCGACAAATGGTTCCTTTCCACGGCAACTGATAGACATTGGAAATTAATTTCGCGAGAAAATGCTCCTTACTCTTATATTTCGAGATTCTGCAAAGGGCGTCTCCAACTGACCAGAGAAGTGAGTATTGATGAGTCAAAGCGTGATGAGACTACGATTCAATGGACATCAGACTCTGGGTCACCCTTGTACTGTTCGGGAAAAGGGGTATGACAAAGAAAAATGATGATAAGTATGCGCCGGTTTGCTTTTGTGGATATCTCTGAAACCGTAATTTTGAAGCGCCGAATACTCAAAAATTTTCTAGTTCAAAGTTGCCAATAGGCTCTGGAACGTGATTTCCAAAAAATGTAGTTCTTCATATGTGCCTGCGTGCGCCGATGCATTCGCATCGGCAGACCACGTCGCTATGATCATGTCGCCGACAGAATGATCAGGCAGCTTTCGACCCAAAGCGGACGTCCAATCGTCGCGCCACCGTAATGAGTGATTGTCTACTCCTATTGGCTCCTCGACCTTAGAGGGTCGAGGAGCGATCTCCGTAGGCTTGTGATCAGCCGGGGGCGCAAATGCGGGAGGCAAGAACGTACGTCGCTGTTCCCTGGGTGGCGAACAGCTTGATCCGCACGGCCACGCATTCGGATTGGCCGTCGCCGTCCAACGTTTCCTCGTTGAGCAGGTGAAGCGCCGGACAGTCTGAAGGGAGCGGGTGCTCTGCAATGCAGCCTATCCAGTTTCTGGCATCGCGGCGGGTGCCCAGAATGATCGGAACCAGTGGACTCTCTTCCAACGGGAACATGCCTCGCGTGGCTGCGTGGTACCCGTGGGCAATCTTAGCCAGCAGGCGGACAAAGTCCCAAATGGCCATGCGGTCCTTGATCTGTACGCCGACAGCGGTGTGTGGCCGGATGGCCTGGAACTGGTCTGTCCCGAACTGGATCGTGTGGAGAGCGACGATGTCGACTTGCTCGGCGTCAGGCCTGGGCGGATGAAGAGGATCCAGGAAGCCGGGGAGTGGGAGTAACGGCAAGTGCATGCCCCGGATCGCCTGATCAACCGGCACTTCCTGCTCAAAGAGTGACTCGTCAGGTTGGATGAACGTCTGAGTGAGGGTGGTTGCCTTCGGACGCTTGTGTTGCTTCCGCCCCTTGATGCCCATCGCTTGCCGGCCCCGATCCATGAAGCCACGCATGACACGCAGTTCAAATAGGGAAGTGATCTTCGCGCAGGTGTCGCAGCTGGCTTCTGGCAACACAAGGGTGCCACCCAACCCTTTGGGGATGATGTGCTCCTCTGTCAGCCGACCACTCGTGGCCCCACAGTAAATGCAGGCTCCGACGGGTGGGTATCGGTAAGTGGTAGGGGCCTTGATGCCGTTGTCTTGCATAAGGGTAGCGATGCCGGTTGGACGAAGGTCAAGCCGGCACAACTGCGGCCAGCGAGAAATCCAAACCAAGCGGAGCGCCGAATATGGCGGCGATGGTCTTCTGGCTCTTGCCGAGCGAGTCACCTGGTGCTTTCACTTCGATGAAGCGCAGCTGCCCCTCTCTCCACACGGTGAGGTCTGGCCAGCCACGACGGTATTCATAGGGGTCGCGGGCGAAGGTGGACGCGATGCTGTGAAGGAGATCGTGGCCGGCCACCTGGAAGAGCTCCACCAGCATCCACGGCTCCAGACCTGGGAAGAAGTCGTGTACGGAGCCGGTGGACGTGGAGGTAATGGGGCCGCGCTTGGTCACGAACGGGCCACGATCCAGCATGAGGGCAAAGTTGCGTTGGACCTGAGCCGGCGTTGCTTGGAGTAGAGCCGAGAGCAAGCGCTTGACTGGCACCTTCTCTCTGTCGAACGCGATGTTCTGCGCGTAGATGGCCTCGGTGTACGTGAGCCGGTGGTGTAACGGCAGTTCTTGGAACGACATGCACTTGATGAGGTTGAGCAGCAAGCCGCCTTCGCCCCAGAAGCCTCGCCATCCCTCGCGCTCAAGATGCGAAAGTACGGCCCGCTCCACCGAGAGGATGTTGCCGTGTTGCGGACAAACCCACTCCTTACCCGTGGCGCCGCATGCCAGCGGAACCTCGAAGTAGCGAAAACCAGCCTTCTCAGCGGAGCGTTGACGGGCAGTGGTCATGGCAGGTTGATAGCATGGTTTGCAGTTGGATTCACGTCGCTGGATAGCATGAGTGACTTGGTGATGGGGGCTCCCTGAGTAGCCTGGCCACCTTCGCCGGGTGCCACTTCCCCTTTGCCATGCGCCGTCCCACGAACGCCCTATATGCGTCAGGTTGGGGTGGCGTTTTACGCTTGTGGCGGCGGCTATTACATAGCCAGCAGGCGGCGGCAATGTTCCCTGCCACGTCCTTGCCTCCATCCTGCTGCGCAATGAGGTGCTCGGCGGTGCAACGTAATGGCGCTACCGTGCGGGCACGCAGGCCAAAGGGTTTCAGTTCGTCGGGTGAGGCCTGCCACATTGGGAGGCCGCAATAGCAGCAGAGTCCATGCTGTGCGTGGAAGGCTTGGGTTCTGAGTCGTTGGAGCTTGGGCATGCTTAGTCCAGGAAAGGCAGGGAAATAACCTCCCGTCGTCGCATTGCGCGATCGGATCGGGAACCTGTTGCCTTGAGCTAAGCAGGCAATACACCAGGGGCTTCTGCCCACGTGGCAGCACTGTTATCACGCTATCAGCGGGGTATTGTCAACATGGGGCGGTTAGCCGCACCATCATCAACATGGTGCATCCGTTCCCACGCAAGAAGAGTCGCCTCAACCCACAGGGCAAGACCGCGGCCGCGGCCATGGCTTTGTTGAACGTCATGGAGGAACGGTTGGATGAGAAGGCTGCGGCGCTGCGCCTGCGAGAGGAGGTCGGGCTGAACTGGTCGATGATCACTGCAGTTCAGTATCTCTCTGGGAAGGATGCGATCGGGGCGGTCACGCGAATGCCCGCCGACTGGACGCGCGAGGGGCGTACCCGCAAGGATGTGTTGCACGCGATCATCTTGGCTGCCGATGCCGTCAACAATGCGCGTCCCGATGGCCAGACCTTGTGCGCCAGTTATCTCGCCCAGGACCTGAAGGGCATGGATTGGGAGGCGTTGCTAGCGCAGGTAGAAAAACGAGGGACGGCTTAGATCCATGGCTGAGGTGGCGGGCGATCCAGAAGTGCCGAACATCCGCGCTAAGCGCTTTGCGCTCCTGACCGGGCCACACACCTGCTACAAGTGCGCGAAGGAGACGCGAGTCAGTGCCATTGGCTTGGCGGACCACGAGGAACTTGACGAAGACGGATATAAGCAAGTTGAGGACTGCGCGCTATTCACGCAACTTGGATACCTCAATGCCGAAGCGGCTAACCAGGTTGAAACGCGAGCCCCCTGGCTGCGGTTCGACCATTCGATGACGGCGGACGCTACGTATCTAGCCAACCATTGCGAACACTGCGACACCCTGATTGGAGCGTGGTATATCGCCGAGCCCGGTGAGGCGTTCTTTCCGCAGTCCGATGAAGAAATGAGTCTCCTTGCGGTGGAATGGATCGAGCAACCGTTCGAGACCACTGATGGCGGTGGGATGCAAAGCAGTTGGATCGACAAGCTGCTGACACCAGAACGGCCAACAATGAAGTCCAGGCGTCGTAGTTAAAACTCGGATCAGAGTCGAGTTTCTTTCTCCGCGCTCAACGTCGGCTCATGGCCGATTTCGGCCATTTCCCTCGCGCTGGTCAAAATGCCGGCGCACTGATCATGCTCGATTGGTACAACTGATCAATTTCATCGGTGCGCGCATTCACGCTAAGCACTTTCAATTAATGACCGACGGGTTCTAGCAATCGGAAAGGCTCTACGCCTAATGCTGCCGCCAGCTTTGTAATGTTGACCAACGAGATGTTGCGCTGGGCACGCTCTACGCCACTCAAATATGACCGGCCTACGCCGGCCTCCATTGCTAGCCGTTCCTGGCTGATGCCTCGTTGTTTGCGCAATTCGATCAAACGATCGGCGAACTGGCGCAATACCGGTTCGTTAAGTAGTGGTTGGCGTTGGGAACCCATGTAGAAAGGCTAGGTCTTGACACCAACCTGAGGCCACGCCATAAAGAGGCACGCCCTATAGGGCACATTAAGG
>JASLDW010000026.1 GCA_030151365.1 Lysobacter sp. | reverse complement strand
TCGTCGCCGCCGTCCCGCTGTTCTTCACCGTGATCGTGTAGTCGAACGGCACGCCCACCACCGCCGTCGCCGGCGCGGTCTTCGTGATGTCCAACTTCGGCGCGTTGATCGTCGTCGGCACGTTTGCGCAGCTCGTCGTCGCGTTATTCGCGCAACCCGCTCCCGGCGGCGTGCCCGGGTTGCCCGTTCCTGCCGGATTCGTCGATGCGTAGTTCGTGATGCTTCCGCCGGACGATGGCGCCTTCACCGTCAGCTGGAACGCCTGCGTTCCACCATTCGCCGCAACCGGACCCGGTACCGTGCAAGTCAGCAATGCACCAGCCGCGCTGGGCAGCGCGCCGCAATTAGCACCGGCAACCGCCGTCGCCACCATCCCGGCAGGCAACTGGTCCTGAACGACCAGGTTCGATGCGGTCGCCGTTTGCCCGTTATTCGTCAACGTCAACGTGTATTGATAGCTTGCGCCGACGGTCGCCGTCGCGGGACCGGTCTTCGCCAGCGAAACATTCGCAGGCGTCTGCACCGGGGTCGGATCGCTGGGCAAGCAACGCGATGGAGTCGTACCGCTAGCCGGACACGTCGAATCTCCACCGCCGCTTGCACGCGCGGTATTGGTCACGCTCGGCGCCGCCGCAGCCGCCACGCCGACGGTCAGCGTGATCGGATTGCCTGCCGCGCCACTTGCGATCGCCGTGCTTGACGTGCACGTCACCACTTGGCCCGCTGCATTGCAGGTCCAGCCGGTCCCCGTGCCGGAGACGAATGTCAGTCCTGCCGGCAGCGTATCGACGACGGTGATGGTGCCGAACGTCGATGCGGTGCCGGTATTGCTCACCGCCAGGGTATAGGTTCCGTTCGAGCCAACGACGAAATTGCCCACGTGGCTCTTCGTCATCGTCAACTGCGGGGAAGTCACCGTATCGGTGTCCTTGGCGATACAGGTCTGCGTCGCGCCATCGAACGAAACCGTCGTTCCGGCCGGGGCGGATGCAGGCGTGCAACTGGTGCCGGAGTTGACGATCACGCCGCCAGAGGGCGGAGCAACGGTCGCGGCGTTGGTCACCGTGGTCTGCGCCTGCACAGTCAACGCGGATAGCAGCAAAAGCCCGGTGGCCGCCATGCGGCCGCCGACGCGCATCGCACGCGCCATCTTCCCGATCAATCCATTCCCTGTCGCGTACTGCATCGCTTATCGTCCTGTTGCCATAGCGGCGCGGCTGGAATCGAAAGCCGCTGCCTTGTCATTGAAATTCGTCGAAGCCACCGCAGTGGATGACTGCAGTCGTGATGTCCGGGGAATCGACATCCCTGCGATTGCGCGCGCAACGACGAAAGGGCCGCCCTCGGGCGACCCGCATATGCACGATGCAATGTGCGTATCCATACGAATGAACAAATCCAACTCCCCCTGTACGGCGCAGAGACTGACAGTGCAGCCATCCGGCACCCTTAATTTTTGCAGGCCAGCCGTGAACACCACATCACCCCGACGTCACACTTCTGGTCCATTGATCGATTCAGCTGGATGAATCCAAGCCTCTCGTCACACTTGATGCCTTTCGTGTTCAGAAACGTGATGCACGAGACATGGATGTTTTGTGATCGCGGCCGAATTCCGGAATCCGCGCATCTCAATGCCCCGTCGCGGTCACGGTGCATGTGAGCTGCAGCGCGATCGATCCGCCGTTCGGAAAGGTCGGGATCACCAGACCCGTGCTTTGCAATTGCGCTGCAGTCGGGGAAGCGGGGCACACCGCGCCGCCCGTCGCACTGCATGTCGGCGCTGTCGTGCAACTCAATCCAGCGACAACCGGGTCTGTCACGATCGCGCCATCGGCGGACGAAGGGCCGCCGTTTTTCACGACGATGTTGTAAGTCGTCGTTCCTTGCGTCGGCACGCTCGGAACAAGATCTGTCTTGGTGATGGAGAGATCTGCGCCGGGCCAGCACAGTCGAACGGATCCCGGCTGGCCGCTACCACCGCCATCCGCGCCCGCGACCGTAGTCGTTGCGGTGACTGTCGCCGCGCCCGCGCTCTGGACGATGGAGCCACCACCGCCGGGATATGCCGATTCCGGACCGCCACCGCCGCCGGAATATCCGCCGCCGCCGCCGCTCTCGCGATCATCCGCACCGCCGCCGCCGCATGCGCCCCAACCGCCATTGGCCCCGACCGCAGCGCCACCGGCATCCGTACCGGCGATTCCGCCTGCCGCGCCCGCGATATTGCACCTGCCGCCGCCGGTTGGCCCGGTATGGCCGCCACCGCTTCCCTGGGTCTGGCCTGCGGCATTGACGCCACCACCGCCAGCACCGCCGTCACCGGAAGGACACGTTTGCCCCGGGACAGCCGGAGGGATTTCACCGGCAACGCCACCCGCACCACCGGTACCACCCGATCCACCCGCCTGGCAATGGCCGCCGGCCGGAGAACCGCCATTGCTGCCGTTCAGTCCCGCTTGGCCACCACCACCATTGCCCGTGTTGTCGTCACCGCCACCCGCACCGGCAATGATCGCGAGCGTTCCTGCGATATACACCCCGGTCGCACCGCCGCCGCCCGATTCGCAATCGCCGCTTGCACCAGGGTTTCCCGGAATCAGCGTCAGCACCTGCCCCGGAGTGACTGCATAGGTTCCTTCGATGCGAGCACCGGCACCCCCGCTGAAATTGGTGCCGCCACAAGTCGCCTTCGGAGAGCGCTCGCCGCCATCCGCACCGACCGCGATGACGCGGATCTGCCTGACATTGGCGGGGACCGTGAATGACTGCACGGCGCCGTTTCCGTTGAAAACGCGAGTGCCCGGCATTCCCGACGGGCAGGTCGTGGCGACTTGCGCCCAGGCCGGCGTCAGCACTCCGAGCGTCGACAGCACTGCGATCGCCGGGGCGCGCGCCCCGGCCAATATGCTTTTTGCGTATGCACGCACCAAAGTGCGCTCCCCTTCCGATAAACCCGCGGAATTCTAGGAAGCCATCCCCTCCGAATCACTCATCTTCATTTCGCTGGCTCACCTGGGGTGAGTTTCACCAATGCATGGCGATCCGTCTTTGCCGTTCCTTGATGGAATGCACACTTGATCGCACTGCGCAGGGCCGCGCCGCCTTCACCAGACCAATGTGTATCCGCGTCCGCGGAACGCCTTCAAGGGCAATTCCGTTTCGCTCGCTTTCCGGCATTTCCGCCGCAACCGGAAGATGAGCATTTCCAGCCGATGCGGGTCGAACTCGAGATCATCATCGACAAGCTGTGCGGCCAGCGCATCCCGACTCACGACGCCGCCTTCCGCCGCGGCCAATGCCCGCATCACCTCGCGCTCGGGAAGCGTCAGCACCACCAATTCGCCGGATGGCGAACGCAAGCGCCAGCCATTGGCGCTGATCATCCATCCTTCCGGATTGCCGATCCAATCGCGCTGCTGGACCTGCATGCAGCGGCGCGCGAGATTGCCCATGGTCGTCACCAGCTCGTCCATGTCGACCGGCTTCGGCAGATAGGCGTCCGCACCGGCGCGCAGGCTGCGCAACCGCGTTTGCGCGGAATCGAGCCCCGTCACCATGACGATGCCGATCGAGGGCGAGAGGCTGCGCAAATGCGCGGTGATCGCGATGCCATCGTCATCGGGCAGTCCGATGTCGAGCACGACGAGATCGAATATTTCGCGCGTCATTGCCCGATAGAGATCGAGCGCACTGGCCATGCCCCTGGCAGCGAATCCCATGCGGTTCAATATCGGGACCATGATGCGGTCGCGCAATTCGGCATCATCCTCGACAACCGCGACGGTTGCGTTGCCGACCGTCGCCATGAACGAACTCCCTTGCTCCACCTCGCAGCCCCCTGATCGAACTTCTGCCGTCTGAATATAGTGCTGTCGATGTATTGATGATGTGGTGAGGAATCCGAAACCACCGCCGGAAAGCCGCCCGGCCGGTCGTGGCCGCATGTGGCTCTCAAATCATCGAAGGCTCGGGAGGCTCGACCGCGTAACGCCTGCGACGGCGCATGAAGGGGCGTTCGATCAACCGATTGGTAATCCAGGCCGGAATGAACATCGCGACGAAGAAGACAAGAGCGGCGATCGCCGCCGCGACCTGATCCTCGATCGGGTAACCCGCCTTCGCCAGCGACTCGGCATAGTCGAATATCCAGTAGAAATGCAGCAGGTAAAGCGAGAACGACACGCTGCCGAACGCCGCGACCACCCGGGACAAGCGCGTGGCTCCAGTGAACTCGCGGGCGTCATACCAAGCGACCAGCATCGCCCAGGCAATGCCTTCGATAGTCGGCTGCAGGATCCAGATCGCCGAATCGCGTGTCCCGTACTGGCCACCGGTGGAATCCAGCCACCACCAGAAGACCACGAACATGGAGAACACGACGCCGGTCGCGCGGGTGGTCGCGATCGAACGGCAACGCCACATGATGATTCCGAGCACGAACTGGTCGATGCGACCACCGATCGTCCAATAGGCGAAATCTTGCAGGTTGCCACGCAAGAAATGCACGCCTGCACGAATCAACATTGCAGCAATGATCAAGCCCAGCAACGGCCAAACGGAATGCTTCGACCAGCGCAACAGGAAAGGCAACACGAGGTAGAAATGGAATTCAACGGCAATCGACCATCCGCCATTGGGCCATACCGGGAGCACAAGGCCTTTCGCGATGTGATCGGTTGCAGTGTGCAGGTGCCAACCGTAAACATGTACTTGACGATACGCCCACCAGGCGAGCACGACAGCAAGAAGCGGCGCCAACCTCAGGAAACGGTTGCGAATGAACTCGCGGAACACAATCGCGCGTCCATCCAGTAATTTTGCGAAAAGGTAGCCCGACAGCACCATGAACAGCGACACGCCGGTATTGCCTTCGTGCAACAAGGAAAACGGGATGAAAGTCGGCGCTTGATCGACCTTGTGGATGGATACCGGCGTGAAATGCCAGCAGATGACCATGAAGGCCGCGAATGCGCGCAGATGGTCCAACCCGACATAGTGGGCACCAGAACTAGACTTCACCTTCCCACCTCCATTGCCCACCACTTGCACATACGATCCATATCCAGGATGTGGCCACCACCATCCGAGGCGCATTCCGGCATGGCCCCATGGGTTTGCACGCCAAGGGAAATCAACCAATTAATGGTGGGTCGTGATGGATTCGAACCATCGACCAGCGGATTAAAAGTCCGATGCTCTACCGACTGAGCTAACGACCCGGTCACGGCCCGGCATTGCACCGGGCCGCGTATTGTAGCGAATCAGCGATATCGGGTGGGATCGGCCAGCCCGGCGTCGGCGAAACCGCGGGCGCGCAGCAGGCAGGCATCGCAGTGGCCGCAGGCCCGCCCGGCGGCGTCGGCCTGGTAGCAGCTGACCGTCTGGGCGAAATCCACCCCCAGCCGTTCGCCCTCGCGGGCGATGTCGGCCTTGCTCATGCGCATCAGCGGGGCATGGACGCGGAAACGCGTGCCCTCGACGCCGGCGCGGGTGGCGAGGTTGGCCAGCGCCTCGAACGCGGCGATGAATTCCGGCCGGCAATCGGGATAGCCGGAGTAGTCGACGGCATTCACGCCGCAGAAGATGTCGCGCGCGCCCAGCACTTCCGCCCAGCCCAGCGCCGCCGACAGCATCAGCGTGTTGCGCGCCGGCACGTAGGTGACGGGGATGTCGCCGCTGCCGATCTCGTGGCCATCGGCGTCGGTCGGCACGTCGATGTCGCTGGTCAGCGCCGAGCCGCCGATGGTGCGCAAGTCGATCTCGACCGTCTTGTGTTCGACCGCGCCGAGCATGGCCGCGACGCGTTGCGCGGCCTCGAGTTCGGAAAGATGACGCTGGCCGTAGCGCACGCTCATGGCATGCGCGGCGAATCCCTGTTCGCGCGCGATCGCGAGCACGACCGCCGAATCCATGCCGCCGGAAACGAGGACGACTGCTGGTGTGGTCATCGGCCCGGCTCCTCGCCCCACAACTGTTTGTGCAGCTGCATCTGGAAACGCACCGGCAGGCGCTCGGCGACGATCCAGTCGGCGAGTTCGCGCGGCGCCACTTGGGCATGACTGGGCGAGAACAGCACGTCGCAGCGTTCGTTCAACGCATGTTTCGAAACGACATCACGCGCCCACTCGAAATCCGCGCGCGAACAGATCACGAACTTCACCTGGTCGTGCGGCGTCAGCAACGGGATGTTGTCCCAGCGGTTGCGCTCGACTTCGCCGGAGCCGGGCGTCTTGATGTCGACCACGCGCGACACCCGAGGATCGACGTCGCCGATGTCGATCGCGCCGGACGTCTCCAACGACACGACCAAGCCCAGGTCGCACAATTTCTTCAGCAACTGCACGCAACGCTTCTGGGCCAGCGGCTCGCCGCCGGTCACGCAGACGTGGCGCACGCCATGGCCGGCCACGGTCGCCACGATGTCGTCGATGTCCATCCATTCGCCGCCATGGAAGGCGTAGGCGGTGTCGCAATAAAGGCAGCGCAGCGGGCAACCGGTCAGGCGCACGAACACGGTCGGCCAGCCGGCGTCACGGGCTTCGCCTTGCAGGGACAGGAAGATTTCGGTGATCCGGAGCCGCTCGGAGTTCAGCTCCGGCGCGGTCTCGGCCGCTGGGGTTGCGACGGCATTCATGCCGCCATTTTACCTTGCGGCAGGCTTCTTCTGCGGCTTTTGCGGCGCCATCGCCTGCTCCGACATGCGCAGCTTCTTGGCGGCATCGGCGGCCTTGGGATGGGTCGGATAGGTATCCATCACCTGCCTGAACTGCTGCGCCGCCATCTCGTAATTGCCGGTGGCGTAGTAGCTCTCGCCCAGCCAGTAGCGCGCATTGGGGATCAGCGCGCTCTTCGGCCAGCGATCGATGAAGGCCTTGAAGCCGCGCGACGACTTGACGTAATCGCCGCCCTTCAGGGCCTTGAACGCGGCATCGTAGTCGGCGCGATCATTGCCATTGGATGCAGCGGGCGCGGTTTCCGCAGGCACGTTGGCCGCGGGCTGCGCCGGCTGCCCGGCGGGCGCGCCCTGGCCATTGCCATTGGCGGGCTGACCGCCCTCGAGGCGGTTCAGGCGACCATCGACGTCGAGGTACTGGCTGCGCGCCGATTCCTTCTGCTGGTTGAGCTGCTGCTGCAGCTCTTCCACCTGGCCGCGCAGACCGCGCACTTCTTCCTTGAGTGCGTTGATCTGGTTCAGGGTTTCCAGTTTGGCGCTGTCATCGGCGGCATGCGCTTCCAGCGCATCGACGCGCTCGGCGAGGCTGGCCCGCTGCGCCATCGCAGGCAGGGCGGGCAACAGGAACGCGAACATCAGTGCGGGAAGAATGCGCATGACCGGACTCAGGGCGTGGTGTAGTTGATGTCCACGCGGCGATTCTTCTGCCAGCACGATTCGTCGGACTCGCGGCATTCCGGGCGCTCCTCGCCGTAGCTCACCACGTTGATCTGGCTGCCGCTGGCGCCCATCGCCTGCATCGCCGAAGACACGCTGCGTGCGCGACGCTCGCCCAGCG
The DNA here is from genome assembly GCA_030151365.1 of Lysobacter sp. Taxonomy (GTDB): domain Bacteria; phylum Pseudomonadota; class Gammaproteobacteria; order Xanthomonadales; family Xanthomonadaceae; genus Solilutibacter. The sequence goes on along the minus strand of JASLDW010000026.1, from coordinate 14,742 downwards.
CAAGGTTGTACTCGCGGCTGCCGCGTTCGTCGGTATTGCCTTCCAGGCGCATGCGCGCCGACGGGCGGTCACGCAGGTACTTGGCGTGGCAACCGATCGATGCCTGGAATTCCGGCTTGGTGGTGTCGGAGTCGTAATCGAAGTACACCGAACGATTCTTCAGGCAAGCGTCCTTGTCGAGGTCGCCGGGACCGTAGGCGCCGGCGATCGGCGCGGTGGACACGCCAGTGTCGTTCTTGTTGCCGGTATTGTTCTGGGCGCCGGAATCCACCACCGGCGGGGGCGGCGTGTCCTTGGTCTTGGTGGAACAGGCGACCATGCCGACACAGGCAAGGGCGATCACGGCGGCACGCAAGTTGTTCATTGTCGACTCCTTCGGGAACTGCAGTTTCAAAACGGAAATCAGGGATTGCGGTACGGCGACCATGCCGGATCCTGGGCATTGCCGCCGGTATCGATGCGTTCGCGCACGCGACCGTCGGACGAGACGACATGGATCACGCTGCGGCTGCCTTCATGCGCGTCGTACATCACCATGCTGCCGTTCGGCGCCACGCTCGGCGATTCGTCCAGCGACCCAGGCGACACCGTGGTCCACTGGCCGGGGCCGCTGCGGGTATCGAACACCGCGATGCGGTAGTTGCCGCCATTGCCTTGGGTCACCGCCATCACCTTGCCGTCGAGCGAGAACGCGGCGTCGGCGTTGTAGTCGCCCTGGAAGGTGACGCGACTGGCGCCGCCGCCGGATGCGGACGTTTTGTAGATCTGCGGGCGACCGCCGCGATCCGAGGTGAAATAGATGCCCGACGACGTCCATGCCGCGCTGGTATCGATGCCGAGCTGGTGGGTCACGCGCGTCGGCGCGCCACCGCCGGCCGGCAGGGTGTAGATCTCGGGATTGCCGTCGCGCGACAGCGTCACCGCGAGACGCGCGCCATCCGGCGAGAACGACGGGCTGGCGTTGAGTCCGGCGAACGATGCGACGGTGGCATCGCCACCGGACAGATTGCGCACCTTCACCGTGGAATTGCCATTGGCGAAGCTGACATAGGCGATGCGCCGGCCATCGGGACTCCACGCCGGCGACATGATCGGCGCGTTGGCGGTTTCCAGCACGCGGGCATTGTGGCCATCGGCATCGGCGACGACGAGACTGTAGGTCGCGTGCTTGCCGAGGCCGGACACGCGCACGTAGGCCATGCGCGTCCAGAACGCACCGCGCACGTTCAGGACTTTCTGGTAGATGTCGTCGGCGATCTGGTGGGCGATGTCGCGCGCCGCGCTGGCCGGTCCGCTCTTGGCGAACCCGAGCAGGCGCTGCTTGTGCACGACGTCGTACAACTCGTATTCGACGCGCATCGACGCGCCGTTGCTGACGCGGCCGATCAGGACCAGGCCCTGCCCCGCGGCCTGCCATACCGGCAGATGCAGCTCGGCGGCGGTCGTGGGCTTTTCGGGCATGGCCGATTCCGGCATCGCCTTGAACTGGCCGGAACGCTGGAGATCGGCGCGGATCACCGCGGCGATATCGCTCTCGCCGGGCGCGCTGCCCGCGAACGGCACCACGGCGATCGGCTGGGCGGCATCGCGACCGCCGATCACGTCGACCTGCGGGTTGGACTGCGCGAAGGCCGCGCCGGACAAGCTGAGGAAGCAGATTGCGAAGAAGAATCGCATCAGGAGAGTTCTGCGTTGGGATGCGTCCGACTAGGGTAAACGCGGAGGCGTCATTTAGCTGAATGCCGGTTCACCGTGGGGTGTCCGTCTACCGCGAGGGCTTGAAATTCGCGGTGAAATCGCGGGACCAGACATCTTCATAGCCCTTGAACGGCAACGGACTGGCGTCGCGCACGGCCTTCTCGACGCTGCGCCTGGCTTCATCCGAATACGGACAACCCGGCAGCACGCTGACGGCGATGACCTCGCCCCCGGGGATGATGCGGATATGGATCGGACAGGTCTGCCCCGGCGGAATGTCGTCTGGGCGCACCCATTTCGCTTCGATCGCCCGACCGACCGCGTCCAGCCACTTCTGCTGGCCACTGTTGCGGCTCTTGCCCGCGCCACTTCCGGCACGCGCCGATGATGAAGAAGACGGGTCATCGCCCCCGTTCGGCGATCTCGCATCCGCCATCTGTTCGGCGCGCTGCTTGGCGAGATTGGTCGCCTTCGCCAGGCGCGCGGCTTCCGCCGCTGCCCTCGCCGCGAGATCGGAGTCGGCGGTTTTCCGGGCCGGCGCCGGTTCAGGCGCCGGCACCTTCTTGCTCATGTCGACCGCCGCCGGCTGGGGTTTCGGTGGCGGCGTCTTGACCGGCGGTGGCGGTTGCGGGCGTTCGGGCGCGGGTTTTTCTGCCGGCGCCTGCTTCGCGACCGGCGGTGGCGTCGGTTCGACCGGCGCTTCAACCGGCCTCGGCAATTCCTGCGGCGTCTCGACCGGCTGCGGCAACGGCTGCACCGCTTCCTTGGGTTCGCCGAGCAAGGCCCGTCGCGTTTTCGCCGAAAGATCGTTCACCGATGCGACGTCCGCCTGCAACGCGCCATCGCCACCGGCGTCGCCCCCCTGCCGGGTGACGCGATGGATGCCGAACAACAGCAGTCCGATCAGGACCGCATGCAGCAGGATCGCGTATCCGGTCCCGCGCGCGGCAGCGGCGCGCTGCTCCTTCACTTCGCCGGCGCTCCGCCCGGCATGCTCATCAATCCGGCGCGCGGCACGTGCGCCTGCGTCTGCAGCAGGCTCAGCACGTCATAGACGGTCTGGTACGAAGCCTTGCCATCGCCGGCGACATAGACCGGCGCTTTCGGATGCGCGGCGACGAAGGCCTGAACGCGCCGCACCACGTCGTCGCGCGACGATGGCGTGCGGGTGCCATCGATGGTGAGCGACAACGCGCCCTCGGCATCGACGCTGACGATCGCCGGCTCGACATCGACCTGGATCGATTGCGCGCTGCTCTGCGGCAGGTCGACGTCGACGCCGAGATTGAGCAGCGGCGCGGTCGCCATGAAGATGATCAGCAGCACCAGCATGACGTCGATGTAGGGCACGACGTTGATCTCCGACTTCAGCCGATGCTTGCGTCGCCGCGATGTGGAGCGTCCGGCCATGTCAGCGCGCGTCGGGCAGCGGCGACCAGCGTTGCAGGATCGACGAGAACTCTTCCGAGAACGCGTCGTAGCGCGAAGCCAGGCGATCGACGCGGGTGGCGAGGCGGTTGTAGGCCCACACCGCCGGAATCGCCGCGAACAGGCCCATCGCGGTCGCGATCAGCGCTTCGGAGATGCCCGGCGCGACGGTGGCGATCGTCGCCTGCTTGAGGCTGGCCAACCCCTGAAACGAAATCATGATGCCCCACACGGTGCCGAACAGGCCGATGTAGGGACTGATCGAACCGGTGTTGGCGAGGAATTCGAGGTTGTGTTCGAGGCTGTCCAATTCACGCGCGGTGGCGGCGCGCATCGCGCGTTGCGCGCCTTCCAGCTGCAGGCGGCTGTCGGCGCCGCGCATCTGGGTGACGCGGTGGAACTCGCGCATGCCGGCATCGAAGATCGCCTCCATGCCGTCGATGCCGCCGTTCTTGCCGGCACGCGCATGCAAGTCGCCAAGCTGCGCGCCGGACCAGAACCGCTCCTCGAAATCGGCCGCCTCGCGTTCGGCCGCGGCCAGTTGCGCACGCTTGCGGAAGATGATCGCCCACGACATCACCGACACCACCAGCAGGATCGCCATCACCAGTTGCACCGGCAGCGATGCGTGCAAGACCAGCTGCAACGGGTTGATATCGCCGACCGGTAGCGCGGCGGGTGCGTCAAGCATCGTGGAAAGCATCAATCACCTGTGCGTTCGTGCGACTTCAACTGTTCGTACAAGACCGGCGGCAACGGGCATGGCCGGAAGGTTTGCGCCACCAACGCGGCGATGCGGACTTCGCTATCGACCAGCAGCGCGCCGTCGCGGCGGATTTCCTGCTTCAGCACCAGCGACGCCCGCCGGCATTCGCGCAATTCCACGCTCACCTGCAATGCATCGTCGAGGCGCGCGGGTGCGCGGAAATCGACCTGCATCGCCCGCACCACGAAGACCAGACCGTCGCGTTCGCGCAACAGCCCCTGGCCGTGGCCGATGGCGCGCATCCATTCGCTGCGCGCGCGTTCCATGAAAGCCAGGTACTGCGCGTGGTACACGACGCCACCGGCATCGGTATCCTCCCAGTACACCCTCACCGGCCATTGGAAGACAAGCCCTCCGGCGCCTGCGGTTGGGCCTGCGTTCAAATCAGGCTCCCCGTTTCCCCGCCATCCGGGCCGCCGCGCGGCTTCAGGCCAAGGTGACGCCAGGCCTTGTGGGTGGCCATGCGCCCACGCGCCGTGCGCACCAGGAAGCCCTGCTGGATCAGATAGGGTTCGATCACGTCCTCGAGCGTGCCGCGCTCCTCGCTGAGCGCCGCGGCCAGCGATTCGACGCCGACCGGCCCCCCGTCAAAGTTCTCGATGATGAGATTGAGCAGGCGCCGATCGAGTTCGTCGAAGCCTTCCGGATCGACCTTGAGCATCTGCATCGCGGCCTGCGCGCTGGCATGGTCGATGCGACCGTCCGCGCGGACCTGCGCATAGTCGCGCACGCGCCGCAGCAGGCGGTTGGCGATGCGCGGCGTCCCGCGCGAACGGCGGGCGATCTCGGCGGCGCCCTCGTGTTCGCAATGGATGCCGAGGATCTGCGCCGAGCGCACGACGATCTGCGTCAGTTCGGCGGTGCTGTAGAACTCGAGGCGCTGGACGATGCCGAAGCGATCGCGCAATGGCGCGGTCAGCAGGCCGGCGCGCGTGGTTGCGCCGACCAGGGTGAACGGCGGCAGGTCGAGCTTGATCGAGCGCGCGGCCGGACCTTCGCCGATCATGATGTCGATCTGGAAATCCTCCATCGCCGGATACAGCACTTCCTCCACCACGGGAGAGAGGCGGTGGATCTCGTCGATGAACAACACGTCATGCGGCTGCAGGTTGGTGAGCAGCGCGGCGAGGTCGCCGGCGCGTTCGATCACCGGCCCCGACGTCACCCGCAGGCCGACGCCGAGCTCGTTGGCGATGACGTGCGACAGCGTGGTCTTGCCCAGTCCGGGCGGCCCGAAGATCAGTACGTGGTCGAGCGCCTCGCCACGACCGCGGGCGGCGTCGATGTAGATCTGCATCTGCTCGCGCACCTGCTGCTGGCCGAGGTAATCGGCGAGCCGCTTGGGACGGATGCTGGCTTCGCTGGCCTCGTCCTCGCGGGTGGCGCCGGCGGCGATGATGCGGTCTTCGTTCATGCCCTGCCTGTCAGACATCGGCCCACATGCGCAGAAGATTGGCGTGGGATCGATCGATCACGTCGAACATCGGGCTCTTGCCCTCGCGCCCGAAAACATGGCGCTTGGCGCCCTCCAGGTCCCACAGCAATTCGCGCTTGTCGGGATCGCGCACGTGGCTTTGCATCCAGACGATCGCTGCATCGCGCGTACCGCGGGTTACCGACTTGACGTGATGCACGGTATTGGCCGGATAGGCCACCGCCGCACCCGCTTCGAGTTTGAACTCCGCATCGAACCCCTGGACCGCCGCGACCAGTTCTCCGCCGTCGTAGCTTTTCGGATCGGACAGGAAAACGGTGATGGCAATATCGGTGCGGACGGCGTCATTCATCCTGCCCATGATCGGCGCATCCACGTGCGGACCATACTGCATGCCCCCGCCATAGCGGTTGAACAACACGCGCGTGGTCGCCGCCGGCAACAGGGCCGTCAGCAGCATCGAATTTCGCAAGAGCGCCGCCGACACCTTCTGCGCCAATGCATCGTAACCCGGCATTCCGTGGGTAAGCTGCAGGTTCTTCTTCACACCCCGCGCCGACCATCCGGCCGTTTCCGAGCCGTCGACGAAACCCGCGCCCTGCAATCCATCCCGGATCGCGGCCAGCTCTTGGGAATCAAGGATGTCGGGGATACAGAGAATCATGGCGAAACGAGCCGCGGCCCGGCAATCCGTGGAAACCGGGACACTATATTCATATCTGCACCTGCGTGCCCAGCTCCACCAGGCGATTGCTGGGGATGTTGAAGAAATCGCTGGCCGGGGCGGCATTGCGCATCATGAAGGCGAACAGCTTGTCGCGCCAGATCGGCATGCCCTGGCGGCGGCTGGCGATGATGCGTTCGCGGCTGGCGAAATAGGTGGTCTCCATCGGATCCAGGCACATCTGGCTGCAATCCGCCATTTCCATCAATGCCCGCGGCACGTCCGGCGTTTCCATGAAGCCGAAACGGACGATCACCCGGTAGAAATCGTCGCCGATCGCCTGCACAGCCAGCCGCTGTCCGCGCGGCGCCACCGGCACCGTCAGCGTCGCCACCGTCAGGAAGATGTTGCGCGCGTGCAGCACGCGGTTGTGCTTGAGGTTGTGGACGAAGGCGTGCGGCACCATGGTCTTGTCGGCGGTCAGGAAGATCGCCGTGCCTTCGACCCGTACCGGTGGCGCCAGCATCAACCCGGGCAGGAAGGTGTCGAGCTGGATGCCGTCCTTCTGCATCTCCTCGCGCAGCAGGTCGCGGCCGCGACGCCAGGTCCGCATCATCGTGAAGATGACGAGGCCGAGCAGCAGCGGGAACCACGCGCCATCCATGAACTTGGCGAGGTTCGAACCAAGGAAGGCGACATCCACCAGCACGAAGAGCGCCGCCGCCGGCCAGAACAGCAGCGGCATTTTCCGCGTGTTGCTGAGGTAGACGATCATCAGGATGCTGGTCATCAGCATGGTGCCGGTCACCGAGACGCCGTAGGCGGTGGCCAGTCGCGTCGCACTGCCGAAGCCGATCACCACCGCGATCACCAGCAGCAGCAGGGTCCAGTTGATCGCCGGCACGTAGATCTGGCCGATGGTGTCCCTCGAGGTGTGGCGGATCTGCATGCGCGGGATGTAGCCGAGCTGCATTGCCGATCGCGCCATCGAGAACGCGCCGGTGATCACCGCCTGCGAGGCGATGATCGCCGCCATCGTCGCCAGCACCAGCATCGGGATCAGCAAGGTTTTCGGCACCGATTCGTAGAACGGATTGCCGATCGATTCCGGGCGCACCAGCACGTGCGCGCCCTGCCCCATGTAATTGAGGATCAGGCAGGGTTGCACCACGAAATACCACGCCACGCGAATGGGTTTCGCGCCGAAGTGGCCCATGTCGGCGTAGAGCGCTTCACCGCCGGTCACCGCCAACACCACCGCGCCGAGGATGGTGAGCCCGGCGACGCCATGATCGAGGAAGAACTTCACGCCCCACCACGGGTTGAGCGACTTCAGCACTTCCGGCGCCAGGCGGATGTTCCAGACGCCGAGCAGCGCCACCGCGATGAACCACACCAGCATCACCGGACCGAACACGCGACCGACGCGCGCGGTGCCGAAACGCTGGCCGACGAACAGGACGACGAGGATGGCCAGCGAAATCGGCAGCACGAAATGGCTGAACGCCGGCGTCGCCACGTTGAGGCCTTCGACCGCCGACAGCGTGGTCATCGCCGGGGTGATCACCCCGTCGCCGAAGAACAGCGACGCACCGAAGATGCCGAGGATGCCGAGGCGGTACATCAGTTTCGGCGCCTTCTTGCCGAGCGCGCCCTGGGCCAGCGCCATCAATGCCATGATGCCGCCCTCGCCTTCGTTGTCGGCGCGCATGATGATGGCGACGTACTTCACCGTCACCACGAACACGATCGTCCAGATGATCAGCGACAGCAGGCCGAGCACGGTGTCGTGGTTCACCGCCAGCCGGTAATGCGGGGTGAAGGCTTCCTGGATCGTGTACAGCGGACTGGTGCCGATGTCGCCGAAGACCACGCCGAGCGCGCTGACCGCCAACGCGGCAAGCGGGCCGTGATGGCCATGCGCGGGTTGCGAACCGGAGTGTTCGTCTGCGGATGCGTTCATGGGTGGTGTCGGATCAGATCTGGACCGGCGCGCCGAGTTCGACCAGGCGGTTGCCGGGAATATGGAAGAACGAGGTCGCCGACACCGCGTTGCGATGCATCACCGCGAACAGCTTGTCGCGCCATATCGGCATGCCGCGGCGGGCGCTGGCGACGATGGTTTCGTGGCTGGCGAAATAGGTGGTGTCCATCGGATCGAGGCACATCTGGCTGCAGTCGGCCAGTTGCATCAGCGCGCGCGGCACGTCCGGCGTTTCCATGAAGCCGAACGAGACCTCGATGCGATAGAACTCGTCGCCGATCGAACTGACTTTCAGGCGCTGGTCGCGGTGGGCATGCGGCACCGTCAGCGTCTTCACCGTCAGGAAGATGTTGCGTTCGTGCAGCACCTTATTGTGCTTGAGGTTGTGCAGAAGCGCGTGCGGCACCAGCGTCGGATCGGCCGACAGGAAGATCGCCGTGCCCGGCACCCGCACCGGCGGCGCCAGCATCAACCCGGGCAGGAAGGTGTCGAGCTTGATGCCTTCCTTCTGCACTTCCGCGCGCAGCAGTTCGCGACCACGGCGCCAGGTCCGCATCAGGGTGAAGATGATCGCCGCCAGCAGCAGCGGGAACCACGCGCCATCGAAGAACTTCACCGCATTGGCGACCAGGAAGGAAAGATCGACCACGAAAAACACCGCGCACAACGGCAACACCCACTTGCGCTGCTTCGGCCACAGGCGATTGGCGACCAGCGCCAGCAGCAGGGTGTCGATCAGCATGGTGCCGGACACCGAGACGCCGTACGCGGTGGCCAATGCGGTGGACGTGCGGAACGTCATCACCAGCGCGATCACCGCGATCATCAGGAACCAGTTGATGCCGGGCACGTAGATCTGGCCGATGGTCTCGCGCGAGGTGTGGCGCACGAACATGCGTGGGATGTAGCCGAGTTGCATCGCCGAACGCGCCACCGAGAACGCGCCGGTGATCACCGCCTGCGAAGCGATGATCGCCGCCATCGTCGCCAGCACCACCATCGGCACCTGCGCCCAGTCGGGCACGGCCTGGAAGAACGGATTGTCCTTGGCGTCGGGATTTTCCAGCAGCAACGCGCCTTGCCCGAGGTAGTTCATCACCAGGCACGGCAGGATGAAGAAATACCAGGCGGCGCGAATGGGCCTGGCGCCGAAGTGGCCCATGTCGGCGTACAGCGCTTCGCCGCCGGTGACGGCCAGCACCACCGCGCCGAGGATGAAGATGCCGTGCCAGCCGTGCTCGACGAAGAAACGCGCGCCCCACCACGGGTTCAGCGCGTGGATCACTTCCGGCGCATCGACGATGTTGTGCACGCCGATCGCCGCGAGCGCGAGGAACCACACCACCATCACCGGCCCGAACACGCGTCCGACCTTGGCCGAGCCGAAGCGCTGGCTGACGAACAGGCCGATCAGGATGACGATGGTCAGCGGCAGGATGAAGCGGTGCAGCGCCGGCGCAGCGACCTCCAGGCCTTCGACCGCCGACAGCGTGGTGATCGCCGGGGTGATCACGCCATCGCCGAAGAACAGCGAGGCGCCGAAGATGCCGAGGATGCCGACCACGTAGAACGAACGCGACGTCTTGCCGAGCGTGCGCTGGGCCAGCGCCATCAGCGCCATGATGCCGCCCTCGCCTTCGTTGTCGGCGCGCATGATGATGGTCACGTATTTCAGCGTCACCACGATCATCAGCGCCCAGAACGCCAGCGACAGCACGCCGAGCACGGTGTCGTGGTCGGGCGTCAGCCCGTAGTGGGGAATGAAGGCTTCCTTGAGCGTGTACAGCGGGCTGGTGCCGATGTCGCCGAAGACCACGCCGATCGCGCCCAGCGCCAGGCCCGCCAATCCGCCCGGCGCATGGTGCCCATGGCCGGTTTGTGCGTGTTGCGGGTGCTTGGGTTGGTCGTTCATTTCGGGAGGGAGACCGTCCAGGGGCGCATGGTACGCCGATGGCGTGATGGCGTCAGCGCAACGCCTGCTGCAGCGCCTTGCGGATGATGGCCTCGACGCTGTCGCCCGCGACGGCCACCGCCTTGACCATGCGCTCGGCTTCGGCCGGCTTGTAGCCGAGTTGCTGGAGCGCGATCGCCGATTCCGATTGCGGGTCGGCCGGACCTTGCAGCATCGGCGACGTCCCGCCACCGACGAGGTCGGCGGCGCGGTCGCGCAATTCCACCACCATGCGTTCCGCGGTTTTCTTGCCGATGCCGGGTATGCGGGTGAGCGCGGCGACATCGGACGCCTGCAGCTGGCGCGCGAATTCGTCGACACTGACGCCCGACAGCACGGCCAGCGCGATCTTGGCGCCGATGCCGCTGACGCGCTGCACGTCGCGGAACAGGCGGCGCTCGCCCTCGGTGAGGAAACCGTAGAGCGAAACGCTGTCTTCCTTCTGCGCGTAATGCGTGAACAGCACCACGTCCTTGCCGACGTCCGGCAAGTCGTAGAACGTGCTCATCGGCGCTTCCAGTTCATAGCCGACGCCATGGACGTCGACCACCAGCCATGGCGGCTGCTTGTGGATGATGGTTCCGCGCAACCTGCCGATCATCGCCTCATCTCCTTGCCCACGCCTGGCGAACGCCGATGCCCAGTCGCGCCGCGCTCGCGCGCACGTGCGCATGCGTCACCGCGACGGCCAGCGCATCGGCGGCGTCGGCCTGCAACTTGCCTTTCAGGTTCAGCATCGCGCCGACCATGTGCTGCACCTGTTCCTTGTCGGCGCCGCCGCGCCCGACCAATGCCAGCTTCACTTCCTTGGCGGCGTATTCGCTGACCTTGAGGCCGCGACCGACGCAGGCCGCGATCGCCGCGCCACGCGCGTGGCCGAGCTTTAACGCCGACATCGCGTTGCGGGCGAGGAAGACCTGCTCGATCGCCACTTCGTCCGGCCGCCATTCCGTCACCAACTCGCCGAGACGGGCGACCAGTTCCCCCAGCCGCGCGGGAAAGTCCTCGGCGCCCAGCAGGTTGATCGCCACGTGATGGACGTGCGCCAGCTTGCCGTCCGCGCCGACATCGACGATGCCGACGCCGGTGCGCTGCGATCCGGGATCGATGCCGAGGATGCGAACCGTTGCGTTCACGCAAGCGGCCCCGCGCCGGGATTCGTCACTCCGGCAATTCCGCGTTGGAATAGACGTTCTGCACGTCGTCCATCTCCTCCATGCGCGCCAGCAGCTTGCGCACCTGGTCGGCGGTATCGCCGCTCACCGCGATGTCGTTGTCGGCGCGCAGGGTGACTTCGGCGAGATCGGGCGCGAGCCCGGCCGCGACCATCGCGTCCTTCACGTCATTGAACGCCTCGGGCGAAGTGATGACATCGATCGCGCCGTCGTCGTAAACCACGACATCGTCGGCACCGGCTTCGATCGCCGCCTCGGTGACACGATCCTCGTCGACGCCGGCTGCATAGCTCAGCGCGCCGAGCTTGCGGAACATGAAGGCGACCGAACCTTCCGTGCCCATGTTGCCGCCGAACTTGGTGAAGGCATGGCGGACGTCGGCGACGGTGCGCACGCGATTGTCGGTGAGGCAATCGACGATCACCGCGACGCCGCCGGGCGCGTAGCCCTCGTAGCGGATTTCCTCGTACTCGACGCCTTCGAGTTCGCCGGTCGCCTTCTTGATCGCGCGCTCGATCACGTCCTTGCTCATGTTGACGCCAAGGCCCTTGTCGATCGCGCTGCGCAGGCGCGGATTGCTCGAGGGGTCGCCGCCGCCGGCACGCGCCGCCACGGAAATCTCGCGAATCACCTTGGTGAAAATCTTGCCACGCTGGGCATCGACCGCGTTCTTGCGCTGTTCGATCGAGGGACCACGACCCATGGATGCAACCACCTGCTGGAAAATCGCGATTTTACTAGATTCGGTTCAGGCGATCGCCGCCAGCGCCGGGCTCTCCGCGAAGCGTCCTTCGCGAAGGAAACAGGCAGCGAGGCTGGCCGCTTCCCGGGAGAAAATCAGGCCGGTGTGGCTGGCCTCGACCACGACATGGGCAGCCAGTCCCGGAATCCGGGTTTCCGCGACCGCAACCGTGCCGTCGTGCGGCCCCGGCAGCCGCGCAATCACTCCACCGAGTCCGCGCGGCAGGTTGCCCGCGACCATCCCGACCTCGATTCCGGCCGGCACCGAACCGGCACCGCGCAAGAGTAGGTCACGATGCTGGCCGATCAGGCCGCGCCCCGCCGGTACCCGCGACGCCACGCCATCGGCGGCCCGGCTGCCCGCCAGCGGCGAACCCAGGCACACCACCCGGCCCGGCCGCGACCGCGCCGCGGCCTGCAGCGCCAGCAATCCGCCGAGGCTGTGCCCGACCAGATGCGTGCCCGGCTGGCGATCCAGCACCCTCGCGATGCGCGCGACCGCATTCTCCGTGCTTTCCAGCACGCTGAAATAGCCCAGCGGCGCGACATCGAAACCATCGCGATGCAGGCGCGAAGCGAACCACTGCATGGCCGGTGCGTGCATCCACAGGCCGTGCAGCAGGACGACGCGGGGCCGCGGCATCAACGCTTGCCGAGCAGCTTGCGCAACCAGTCGTCGACCATGCGCTTTTCATAGCGCAACGGATCGCTGTCCCCCGGCAGGCCGGGCGGGTTCATCGTGAACGCCAGGTCCAGCAGCTTGGCGTCCGCATCGGCCGCGGCCACGCCGGTACCGGACAGTCGGTAATGGAGATTGATGCGCGGCGGATAGACGTCGCGAATGACGCGGATCTGCTCGCCACCCACGCGCGGAATGCATTCGCCGGCACGGTCGATGTCGATGAAATGCACGTCGAGGTGCGCGCCGGCGGGCAGAATCTTTTCGGCACGGTTGCGGGTGTATTTCGCGAGGTCGATGACCCAGCTGCCATCCCGTCCCCCGGGCGCGAAATCACAGCTGTGTTCGCTGAAGCTCGCGGGATCGGCCCACGATACATTGACGCGATCACCGGCGGGCAGTTGCAGCGATTGCGGACCGTGTGCCGACACCGTGGTGCAGGCGGCAAGCAACAAGGCGGGAAGTGCGACGGTCAGGATGCGCATGGCAGTCTCCACTCGGGATTCGCCGCCAGTATGCGCTTTCAGTCCATGTCGCGACGGAATATGAATTCGAGGTCGCGCGCCGTTCCGACTTCGTACAGATATTCGCCGACCTTGTCGAAACCATGCCGCCGGTAGAAGCGCTGGGCGCCGGGATTCTCGCTCCACACGCCGAGCCAGCACGACTTCGGGCCGTTGGCGGCGATCCAGTCCATCGCCTGCGCGAACAGGCGCGCGCCGTGGCCTCCATTCTGGAGTTCACGACGCACGTACAGGCGCATCAGTTCCATGTCGCCCGGCTGCACGTCGGCGTGCGGCAGCTTGCAGGGACCGGCCATCACGTAGCCGAGCGCACGCCCTCCGTCTTCCAGCAGCCATGCCGCGCAACCCGATTCGTCCAGCTGCGCCGCGTAGCGTTTCGGATCGTAGGTGGTATCGAGATAGTGGCGAAGGTCCTCGGCCGTGTAGCAATGGCCGAAGGTTTCGTCGAACGTGTCGCGCGACAACACCGACAGCGTTTCGGCATCGGCGGCGCTGGCGCGACGGATGATCATTTCTTCGCTTCGCGCACCTGGATGTGCACTTCCGCCAGCTGCTTGTCCGGCACTTCCGACGGCGCGCCGGTCATCAGGCACTGCGCGCTGGTGGTCTTGGGGAAGGCGATGACATCGCGGATCGATTCGCTGCCGGCCATCAGCGCGGCGATGCGGTCGATGCCGAAGGCGATGCCACCGTGCGGCGGCGCGCCGTACTTGAGCGCGTCGAGCAGGAAACCGAACTTCGCTTCCGCCTCTTCCGCGCCGATGCCGAGCAATTCGAACACCGCCGACTGCATCCTCGAGTTGTGGATGCGGATGGAACCGCCGCCGATCTCGTTGCCGTTCAACACCATGTCGTAGCCGCGGCTCACCGCGGTCTTGGCATTCGCGCGCAGGTCGTTGATCGAATCGACTGCCGGTGCGGTGAAGGGATGGTGGAGCGCGACGTAGCGCTGCTCTTCATCGTCCCATTCGAACATCGGGAAGTCGGTGACCCACAGCGGCGCCCAGCCCTCGGCGACGAGGTTGAAATCCTTGCCGGCCTTCAGGCGCAACGCGCCCATGAAATCACTGACGGTCTTGTAGGCACCAGCGCCGAAGAAGGCGATGTCGCCGTTCTGCAAACCGATCGCTTCCAGCAACGCCTTGAACGCATCTTCGGCGAAGAATTTGGCGATCGGCGAATTGACCGCGCCGGCCTCGTCGATCTTGACGTAGGCAAGGCCCTTGGCGCCGAACTTGGCGGCATGCGCGGCATATTCGTCGATCTGCTTGCGCGACAGCGCGGCACCGCCGGGAATGCGCAACGCGACGACGCGACCGTCGGCGTCGTTGGCGGCGTCGGTGAACACCTTGAACTCGCTGCCCTTCACCAGTTCAGCGACATCGACGAACTCGAGCGCGATGCGCAGGTCGGGCTTGTCGGAACCGTAGCGGCGCATCGCCTCGGCATAGGTCATGCGCGGGAAGGTGCTCGCCAGTTCGACGCCGATCGTTTCCCTGAACACCACGCGGATCATGTCCTCGACGGTGTCTTGCACGATCTTTTCGTCCACCCACGCGAATTCCATGTCGAGCTGGGTGAATTCGAGCTGGCGATCGGCGCGCAGCGCCTCGTCGCGGAAGCAGCGCGCGATCTGGTAGTAGCGGTCGAAGCCCGCCATCATCAGGATCTGCTTGAACAGCTGCGGCGACTGCGGC
>JASLDW010000083.1 GCA_030151365.1 Lysobacter sp. | reverse complement strand
CATCATGGTTGACTCCCATCAACGGCGGTGATGGGAGTCATGTTAATTATATTTGACTTAATGTCAAATATTTTTTACTTCACCTCAATGCCCGTGCTCGTTCAACTTGGGCGGATCGTCCAAGGTTTCACCCAGGAAGCGCCGCACGGTCACGTAGAACACCGGGATGAACAGCAGGCCAAGGAAAGTCGCGAACAGCATGCCGCCGATCACGCCGGTGCCGATGGCATGGCGGGAATTGGCGCCGGCGCCGGTCGAGATCGCCAGCGGCGTGACGCCCGCGATGAAGGCCAGCGAGGTCATCAGGATCGGGCGCAGGCGCAAACGTGCGGCTTCGACCACGGCCTGGGCCAGCGGCTTGCCGGCGCGCCGCTCGAAGATCGCGAACTCGACGATCAGGATCGCGTTCTTCGCCGCCAGGCCCATCACCGTGATGATGCCGATCTTGAAGTAGATGTCGTTGGGCAAGCCGCGCAACATCGACAGCAACACCGCGCCGAGGATGCCGATCGGCACCACCAGCAGCACCGCGATCGGCACCGACCAGCTTTCGTACAACGCGGCCAGGCACAGGAAGACCACGATGATCGACAAGACCATCAGCATGGTGGTCTGGTTGCCGGAGAGGATTTCCTGGTAACTCTGCCCGGCCCAGTCGTAACCGAAGCCCTGCGGCAGGTCCTTGGTGACGATGTTCTCCATCGCCTTCATGGCGTCACCGGAACTGTGGCCCGGCGACTGCTGGCCCACCACTTCCACCGCGGCGAAGCCGTTGTAGCGCGTCAGCGTCGGCGAGGCCATCTCCCACTTGGCGTGCACCACGTTGGACAGCGGGATCATCTGCGGCACGCCGGAAGCGTCGGTCTTGCTGGAAGGCGTGTAGAACTCCTGCAGCGATTCCGGTCCGGTGCGGTACTGCGCATCGGCCTGCATGTTGACGCGCTTGACGCGTCCGCCCTGGATGAAGTCGTTGACGTAGACCGGCGCCAGCATCAGCTGGATCGAACTGTAGATGTCGCCCACCGACAGTCCCATCGACTGCGCCTGCAGGCGGTCGACGTCGAGCTTGAGCTGCGCCGCCTCCGGCAACGCGTTCGGGCGCACCGCCATCAGGGTCTTGTCCTGCGCGGCCTTGCCCAGCAACGCGCCCAGCGCCTTGCCCAGTTCCGCGCGGCCCATGCCGCTGCGGTCCTGCAGGTACATGTCGAAGCCGCCGAACTGGCCCAGGCCATTGACCGTCGGCATGTTCATCACGAACACCTGGGCGTCGCGGATGCCGAACATCGCCATGTTGGCTTTCTGGATGAACTCGGTCGCGGTGGTCTTGCGCTTGCTCCAGTCCTTGAGGCGGACGAAGGCGATGCCGGCGTTTTCGCCGGCGCCGATGAAGCTGAAGCCGGACACCTGCATCATGCCGTCGACTTCGGGCATCTGCTGCAGCTTGGTGCGCACTTCGTCGAGCACGGCATCGGTGCGGCGCAAGGTGGCGCCAGCCGGCGTCTGCACGATGACGATGGCATAGCCCTGGTCTTCTTCCGGCAGGAAGCTGCCCGGCATCTTGGCGAACAGGAAGCCGCCGGCGATCGCGAGTGCCGCGAACACCACCATCCAGCGCGGGGTATGGCGCACGGCGCTGCCGATATGGCCGACGTAGGTCTTGCCGATGCGATCGTAGAGCTTGTTGAAGCCGCGGAAGATCGGGTTGCGCGATTCGTGGTGCGCGGTCGGCTTGAGCAGGGTCGCGCACAACGCCGGCGTGAAGCCGAGGGCGAGGAAGGCCGAGAAGAACATCGCGATGGCGATCGTCAACGCGAACTGCTTGTAGACCGCACCGGCGCTGCCGCTCTGCAATGCGCTGGGAATGAACACCGCGGCCAGCACCAGGGTGATCGCGATCACCGCGCCGGTGATCTGCTCCATCGCCTTGCGCGTGGCGTCCAGCGGCGACAGGCCCTCTTCGGTCATCAGGCGCTCGACGTTCTCGATCACCACGATGGCGTCGTCGACCACGATGCCGATCGCCAGCACCATGCCGAACAGCGACAGCTGGTTGATGGTGAAGCCGATGACGTACATGCCGAGGAAGGTGCCGAGCAGCGCGACCGGAATCACCAGGGTCGGGATCAGGGTGGCGCGGATGTTCTGCAGGAACAGCAGCATCACCAGGAACACGAGGACGATGGCCTCGGCCAGCGTCTTCACCACTTCCTCGACGGAAATCTGGACGAAGGTCGAGGTGTCGTAGGGGCAGAACCATTGCACGCCGGCCGGGAAGCTCGGCTGCAACAGGTCCATGCGCGCCTTCACCGCCTCGGCCACCGCCAGGGCGTTGGCGCCCGGCGCCAGCTGCACCGCGAAACCCGCGGCCGGCTGGCCGTCCCACTTCATGTTGAAGCCATGGGCGCCGGCGAGTTCGACCCGGGCGACATCCTTGAGGTGAACGGCGGCGCCGCTGCTGTCGGTGCGCAGCAGGATGTTCTCGAATTCCTGCGGCGTGCTGAAGCGCCCTTCCGCCGACACCGTCGCGGTCACCATTTGCGATGAGGGCGACGGATCGCCGCCGACGCTGCCCGCGGAGAACTGCACGTTCTGTCCGCGCACCGCCGCCAGCACCTGGCTCGCCGACAGGCCATAGGCCTTCAACTTCTCCGGGTTCAGCCAGATCTGCATCGAATACTGGCCGCCGAACACCTGGGTACTGCCGACGCCGGGCACGCGCGAGATCTGGTCGACCACGTTCGACGCGATGATGTCGGCAAGCTGGTCGCGATCGACAGCGGGGTTGCTCGTCTTGAGCGCCACCACCATCAAGAAGCCGGAGTTGGCCTTGGCCACCACCACGCCGGACTGGACCACGTCGCTGGGCAGTCGCGGCGTCGCCTGCGACACCTTGTTCTGCACCTGCATCTGCGCGATGTCGGGGTTGGTGCCCGGCTTGAACGTCAGGTTGATGCTGGACTGGCCGCTGGCGCTCGACGAACTGAAGTAGTCGAGGTTGTCGATGCCAGTGAGCTGCTGCTCGATGATCTGCGTCACCGCCTTTTCGGTGGTTTCCGCGCTGGCGCCGGGATAGCCGGCGCCCA
>JASLDW010000075.1 GCA_030151365.1 Lysobacter sp. | reverse complement strand
GCCCCGTCTCCCTGATCAATCCCCCCAGGCTAGCCACGCCCCTGTCGCGGCGCTTGTGAAAACGCGCAGCGCGGGGTTCGATGGCGGCGGGACTACATCGAGTATCCGCCGCCACCCGACCTGCATCGCCATGTGCAGTGCCTGTGGGTGCTGCGTGACGACACCCCTGACGGCGAGGTGCAGGTCATCTATCCGGACGGTTGCTGCGAACTGCTGGCCGAGCTGGGCGTGCCGCTGCGCTTCCACGGCGCGGACGGGCAAGTTCGTTCCGACCAGCCGTTGTGCTTCGCCGCCCAGCAACGCGGTCCGATCCGCTTGCAGGCGGCCGGCGCCGTGTGCTGCATCGGCATACGGCTGAAGCCGGCGAGCAGCGCGCTGGTAGCCGGCGGACGGTTGCCGGGGCTGCGCGACCACGCACCCGATCTGTACACGCTGGATCCCGCATTCGCCGCTCGCTTCGGCGATGCCGCGCGCGCCTACGTCGCCACGCAATCGCCGGAACCGCTGTGGCGGCTGCTGCGGGAGCGTTGCGCCGGCTTCGCGCCCGATGCGCTGGTCGAACGCGCCGTCGCCATGCTCGACGCCGCCGATGGCGACCTACGCATCGCCGTGCTGGCGCGGCGGCTCGGTGTCGGGCTGCGTACCCTGCAACCGCGCTTCCTTGCGGCAGCGGGCATGACTCCGAAGGAATACGCCCGCGTGCGTCGCCTGCAGGCACTGCTGCGCACGCTGGATGCAGAGGACGCAAGCATCGCCGATGCGGCCGCGCGCCACGGTTACAGCGACCAGGCGCATGCCACGCACGACCTGGTCAGTTGGACCGGCACAACGCCGGCCCAACTGGTGCGCGCCCTGCGCGGTGACCGAAGCAGTAACGATGCGCTACGGCTGGCGACCGCCTTCGTGCGCGGAACCAGCACCAGTCAGGCATCGCCGAAACGCGGCGCGCGCACGTTCCCGGTAAGAGCGCGGCGATCAGTCGCCACGTGATGCGCCTCGCACCATCCGAAAGGCTGGCGTTGGGAGAAAGGCGGCAGAAGGGGCACGGGCACCTACCAGCTTGCACAGGATCACTACCAGCCACTGGCCCGAGGGGAACACTACCGGGAACCGCACGCGCCGCCCCTCACTACGATCCTCGCCGTAGGTCTCCAGGATCTGGCGCGCGACCTCCAGGTCCGGGAAGTCCTGCGGTCGCACGGTGAACCAGGGCTCGTGCGCGACCCCCAAGGTGATGCTGCGCCAGCTAGCGACGACGCCCAGCTCAGGAACACGCCTCACCCCGCCTCGCCCAGGATCGCCGATGTCACCAGCGGGACCCGTCTTGGAGTTCTGGTCTACGGCCGCTTGTTGGTCGGACTTGAGCCACCTAAGATCGGTCAAGTAACGCCTGAATGCGGCCAGAATTGCTGGTCGAGCATCGGATAGCCCATGTCAGTTGACGTGATCTGTCATGGCAGTTCGGATCACGGGGTGATGGGCGGGACCGGCAGGTTTTGCCAAGGCAATGCACATCCCGTGTAGAGGTCAGGTTTATTGCGTGCCGCACGCAGAGCAATCATGCCACGGAAGCAATTGAAAAATTTAATCGAAGCGAGCGATATGAAGAGATTGGCCGCACTGTTGTTGCTTCTTTCGGCCTTCGTATTTCCGCAGGCGGCGTATTCGACCCCTGCATCGTCGCAAGGGATGCATGAGGGAAAGCTGGATGACTTCCTCAACTATGTAGAAAACAACAATGGCGGCATTGGTAGCCTGTCCATTTTCAAGGGCGGCCGTGAGGTCTATGGCCGGAGCTTCGGGCAGAAGAACCTGCCAGGCGTTGCCCACAATGAGAGCACAAAATACCGGATCGCATCCGTAACAAAAATGGTGACGGCGATTCTGGCGTTCAAGCTGATTGAAAACGGGCGATTGAGTCTGGAAGACAGACTATCCGACTTCTATCCCGATATGCCGTCCTCGCAGAAAATCACCATCAGGAACCTGTTGGAGCATTCGAGTGGCCTGGGGAATTTTGCGATAAAGAATGGCTCGGTCTGGGTGGTTGACGAAGTAAGCCAGAGGGAGATCCTGGAGGAAATCAAGAGGCAAGGCGTTTCTTTTGAGCCAGGAGAGCGTATTGCCTACTCCAATTCCGCATATTTTCTACTAAGGATGATCCTCGAGCAAAGATACGGACGCGACTACCACGAGATCGTCGCGCAGGAGATTGCAAAACCGCTTGGTCTCAAAAATTTCGCCTCAGAAAGATCCCACCCTACCAATATCTTCAAATCCTATGCGTTCTCCGGGCAATGGAGGGAGATCAAGGATATCGAGTATTCCAATGTGATTGGCGTTGGTGATGTTGCAAGTACCACCCGGGATATGAATGTTCTGATTGCCGGCCTGTTTCATTATAAAATTCTGCGCAAGGAAACCTTGGAACAGATGAAGCCGATCCTGGGCAACGGCGGCTGGGGAAGAGGATTGGCAGAGTTCACTTACGGGAAAAATCGTTTTCTTGGTCATGGCGGCGACGTGCTTGGTTCACATTCGCGAGTCATCTATAACCCGAAGGATAAAGTGTCGATCTCATACTCGACTAATGGCGAGCGCATTCCGACCAACGCTTTTCTGGAAGCCGTCATAGGTATTGTTTATGGCGATGA
>JASLDW010000063.1 GCA_030151365.1 Lysobacter sp. | reverse complement strand
TGATCGGCCTGGTCGACGGCGAACTCGACGTGCAGCAGCTGGAGAAGAAGATCCGCGGCCGCGTGAAGTCGCAGATGGAGAAGAGCCAGCGCGAGTACTACCTCAACGAGCAGATGAAGGCGATCCAGAAGGAACTGGGCGAAGGCGAGGAGGGCGGCAACGGCAACGAACTCGACGCGCTCGGCAAGAAGATCGCCGATGCCGGCATGCCGAAGGCGGTGGAAGCCAAGGCCAAGGCCGAGTACGCCAAGCTGCGCCAGATGTCGCCGATGTCGGCGGAAGCCGGCGTGGTGCGCAACTACCTCGACTGGCTGCTCGGCGTGCCGTGGAAGAAGAAGTCCAAGGTGCGCAAGGACCTCAAGGTCGCCCAGGAAGTGCTCGACGCCGACCACTTCGGCCTCGACAAGGTCAAGGACCGCATCCTCGAATACCTCGCGGTGCAGTCGCGCGTGTCGAAGATGAAGGGGCCGATCCTGTGCCTGGTCGGACCGCCGGGTGTCGGCAAGACCTCGCTCGGCCAGAGCATCGCCAAGGCCACGAACCGCAAGTTCGTGCGCATGGCGCTGGGCGGCGTGCGCGACGAGGCCGAGATCCGCGGCCATCGCCGCACCTACGTCGGTTCGATGCCGGGTCGCATCGTCCAGAACCTCAACAAGGTCGGGACCAAGAATCCGCTGTTCGTGCTCGACGAAATCGACAAGATGGCGATGGACTTCCGCGGCGACCCGTCGTCGGCGTTGCTGGAAGTGCTCGATCCCGAGCAGAACCACGCCTTCAACGACCACTACCTCGAAGTCGACCTCGACCTCAGCGAAGTGATGTTCATCGCGACCTCCAATTCGATGAACATCCCGGGGCCGCTGCTCGACCGCATGGAAGTGATCCGCATCCCCGGTTACACCGAGGAGGAGAAGCTCAACATAGCGATGCGCTACCTCGTGCCCAAGCAGATGAAGGCCAACGGCCTGCGCGATGGCGAACTGAAGATCGAGGGCAGCGCGGTGCAGGACATCGTGCGCTACTACACGCGCGAATCCGGCGTGCGCAATCTCGAGCGCGAGATCGCGCGGATCTGCCGCAAGGTGGTCAAGGAGATCGCGCTGGCCGGCCCGCAACCGCATAAGGGCAAGCGCAAGCCGAAGACCGTGGTGGTCAATGCCGACAACCTCGACAAGTACCTGAGCGTGCGTCGCTTCGACTACGGTCGTGCAGAAGCCGAGAACGAGATCGGCATGGTCACCGGCCTCGCCTGGACCGAAGTCGGTGGCGACCTGCTGCAGATCGAATCGGCGCTGGTCCCGGGCAAGGGCGCGATGATCCTCACCGGCCAGCTCGGCGATGTCATGAAGGAATCGGCCTCGGCGGCGTTGTCGGTGGTGCGTTCGCGCGCCGAGCGCCTCGGCATCGAACACGACTTCCTGCAGAAGTTCGACATCCACCTGCACGTGCCCGATGGCGCCACGCCCAAGGACGGCCCGAGCGCCGGTGCCGCGATGACGACGGCGCTGGTGTCGTCGTTGACCAAGATCCCGGTGCGGGCCGACGTGGCGATGACCGGCGAGATCACCCTGCGCGGGCGCGTGACCGCGATCGGCGGGCTGAAGGAGAAGTTGCTCGCTGCGCTGCGCGGCGGCATCAAAACCGTTCTGATTCCCGACGAGAACCGCAAGGACCTGATTGACCTGCCGAAGTCGGTGACCGAAGGCATCAAGATCGTCCCGGTGAAATGGATCGACGAGGTGCTCGACCTGGCCCTGGAACGGCCGATCACGCCCCGTGAGACGGCGACCGCCGAGGCCACGATTCCGGTTCCGCCCGCCGCCCGCAAGCGTCGGGAGCCGGCCAAGGAGCGCGGCATCAAGCACTGACTGCCTGAATGCCAACCCCTCCGCAGCCGTGCCTGCCACAGAAGGCCGCGGTTGCGGAAGCGCGGAAGCGACTGGTATAACGGCCCCCGGTTTGGCTCGTCCATGGCGGAATCCATTCCGCACCGGGAACCCTCCCGTCTTTGCCGTACGGTCGCCCGTGGCGCCCCGACTGGCTTTTCATGATCGACCTGTTCGATCCCCCAACTAGGAGTACACATGAACAAAGGTGAATTCATCGATGCCGTGGCCGTTGCCGCCGGTCTGTCCAAGATGGACGCGACGCGCGCCGTCGACGCCGTGATCTCGGTGGTCGGCAGCACGCTGAAGAAGGGCGATGCAGTGACGCTGGTCGGCTTCGGCACCTTCGAAGTGCGCTCGCGCGCCGCACGCCAGGGTCGCAACCCGAAGACCGGCGAAACCATCAACATCCCGGCCGCCAAGGTTCCGGGCTTCAAGGCCGGCAAGGGCCTGAAGGACGCGATCGGCTGATCGTACGGGCGCTTAGCTCAGCGGTAGAGCGTCTCCTTTACACGGAGAGGGTCGGGGGTTCGAAACCCTCAGCGCCCACCAGTTCGACACCCGGCCATGTGCCGGGTGTTTTGTTTTTGAAAAATCGTGTCACGGATGCTTGCGCATTCATCATGGACACGATATTCTTTCCAACTCAACGGAGCGGTAGTTCAGCTGGTTAGAATGCTGGCCTGTCACGCCGGAGGTCGCGGGTTCGAGTCCCGTCCGCTCCGCCACGAGAAACGCACAAGGCGCCGAAAGGCGCCTTTTGTTTTGCCCGGACATTTCCGCTCGCGTTACACTTCGCGGTCGGCTGAAACCAAGACCCTATCGATGCTGCAAGCGCTACGCGACAAGACCTCCAGCTGGATCGCCCCGACCATCCTCGGGCTGCTGATCATTCCCTTCGCCTTGTTCGGCATCGAACAGTACGTCGGCGGCCGCAACGACACCTATGTCGCGCGCATCCAGGCGCCGCCGACATGGTGGAAGTCGGCGTCGTCGTTCTGGCCGCTCGGCAAGCTGTGGACGACCGAGGACATCAGCCAGCAGGAGTTCCGCCAGCAGTTCGACCTGATGCGCCAGCAGCAGCGCCAGCAGATGGGCGAAGCCTTCGACAGCCAGCAGTTCGAAAGCGCCGACAACAAGCGCAAGGTGCTGGACCAGATGATCGACCAGCGCGTCATGCTGATGGCGACCGATCGCAACGGCATCAGCGTGTCCGACGCGTCGGTCCGCAAGAGCATCGAGGCGATCCCGTATTTCCAGGCCAATGGCAAGTTCGACCTGGCGACCTACCAGCGCACGCTGGCGACGCTGAATCCCCCGCAGTCGCCGGAAGCGTTCGAGGCCGAGATCCGCAACGGCCTGCGTCGCGAGGCGTTGGCCGGGCGCATCGCGCTCAGCGATTTCGTGACGCCTGGCGAAGCCAGCCGCCTGGTGAATGCCCTCACCGAGCAGCGCGAGGTGCAGGTCGCGTCCGTGCCGGCGGTCGTCGACACCGCGCCGGTGAGCGACGCCGAGGCGAAGGCGTGGTATTCCGCGCACGGCGCGCAGTACATGCAGCCGATGGTCGCGACGTTCGAAGTCGTCGATGGCGATCCGGCCAAGATGGCGCCCGCAGTGATCGATGAAGCACAGCTGCGCAAGCAGTACGACGCCGACAAGGCCAAGTACGTCGCCGCCGACCAGCGCCTGGCATCGCACATCCTCGTCGCGGTGGCGAAGGACGCGAAACCGGAAGCGGTCGCCGCGGCGAAGGCCAAGGCCGAGCAGCTCGCCGAACAGGCGAAGGCGCCGGGCGCGGATTTCGCCGCGCTGGCCAAGGCCAATTCCGACGACGTCGGCTCGAAGAACAAGGGCGGCGACCTCGGTTGGGTCGCGCATGACGGCGGCATGGTCAAGCCGTTCGAAGACGCGCTGTTCGCGTTGAAGAAGGGCGACATCAGCGCGCCGGTGCGTTCCGACTTCGGTTTCCACGTGATCCAGTTGCGCGACGTCAAGGAAGGCAAGGTCGTGACCTTCGAGGAGGCGCGTCCGGAAATCGAGAAGGCGCTGGCGAAGACCGCGAACGACAAGGCGGTGAATGCCGCCATGGGCGTGCTGGCCGACGAGGCCTACAAGAATCCGGCGAGCTTCGCGGCGACCGCCGCGGCCCAGAAGTTGCCGTTCGAGAAGATCGGCCCGGTGACGCCGGCGAACGTGCAGGGCGTGCTCGCGGAAGCGGCCGTCCGCCGCGTCGCGTTCTCCGACCGCCTGCTCAAGGACAAGGGCGTCAGCGATCCGATCACGATCGCCCCCGGCCACTCGGTGATGGTCCACGTGGTCGATTACACGCCGGCGCGCCAGCGCCCGATGGCCGAGGTCGACGACCAGGTCGTCGCCGACGTGCGCGCCGATCGCGCCAGCAAGGCCGCCGCCGCGCGCGCCGACGCGATCATCAAGGCGATCGCCGGAGGCCAGACGATCGCTCAGGTCGCCGCGGCGCAGTCCCTGCAGGTGCAGCCGGCACAGACGCTGCCGCGGGGCAATGCGCCGACGCCGGCCATCAACAAGGCGATCTTCTCCACGGCGCGTCCGGCAGCCGGCAAGCAGAGCGCCGGCAAGGTCCAGTTGCCGGACGGCAGCTGGATGGTGTTCGCGGTGGAGTCGGTCAAGGCCGGCGATCCCGCGGCCTTCCCGCCGGAAATGCGCGCGAACCTGATGCAGCAGATCGCGCAGGCCAACGGCCAGGCGTCGGCGGACGGCTACATCAAGGCGATCCGCAAGCAGTTCAAGGTCACGGTCGCGGAAGATCGGCTGTAAGGCGCATCCTTCGCAGGCCAAACGAAAAGCCCGGCTTTCGCCGGGCTTTTTTCATGCACTGCAATCGACGGTCAATCGATTCCGCTCATCCCCATGACGTTGTAGCCGGAATCGACGTAGGTGATTTCGCCGGTGATGCCCCTGGCGAGATCGGAGCACAGGAAAGCCGCGGTGTTGCCGACGTCCTCGATGGTGACCGCGCGGCGCAGCGGTGCGACCGCTTCGAATGCCGTCATCATCTTGCGGAAGTTGGCGACGCCGGAGGCGGCCAGCGTGCGGATGGGGCCGGCCGAGATCGCGTTGACGCGGGTGCCTTCCGGGCCGACGCTCATCGCCATGTAGCGCACCGTGGCTTCCAGGCTGGCCTTGGCCACGCCCATGGTGTTGTAGTTGGCGAGCGCGCGTTCCGCGCCGAGGTAGCTCAGGGTGAGGATGGCGCCATTGCGCCCCTTCATCAACGGTCGCGCCGCCTTGCCCAGCGCGGCCAGCGAATAGGCGCTGATGTCGTGGGCGATGTGGTAGTTCTCGCGGGTGATGCCGTCGAGGAAGTCGCCCTCGATCGCTTCGCGTGGGGCGAAGGCGATGCAGTGGACGAGGATGTCCAGTCCGTCCCAGTGCTCGCCAAGCTGCCTGAAGCAATCGGCGATCTGGGCGTCGTCGGCGACGTCGAGCGGCAGCACCAGCTTGGCGCCGTATTCCGCGGCGGCGTCTTCCACGCGGGATTTGAGCTTTTCGTTCTGGTAGGTGAGGACGAGTTCGGCGCCCTCGCGATGCATGGCCTCGGCGATGCCGGTGGCGATCGAGCGCTGGCTGGCGATGCCGGTGATGAGTGCGCGTTTGCCCTGCAGGAACCCCATGGATGACACCTGTGTCGCTTGGAAAGCGGACAGTGTGCCCGGCGCGGCGCCCGCCGTCACCCTTCGCGGGCGTAGCTACGGGCTTTTCACCCGCAGCCCGCCGGGCAGTTTCAGCCGCGGCAGCGGGCGTTGCAGTGGTGCTTTCCAGTGTTCGCTATCGCCACGGTCGAGGATGTCGCAGGCAATGGCGTGTATTTTGTCCGGGTAAATCCGGGTAATGAAGGACAGGCCGGCGCCGCCCCGGCGCTGGGCCATGCGCATGCGGCCATCGCCGGCGTTGTAGGCCATCACCGTGGTCCGCCAGTTGCCACCGAACTGGCGGTGCAGGGTCTTGAGGTAGGCCACGGCGGCGCGGGTGGATGCTTCCAGCGACAGGCGATCGTCGCGGCCACCGCCGACCTTGAGGCCGTGCAGGCGCGCGGTCGCGGCAGTGAACTGCCACAGGCCGGCCGGCCCTTCGCTGCTGCGCTGGTCGGGTTCGTAGTGGCTTTCGACGAAGGGGATGATCGCGTATTCGCTGGGCAGGCCGGCTGCGGCCATCTGCGCCAGCACGTAGTCGAAACGGGCAAGCGCAGGGTCGCGCGGATCGATCAGGCGACGCACGAACGGTGCGTAATGGCGTCGCCAGGTCGCGGAGGCATCGTCGCAGCCCGGGGAGGCGAGGTGGCTTTCGAATCGGGTGAGGACATCGGCGCCGGTAGTGGTGGTGTCGCCATCGGCGGCCACTGCGCGGGGCGCGATCAAGATCGCGAGGATGAGCACCGCGGCGCGGCGCGCTGCAGTCATCGGAAGCCGTCCTTCCAGCTGCGCAACGCGGCGAAGGCCTCGACGCGGTCTTCCGGGGGATGGCCGAGATGATTCGCCAGCGATTGCAGGATCTCCGGCGAATCGATGCGCAGGAACGGATTGCAGGCGCGTTCGGAGGCGATGGTGGAAGGCAGCGTCGGAGTGTTGCTTGCACGGAGTTCCGCGACTTCGGCGGCGCGTTGTCGTAGCGCCGCATTGCCGGGCTCGACGGCGAGTGCGAAGCGCGCATTGGACACGGTGTATTCGTGGGTGCAGCAGAGCAGGGTATCGCCGGGGAGGGCGGCGAGACGTTCGAGCGAGGACAGCATCTGCGCCGGCGTGCCTTCGAATAGGCGTCCGCAGCCGAGGCTGAACATCGAATCGCCGCAGAACACCAGTCCTTCGCCGTAATAGGCGACCAGGGTCTGCGTGTGCCCGGATACCGCGATCACCTCGAAGCGCCACGGCCCGATCTCCAGCAGATCGCCGTCGGAGACGCGTCGGCTCGCGATCGGAATGCGCGGGTCGTCGGGCGCGAAGATCGGTACGTCGGGCCAGCGCGCGTGCAACTCCGGCAGGCCATCGATGTGGTCCCAGTGATGATGGGTGACCAGGATCGCGGTCGGCGGCGTGGCGCCCAATCGCGCGATGACGGGGGCAGGATCGCCGGGATCGACAACGAGTGTCGATGGCCCATCGCTCAGGAGCCAGATGTAGTTGTCCTCGAACGCGGGAATGGGATCGGGTCGTGCCATCGATTGAGACGGTGGGCCGTACACTAGGCACCATGCCGAGCCTGCTGCCCCTCCGTCAACCCGACCTGCCTGCGCGTGACTGGTTCGGAGCCGCGCATGGCCGGGTGGTCTTGGCCTGCGAGCAGCCGCTGCTGGCGCGCGCCGGAGCCGAGCGCCAAGGCCTGCCGTGGGTCTGCATTTCTCCTGTTGAACGCCCTACAGAGGTGGATGATCGCCATCTGTTGTGGCTGCGGATCGACGGTGTCGACACGTTTGCCGGTGATGTCGGCTGCGTGGTGGACCGCTGGCCGCTGGCAAGCGAGTCGGTTGGTACCGTCGTTTTCCAGCATGCAGGGGATTGCGGCCTGGCATGGGAGGAGGCGCTGGTCGAGGCCAATCGCGTCCTGGTGCCCGGTGGCCGGCTGTGGATATTCAGCCTCAACCCGCTGTCACCCTATCGACGTTACTGGTGGCGGCAGGGTGTCTCCGATGCCGAGCCGTTCACCTGGCGGCGGCGCCTGCGGCGCCACGGTTTCGAGCCGGAAGCAGTCGCCGAAGGCATCGGTCCGGCGTGGAACGCCCAGCGCATCGCCGCGGTGCAGACCGGCGCGGGCGCGCGGGCCGCGTATCGACTGTGCGCCGAAAAACGCACGCTTCCCCTCACGCTCAAGCGCGCGCGCGCGCCCAGTCCGGCACTGACCCCGGCATGAGTTCGGGCAGGAAGCAGGTCGAGGCGCATACCGATGGCGCCTGCCTCGGCAATCCCGGTCCCGGTGGCTGGGCGGCGTTGTTGCGCTATGGCGCGCACGAACGCGAGCTCAGTGGCGGTGAAGCGCAGACCACCAACAACCGCATGGAGTTGATGGCGGCGATCGGCGCGCTGGAAGCGTTGACGGAACCCTGCCAGGTCGCGCTGCACACCGATTCGCGCTACGTGCAGCAGGGTATTTCCGAATGGCTGGCGGGCTGGCGCCGTCGCGGCTGGAAAACCGCGGGTGGCGATCCGGTCAAGAACCAGGATTTGTGGCAGCGGCTGGATGCAGCGCGCACGCGGCACCAGGTCGAATGGAAGTGGGTGAAAGGCCACGCCGGCGATCCCGACAACGAACGCGTCGACATGCTGGCGCGCGAAGAGGCAATCAAGATGAAGGAGATGGCAGCCTGATGCGCCAGGTCGTGCTCGATACCGAAACCACCGGTCTGGAATGGAAGATCGGCAACCGCGTGGTCGAAATCGGTTGCGTGGAATTGCTGGAACGACGCCCGAGCGGCAGGACCTTCCACGTCTACATCAACCCCCAGCGCGAGTTCGAGCAGGGCGCGCAGGAAGTGACCGGGCTGACGCTGGACTTCCTCGCCGACAAGCCGCTGTTCGCCGACATCATCGACGAATTCATCGCCTTCATCGCTGGCGCGGAACTGGTGATCCACAACGCCGCGTTCGACGTCGGCTTCCTGAATTACGAATTGTCGCTGGCGGGCGATCGCTACGGGAGGATCGACGACCATTCCGGCGTCCTCGACACGCTGGCACTGGCGCGGCAGAAATACCCGGGCCAGCGCAACTCGCTGGACGCGCTGTGCCGCCGGCTTGGCGTGGACAATTCGCATCGCCAGTTGCATGGCGCCTTGCTCGATGCCCAGTTGCTGGCCGAAGCCTATCTGGCGATGACGTCGGGGCAGGGCGAGATCGGTTTCGACGCCGGAGCCGAGAGCGCTGCCGAAGTCGTGGTGCCCTCGTGGCTGCCGAGCGGCGACGGTGGCGTGCGTCCGCGCGTCATCGTTTCGGCAGCGGATGTCGAGGCACACATCGCGCGCATGGCGGCGATCGCGAAGAAAGCGAAGGACGGCCGGGTGCTCTGGCCGCAATAATCAGTTGTTGCGGATCAACAGCGCGGTGATGTTGTCGGAACCGCCGCCGTCGAGCGCCGCTGCCACCAGCGTGTCGACGGTTTCCTGCGCACTGCAACCGGTATTGGCGAGGATGCGCGCGATCGCCGGATCGTCGACGTGTTCGGTGAGGCCATCGCTGCACAACAGCAGTTGCGCTTCCTTGGCGAAATCGCCGCTGATGCGTTCGATGTTGAGTTGGCCGGGATCGGTGACGCCCAGCGCCTGGGTGACCATCTTGCGTTGCGGATGCGCGCGCGCCTCGTCGCGGGTCAGGATGCCCTGGACGACCAGTTCCTCGACATGGCTGTGGTCCTGGGTGAGTTGCAGCAAGCCCTGGCCCGGGCGCCACAAATAGGCGCGGCTGTCGCCGACCCAGGCCACTTCGAAGCGATCGCCGCGGACCAGGGCGGCCACCACCGTCGTGCCCATCGGCAAGGCCTCGGAGCGGCGTCGCGATGCGCGCACGATGTCCTCGCCGGCGATGCGTACCGCCTGCACCAGTGGAGTACCGTCACGGACTTCGCGCACCACCGCTTCACGTGCAAGCGCACTGGCGATCTCGCCGAAGTCGTGTCCGCCGATGCCATCGGCCACCAGCCA
Organism: Lysobacter sp.; assembly: GCA_030151365.1. GTDB lineage: Bacteria > Pseudomonadota > Gammaproteobacteria > Xanthomonadales > Xanthomonadaceae > Solilutibacter. The sequence goes on along the minus strand of JASLDW010000063.1, from coordinate 18,090 downwards.
CAGGCCCAGCGTTCCTTCGCCGTGGTAGGTGTCTTCGTTGAGACTGCGCCGAAGCCCGGGGTGGGTCAGGTGGCCGAATTCGTACATGACATGGATGATAGAGGGGGGGATAGATTCGCGCCATCCATGGCGCTCGCCCTTCCGGCGCTGCGCGCCTGCAGGGCAGCCTTCTGTTGTCCACATCGGCAATCCTGCCGATGCATCGAACCTGCGCGTGTTCTTGTTCTTGTTCTTGTCCGCCCAGCCCACCGGGGAAACGCAAAACGCCCCACGAGGGGGCGCTTTGCGTTTTCTGGCGGAGGGGGGGGGATTCGAACCCCCGAGGCGCTATAAACGCCTGCCTGATTTCGAGTCAGGTACATTCAACCGCTCTGCCACCCCTCCGAATGGGTGCAGCGAGCCGGGTATGATACGGCTCCGCCGCACATGCGGCAACCCGCGCCGGAGCCAATGATGTCCGAACTGCTCGTCCCCGTGTCCTATGGCGAATTGCTGGACAAGATCTCGATCCTCCAGATCAAGTCCGAGCGCATGAGCGATCCCGCCAAGCTCGCCAATGTCCGCAACGAGCTGGCGGCCGCCGAACGCACCTGGGCGGAGCATCCGGCCTCGGCGCAGGACATCAGCGACCTGCGTGCGCAGTTGAAGGCGGTGAACGAGCGCCTGTGGGTGATCGAGGACGACATCCGCCTGAAGGAGAAGGCCCAGGCCTTCGACGCCGAGTTCATCAAGCTGGCCCGCAGCGTCTACTTCGAGAACGACGTGCGCGCGAAAATCAAGAAGGACATCAACCTCGCGCTGGGCTCGGCCTACGTCGAGGAGAAGTCGTATCAGGATTACGGCACCGGCTCCGGCGCCTGATCAACCGAAGTCGTTGCGATAACGCTCGAACGCCGCGATCGCATCATCCACGGTGACCAGGTCCATCACCCCGTCGTGTTCGATCTTGGTGCCCCACTTCAGCTCGGAGGCGGGCTTGCCCAGGTATTTGCGCGCGGCATCGTCGTAGCGATCGACGCAATAGCGGCGATCGGAATACGGACCGCTGCGCGCCGGATTGCTGGCGGCGTGCAGTCCCAGCACCTTGGCGCCCATCGCGTTGGCGATGTGCATGGGGCCGGAATCCGGCGTCACCAGAAGGTCGGCGCGGGCGAGCAGGGCTGGCAGTTGCTTCAACGTGTCCTTGCCGATCAGGTCGATGGCTTGGTCGCGCGAGTTCATCGCCGCGAGGATCGCATCGCCGGTCGAGCGCTCCAGTTCGCTGCGGCCGCCGCACAGCACGACGCGCCAGCCCTGCGCGGCGGCGTGGTCGGCTAGCGTGGCATGACGGTCGGGAAACCAGTTGCGACGCACGTGGCTGGAGCAGGGCGAAATCATCAACGTGCGGCGACCGTCGTCGTCCCATTGCGCGCGCGCCCATGCGTGCGCTTCCTGCGGAACCGGAAGATCCCACGTCACTTCGGTCTGCTTCAGGCCCAGCGGCTCGCAGAAACTGCCGATGGCATCGAGCACGTGGATGCCGGGTCGATCCTCGATGCGCGTGTTGATGAAGAGCCCGTGCAGGTCCTTGGAACGCGAGCGGTCGTAGCCGACGCGCGTTTTCGCCGGCACGAAGGCCGAGAGCAGGTTGGCGCGCGCGGCGACCTGCATCTGCAACAACGCGTCGTAGCCTCGCGGATGCGATGCGCGCAGTGAACGTCCGAGTGCGCGCATGCCCTTGAAGCCGCTGGACTTGTCGTATTCGACGAAATCGATGCCTTCCAGCCCGGCCAGCAGCCGGTGTTCTCCCTTGCCGATGATCCAGGTCAGCGCGATTTCCGGCCAGGCCTTGCGCAAGGTGCGCACCAGCGGCACGACATGGGTGACGTCGCCGAGCGCGGACAGGCGCAGCAGGCAGATGTGGCGGGGCGGCGATGACGGACGCACGACGTTGCTAGACTCGTTGCATGGCGATGGCGCATCAAACTACCACGGCTGCAGGCGACGCCCCGGCGATGCTGGGCGCGTTCGGCTTGGCGCAACCTGAAAAGTGGTGGTTCGATCCGGCGTCCAGTGAATTGGCGGCACAGCCGGTGCAATCCGGTGGTCGTGGCAGTGCATGGTTCGTCCGCGGCCCGTTCGGCGACGGCGTGCTGCGCCATTACCGGCGCGGTGGCGCGATGGCCAGGCTGAGCCAGGACCGCTATCTGTGGGGCGGCGAGGCGCGCGTGCGCAGCGTCGCCGAGTTGCGCCTGCTGGAAGCGCTGCAGGCGCGCGGGCTTCCGGTACCGGCACCGATCGCCGCGGCGTGGTGGCGGGATGGCGCGACCTATCGCGCGGCGATCGTCATCGCGAGGATTCCCGATACGCGCACCATGGCATCGGAGCTTTCTTCGGGCGTGGACAACGAAAGCGGCTGGCGCGATGCCGGGGCGATGATCGCGCGCTTCCATGATGCCGGCCTCGAGCATGGCGATCTCAACGCCCACAACATCCTGTTCGATGCCATCGGCAGATCGTGGCTGATCGATTTCGACAAGAGCCACCTGCGCGCGAAGCTGGATCGTCGTCGTGCCGAGGCCAACCTGTCGCGGCTGGAGCGTTCGATCCGGAAGGTCGGGGCAGGTCAAGCGTCGACATATCTGCAACGCGTGATTGACGCGTTGCGTGCGGGCTATCGTTTGCAGAAGGAACCGGAATGAAGTGGTCGCTGCGTTTCCACGGTGTCGGCAATGCCTCGGCGGCGGGCCGGCTCGGTTCGGCGATGGCGACGATCGAGCGCGATGGGAGGCCATGGCTGACCATCGACTGCGGCGCTGAAGGACTCGACCACTACCTCGATACCTACGGCGAGTACCCGAAGGCGCTGTACATTACGCATACCCATCTCGACCACGTCGGGGGCTTCGAGCGCCTGTTCGTCGGCGCCTGGTTCGACGAAGCGCTGCGCGGCGGCGTGCGCGTGTATTGCCCGGCCAGTGTAGTGCCGCTGCTGCACCAGCGCGTCGGCGATTATCCCAACGTGCTGGCCGAAGGCGGCGTCAATTTCTGGGAGGCGTTCCTGCTGGTTCCGGTCGGCGAGCGTTTCTGGCACGAAGGCCTGCACCTGGAAACGTTCGCGGTGCGCCATCACTGGCCGAAGAGTGCCTACGGATTGCGCCTGCCCGGCAGTGTCGTGTGGACCGGCGATACCCGGCCGATTCCGGAAGTGCTGCGCGTGGTCGCGGATGCCGGCGAGGTGATCGCCCACGATTGCGGACTGCACGGGAATCCGTCGCATACCGGCTTCGACGATTTCGTGCGCGAATACGACGCGGACACGCGCGCACGCTGCATCCTCTATCACTACGGCTCGCCGCGGGAAGCGCAGGTCATGCGCGAACAAGGCGCGCGGGTTGCCGATCCGGGCGAAGTGATCGCGCTGCCGTCGCCGCGCGCCTGATCGAACCTGGAAAAGGTGACGGCCCCGCCAACGATCCTCGGCGCACGCGTCATTCAATACCGTTGCTGCCTTCCGGCCCTGGCGGGGTTTTCGAACTAGCGTCGCGAGGGGCCGACGGGGCCGCCATGGAGGCTTGCGCCAAGCGGAATGCGATTCCGCGGAGCAAAGTTTAACAGATGATCAGGCCCAGCCGAATCCCTCGGCGATGCGGAACATGGCCCACGACATGAAGCCGGCGGCGGGAATGGTGAGGATCCACGCCCAGACGATGCGTTCGATCACCGTCAGGCGCAACGCGCGCGGGTTCTTGCCGAAGCCGACGCCCATGATCGCGGTGGAGATGCTGTGCGTGGTCGACACCGGCATGCCGAAGTGCGCGGCGGTGACGAGGATGGTGGCGGAGGCGGTTTCCGCGGCGAAGCCGTCGATCGGCTGCAGCTTCACCATCTTGTGGCCGAGCGTCTTGATGATGCGCCAGCCGCCGGTGGCGGTGCCGACCGCCATCACCAGCGCGCAGGTCGCGATGATCCAGGTGTCGATGTGCGAGTTGTCGCTGCTTGACGGATGCAGGAACGACAGCCATTCCGGCAGGTGGTCGAGGGTGCCGGCGGCCTGCGCGCCGAACAACGCCAGCGCGATGATGCCCATGGTCTTCTGGGCGTCGTTGCTGCCGTGGGCGAAACCCATGTAGGCCGCGGAAACGACCTGTGCCTTGCCGAAGAAGGCATTGACCCAGCGCGGGCGGGCGATGCGCGCGAACGGGCCGCCGGCGCGATGCAGCGCGGCGATGATGGCGTAGAGCAGGGCGAGGATCAGCACGCCGAGCGTGAAACCGGCGATCGGCGACGACACCATCGGCACCAGCACCTTCCACAGGATGCCCTTGTTGGTCGTCCAGCCGCCGTCACCGGCGTGCGACCAGATCAGCGCGTGCCAATTGCCGTGCGAGGACGCGAGCACCGCCCCGCAGAGTCCGCCGATCAGCGTGTGCGACGACGACGACGGCAGGCCCAGCCACCAGGTGATGAGGTTCCAGCTGATGCCGCCGAGCAAGGCGCACAGGATTACCTGCGAAGTGACTTGCGCGACATGGGTATCGATCAGGCCGGACGAGATCGTCTTGGCGACGGCGGTGCCGAAGAACGCGCCGACGAGGTTCATCGCGGCGGCCAGCAACACCGCCTTGCCCGGTGTCAGCACCTTGGTCGCGACCACCGTCGCGATCGAATTGGCGGTGTCGTGGAAGCCGTTGATGAACTCGAACACCAGCGCGGCGATGATCACCAGCAACAGAAGAGCCAGCATGGCGGCGGTCTCAGGAGTTCTTCAGCACGATCTGGTAGGCGACAACGCCGGCCTCGCGGCAGCGGTCGATCGCCTTCTCGAGGATCTCGAAGAATTCCTTGAGCAGGAACATCTCGCCGGCGTCGAGGCGGCCGGAATAGATGTCGCGGTGAAGTTCGAGGATCAGGCGGTCGGCTTCCGCCTCGAGCACCCGCAGGCGCTCGTTGAGCTTGCTCATCTCCTCCAGGTTCATGTGGTGGAGTCCGCGGACCATCTGCACCACGACGCCGGCGGCCTGTTCCAGCATGGCCGCGCGCGGCGCGAAATCGATGCCGCCCAGCCGGTGGTGGGCCAGTGCGTAGCGGTCGGCGAAGCGTTCGACCTGCTTGGGGATCTTGTACAGCGCCGAGCTCAGCGATTCGATGTCCTCGCGCTCGATCGGGGTGATGAAGCTGTCGACCAGCGCGTGGTTGATCTTGTCCGAGGCGACGCGTTCGCGCTGGCGCGCCAGCTTGAAGGCGTCCAGCGCCGGATTCGCCACCGGATCCTTCAGCAACTGGTACAGCGCCTTGGTGCTCTCATGCGCGGCATCGGCCGCTTCATCCAGCAAATCGAAGAACTGCTTGCCGGAACCGAAGATCGTCTGCAGGGAAAACATGGGGCGTGCGCCTCGCTGGCCGGAACGGCGAAAGTGACAATTCTGCTACAAAAAAGCCCCGGCAGGCCGGGGCTCTCGTGCAATCTGGCGGAGAGAGGGGGATTCGAACCCCCGAAGCGCGGTTTAGACGCTTACACACTTTCCAGGCGTGCTCCTTCAACCACTCGGACACCTCTCCGTGCGAGCCGGCCATTGTACCTGCAGGGGGGCGGGCGTGGCAAAATCACCCCATGAGCTATCTCGTCCTTGCGCGCAAATGGCGCCCCAAGCGGTTCTCGGAGCTGGTGGGGCAGGAACACGTGGTGCGCGCGCTCACCAATGCGCTGGACACCGGCCGGGTCCACCACGCCTTCCTGTTCACCGGGACGCGCGGGGTCGGCAAGACCACGATCGCGCGCATCTTCGCCAAGTCGCTGAATTGCGAGCAGGGCAGCTCGGCCGAGCCATGCGGTGAATGCGCGACCTGCCGCGACATCGACGCCGGCCGCTACATCGACCTGCTGGAAATCGACGCCGCCTCGAACACCGGCGTCGACGACGTCCGCGAGCTGATCGACAACGCCCAGTACATGCCGTCGCGCGGCCGGGTGAAGGTCTACCTGATCGACGAAGTGCACATGCTCTCGAAGTCGGCCTTCAACGCGTTGCTGAAGACGCTGGAGGAGCCGCCGGGCCACGTGAAGTTCCTGCTGGCCACCACCGATCCGCAGAAACTGCCGGTCACGGTGCTGTCGCGCTGCCTGCAGTTCAACCTCAAGCGCCTCGACCTGCAGCAGATCGATGGCCAGATGCGGCGCATCCTCGACGCCGAAGGGATCGCGTTCGAGGATGGCGCGATCCGCCAGTTGAGCAAGGCCGCCGATGGCAGCCTGCGTGACGGCCTGTCGCTGCTCGACCAGGCGATCGCCTATACCGGCAGCCAGTTGGGCGACGCCGCGGTCGCCACCATGCTCGGCAGCGTCGATCGCGCCCGCATCGGCGCGCTGCTGGATGCGCTGGCGGCCAACGACGGCGAACGGGTGATGGCGGAGACAGCCGCACTGGCCGAGTTTTCCCCGGACTGGGCCCACGTGCTGGATGCACTGGCCGATGCCCTGCACCGGGTGCAGGTGCGGCAGCTGGTGCCGTCCGCGGAGATCCCGGCCGATGGCGTCGACATCGATGCATTGGCGGCGGCGACGCGCCCGGAGCTGGTGCAGCTCTGGTACCAGATGGCGCTGAACGGGCGCCGCGACATCGGCCACGCGCCGAGTCCGCGCGCCGGTTTCGAGATGACGTTGCTGCGCATGCTGGCGTTTCGCCCGGGGCAGGGTGCAGTGATCCAGGGCGGACAGGGACAGGCTGCAGGCGCGGCCGGCGCATCGATGTCGACGCCATCGAAGGCATCCTCATCCGCGTCGGCCCCGCGTTCGACGGCAGCGCCTTCGGGCGCCGAGGCGGCGCGCGCGGCCCTGCGCGAATCGATGGCGAGTCCGCCACCGCCACGCACGCCGACCCCGGCCCCGGTGCGCGAAGTCGCGGCACCGCCGCCGCAACGCGTCGCGCGTCCGGAGCCGGCGATCGCCGACGCTGCCCCTGTCGTGTCTTCACGTCCCGCGATGCAACCGCAGGACTGGCCGGACTTCGTCGCGTCGGCAGCGCTGCGCGGCGCCGTGCGCGAGATGGCCGCGCATGCGGTGCTGTTGCGCCACCAGGGCGAGCAGATCGTTCTCGGCCTGTCGCCGGAGCAGGACCACTTCAATCGCCCGCAGATGTTGGGGCAGCTCGCCGACCAGCTTGCGGACAAGCTCGGCTACACACCGCGCCTGCAGGTCGAGATCGTGCAGGGCGGCGTGCCGGCCGACTCGTTGCACCAGCGCAATTCGCGCGAACGCGATGCGCGCCAGCAGGCCGCCGAGGATGCCTTCATGGCCGATCCCGACGTGCAGAAGCTGGTGGCCCGCGGCGCCCGCGTGGTGCCGGATTCCATTCGACCCCTTGATGACCAGGAGTGAACCATGCGCGGCAATCTTGCCCAATTGATGCAACAGGCGCAGAAGATGCAGGAAAGCATGCAGCGCGCGCAGGACGAGCTGGCTTCGATCGAAATCGTTGGCAATGCCGGCGGCGGCATGGTCAGCGTGACCATGAACGGCAAGATGGAGTGCCGCAAGGTGCGCATCGATGCCTCGGCGCTGGCCGACCACGAGATGGCGGAAGACCTGATCGCGGCTGCGATCAACGACGCCGTGAACAAGGCCAATGAAGTCGCACGCGAAAAGATGAGCGCGGCGGCCACCGGGCTTCCGCTGCCACCCGGCATGAGCCTTCCCGGCTTCGGTTGATCTTCGCGCCTTGACCACCGGATTGCTCGAACAGCTGATCGACGCGCTGCGGATCCTGCCCGGCGTGGGCCAGAAGAGTGCGCAACGCATGGCCTACCACGTACTGGAGCGCGATCGCGACGGTGGCACGCGCCTGGCCACGGCACTCGCTGCCGCGGTCGAGCGCATTGGCCATTGCAAGCGCTGCCGCGATTTCAGCGAAACCGAGGTCTGCGCGACCTGCGCCAGCGCGTCGCGCGACGTGCAGCAGCTGTGCGCGATCGAGTCGCCGGCCGACCGCCTCGCGATCGAACAGGCGACCGGCTATCGCGGCCTGTACTTCGTCCTGCAGGGGCGCCTCAGCCCGCTGGACGGCATCGGTCCGCGCGAGCTCGGGCTCGACCAGCTTGCCGATCGCCTGGGCGAGGGCGAAGTGCAGGAGTTGATCATCGCCACCAATCCGACGGTGGAAGGCGACGCCACCGCGCACTACCTCGCGCAGATCGCCCGCAAGCAGGGTGTCCGTCCCAGCCGCCTGGCGCATGGATTGCCACTGGGCGGCGAGCTGGAATACGTCGATCGCGGCACGCTGGCGCACGCCTTCGGCAGCCGCAGCGAGATCACGACGGGCGAGTAGGCGATCGCGTACCCTTGGCCCAGGCCATCGCCGGGCACGACATGCCAGACACCATCTTCCACAGGATCATGAAACGGGAAATTCCCGCGGACGTCGTCTACGAGGATGACGACATGATCGCCTTCCGCGACATCGCCCCGCAGGCGCCGGTGCACGTGCTGTTCGTGCCCAGGCGCGATTTCGCGACGCTGAACGATGTGCCGGTCGACGCCGCCGTGGTCGTCGGCAAGCTCGCGGTCGCCGCCGCGGCGTACGCGAAGCGCGAGGGCTTCGACAAGTCGGGCTACCGGATCGTGATGAACTGCAACGGCGATGCCGGGCAGACGGTGTTCCAGATCCACTTGCACCTGCTGGCCGGGGCGCCGCTGGGGCGCTTTGGCACGGCGGGGTGACGCAGCGGCTCGCACGCGCCGTTGCGCGCGTTGCTGTTTGTCGTCAAGGCCGATGTGAACGCAATGCGCGAATCAGCGCCTTGCGTCCATCACCATCATCCGTCGCATAACGCAGTGCGTTGAAGCGATTGATCAGTTCGCCAAGTTCGGCCGTGGACTGTGGACGATCCAATTGCGCGCGTGCCAGCCAGTCGCGCGCGGTCTCATGCGGTTCACGGGCCAGGCCGAGCTTCGCGTAACGCCGGTCCAGCGTGCGCCATGCGCGCAGCAGGGGATCGCGCTCGCGTTCGCCGCGAGACAGCCACCAGGTCGCGATCGCCAACGCGATGCCGGCCGCGAAGGCGAACAATGCGATCAGCATCGAGGGCGACAGGCGCTCGATGCCGAAGCGCTTGAGCATGGTCGCCTGGCGTTCGGCGTTGAAGCCGAGCACGAAATCGTTCCAGCCGCGGCGCAGGTTGTCGCCGAAATTCCATATCGGGCGCACGTCGATGAGACCGCCAAAACCGCGGCCCGGCATGCGGTCGGCGATGGTGTCGTAGACGCGCTCCGGGGCGACCGCCGCCGTGGGATCGACGCGCGTCCAGCCGCGTCCCTGCAGCCACACTTCGGCCCAGGCGTGGGCGTCGGAATTGCGCACGACCCAATAGTCGCCGACCGGATTGTGATAGCCGCCGGCATAGCCGATGACGACGCGGGCGGGAATGCCGGCGCCGCGCATCAGCACCACGAAGGCGCTGCTGAACTGCTGGCAATAGCCGGTGCGGCCCTGGAACAGGAAGTCGTCGATCCAGTCGCGTCCGGGTTCGGGGACGGTGAGCGAGTAGGCGAAGTCCTGGTGGATCATCGCCAGGGCGCGCTGGATGATCGCAATATCGTTCGCTACACCTGCTTCGCTGCGCCATTGCCGTCCGAGGGCGAGCGTGCGCGGATTGCGCGCCGGCAGCGCGAGATTGGCGCGTCGCTCGCGCGCATCCAGCACCGGGTCGAAGCTCGATGCCGGCGCGGCCTGCAGCTGCCAGCGCGTCAGCCCGGTCAATGGCGTGGTCGCGCGCAGGCTGGCATCGCGGCCAGGTTGCGTGCCGTCCGGTGGCGTGGCGGTGAATTCGAGCGTGGGCAGCAGGCGCTGGTCGCTGGGCTCGACATCCAGAGTGTAGCGCCAGCGCACGGGCGCCAGCGACAGTCGTGGCGTGCCGACGCCCGACGACGGCGCCGGCGTCCAGGTGCGGCCGTCGAAATCGCGCAGGGTCATCGCGCGCCAGTACATCTCCTGCGGTCGTGGCGCCGGCCCGATGAAGCGCGCGCGCATCGCCGGGGTGTCGTCATTGAGCGCATCCATCCAGCGATCGGGCGTCATCGATTCGCTCAGGCCCGGCTTGGACACGGCACGATCCGGCAATCCCCACAAGGGTGAGGCGAGGCGCGGGAACAGCCAGAACGCGGCCAGTACCAGCGGCAACGCGAGCAGCAGCAGCTTGCCGGCGGCGCGCAGCGATTCCAGCGGCGACCAGCCGGAGAGATCGACGTCGGAATCGAGATCGGCGAGTCGCAGCAACGTGGTCAATGCGGCGGCGACCGCGAGTGCGCCGAGGACCAGCGACAGCGGTCCCTGGTCGAGCAGGTAGGTCGCGAACGGCGCGAACAGCCCGTAGCCGAGCAGGCTGCGCGCATCGCGCACGCTGGCGGTCTCGGTCGGCTTGAGCGCCAGCATCATCGCCAGCAGGGCGCAGCCGGTATCGCGACCGATGCCCCGGTAGACCGAGAACACCGCGATCGCCAGCGTCAGCGCCAGCGCGACCTTCAGCAGGCCGGGCAGGCGACCGCGTGTCGACAACGCCATGCTCAACAACGCGACCACGCCGACGGCGATTCCCACCGAGGCCTGCAGTTGCAGCAGCAGCGGCAACAGCAGCAGTGCGGTCGCCGCATGCAGCCAACGTCGCGTGGTGGCGTCGAGCACGGGCTGCGCGGTCATGCCTATCGCTCCGGCAGCCGCGCCAGCGCTTCGAGGCAGGCATGGCGATGATGCGGCCCGCGATCCGCCGGGATCGCGCGGCCCAGTGGCGGTCGCAGGCCATAGCGACGAGCATGCCGTTCCGCCAGCTCGACCCAGTGTGCCAGGCGCGAAATCGCAAGTTCATGCGGGAGGTGGCGGACGTCGCCCCAGTCGAGCAGGATGTCGGCGTCTACGCGCTGTTCGTATTCGCGCGTCAGCAGATGGGTCGCGCGCGCCGAGGCCTTCCATGCGATCGCGTGCTGCGCGTCGCCATGGCGATAGGGGCGCAGCTGGTGGAGATCGTCGCCGGCGGACGCCGGCTTGGCGCGATGGCCGCCATCGCCGCGGTCCGGCAGTGGCGGGCCGTTGGCTTCCGGCGCGGGATACACCAGCCATCCCTGTTCCTGCCATAGCCAGCTCCAGGCGCAGGCCAGCCCCAGTGGTCGCGTGGTCGCGACTTCCAGTCGCCCTGCTTCCAGCCAGCCGCGTTTCACGGTTGGAACCCGCAGCGTCGCATAAGTGGTCGCGTTCGCCGACACCGCGGCGACGGCGCGACCGCCGCTGCAATCCAGTTGCAAACCGGTGCGCGTGCGTGCATCGCCCGCGGCAAGCCCGATTCGCACCTGCAGCGATTCGCCCGCGTGTACCGGCTCGGCATCGATCGAGACGATGCGCAGGCCAGACAACTGCAGGTGCGCATACACCAGGCTCGCCAGTCCCGCCGCCAGCAACAGCAACGACAGCAGGAGCGCCGGATTGTTGTTGTAGTTCAGCGCGCCGAGGAACATCACCGCGACCAGCACGCCGTAGAACAGCCCGAACGTCGTCGGCAGCACGTAGACGCGGCGACGGTCGATCGTCATCGGCAGCGGATCGACGCGTCCGCGGCGACGGATCCAGCCTTCCAGGCGATGCCGGAATGCGCGGCGCCCGGCAGGCGCGGCTTCGTCCATCAGTCGACCGGAACAGCCAGCAGGATCGAACGCGCCAGCGCACGGGCATCGCCGGCGTCGGCATTCGCCACCAGGCGATGCGCGGCGAGGTGCGGGAACAACGCCTGGACGTCATCGGGCAACACGTGGCCGCGGCCGAGCATCAGTGCATGGGCACGCGCGGCGCGCAGCAGCGCGAGGCCGGCGCGCGGCGACAATCCGACGCGCACGCCGGGATGGTTGCGGCTGCGCGCGATCAGTGCCTGCAGGTAGTCGATCAAAGCGTCGCTCGCGTGAACCTGCTGGACCGCGGCGCGGATCGCCAGCAGTGCATCGCGACCGAGCTTCGGCTGCGCCTGCGCGATCAGCAACCGGCGCTCCTCTCCGAGCAGCAATGCGCGTTCGGCTTCCGCGTTCGGGTAGCCCATCGAGATCCGCAACAGGAAGCGGTCCAGCTGGGAGTCGGGCAGGGGATAGGTGCCGACCAGGTCGACGGGGTTCTGCGTGGCGATCACGAAGAACGGTTCCGACAGCGGCCGCGTCACGCCATCGAGCGTGACCTGGCGTTCCGCCATCGCTTCCAGCAGCGCGCTCTGGGTGCGCGGCGGCGCGCGGTTGATTTCGTCCGCGAGAAGAACGTGGGTGAACACCGGCCCGGGATGGAATTCGAAACGCGAGGCCGGGGCGTCGTAGATCGAGACCCCGACGACGTCGGCGGGCAGCAGGTCGGAGGTGAACTGGATGCGCTGGAACTCCAGCCCCAGGGTCGCCGCAAGCGCATGCGCCAGGGTGGTCTTGCCGAGGCCGGGGAGATCCTCGATCAGCAGGTGGCCGTCGGCCAGCAGGGCGACGAAGGCCAACCGTACCTCCAGGGGCTTGCCTAGCACCAGCCGGTTGACCTGTTGCTGGGCGTCTTCGAGCGCGCCGGCTTGCGCGTCGGCAAGCGGGCGGGGCGGCGTGTCGGTGCGCATCGGGGGTTGGCTCCGGAATTTGGTGGATCAGGCGGCGGTTTGCGCATCCAGCCGGCGGCGGCCGGCGTCGAGGTGGCTGCGTACTTCCTCCAGCTCGGCGATGCGGGCATCCATGCCGTGCTGCTGCAGCCACATCCGCTGGCGCAGCAGGTCGTGGAGGACGTCGCGCAAGGCGGCATCGGCATGGCCGGCGCTGGCGACGCCGTCCAACTGGCGGCGCACGCGGGTCAATTGCGATTCGAGCGCGTCGGCGCTGTCCATCACTTCGCGCAGGAGGCCCCAGCGCCGTTGCTGGCGGCGGCGTTCCGCCAGGAACACGACGGTGGCAAGCGCGGCCAGGCACAGGATGGCGACTAGGACGATGATCGTGTTCAATGCAGGCCTTGGCTGACGGATCCCGACGGCCAGTGTGTCGAAGGGCCGCAGCGGGTGCAATCCGCGCGACGAAGCCCGATCTGGCGGCTTCGCCGGGTTTGACAGGCTCCCCGTTCATCTTTACCATTCTCCAGCTTATGTCCCCGAAATTGCCCGACCAGGTCGATCCATGGCGCATGGTCTCGGCGCGGCGCGAATTCGAGGGCAGGCTGGAGCTGGCTGAACTGCCGCGGCTGGCCGGTCTGCTGGCCGATCGCGAAGGCACCATCGCCTATCGCATCGGGTTCGACCGCGATGCCACGCAGGTTGCGTATGCCGCGCTGGAAATCGATGCCGCCTTGCCGCTGGAATGCCAGCGCAGTTTCGAGCGGTTCGAACTTCCGGTGCAGCTGCGCCAGCGGGTCGCCTTCATCCGCGACGAGTCCGAGGAAGCGGCGCTTCCGCCCGGATACGAGGCATGGCTGGTGGATGCTGGCGATTCGATTTCGCCGCGGGACCTGATCGAGGACGAATTGATCCTCGCGGTGCCGGCGATACCGGTCAAGCCGGGGACCGAGGCCATGGAGGCCGAATGGTCGCCCGACGAGGAAGAAGCGGCGGCGGCCAGTCCGTTTGCTGCACTGGCGGCGCTCCGGCGCGACCAGAAGGAATAACGTTCAGACGTCCGCCCCGGCGGACACCGATTCACCCAGGAGTTTGTCCCATGGCTGTCCAGAAATCCCGCGTTTCCCCGTCCAAGCGTGGCATGCGCCGCGCGCATGATTCGCTGACGGCGAAGCAGCTCTCCACCGACCCGACCAGCGGCGAGACCCACATCCGCCACCACGTCACCGCCGACGGCTACTACCGCGGCAAGAAGGTGCTGCCGTCCAAGACCAAGGTGGTCGAGGAAGATTGATTCCGCCCCGGCGGAATCCTTCCCGGACGCTCTGCCCGTGCCGGATTCAATCAGGGTGGTCCACTGATGTAACCTGACAGGGCGATGCTGCAATGCAGCGTCGTCCTTGTCGTGCTTGCCAAGAGCGTTCCGGAACTCCCGTCCGGATCCCAGGAGTCTCGATCGATGGTTGATGCCGCTTCCTCCCGCCAAGCTTCCCGGATGTACGCCCGCATCGCCGGTACGGGCAGTGCGCTGCCGAAGCAGGTGGTCACCAATGACGACCTGGCCAAGCGCGTCGACACCAGCGACGAATGGATCGCGAGCCGCACCGGCATCCGCCAGCGCCATGTCGCGGGTGAGGGCGAAACCACGGTCAGCCTCGGCGAGGAAGCCGCGCGCAAGGCGATGGCCGCCGCCGGCGTGACCGTCGACGACATCGACCTGATCGTCTTCGGGACGACCACGCCCGACCTCATTTTCCCGTCCTCGGCCTGCCTGATGCAGGCGCGCCTGGGGATCGTTGGCTGCCCGGCGTTCGACGTCAACGCGGCCTGTTCGGGCTTCATCTACGCGATCTCGGTCGCCGACAAGTTCGTCCGCAGCGGCGACGCCAAGTGTGCGCTGGTGGTTGGTTCGGAAACCCTGACCCGGATGGTCGACTGGAACGATCGCGGCACCTGCGTGCTGTTCGGCGATGGCGCCGGCGCCGTGGTGCTCAAGCCCGACGGCGAGACCGGCATCCTCAGCACCCACCTGCACGCCGACGGCGCCAAGAAGGAATTGCTGTGGAATCCGGTCGGTGTTTCAGCGGGCTTCAAGCCTGAAGAACCCAATGCCGGCGTCAAGGTCCTGATGACCGGCAACGAAGTGTTCAAGCACGCGGTCAAGGCGCTCGACGGCCTGGTCGACGAGACGCTGGAGGCCAATGGCCTCGATCGCCACGACATCGACTGGCTGATCCCGCACCAGGCCAACCTGCGCATCATCGAGGCGACGGCCAAGCGCCTCGACATGCCGATGGAACGCGTGATCGTCACCGTCGACAAGCACGGCAACACCTCGTCGGGCTCGGTGCCGCTGGCGCTCGATGCCGCGGTGCAGTCGGGCAAGGTCCAGCGCGGCCAGTTGCTGCTGCTGGAGGCTTTCGGCGGCGGTTTCACCTGGGGTTCGGTGCTGCTGCGCTACTGAGTCGGTCCCGGCCCATTCAAGGTTGTAAAAATCATGTGAAGACCATTCCGGAATCGATATCCGGCGGTGGCGGGCGGTCGTGCCTGCTGACACGATTCCGAAAATGTCCAACCGCATGTCAACCGGATCGTTACTCAAGCGTTTCGCCCGCACGCCGGGACGGCACGGGTCCGGGCGGATGCTGCGCTTCTGGCTTCGCGCCAAGCTCCATCCCGAGCTGCATCGCCACTGGTTCGAATTGCTCGATCGCCCGGCGCTGGTCCCGGCGACCCGGGCGACCCGCGGCCTGTGCAGCCGTCTCCAGCAGCCCTATGTCAGCGCCCGACTGACTCTGTTGCAGCGGTTCAACCTCGTGCGCAAGCACTTCGAGCTGGTGGCGCGGATGCCGGTCGGCGCGCGGACCGCGATTTATTCGCCCTCCGGCTTGCTGGTCGTGAAATTCCACGCCGACGGGGTCGGCCACGAGGTGCGCCTGGTCCACCGTTTCGGCACCGAGCGCGAGGGCGACCTCAGCCTGGTCTGGGACTGCGACCTCGGCCAGGTGGCGATGGCGACATTCGCCCTCGCGAATTCGCGGCTCGGCTTCCGTGCCATGGTCGTCGGCGGCCTGCAGGGCGCCAATGGCGACGAAGCCCATGCGCTCTACCAGCGCCTGACCCGCGACATGCACGGATTGCGGCCGATGTCCGCGCTGGTGCAATTCCTGCAGTTGGCGGCGCAGGCCCTTGGCGTGGAGAAGATCCTCTGCGTGGAGGATGCGGCCCATGCGGTATATCGCCCGGGCAGCCGGATCGCGCGCAAGAAGACGCTGAGCTACGACGCTGTCTGGCGCGAACATGGCGGCGTGCCCTGGGGCCACGGGCTGCATGAAATCCCGTTGCGGGCGATGCCGCGCGATCTCGCCGAGGTTGCGTCCAAGAAGCGCTCGATGTACCGCAAGCGCTATGCGCTGCTGGAAGAGGTTGCCGTCGCCGCGCAGGCATCGCTGGAGTGGTCGCGGGCGTGGCCGCAACCCCGGGTCGAAGCGCCGTGGACGCCACGTCCGGAAGCGACCGCTCCTCACCGGATTCCAGGTTTCGCCGACGCTTTCGCCTGACCGGCAACGACCATTCTGAAGCGCACGGTCACCCCAGCGGCTACCATGGTCGGCCCTCCCACGCCGAGTCGTCCGTGACCGCACTCGCTTTCGTGTTTCCCGGCCAGGGCTCGCAGAGCCTCGGCATGCTGGCGGAACTCTCCGAACTGCATCCCGTCATCCACGCCACATTTGCCGAAGCTTCGGAAGGCGCGGACGTAGACCTGTGGGCGCTGTCGCAGGGCGGTCCCGAGGAAATGCTCAACCGCACCGAGTACACCCAGCCCGTGCTGTTGGCCGCGGGAGTCGCGGTATGGCGCGCGTGGCAGGAAAAGCGCGGTGCGCGGCCGTCGCTGCTGGCTGGCCACAGCCTGGGCGAATACAGTGCGCTGGTCGCCGCCGGGACACTGTCGCTGAAGGACGGCGCGCACCTGGTGCGCATCCGCGGGCAATTGATGCAGGACGCCGCGCCCGCCGGAACCGGCGCGATGGCGGCGGTGATCGGTGCCGATGACGAGCTGGTCGCCGAAGTGTGCAACGCCGCTTCGGAATCGCAAGTCGTGGTTCCCGCGAATTACAACTCGCCGGGGCAGATCGTGATCGGTGGCGATGCCGCGGCGGTCGATCGCGCGCTGGCGTTGCTGGCGGAGAAGGGCGTGCGCAAGGCGGTGAAGCTCGCCGTGAGCGTGCCGTCGCACACGCCGCTGATGCGCGAGGCAGCGAACCGCCTCGCCGAGACCATGCGCGGCCTGCACTGGCAATCGCCGTCGCTGCCGGTGGTGCAGAACGTCGATGCATCGGTGCACGCCGACGTCGACGCCATCCGCGACGCACTGGTGCGCCAGCTGTACCAGCCGGTGCGCTGGACCGAATGCGTGCAGGCACTTGCCGCGAAGGGCGCGACGCGCATCGGCGAATGCGGCCCGGGCAAGGTGCTGGCCGGCCTGGCCAAGCGCATCGACAAATCCCTGGACGCGCGCGCGCTCGGCGGCGTGCCTGAATTCGAAACCGCAATGGAAGAATGGAAATCCTGATGAGCAAGCCCCTGGACAAGGAAATCGCACTGGTGACCGGCGCGACGCGCGGCATCGGCGCCGCGATCGCAGACGAACTCGCCGCGCGTGGCGCGACCGTGATCGGCACGGCCACCAGCGAGGCTGGTGCCGCCGCGATCGGCGAACGACTGAAGGCGCAGGGTGGCCACGGTCGCGTGCTGAACGTCACCGAGCCCGGTGCGATCGAGGAATTGATCGACGGCATCCAGAAGGAATTCGGCAGCCTCGACATCCTCGTCAACAACGCCGGCATCACCCGCGACAACCTGCTGATGCGGATGAAGGACGAGGACTGGCAGGCCATCCTCGACACCAACCTCACCAGCGTCTATCGCGCCAGCAAGGCGGTGATGCGCGGGATGATGAAGGCGCGCAAGGGCCGCATCATCAATATCGCGTCGGTGATCGGCGTGACGGGCAATGCCGGTCAGGCGAACTACGCCGCGGCGAAGGCCGGCATCATCGCCTTCAGCAAGTCGCTGGCACGCGAGATCGGCAGTCGCGGCATCACCGTGAACGTGGTCGCGCCGGGCTTCATCGCCACCGACATGACGCGCGACCTCCCGGAGGACGCCAAGGCTGCGATGCTGCAGCAGATCGCGCTGGGGCGCCTCGGCGAACCGGCCGACATCGCGCGCGCGGTGGCCTTCCTGGCGGGCCCGGACGCCTCCTACGTCACCGGCGAGACCCTGCACGTCAACGGCGGCATGTACATGCCGTGACCGGAACGGCCGGATCTGGCATATCATCGCGGCCCGGCCGCCCGGGGTTCCATCCGGTGCCGGATTGCTTGCCAAATCGGCTTTTGCACTACACTAGAACCTGAAACCTCCCTCCCTCTGGAGCAGCAAGAACATGAGCACCATCGAAGAGCGCGTCAAGAAGATCGTTGTCGAACAGCTTGGCGTCAAGGAAGAAGATGT
>JASLDW010000037.1 GCA_030151365.1 Lysobacter sp. | reverse complement strand
GTCCTGCATGTCGCGGCCGGTGTCGCGCATGGTCTTGATCACCTTGTCGAGGCTGACCTTGTGCTTGCCGTCGCCGCGCATCGCCATGCGCGAGGCGTTGATCGCCTTGACCGCGCCCATCGCGTTGCGTTCGATGCAGGGGATCTGCACCAGGCCGCCGATCGGATCGCAGGTGAGGCCGAGGTTGTGTTCCATGCCGATCTCGGCGGCGTTCTCGATTTGCGACGCGCTGCCGCCGAGCGCGGCGGTCAGGCCCGCCGCGGCCATCGAGCAGGCGACGCCGACTTCGCCCTGGCAGCCGACTTCCGCGCCGGAAATGCTGGCGTTTTCCTTGTAGAGGATGCCGACCGCGGCCGCGGTCAACAGGAAATCGAACACGCCCTGTTCGTTGGCGCCCGGGCAGAAGCGATCGTAGTAGTGCAGCACCGCGGGGATGATGCCCGCCGCGCCATTGGTGGGCGCAGTCACCACGCGGCCGCCGGCGGCGTTCTCCTCGTTCACGGCCAAGGCGTAAAGGTTGACCCAGTCGAGCACGGTCAGCGGATCGCGCATCGCCGCTTCCGGGCGCGACGACAGTTCCGCATGCAGCGCCGGCGCGCGTCGCGCGACGTGCAATCCGCCGGGCAGGGTGCCGGTCTCGCGGATGCCGCGCGTCACGCAGGATTGCATCGCCGCCCACAGCTCGCGCAGTCCGGCGACGATGTCCTCGTCGCTGCGCCAGGCGCGTTCGTTCTCCATCATCAGCTGCGCGATCGACAAGCCGGTTTCGGCGCTGCGCGCCAGCAGCTGGTCGCCATTGGCGAACGGGTGCGCGACTTCGGTGGTGTCGGCGACGATGCGGTCTTCCGCCGCTTCGTCCTGGTTGACCACGAAGCCGCCGCCGACCGAGTAGTAGTCGCGCGTCGCCAGTTCGTTGCCGTCGGCGTCATAGGCGGCGAAGCGCATGCCATTGGTGTGGAACGGCAGTTTCTGGCGCTTGTTCATGATGAGATCGGTCTTCTCGTTGAAGTCGATCTCGTGTTCGCCGTGCAGGCGGATGCGCTTGCTGGAACGGATCCGCTCCAGCGCGGCGGGGATGATGTCGGGGTCGATCTGGTTCGGCCAGTGTCCTTCCAGCCCCATCAGCACCGCCTTGTCGGTGCCGTGGCCGCGACCGGTCAGCGCCAATGACCCGAACACTTCGGCGCGCACGCGCGCGACCTGCTGCAGGCGCCCGCTTTCGGCGAGATGGTGTTCGACGAAACGCGCTGCGGCGCGCATCGGTCCGACGGTATGGGACGAACTCGGACCGATGCCGATCTTGTAGATGTCGAAGGTGCTGACGGCCATGGCTGGTTTCTTCCGGTCAGGAGCCGCGCAACATCCGCGTGAGCGTGGCATTGCGGCGGAACAGGTGGTGGTGGACGGCGGCCAGCGCGTGCAGGACGGCGACGACAACCAGTGCCCAGAACAGTTGTTCGTGGCGCCCTTCCATGATTTCGTGCGCGGCGTCGTCGGGCGCGACCAGGCGCGGCATCTCGACCAGCCCGAACCAGCGCACGGCATGGTCGCCGTAGTTTGACATCAGCCAGCCCGTGATCGGCACCGCGAACAGGAGGACATACAGGAGGAAATGGCCGAGCGCGGCCAGTCGCCGCTGCCAGGGCGAAATACCGGGAAGCGCCGCCGGTCGACCGGCATACAGGCGCCACGCAAGGCGGGCGATGGCCAGTGCGAGGATGGTGATGCCGAGCGAAACATGCAGGGCGATGGTGCCGCGCGGCAGGTCGTCGTGGAACAACCCAAGCGCGCCCTGGACGATCAACAGGAGGACGATCAGCCAATGGAAGGTGCGACTGACGCCGTCCCACGTCTCGGTGTTCTTGAAGGTCACGCGCGCTTCCGTCTCGGGAGGATTCGCAGATTCTAGGCCGGAAGCGCCTGTTATGCTTCCGGCGATGCATTTCGTCCTCTACCAGCGCGACAACTGCCATCTCTGCGATTTGGCGCTCGCGGTGCTGGCGCAGGCGCAGTGCCCGGATTTCGACAGCGTGTTCATCGATGGCGACGATGCGCTGGAATCGCGCTACGGCGTGCGCGTGCCGGTGTTGCGCGAAGCCGCCGGCGGCAGGGAACTGGACTGGCCGTTCGATGCAGCGAAGGTGCAGGCGTTCCTGGCCGGTGCGTGACCGGTCACTTCGCCGGCTGCAATACCACCTTCGTGCTGACGGCGATCGCATCGGGAATCAATTTGGTGTCCGCCCATTCGCCGGCGCCGACGCCGAAGTCGAGGCGTTTCACCGTGGCCTTGCCGGCGAGTACCGGCCTGGCGCCGGGCGTCCAGGTGAACTCGAGCGTGACCGGCTTGCTCACGCCGTGCAGCGACAGCGTGCCGTCGGCCGCATAGCGGTTGTCGCCGAGTGCGCGGAATCTGGTGGCGCTGTACGTGGCGGTCGCGAACTTGCCCGAATTGAAGAACGACTCCCCGCGCATCTGGCTGTCGTAGTCGGAATTGCGGGTGGTGGCGGTCGCCAGCGGGATGGTGACTTCGAGCCTGGCCGTCGCCAGCTGCTGCGGATCGAACGACAGCCTGGTGTTGAAACCGGGAAAGGTCCCGGTGAAGGTATCGCCCTGGTATTTGCCCGCGAAGGCGAGCGCGGAGCCGGGTGCCTGGACGTAATCGGTGGCGAATGCCGGCGCTGCGGACAGCGCGAGTGCGAACAGGAGTGCGGAGCGGATCATGTGGAGTCTCCCTGGTCGTGGCGGCGCAACCAGCCGCGCGGCAACATGCGGGCGAGGGTGGCGTCGCGCTGGAAGAAGTGGTGGTAGACGGCGGCGAGTGCATGCAGTGTAGCCAGCGCGACCATCGTCCAGAACAGCAATTCGTGGACGGATGCCATCCGTTCATGCAGGTCGTGGTCGCGTGCGACCAGCGCGGGGAGATTGATCATCCCGAACCATTGCAGCGGAAAGCCGGCGGCCGAGTTCACGACCCAGCCGCTGATCGGCGTCGCCAGCAGCAAGGCGTACAGGGCCCAGTGCATCGATGCCGCGGCGACATGCTGCCAGCGCGGCGTTCCCGGCACTTCCGCGGGTGCGCCGGCATGCAGGCGCCACAGCAGGCGCAACACCACCAGCGCGAGCAGGGTGAGGCCGATCGATTTGTGCAACGCGTAGGTCGCGATCTTGTGCGGGCTGATCGGCAGATCGACCATGGTCAGGCCGAGATAACCCATCACGATGATCAACGCCACGACCAGCCAGTGCAGCGCCTTGCTGACCCCGCCCCATTCGCCCGGTGTGTTCTTCAGCGGCATGCGCTCGACAATCCTTTATTCGGAAGGTTGTGGCGTGGTGGCGCCATCGTGGCGAACCAGCTCGGCTTCGATGCGCAATTCGACGTCGTCGCCCACCAGGGACTTCCAGGACGTCATCCCGAAATCGCTGCGCTTCAATTGCGCGCGCGCGGAAAAGCCCGCGGTGCGGCGGAACGGAGGCAATGGATAGCGGGCGATCTTGTTCAGCACCAGGTCCATGCAGAATGGACGGGTCACGCCGTGCAGGGTGAGGTCGCCGCAGGCGGTGCCGCGGTTGCCATCCTGGCGGGTGATGCTGGTCGAAACGAAATGCGCCTGCGGATAGCGCTTCACGTCGAGGAAGCGCGGCGCGAAGATCGCGGCGGCCCAACCGGAATCGCCCATGTCGATGCGTTCCATGGGCACGGTCACTTCGAGCCGCGCGCTGTTCCAGTCGTCGGCGTCGAACAGCAGGCTGCCCTCGCTGCCGGAAACGGTGCCCAGCGCCTTGGAATACCCGGCATGGTCGATCGCGAACAGCACGCGCGTGTGCACCGGATCGAAGACGAAGCGCTCGCGTTCTCCGGCATGCGCCGTGGCAGCGGCGAGGACGAGGATCACCAGTGGCAGGGGGCGGCAGCGCATGTCCGGATTCTATGCCAGCCGCAGGGTGGCGGCCGGGGCGCTTGCGACGGGGGAGGCATGGCGGTCACACTGCGGTCAGGGCGCGGAGGGGAGTCCGCGGGAGGATGGCGATGTCCAGCAGCAAGGCCTTGGTTGCGTTGATCGCCGGACTGGCGCTCTTCGGCATGGCCGGCGGCATCGTTGCACAGGAGATGCCGCACATCCCGCGCATGCGGCTGTTGCGCGTCACCGACGGCCTGCCCTCGAACGAAGTGACGGACATCGCCCGCGACCATGAAGGCTTCGTCTGGATGGCGACGCCCGATGGCCTGGTCCGTTACGACGGCAGTGGGCTGCGCATCTGGCGACCGGAAGGAGACGGCAGCAAGGGACTGCCCAGCGGCGAGATCTATCGCGTGCACGTCGACGCGCGCGATCGCCTGTGGGTGGCGATGGTGGACGCGGGCGTGGTGATGCTGGATGCGGAACGCAAGGCCATGACCCGTTATGACGCTGCATCGACGTTCATGAACCGCAACGTCCTGTCCATCGGCAGCGCCGGTGACGACACGTGGGTCGGCACGAATGGCGGCGGCCTGTATCGCATCGATGCGGCGGGTCGCGTACATGCCCTGCACAGCGACGACCAGGATCCTGCCAGCCTTCCCTCCGAGACCGTGCCGACGATCGCCCCCGCATCCGATGGCAGTCTGTGGGTCGGAACGGTTGCCGGACTGGCGCGGATGCGCGACGGCCGTTTCGAACGGATTCCGCTTCCGGGTGCGGAGCCGGCGCCGATCATCTATCACGTGCAAGCGACGGGTCGCGGCGTCTGGGTGGGGGCCGCCAGCGGTGTTTACTATTACGATGCCGACGGTCGCTGGCACGTGCCGTTCTGGAGCGGAACGTTCAAGCGCCCGAACGCGGCATTGCGCATCGTGCAGGATCGTGGCGGCGAGTTGTGGATCGGCAGCCAGAAGCGCCTGTGGCATGTCGTACCGGGACAGGCGCCCCTCCCGGTCGATCCGGAGGATCGCCCGATCGAGCGCATCGTCAACGGCATCGTGGTCGGGCCCAACCACGAAGTGTGGGCGGCGGCGCCCCAGGCCGGACTCGGTTATCTGCGCCCGGATTGGCGCAACATCACCGAATTGCGATATGGCGGCGGTTCGCTCGATCTGGCGGGAATGATGTATCGCGCCATCGGCCTCGGCAGCGATGGATCGGCATGGCTGGCCGGCGACGATGGCGACTTGGAGCGCGTGACGCGCGACGGTCGCCTGGAGCGCCTTCCTTCGCGGGTGCGCCGGCAACTGGCCGGCACCCATCCATTTTCCATCCTGCCTGCGCGCGATGGCGGTTTGTGGATCGGCGAACGCAAGGGCCTGTATCACGTTGATCGCCAAGGCCGGATGCAATCCTGGCTGACGGATGCGGGCGTGGATGCACCGCGCGGGGATACCGTCCGGCGCCTGCACGAGGCGGCCGATGGCACCATCTGGCTGCTGGCGACCGGTGGCGTGCAACAACGCGATGCGCAAGGCCGCGTATTGCGCACGATCGCGACAGGCGACAGCCAGACGATCAGCGAGCTGCTGTTCGATGGCCAGGGCGCGCCCTGGGTGATCGTCGACCGGAAGATTGCACGGATCGACGCCGGCAATCGCATCGATCCGGTGCCGGACCTGCATGGCGACGATGTCTATTCGATCGGCTTCGATCGCGATGACGGCCTGTGGGCGCATCGCCGGGGCGGACTGGCGCATTACCGCATGCAAGGCGGGCGTTGGCAGCGCGATGCTTTCGTCGCCACGTCGCCCTCCGGCTTGCCCCAGGTCGACAGTTCGTCCCTGCTGGTCGATCCGCGCGGGCGCGTCTGGCTCGCCAGTCGCCGGGGCCTGCTGCGCTGGGATCCGCAAACGCGCCAGCTGCACCATGTCGGCAGCGAACATGGCTTGCAAAACCAGGATTTCTTTTTCAGCAGCGGCAGTGCGGTGATGGGCAAGGATGGCCGCCTTGTCGCATCGACCCAGGGCGGCACCGTGGTGCTGGTGGACACGCTCGCCGACGATCCGCCGACGCACACGCCGCTGCTGGCAGGCACGACCGTCGAGGCGCGGCGGTACGGGCAATGGACAGCGCTCGATCCCGACAATGCGCAGCTGGCCCCGGAAGACCGTGAAGTGCGGATCGCGATGCACCTGCTTGCCTACGAGAATCCCGCCGGCAACCACTATTGGACGCGGCTCGACGGCGTCGATCGCGATTGGGTGGACCAGGGCGCGAGTCCGGAGCGCATCTTCACCGGACTGACTGCGGGCAGTCATCGCTTGCGGGTGCGGGCGCAGGATGCGTTCGGCAATCCGGCGCAGGAACGCCAGATGCGATTCACGATGCACGCCCCATGGTGGTGGACGCCGTGGGCGAAAGCGGCATGGCTCGTGTGCGCGCTGGTCTTGCTGGCGCTCGCGGTGCGGGCGTGGCGCAAGCGCCGCGAACAGCAGCGCCAGTTCCGCGATGCCGAACAGCGGCGCGGCATTGCCGAGGAGGCATCGCTGGCGAAGACGCGCTTCCTCGCCACGCTCGGCCACGAGATCCGCACGCCCATGACCGGCGTGCTCGGCATGTCGGAACTGCTGGAATCGACTTCGCTGGACGACGGCCAGCGCAGCCAGGTGCGCACCATCCGTCGCGCGGGCGAACACCTGCTGAAACTGGTGGACGACGCGCTCGACCTGGCGCGGATCGAAGCCGGGCGCATGGATCTCGTGGACGCGCCCTTCGATGTCGGCGCGCTGGTCGCCGATGTCCGCGACTGGGCGGCGCCGAATGCGCTGCGCAAGGGCCTGCTGTTCTTCGCGAGCGTGGACGATGACGTGCCGCCTGCCTTGCGCGGCGACGTGGTGCGCGTGCGACAGATCCTGCTCAACCTGATCGGCAACGCGATCAAGTTCACCGAGCATGGCCGCATCGACATGCATGTCTCGCGCGGTGATGCGCAGGGCATCGTCGTCGAAGTGCGCGACACCGGCCCGGGCATGAACGCCGAACAGCAGGCGCGGCTGTTCCGCCGTTTCGAGCAGGCCGAAGGTGCGCGTACCGCCGAGCGTTACGGCGGGACCGGGCTCGGGTTGGCCATCAGCCAGGAATTGGCCAGCGCGATGCACGGCAGGATTGCTGTCGACAGCACGCCGGGCGAGGGCACCCGCTTCCGCGTGACGTTGCCGTTGCCGCAAGCCGATTCGGCGGCGGCGACGGAGGCACCGACACCGATGGATTCGGCGACGCACGGCAAGTTGCGCCTGCTGATGGTCGAGGACGACCTCGTCATCGCCGAGGTGCTGGCGGGGATGCTGCTGGCGCAGGGCCACGATGTCGTGCACGCGCCGCACGGGCTGGCTGCGTTGACCGAATCCGCGAGCGGCACCTTCGACGCCGCCTTGCTCGATCTCGACCTGCCAGGCATGGACGGTTTCGATCTCGCGCGGACATTGCGCGCGAACGGGTTCGCGGGGCGCCTGCTGGCGGTGACTGCCCGCGCCGACGCCGAAGCGGAAACATTGGCGCGCGCCGCGGGCTTCGACGGGTTCCTGCGCAAACCCGTCACCCGCGACTTGTTGGCGCGGGCGCTGGACGCGCTGATGCGGGGTTGATCGCCGCGCGATCAGTGCTGCGCGCGATCGACATCCTTGAGGAACTTGATCAGTCCGTTCATGTAGATCGGCTGGTCGTCGTACATCGCCATGTGGCCGCTGTTCGGACCTTCCAGGTAGCGACCCCGCGGCAGCTTGCGCGACATCATCTTCATGAAGGCGGGATCCATGGTGTCGTGGCGACCGGCGATCACCAGCGTCGGCACGGTGATCTTCGCGAGGTCGTTGGTGCGGTCCCACTGCTCGAGGATGCCGCTGGCGCCCATCTCGCTCGGCCCCTGCATCGGCACGTAGACCTTCTTGTTGATGTGCGCGAACGAGCGCAACACCGGCTCCGGCCACGCCGCCGAAGGCCTGCGCAGGATGTGCCGTTCGTAGAACGGCTGCAGGAGTTCTTCGTAGCGTGGATCGTCGTATTTCTTCGCCGCTTCCAGCGCGAGGATGTCCTTCAGCGCCTTCTGGTCCATTTGCGGCATCAGTACGTCATGCGCATAGCGGTTGTAGGCCGGGATGCTCGACATCATGTTGGAGATGACCAGGCCCTTGAGGTGCTTCTGGTATTTCAGCGCGTATTCCATCGCCAGCAGGCCGCCCCAGGAATGGCCGAGCAGGTAGAAGTTGCCCGAGTCGAGACCGAGCGCCTTGCGCACCTGTTCCACTTCCTCGACGTAATGGTCGATGCTCAGGAACGGCGCCATGTTCCCGGGCTGGTCGCTGTAGGCCGAGCCGAGCTGGTCGTAGTAGTAGTACTCGATGCCGGCGGCGGGCAGCCAGGAATCCATCGCCTCGAAATATTCGTGGGTGGCGCCGGGACCGCCATGCAGCAGCAACAGCTTGATGCGCGGGTTGTTGCCGACGCGCCTGGTCCAGACCCGGAAGTCGCCGCTGGGTGTGTGGATCGGGATCATCCGCACGCCGCCGCTCCAGGCATCGTCGCGACCGTGATTGTCGAAATAGTTCTGCTGCACGTGCGTAGCGGAATGCGGCGCTTCTTTCGCCCGCACCATGCCCGGCACCGCCAGCAGCAGTGCCATCATCATCGCCAGGACTTGCCTGACCGCAAGCTGCGCCATCGCCGACCCTTCGCAGTGGAATCCCGCGAGTCTCGCGCGCGGACGCCGGCGCTGCAACTCAGTCGAGGCGACGGTTGCGGCTGGCGGCGTGCACCTCGTCCACCAGCACGCGCACGTGCTCCGGGTCCATGTCCGGCGCCATGCCGTGGCCGAGGTTGAAGACGTGGCCGTCCCGCGCGCCGTGGTTGCCCTTGGCGTAGCTGTCGAGCGCGGCGCGCACTTCGCGGCGGATGGTCTCGGGCGCTGCATACAGCGTCGCCGGATCGAGATTGCCCTGCAGCGCCACCTTGCCCTGCGTGCGCAGGCAGGCGCCGTGCAGCGTGGTCGTCCAGTCGACGCCGAGCGCTTCCGCGCCGGTGTCGGCGAGTTCGGACAGATAGGGACCGTTGCCCTTGCCGAACAGGATCAGCGGCGTGCGACCGGCGCCTTCGCCGCGCTGCAGTTCGCTGGCGATGCGGCGCAGGTAGCGTAGCGAGAATTCGCGATACATCGCCGGTGACAGCACGCCGCCCCAGGTGTCGAACACCTGTAGCGCCTGCGCGCCGGCCGCGCGCTGGGCCGAGAGATAGGCGATCACCGCGTCGGTGACGACGCCGAGCAGGCGATGGAGCGACGCCGGATCGTTCAGGGCCATCGCCTTGATACGACCGAAGTCGGTGCCGCCTTGGCCTTCCACCATATAGGTGGCGATGGTCCACGGGCTGCCGGAGAAGCCGATCAGCGGCACCTTGTCCTGCAGTTCCCTGCGGCACAGGCGCACCGCGTCCATCACGTAGCGCAGCTCGGTTTCCATGTCGGGCACGGCGAGGCGGGCGATGTCTTCCGCGCTGCGGACCGGGCGTTCGAATTTCGGACCTTCGCCTTCGACGAAATACAGGCCGAGGCCCATCGCGTCGGGAACGGTGAGGATGTCGCTGAAGAGGATCGCGGCGTCGATGTCGAAGCGCTGCAGCGGTTGCAGCGTCACCTCGCAGGCGATCTCGGGATTCTTGGCCATGGCGAGGAAGCTGCCGGCGCGCTGGCGGGTGGCTCGGTATTCCGGCAGGTAGCGGCCGGCCTGGCGCATCAGCCAGACCGGCGTGCAGTCCACCGGCTCGCGGCGCAGGGCGCGCAGGAAACGATCGTTGCTCGGCTTGGAATCCATGGAAATCTCGAAATGTGTCGGGTCAGCGCGGACCATCGAAGCCGGAGGCGAACATCAGCTGGAAGCCTTTCTTCAGCTGGGCGTCGCGGGCTTTTTCGATCGCGGCGAGGGCCGCGGCCTGGTCCGGGAATTGTTCGCGGCGCAGGCTGCTGCGCGCGCCCTGCTGGCCGGTTTCGCGCACCAGCTCCCAGCCGCCGAAGAGGTCGGGCTGGAGCATGAGCTGGACGAAGCGCGGCGCTTCGTGGCCGTCGGGCCGTTGTTGCAGCAGGAGACGCATGGTCGAATTGTACGGCGTTGCCGCTCAGTCTTCGCCCAATACCTGCAGGACCGCGCTTTCGTCGACGCCGGCGACGATCCGGGCGCGACCGATGCCGTCCCAGAGGATGAAGCGCAGGCCGTCGGCGGCGGCCTTCTTGTCCAGGCGCATGCGCGCGAGCAGGGCGTCGGCATCGAGGCCGGACGGAATCCGCACCGGCAGGCCGAGGTGTTCGAGCAGGGTAGTCAGGCGCATGGCGTCGTCCATGGTCGCCATCCCCAATTGCGCGGAGAGTCGCGCCGCCAGCACCATGCCGACCGCGACCGCTTCGCCATGGTTGAGGTCGCTGCCATAGCCCTGTTCGGCCTCGATCGCGTGGGCGAAGGTATGGCCGAAGTTGAGGAGGGCGCGTTCGCCGTGTTCGAGCGGATCGCGTTCGGTGATGACGGCCTTGTGCGCGCAGGAGCGGGCGATGGCCGTGGAAAGCGCTCCCGCGTCCATCGCCAGCAGGGCATCGGCATGCGTTTCCAGCCAGTCGATGAAACCGGCATCGATGATGGCGCCGTACTTCACCACTTCGGCGAGGCCGGCGCGCAGTTCGCGCGGCGGCAGCGTGCGCAGGACCGCGGTGTCGATGACGACGGCGCGTGGCGGATGGAAGGCGCCGACGAGATTCTTGCCCTGGGGGATGTCGATCGCGGTCTTGCCGCCGACCGAGGAATCGACCATTGCCAGCAACGAGGTCGGAATCTGCACGCAGTCGATCCCGCGCATCCAGCACGCGGCGGCGAATCCGGCCATGTCGCCGATCACGCCGCCGCCGAGCGCATGGACGCAGGCGTCGCGGGTCGCGCCCAGTTCCGCGAGCGCTTCGATGACACGATTGAAGTTGTCGAAGGTTTTCGCCGCTTCGCCGGCGGGCAGCACCAGCGTGGCGAGTTGTGCGTCGGGACGCGCCGACTGCAATGCCGCGACAACGGCATCGCCATACAGCGGGGAAACATGCTCGTCGCTGACGACCAGCGCATGGCGTCCGCGCAGATGCTTCGCCAGCAAGGCGCCATCGTGCAGCAGGCCGTCGCCGATACGGATGGTGTAGGGCGCGCCGCCGCCGACCTCGACCTTGGTAACACTCATGCCGAGGCCCCGCATTGTTCCAGCATCGACATCAACCGATCGACCACTTCATCCGCGCCCATGGCGCTGGTGTCCATTTCGAAATCGGCCAGCTCCTTGTAGAGCGGGGTACGAATCGCATCGAGCCTGTCCAGCGTCGTTGCCGGATCGTCGCCATGCAGCAACGGGCGCTGCGTGCGTTCGTCGCGCATGCGTTCCAGTCGCGTCGCCACGTCGGCGCACAGCCAGACCACGGTCGCACGGGTCTTCAGCGCTTCGCGGTTTGTCGCCGCCAGCACCACGCCGCCGCCGGTGGCGATCACCGCGTCGTCGTTCGCCAACACATCGCGCAGGGCCGCGCTTTCGAGCGCGCGGAAACGCGCTTCGCCGTCGTCGGCGAAGATCGCCGCGATGGTGCGGCCGGCGCGCTGCTCCACCTCGGCATCAAGATCGAGGCAGGGTCGTCCCAGCCGTTGCGCCAGGGACGCGGCGATGCGGCTCTTGCCGCTGCCCATGGGGCCGATGAACGCGATGGGGCGATGCTGCATGGCGACATGCTATCAGCCGCGGGCGGCGACGCCGTCCTAACAATCCATGCACTACGTTCTGGGTCCGCTTCCATCCACCAGCCCGGAGCCACGCATGAGCATCGCCAAGGTCATCGAGATCAATTCCGCGTCCAAGAAAGGCATCGAGGATGCCGTCCAGTCCGGACTGACCAAGACCGCCAAGACCGTCAAGAACATCCAGGGCGCATGGGTGAACGAGATCAAGGTCGTGACCAAGCCCAACGGCAGCGTGGCCGAGTGGCGGGTCAACATGAAGATCAGTTTCATCGTCGACTGAGCACGGGGTTCGAGCGCGTCCTGTTGCACAATGGGGTCATGAACGACCTCCATGCCGAAGCGCTCGCCACCTTCGATCGCCTGTTCGCCGAAGCCGGCGCGGCGGGCGAGCCCGATCCCACCGCGATGGCCGTCGCCACCTCCACCCTGGATGGCCGGCCGTCGCTGCGGATGGTGTTGCTGAAGGCGCACGATGCGCGCGGCTTCGTCTTCTATACCCACCTTGATGGCCGCAAGGGCCTGGAGTTGCAGGCCAATCCGCACGCGGCCCTGCTGTTCTTCTGGCCGCGCGTCCGCAATGCCGTGCAGGTGCGCATCGAGGGCGCGGTCGAACTGGTGGGCGATGACCAGGCCGATGCCTATTTCGCCAGTCGCCCGCGCGACAGCCAGATCGGCGCGTGGGCGTCGCGGCAGTCGCAGCCGCTGGCCGATCGCGCGGAGTTCGAGGAGCGCTTCGACCAGGCGCAGGCGGAATTCGCCGGCCGCGACGTGCCGCGTCCGCCGCGTTGGACCGGCTTCCGCGTGCGGCCCGAGCGTTTCGAGTTCTGGTACGGCGCCGAATACCGCCTGCATCGTCGCGACGTGTACCTGATCGATCGCAGCGGCGACTGGCATCGCGAGCAGCTGTATCCGTGAGTCGCCGGAGCGTGACGTCGCGATGATCGGGCCGCGCCGCATCGTCTGCCTGACCGAGGAACCGACCGAAGTGCTCTACGCGCTCGGCGCGGAGGATCGCATCGTCGGCATCAGCGGCTTTACGGTACGGCCACCGCGGGCGCGCAAGGACAAGCCCAAGGTCAGCGCCTTCACCAGCGCCAGGATCGACGAGATCATGAGGCTGCAGCCGGAACTGGCGATCGGCTTTTCCGACATCCAGGCCGACATCGCCGCCGAACTGGTACGGCGTGGCGTGGAGGTGTGGATTTCCAACCACCGCAGCGTCGACGGCATCCTCGATTACATCCGCCGCCTTGGAGCGCTGGTCGGCATGGCCGCGCAGGCGAATACGTATGCAGATGGATTGCGGCACGGCTTGGATGCGATCGCCGAACAATCGGCGAAGTTGCCACGGCGTCCGCGCGTGTATTTCGAGGAGTGGGACGAACCGCCGATCAGCGGCATCCGCTGGGTGAGCGAGCTGGTCGCGATCGCGGGCGGCGACGACATCTTTCCGGAACGCGCCCTCGAGCCGTTGGCGAAGCAGCGCATCCTCGAGGATCCGCTGGAAGTGGCGCGACGTGCGCCCGACATCATCCTCGGCAGCTGGTGCGGCAAGCGCTTCCGGCCGGAGAAGGTCGCGGCCCGTCCCGGCTGGCAAGACATTCCCGCGGTGCGCGATGGCGAACTGCACGAAGTGAAGTCACCGCGCATCCTGCAGCCGGGGCCGGCTGCGCTCACCGATGGAATTGCGGATATCGCCGCGATTATCCGGGGCTGGTCGTTGCGTTGATCAGCGTGGCAACAGGTCGCGCGTGAACGCCATCGTCGCGTTGGCGCCGCCCTTGCGGGCGTCGATCCTGAACTGCACGCTTGCCGGCGGCTTGGCCGCGACCGTCGCGATGTAATCCGTCATTCCGTCGGTGGTGATCGGCAACAACCGCAGCGGCGCAAGCGCATCCGGCAACACCGCCGACTGCGCGGTCAACTGCACCGCGTCGACGGGCACGCCATTGCCGTGCGCGTCGCGCACCGTCACCAGCAGGAACAACGCATTGCCTTCGCGCGAGATGCCGTAGCGGCGCGCGCTGATCTCGTTGAGGTCGCTGCTGGCGATCGTCGATGCATGCACCACCACGCCGTCGACCGTCGCTTCGCTGGATGCGTTGGTGGCGGTGCCGGCCGACGTCGTCGCCGGTGCCTGCGCGCCGGGCGATGTCGCGTCGTTGCTGCACGATGCCAGTGCCAGCACGGCGGCAGCGATGAAGTGGCGTGCGCTCATGTCGAATCCTCAATCGTTGGCGGCGGACAGCTCGGCGCCGCGGATGCGCGCGGCGTGGACGGCGTCCTTCACCAGGGGACGGAATCCGCCGGCCTCGAAGGTGTTGATCGCGGCTTCGGTGGTGCCCTTGGGCGACGTCACCCGGCGGCGCAATTCCGCGGCGGTTTCATGGCTTTCGTTGAGCATGCGCGCGGCGCCGAACATCGTTTGCGCGACCAGCACGCGCGCCTGCCCGGGCGCGAGACCTTCCGCTTCGGCGGCGGACTGCATCGCCTCGGCCAGCAGGAACAGATAAGCCGGGCCACTGCCGGACACGGCGGTGACCGCATCCATCAACGACTCGTCTTCCAGCCAGATGGTCGGGCCGGCGGCATGCATCAGCGCATCGGCCTCGCTGCGTTGCTCCTTCGAGGCTTCGGTATTGGCGTAAAGGCCGGTGATGCCGGCGCGCAGCAGCGCCGGCGTGTTCGGCATGGTGCGCACGATCGGCAAGGCGGTGCCGAACCAGCGGGCGAGCTGTGCGGTGGTGATGCCGGCGGCGATCGACACCACCAGCGGATGCCGTTTCGCGGCGGCGGTCGCGAGTCCGGCACAAACCTCGCGCAGCACCTGCGGCTTGGTCGCCAGCACCCAGATCGTCGCATCCGCCACGGCCGCCTCGGCGCTGTCGTGGACATGGACGCCGAAGTCGCGCTGCAGCGCTTCGCGCAATTCCGCCACCGGTTCGGCGACGTGGATGCAGGCGGGGTCGCTGCCGTGGGCGATCAGTCCGCCGATCAGGCTGCGCGCCATGTTGCCGCCGCCAATGAAGGCGATGACGGAATGGATGGAGGAGGAGTTGGGCATGATGGTCCCCGGACGACGCTTGCGATGCCTGAGTGTGAACGATTTGCGGTGAACGCGGCGCGGCGGACCCGCTAGTCGCGCCTGCCGAACAACGCGGTGCCGATCCGCACCATCGTCGAGCCTTCCTCGATCGCCAGATCGGCGTCCTCGCTCATGCCCAGCGACAGCGTATCCATGCCGGGATGATCGGCCTTGAGGCGATCGAACACCTCGCGCATGCGCCGGAATGCCGCGCGGCGCAGTTCGAAATCGGGATGCGGGGCGGGGATCGCCATCAGCCCGCGCAGCGCCAGGTTGGGATGACCGGCGATGGCGGCGCAGAGTTCGCCGGCCTCGTCGATCCGGCATCCCGACTTGCTGTCTTCGTCATCGACATTGACCTGCACCAGCAGGTTCAGCGGCGGAAGGTCGGGGGAGCGCTCGCGGGCAAGCGCATCGACCAGTCGTTGCCGGTCAACCGACTGCACCCAGTCGAAGTGCCGGGCAGCCTCGCGTGCCTTGTTGGTCTGGAGATGACCGATCAGGTGCCACTCGATGTCCAGCCCGGCGAGGTCGGTCTGCTTGGCCAGCGCTTCCTGCACGTAGTTCTCGCCGAAGGCGCGCTGGCCGGCGGCATGCAGCGCGGCGATTGCCTCGGCAGGGTGGCGCTTGCTCACGGCCAGCAGGCGTGGCGGCGGACGCCGGAAGCGGGTCGCGGCGGCCTGCAGGCGGGCCAGGACATCGTGGTAATGCGAATCTGTGATCGACATGTGAAGTTTTCGTCAAGACGGGGTAGCATGCCGGAAAGCCGGGGGCGCCATGGTGCCTCCATCCGCAACGAGTGGGGAACGGGATGGATATTGCCGAACTGCTGGCGTTTTCGGTCAAGAACAAGGCGTCCGACTTGCATCTGTCGGCGGGCCTGCCGCCGATGATCCGCGTCGACGGCGACGTGCGCCGCATCAACATCCCGCCGCTGGAACACAAGCAGGTGCATGCGCTGATGTACGACATCATGTCGGACAAGCAGCGCCGCGACTACGAGGAATTCCTCGAGACCGACTTCTCGTTCGAGATCCCCGGCCTGGCCCGCTTCCGCGTCAACGCCTTCACCCAGAACCGCGGCGCGGCCGGCGTCTTCCGTACGATTCCCTCGGAAGTGCTGAGCCTGGACCAGCTGGGTTGCCCGCCGATCTTCCGCGAGCTGATCGAGCAGCCGCAGGGCCTGATCCTGGTGACCGGCCCGACCGGTTCCGGCAAGTCGACGACGCTGGCGGCGATGGTCGACCACATCAACAAGAACGAATACGGCCACATCCTCTCGGTCGAGGATCCGATCGAATTCGTGCACCAGTCGCAGAAGTGCCTGATCAACCAGCGCGAAGTCCACCGCGACACCCACGGCTTCAACGAGGCGCTGCGTTCCGCGTTGCGCGAGGACCCCGACTACATCCTGGTCGGCGAGTTGCGCGACCTCGAAACCATCCGCCTGGCCCTGACCGCCGCGGAAACCGGACACCTGGTGTTCGCGACCCTGCATACCTCGAGCGCGGCCAAGACCATCGACCGCGTGATCGACGTGTTCCCGGCCGGCGAAAAGCCGATGGTGCGTTCGATGCTGTCGGAATCGCTGCGCGCGGTGATCTCGCAATCGCTGTTGAAGAAGGTCGGTGGCGGTCGCGTCGCCGCGCACGAGATCATGGTCGGCGTGCCGGCCATCCGCAACCTGATCCGCGAGGACAAGGTGGCGCAGATGTATTCGGCGATCCAGACCGGCCAGGCCCAGGGCATGCAGACGCTCGACCAGTGCCTGCAGGACCTGGTGAAGCGCAACATCGTGCCGCGCGCGCAAGCGCGCGAGTACGCGAAGGACAAGAAGATTTTCGATTGATGTAGCCACCCGGAGCTCCCCCGATGCCCACCACTCCGACCGACCTGACCAATTTCCTCCGCCTGATGGCGCAACAGCGCGCATCCGACCTGTTCATCACCGCGGGCATGGTCCCGGCGATGAAGGTCGCCGGCAAGCTGCAGCCGGTCGGCCAGGAGCCGTTGACCCCGCAGGAAAGCCGCGACCTGGTGCTGTCGGTGATGAACCCGATGCAGCGCGAGGAGTTCGAGAAGACCCACGAGTGCAACTTCGCGATCGGCCTGGCCGGCGTCGGCCGCTTCCGCGTGTCGGCGTTCTACCAGCGCAACCAGGTCGGCATGGTGCTGCGCCGGATCGAGATGAAGATCCCGACCATCGAGGAGCTCAACCTGCCGCCGGTGATGAAGACGCTGGCGATGACCAAGCGCGGCATCGTGCTGTTCGTCGGCGCGACGGGCTCCGGCAAGTCGACCTCGCTGGCGGCGCTGATCGGCTATCGCAACAAGAATTCCTCGGGCCACATCATCACCATCGAGGACCCGATCGAATTCGTGCATCGCCACGAAGGCTGCATCATCACCCAGCGCGAAGTCGGCGTGGACACCGACAGTTGGGAAAACGCGCTGAAGAACACCCTGCGCCAGGCGCCGGACGTGATCATGATCGGCGAGATCCGCACCCGCGAGGGCATGGACCATGCCATCGCCTTCGCCGAAACCGGCCATCTGGTGCTGGCGACGCTGCACGCCAACAACGCCAACCAGGCGATGGACCGCATCATCAACTTCTTCCCGGAAGAACGCCGCAACCAGTTGCTGATGGACCTGTCGCTGAACCTCAAGGGCGTGGTCGCGCAGCAGCTGGTCCCGACCGTCGACGGCAAGGGCCGCCGCGCCGCGCTGGAAATCCTCCTCGGCACGCCGCTGGTGCAGGACTACCTGCGCGACGGCGAGATCCACAAGCTGAAGGAAGTGATGAAGGATTCGACCCAGCAGGGCATGAAGACCTTCGACCAGGCGCTGTTCGAGCTCTACCAGGGCGGCAACATCAGCTACGAGGACGCGCTGCGCTTCGCCGATTCGCAGAACGAGGTGCGCCTCAAGATCAAGCTGGCCCAGGGCGGCGACGCACGCACGCTGGCGCAAGGGCTGGATGGAGTGGAAATCTCCGAAGTGCGTTGACTCGCGCAGTCGGGTGCGTACCGGGTCTGTCGACGACCGTTGCGCACCATGGATGGTGCGCACGAGCCTACATGGATGTATTCACGGCGTGTCGGAGATAGACCCGGTACGCACCCGGCTGTGCGCGGCAAGCTACAATGCCCCATGCCCCGTGAAATCCCGACCGGACCGAATTCGCTGGCCAACCAGCTGCTGGTGGCGGTCCCGGCCCTTGAAGACCCGACGTTCTCCCGCTCCGTCACCCTGATCTGCCAGCACGACCAGAACGGGGCGATGGGCATCGTGGTCAACCGCCCCTCCGACATGTTGCTGGGCGAGTTGTTGCAGCAGATTCAGGTCACCACCGGCGACGAGATCCTGCGCATGCACCACGTCTTGGCCGGTGGCCCGGTGCATCCGGAGCGCGGTTTCGTGCTCCACGACGGCGAACAGGACTGGGATTCGAGTTTCGCGCTCGGCAACGGCCTGGCGCTGACCACCTCGCGCGACGTGCTGGAATCGCTGGCCTCGGGCACCGGACCGCAGCGCGCGCTGGTCGCGCTGGGTTGCGCCAGCTGGGGACCGGGCCAGCTCGAACAGGAAATCGCCGAGAACAGCTGGATCACCGTGCCGTCGGACAACGAGCTGCTGTTCACCACGCCGCTGGAATCGCGCTGGCAGGCCGCCGCCGGCCGTCTCGGTGTCGACCTGATCCAGATGGCCGGTTATTCCGGCCGCGCCTGACGTGCGGACCGATGGCACCGTGCTCGGCTTCGATGTCGGCAAGCGTCGCATCGGTGTCGCCGTCGGCAGCGCCTTCAGCGGGGGCGCCCGCCCGATCGCGGTGGTCGACGTCCACGACGGCGTGATCGACTGGAAGGTGATCGACAAATTGATCC
The DNA here is from genome assembly GCA_030151365.1 of Lysobacter sp. GTDB lineage: Bacteria > Pseudomonadota > Gammaproteobacteria > Xanthomonadales > Xanthomonadaceae > Solilutibacter. The sequence continues at coordinate 18,212 of JASLDW010000037.1, read as the reverse complement.
GCGAATGGATGCCCGCGGGCCTGGTGGTGGGCGATCCGCTCACGCTGGCCGGCGAGGACCAGCCGATCCGCCAGTTCGCGCAGCAGTTCGCGCGCGACATCGCCGCGCGCAGCAAGCGCGAGGTGGTGATGATGGATGAACGTTCGAGTTCGGTCGAAGCCGCGGGTGCGTTCGCGGCGCGACGGGCGTCTGGCGCATCGCGCCGGCGCGATGCCAATGCGCTCGACGCGATGGCAGCGGCGATCATCGTCGAGCGCTGGCTGGCTTCCCCCGATGATGCGGTACCGGTTCCTGGAGTGGCGACGTGACGATGGCTGGACAACATCTGCTGACACTGGCCGGCATGCCGCGCGGCGATCTCGTGGCGCTGCTCGATCGCGCGCAGCAGTTTTCCGATGGCGCCGACGCCCGTGAACGACTGGCCGGAATCGCGGTGTGCACGTTGTTCTTCGAGGCGTCGACGCGCACCCGCCTGAGTTTCCAGCGCGCGGCGCAGCGCCTCGGCGCCGATGTCCTGAATTTCGACGCGGCGACCTCGTCGACCACCAAGGGCGAGACCGACATCGACACCCTGCGCACCATCGAGGCGATGGGCGTGCGCGGTTTCATCATCCGCCATCGCGAGGACGGTGCGGTCGCGCGCCTGTCCGAAGTGGTGCGGCCGGGAACGAAACTGATCAACGCCGGCGACGGCCGCAGCCAGCATCCGACCCAGGGCCTGCTCGACATGCTGACCATCCGCCAGGCCAAGGGCGGCGATTTCTCGAAGCTGAAGATCGCGATCGTTGGCGACATCAAGCATTCGCGGGTGGCACGCAGCGACCTGTGTGCGTTGCGCGCGTTGGGCGCGACGGATATCCGCGTGTGTGCGCCGCAGTCGCTGTTGCCGGATGCGCAGACTTTGCAGGGTTGCACGGTGGAGGCCGACGTCGGCAAGGCGATCGCCGGAGTCGATGTGGTGATGACGCTGCGCCTGCAGCGCGAACGCATGCAGGAAGGTCTGGTGTCCTCGCTCGAGGAGTACCACCGCGATTACGGCATCACCAGCGGACGCATGAAGCTGGCGAAACCGGATGCGGTGGTGATGCATCCGGGACCGATGAATCGTGGCGTCGAGATCAGCGATGAAGTCGCCGACGGCGCGCAGTCGCTGATCCTGCGCCAGGTCGCCAACGGCGTCGCGGTGCGGATGGCGGTGCTGGAAGCGGCGTTGGCTGCTTGACACAACATCGCCCGGCTGTGCGCCTTTAGCGGTTATCCGCTGTGTCCGACACGCCGTGAATCCATCCATGGAGGCTCTCCGCCGCATCCATGCGGCGGAATGGTGGGCCACAGCGGATGAACCGCACGGCGCCGCCAGTCGTGTCTCTCAAGCGAAAGCAGCGAACGCCTCGTTTGCCGGCTTTCCAACCGCCAATGCCTGCACCAGCGCGGTGCCGACCACAGGCGTCGCGCCCATCGCGCGGATGCTATCCAGTGCCTGCGGTTCCGACAATCCGAAGCCGACCGCGAGCGGGCGATCGCCGATTGCGTGCAATGCGGCGACACGTGCGGCGATCGGTGCGAAGTCGTGGGTGCCTTCGCCGGTGATGCCGAGACGCGCGACCACGTAGGCGAAGCGTTGCGCGAAAGGCGCCGACGGGCCGGGATCCGCGCGTTCCGCGAGCAACTTCTGCGCGCGTTCGATCGACGTCGTCGGCGACAGCAAGGGAACGATCGGGTAGCCGGCATCGCGCAATGCGACTTCGAGTCCGGGTTCTTCGCCGAAGGGCAGGTCGACCACCAGCAGCGAACGCACCGGCGTTTTGCGCAGCAATTCGACCAGGCGTTCTGCACCAATCTGCAGCAACGGGTTGAGGTAGGTGAACAGCACGATGTCGGGGCTGTCGCTGATCGTCGCCAGTTGCTGCAGCACCGACTCGGCGGTGACGCCGCGCTCGATCGCGCGTTGCGCGGCGGCCTGCAGCGCCGGGCCATCGGCGATCGGGTCGGAGTGCGGCACGCCGACCTCGATGGTGGAGATGCCGGCGTCTTTCGCCGCGCGCAGCAATCCCGGGAGCGAGTCGACAGCGGGATCGCCGGCCATGACGAAGGGGAGGAGGCGGTCCATTCAGAGCTCCAGGCGCGAACGATAGGTGGAGAGATCCTTGTCGCCGCGACCGGACAGGCCGAGCAACACGGTGCGCGCGCCGTCGCGGGCGAGATCGCGCAGGCGCGCGAGGGCGTGGCTGGATTCCAACGCGGGCAGGATGCCTTCGAGCGCGCACAGTTCGCGCGCGGCGGCGAGGGCCTCGTCGTCGCTGGCGCGCCAGACGTCGATGCGGCCTTCGTCTGCCCAGGCCGCGAGTTCCGGACCGAGCGCGGGGTAGTCGAGACCTGCGCTGACCGACGAGGTTTCTGCGGTGTGGCCGGCTTCATCCTGCAGGAGCAGTGTGCGGCAGCCATGCAGCACGCCGATGCGACCGCCGCCGACGCGCGCCGCATGCTCGCCCAGTGCGGTGCCGTGGCCGCCCGCTTCGACGACGACGCGACGCAGCGCATCATGAAGGAAGGGCTTGATCAGGCCGGAGCTGTTGCTGCCGCCGCCGACGCAGGCGATCACCGCATCCGGCAGGGATCCATGGCGTTCGAGGATCTGCGTGCGCGCTTCATCGCCGATCACGGTCTGGAAAGTACGCACGATGGTCGGGAACGGATGCGGGCCGAGCGCGGAGCCGAGCACGTAATGGGCGCGATCGCAGCGCGCGGCCCAGGCGCGCAATGCCGCGTTGACCGCTTCCTTCAACGTGCCCTGGCCGCTGTCGACCGCTTCGACCGTCGCGCCGAACATGCGCATGCGCGCGACGTTGGGTGCCTGCCGCTCCATGTCGGTGCGGCCCATGTAGACCGTGCAGGGCAGGCCGAGTCGCGCGCAGGCGGCCGCGGTCGCCACGCCGTGCTGGCCGGCGCCGGTCTCGGCGATGATCTCGTGCTTGCCCATGCGCTTGGCCAACAGCACCTGCGCGATGGCGTTGTTGATCTTGTGCGCGCCGGTATGGCACTGGTCTTCGCGCTTCAGGTAGAGATGGTCGAGTCCGACCGCCTTGGCGAGTCGCGGTGCCGAGGTGAGCGCGGTCGGGCGACCGACGAAATCGCGCAACTGCTCGGCGAGTTCGCGCTGGAAGGCGGGATCGGCGATGGCGTCGATGAAGGCCGCTTCCAGTTCGAGCAGCGGCGTCATCAATGTTTCCGGCGCGTAGCAGCCGCCGAAACCGGCGCGGCCGAAGCGGGTGGGGAGTTCAAAGCGGGAGGGCATGGACGGTGCTCACGAATTGCTGGACTTTCGATGTGGATTTGCGGCCGGGCGATGCTTCGAGGCGTGATGCCGCATCGGCGCCACGACATTGGCCGTGGTGTTCATGCATTAACGCGTTGATGCGTTCGCGCACGTTGTCGCCATCGAGTCCGCCTGCGAGCAGGAACGGTCCCGGTGGTGGAAATTGCGCGGCATGTGTTTGCCCGGAACCGCCATGCACGCCGGTTAGCGCCGGCGCGGTTTCCCATAGATGGAGATCGGCATCGACCGCTTGCTGGTCGGGGCTGTCGGGCCACGGCAGCAGCAGTTTCAGTCCGGCAGCGTGCGTGCGCGCCAACGCGTTGGTGCGCAGGCCGGATGGAAGATACGGTTGCACCCAGCCCAGGCCATGCGCGACCGCTTCGTCGATCATCGGTTCGATGGCCTCGCCGACCGCGACCAGCACGCCGCGCGTGCCGATGCCTGCACTCGCCGATTCCAGTTCTTCGCAATGGCGCGGGCTTGCCGGATGGCGCACGAAACCGATCAGGTCCGCGCCGGCGGCGAGTGCCATGCGCGCGTCGTCGTTGTTGGTGATGCCGCAGACCTTGGCGATCAGGCTCATGTCCTGCACGCCTGCAGGAAGGCCACGGGATCGGTGCTGCGCATCAGCGCCTCACCGATCAGCACGGTGTCGAAGCCGTGGGTGAACGCCGCGCGTGCGTCCTCGGGCGTGGACAACCCGGATTCGCGGATCAGCACGGCGTCCGGAAACGCTTCGCGCAGCGGATCGGCGGTTGGAGCGCCGATGGCGAAGCTGGCGAGATCGCGCGCGTTGATGCCGACCAGCGTTGCGCCGCTATCACGCGCGAACGGAATCTCGCCGAGTTCGTGCAATTCCACCAACGGCTCGAGTCCGCGTTCGCGTGCGGCGTCGGCGAAGGCGGCAGTGTGTCGGCCAAGCACGCGGGCGATCAGCAGCACGGCATCGGCTTGCGCCACCGTTGCGGCTTCGTCGAGATGGCGTTCGTCCAGCACGAAGCCCTTGTAGAGACGCGGCATACCGTAACGCACGCCAGCGCGGACTTCATCGGGACTGCCGCGGAACAGCGCCGGTTCGGCGAGGATCGACACGGCGGCTGCGCCGCCATCGCGATAGGCCTGCAACTGCGTGTCGAAATCGCGATCGGCGGCAAAGGGACCCAGCGAAGGCGAGGCGCGCTTGAATTCGGCGATCACCGCGCCACCGTTGCGGGCTTTCGTGTCGCGCAAGGATTGCTCGAAGCGTGCATGGAGATCGCGCTTCGATGCCGGTGCAATAGCTGCTTCGGCAATCCGCGCGGCTTCGCTTTCCACCACGCGGGTGAGATGCGATCCTGCCGGAAGCTGCGCATCACGCAACACGTCATGCAGTGTGGGCAGCGCGCTCATGCCGCGATCTCCTGGGTTGGCAAGGGCGCCTCGAAGCCGTTCTCCAGCACGTCGCGGCATTCACACATGGCTGCCGGCAGTTCCGACAACGACGCATTCCGATGCAGCAGCAAACCGAGGCCGGCCTGCAGCGCGACGGCATCGGCGACGGCGGGCCGGAAATCGGGCGAGCGCGATCCCCGCAGGCAGCCGCGCGCGACCGCCAGCGCCTGGGTGCGATCTTCGACGCGCAATGCATCGCGTCCCGGCGCGGGAATGCCGAGGTCGCGTGGCACCAGCACTTCCATCGCCTGCACCTTGCCATCGCGCAGTTCCAGCACGCGAGTCGGACCTTCGATCGACGCTTCATCCATGCCGTCGCCCTGCGCATTCTTGCCGTGGATGACGAAGCCGCGCTGCAACTCGCCTTGCGCCAGCGCCCCGGCCATCGGTTCCAGCAATGTGTCACGCGCCACGCCAAGCACCTGGTACGCCGGGCGCGCCGGATTCAGCAGCGGACCGAGCAGGTTGAAGATGGTGGGAATGCCGAGTCGACGGCGGATTTCGCGCAGCCGACCGAGTAGCGGGTGGTAGGCAGGCGCAAACAGGAAGGCGAAGTTGTGCGTCGCGAGATCCCGCTTGAGTTGCGCCGGTACGCGCGCCAGATCGTAGCCGAGCGCTTCCATCAGGTCGGCGCTGCCGCAGGTGGAAGTCGCTGCGCGATTGCCGTGCTTGGCCACCGGCATGCCGAGATGCGCCACCAGCAGGCTGGACAGGGTGCTGAGGTTGGGCGTGGATGCGCCGTCGCCACCGGTGCCGACGACATCGAGCACGGCGAGATCGCCGCGATCGAAGGGTTGCGCTTCCGCCAACAGGACGGAGGCAAATGCGTGCAGTTCTTCGGCAGTGGGATCGCGTTGCGCGAGCAAGGCCAAACATGCGCCAACCAGCAAGGCATCGGTGTCCTGGTCGACGAAGGTCCGCATCAATTCCGCCGCGGTGTCGGCCTGCAGCGGACGGATCGGATTGTGGGAAGTGAGCAGTGTCATGGACGCAGACCTGAGAGGCGCAAGACGTTGGCGAGCAGCGCCGGACCATCGGGAGTGAGGATGCTTTCGGGATGGAATTGCACGCCCCAGCGCGGCAACGTGCGATGCGCCATCGCCATCGGTTCGCCCGATTCCGAGCGCGCTGTGATCTGCCATTCCGGCGGCAAGGTGGCGTCATCGACGATCAGGCTGTGGTAGCGGCCGACCATAAATGGCTGCGGCAAATTCGCGAACACGCCGGTGCCGTCGTGTTCCACCGGCGTCGCTTCGCCGTGCAACGGTTCGCGCGCATGCGTCACGCGACCACCGCTACCCGCCGCCAGCGCCTGCTGTCCGAGGCAGACGCCGAACACCGGGATGGCGAGATCGCTGGCGGCGATGTCGACATGGATCCTGCATTCGGTGGGATGGCCCGGTCCCGGCGACAGCACGATCAGTTCCGGATTGCGTTGGCGCACATCGTCGAGCGTGATCTGGTCGAAGCGCGCGACTTCGACTTCCTCGCCCAGCGCCTGGAAGGCCTGCACGAGGTTGTAAGTGAAACTGTCCAATGCATCGATCAGCAAAATCATTCCGCGCCCTCCAGAGCGTTCAGCGAGACACCCATCGCGGCGGCGGGGGCACCGAGTTTGTGCAGGGTTTCCATGTATTCCTTGTGTGCATCGGATGCGCGGACGATGCCGGCACCGGCCTGCAGCCAGGCGTGACCATTGGCGTAGACCGCGGTGCGCAGGATCAGCGCGCTGTCGAAGGTGCCATCGGCGCCGAGCTTGATCAACGCACCGGCATAGGGGCCGCGGGTGTCCTGTTCCATTTCGGCGATGCGTTTGGCCGCGCGCAGTTTCGGTGCGCCGCTGACGGTGCCGGCGGGGAAGCACGAGGCCAGCACGTCGAGCGCATCGATGCCGTTGCGCAATTTCGCCTTCACGGTAGTGGTGAGGTGCAGCACGTGGCTGGTGCGTTGCAGGGCCAGCGGCTTCTCCACATGCACGCCACCGGGCGCGGCACAGCGACCCAAATCGTTGCGGGCGAGATCGACCAGCATCTGGTGCTCGGCGAGTTCCTTGGGATCGTTGCGCAACGCCTCGAAACGCGCGGCGTCCTCGGCGTCATCGCCACCGCGCGGCACCGTGCCGGCGATCGGGAGGGTTTCGGCTTCATCACCGTTCACCCGCACCAGCATTTCCGGCGACGCGCCGGCCAGTGCGAATCCGTCCCATTCCAGCAGGAAGCCATAGGGGCTGGGATTGAGCCGGCGCATGCGGCGATAGGCGGTGAGCGGCGACGGCGGCTGTTCGATGCGCAGGCGCTGGCTCGGCACCAATTGGTAGACATCGCCATCGTGGATCAGCGTTTGCGCGTTGTGGACGTGCGCTTCGTAATCGGCGCGCCTGATCGTCGCGAAGGCGCGCGGCGATCCGGCGTCTTCCCGCGCCTGCACCGGCTGCGAGAGGGCGAAGCGCAGGGTGAGGAGACGCTGGCGCAATGCGGCCTCGTCGTCGCCCAGCACCTGCAGTTCGGCGACCTGGTGGAGATGATCGAAGACGAGGGCGGCGTCGAAGCGGCGCGCCCATACCGTCGGCAAGCCGAGCGAGTCGCGATTGGGCAGCTGCAGGGTCGGTTCGTCGGCGATCACCGCCTCGAAGCCGACATAACCGGCGATGCCGACGCCGACCGGCATGGTGTCGCGACCGGGCGGCAGTTCCGAGGCGGCGTCGAACGTGCCGCGGTCCGCCAGGACCGGGCCGGCGAGATCGCGCAGCGCCTTCACCCAGCCGTGGGCCGGTGGATTCATCTTCACTTCGCCGGCGTCCTGCACCAGCACGAAGCTGTGGCGGCCCACGCGTTCGCCCTGGTCGGCGGACTCCAGCAGCAGGCTGGCGCCGTGGGAGCGCAGCGCCAGATAGGCGGAGAGCGGGGTGATGAGGTCGGCGGGGAGTCGGTAGCGGAGCAGCATGGTTGGGGTCCGGATAAAAAAAGAGCCCGGTCGTTGCGGACCGGGCTCGGGGATTCGGCAGGCAGGCGCGCTCAGGCGCCGGGCGAGTCTCCCGAGCCACGCCGCCACGACCACGCGCGCTGCGTGGTCGGGAAAGCGGAGAGGGCGGGGAGATGGTGCATTGCCACATGAGACAGTACGGGCGGGCGGCTGTCAACAGGGGGCGGGAACCGGGCGGTTACACCTCGACCTGATGGGTGTAACCGGGAGATTTGGGGTCGTGCGATGGCGGTGCCGCGGAACGGTTGACTTGAGTCGTAGCGGTTACACCCCGATATGGAGGTGTACGCGAGACAATAGGCGGCCGACCGATTGTCCGCGCGCCTGAGTTTGTTGGAATCGACCGTTGTCCCCCGCTGAAACTCCCCCGCGATCCGAGCTGAACCAAGCACGGCGTGCCATCGACGGCGCGTCGACGCGCGACCGTGGCCGCCTGCTGGGGCTGCTGGCGAAATGGCAGGCGAAGCCGAACGATGCCGCCTTGCGCGATGCCTTCACCGCGAAGTTGCAGGCATCGGTCGCCGCGCGCGAGGCACGGGCCGCGCAATTGCCGACGGCGACGCTCAATGCCGACCTGCCGATCGCCGCGCACGGCGATGACATCGTCGAGCTGATCCGCAAGCACCAAGTGGTGGTGATCGCCGGCGAGACCGGTTCCGGCAAGACCACGCAGTTGCCGAAGCTGTGCCTGCTGGCCGGACGCGGGCAGGCGGGGGTGATCGGTTGCACCCAGCCGCGCCGGATCGCCGCGCGTTCGGTGGCGCGTCGCGTGGCCGAGGAGTTGCAGGTGCCGATGGGTGGTGCGGTCGGCTACCAGGTGCGTTTCAACGACCAGGTCGGCGACACCACTGCGATCAAGTTCATGACCGACGGCATCCTGCTGGCGGAGATCCATTCCGATCGCTGGTTGTCGCGTTATGACACCATCATCATCGACGAGGCGCACGAACGCAGCCTCAACATCGATTTCCTGCTCGGCTATCTCAGGCAACTGCTGCCGAAGCGGCCCGACCTGAAGCTGATCGTCACCTCCGCGACCATCGATACCGGGCGTTTCGCCGCGCATTTTGGCGGCGCGCCGGTGGTGGAAGTGGAAGGCCGCACGTATCCGGTGGAGATCCGTCATCGTCCACTTGAAGGAGAAGGCGAGGAGGGCGGCGAACGCACGGTGCTCGACGGCATCGTCGCCGCCTGCGACGAAATCACCCGCGAGAATCCGCTCGGCGACACCTTGATCTTCCTGCCTGGCGAACGCGAGATCCGCGATGCCCATCAGGCGCTGGAACGGCGCAAGTACCGCAGCACCGAAGTGGTGCCGCTGTACGCGCGGTTGTCGGCCAAGGACCAGGACAAGGTGTTCCAGCCGGGACCGAAGCGTCGCATCGTGCTGGCGACGAACGTCGCCGAAACCTCTCTGACGGTGCCGCGCATCCGCTACGTGGTCGACCCCGGCTACGCCCGCGTCAAGCGTTACAGTCCGCGGCAGAAACTCGATCGCCTGCACATCGAGGAGATTTCGCAGGCCAGTGCCAACCAGCGTGCGGGCCGTTGCGGTCGCGTCGCCGATGGCGTCTGCATCCGCTTGTATTCGGAAGCCGATTCCGCCGCGCGCGCCGAGTTCACCGATCCGGAAATCCGTCGTTCCGCACTGGCCGGCGTGATCCTGCGCATGCTCAGCATCGGCCTGGGCGAGATCGAAAATTTCCCGTTCCTGGAGCCGCCGGATCCACGCGCGATCGCCGATGGCTGGCAGCAATTGACCGAGCTTGGCGCCATCGACGCCGATCGCAAGCTGACCGCGATCGGCAAGCAGATGGCGCGCTTGCCGGTGGACGTGAAGCTGTCGCGCATGCTGATCGCCGCGCACACGCGTGGTTGCCTGCACGAGATGTTGGCGATCGCCAGTTTCCTCGGCATCCAGGATCCGCGCGAACGTCCGGCCGATGCCCGTGCCGCCGCCGATACCGCGCATGCGCAATTCGCCGATCCCAAGTCGGAATTCGCCGGCATCTGGAACCTGTGGGAAGCGTATCGCGTTGCCCACGAGGAGATGAGCCAGTCGCAGCTGCGCAAATGGGCGGAGAAGAACTTTCTCGGCTTCCTGCGCCTGCGCGAGTGGCGTGAGCTGCATCGCCAGTTGAAGTTGCAGTGCGTGGAGCTGGGTTGGTCGGATGAGGCAAACCCGAAGGGTGTCGATTACGCCAATCTCCATCGTGCCTTGATCGCCGGCCTGCCGACCCAGATCGGGCATCTGGGCGATCGCGGCGTCTACGAAGGTCCGCGCGGCCGCCGTTTCCAGCTGTTTCCGGGTTCGGTGCTGGCCAAGAAACCGCCACCGTGGCTGCTGTCCGCCACGCTGCTCGATACCGAAAAAGTCTGGGCGATCACCAACGCGGCGATCGAACCGGATTGGGCGATCGCGGAATTGCCGCATCTGTTGGCGCGTCGCCATCACGATCCGCACTGGTCGCGTTCGCAGGGCCGCGTGCTCGGCAGCGAGCAGATCAGCCTGTTCGGGCTGGTGCTGGCGCCGAAGAAGCCGGTGCATTACGGCGCGCTGTATCCGGAGGAATCGCGCGCGATCTTCGTGCGCGACGCCCTGGTGACGGGCGAGATCAATACCCGCAGCGGTTTCCTCGCCCGCAACCTGCGCACGCTGGAACTGGCCAGGGAAGAGGAAGCCAAGCAGCGTCGCGCCGGCCTGGTGGTCGATGAAGAATGGCAGGCGCGCTGGTATCTCGATCGCCTGCCGTCGCATGTCCACAACGCGCAGGCGCTGGATGCATGGTGGAAATCGTTGTCGAAGGAACAGCAGGCCGCGCTGGAATGGTCGCGCGACGACCTCTTGGTCGCCGATGAAACCGATGCCGCGCGTTTCCCGCCCTATCTCGCGATCGGCGACGTGCGGCTGGCCGTGCGCTACCGCTTCGAGCCCGGTGCGGTCGATGACGGCATGACACTGGCGGTGCCGCTGCACTTGCTCAACGCGCTGGACGCGGCGATGCTTTCGTGGCTGGCCCCCGGTTTCGTGCAGGACAAGGCGACGGCGTTGATCAAGTCGTTGCCGAAGATCCTGCGGCGCAACTTCGTGCCGGCGCCGGATTTCGGCCGCGCCTTCGCCGAAGCGCATCGCGAACCGGAAGCGGATGCCTTCGTCTCGACATTGGCGCGTTTCCTCAAGCGCTTGTCGGGCGTGGATGTCTCCGCGGTCGATTTCGACGAGGCGGGCATCGAGCCGCACCTGCGGATGAACCTGCAATTGCAGGACGAGTCGGGGAAGAACGTGATCGCCAGTTCGCGCGATCTCGCCGACTTGCGGGCGAAGTTCGGTGCGCGTGCGCAGCGCGCATTCGCCGGTCGCGCCGCCAGGGATCTTGCGCGCGCCGGGTTGACCACGTTCCCCGATGTGGCGATTCCCGCGCAGATCACCGGCGATGGCGGCATTCCCGCATTCCCGGCCCTGCACGACGACGGCGACACCGTCTCGCTGCACGTGCATGCCCAACGCGAAGTTGCCGAGCGCCATCATGTCGAAGGCGTGCGCCGATTGTTGCGACTGGCATTGGCCGACAAGTTGAAACAGGCGCGCCGGCAGCTGCCGGTACAGGCCAAGACGGCGTTGCTCTATGCGGCGATCGAGTCGGCGTCGCCACGCCCGGGCGCGAAGACCAGCGAAAGCGATCGCTTGCGCGAGGACCTGGTTGATGGCGCGTTCGCCGCGCTGGCGAGCGATGGCCTGGTCGCGATCCGCGATGCCGATGGCTTTGCCGCACGACGCAACGCCATCGGCAAGACGCTGTTCGCCGAAGCGATGCGTCGCCTGCAGCAGGCCGAAACCATCCTCTCGCTGATCGCCGACATCCGCGCCAGGCTGGAATCGAAGCTGATGGGCTGGGCCAGCGGCAACCTCGACGACATGCGCGCGCATCTCGGGTCGCTGGCGCGCCCCGGCTTCCTGCGCGAAGTGCCGGTGGAGGCACTCGCGGAATATCCGCGCTGGCTGAAGGCACTGTCGCTGCGGGCCGAACGCGCGCTGCGCGACCCCGCCAAGGACCAGGCGCGCATGCTCGAACTCAAACCCTTTGCCGATGCATTGGCCGCAGTCGATCCCGCCGATGCGCAGGCGCGGGCGTTGCGCTGGGAGCTGGAGGAACTGCGCGTCGCCACCTTTGCCCAGGAGCTCGGCGTGAAGGGCGGCGTATCCGCGAAAAAACTTGCAGGCCGCATCGCCGGCCTGAGGTAACGTAGCGGGACGATGTCCACCTCTCCTGACGCCACTGCCGTCGTGTTGAACCATGCCCTGCTGGCGGGGTTGCCGGCGGAGCGTGCGCAGGCGTTGCGTTCGGCGCTGGCGGAGGCGTCGATACCGTCGTGGTTGCCGCAGGCGTTGGACGCATTGGCCGCGCTCGGCGCCGATGCCGATACCGCGGTCGCCGCGACGATCGGCGCCAATAATGCCGTGTTGCCGGAGAGCGAACGCGGCGCACTGGCGGAGCTGATCGAAGGTCAGGCTGCGGAACGCCAGGTGCTGGCCTTGCACGGCCAGTCTGCCGGCGGCAGCAATCCCGAAGGCCTGCGCCGCCTGCTGCTGGCGATGACGCGCGACCTGCGCGTGGTGCCGATCCTGCTGGCGACGCGCCTTGCCGAATTGCGCTCGCTTGCCGATCGCCGCGACGATGCCACCCTTGCGCTGGCGCGCGCGGTGCGCGACATCCACGCCCCATTGGCCAATCGCCTTGGCGTGTGGCAATTGAAGTGGGAGCTGGAGGATCTCGCCTTCCGCGTGCTGTCGCCCGACGATTACCGCCGCGTCGCCGGCCTCGTCGACGAGCGTCGGCGCGAGCGCGAACACGACATCAACACCGCGAAGAAGATGCTGGAAACCGCGTTGCAATCGCATGGGATCGTGGCGACGATCAGTGGGCGACCCAAGCACATCTACAGCATCTGGCGAAAGATGGAGCGCAAGTCGCTGCCCTTCGAAGGCCTGAACGATTTGCGCGCGCTGCGGGTGATGGTCGACAGCGTCGCCGATTGCTACGCCGCGCTCGGCGTCGCCCACGCGTTGTGGCCGCCGGTGCCGGGCGAGTTCGACGATTACATCGCGCGGCCCAAGCATAACGACTATCGTTCGCTGCACACCGCGGTGGTCGGTCCCGCGGGCAAGGTCTTCGAAATCCAGTTCCGGACCCACGAAATGCATCGCAGCGCCGAACTCGGCGTCGCCGCGCACTGGCGCTACAAGGAAGGCGGGCCGTCCGACAGCGCGCTGGAACGGCGCGTGGTGTGGATGCGCCAGCTGCTCGACGTGCAGACGCAGGGTGGGGACGCGGCGCTGGCCGAGGAGTTCGACAGCGAGCTGGTCGAGGATCGTATCTACGCACTGACGCCGCGCGGCGAGGTGGTCGATCTGCCGACCGGCTCGACGCCGCTGGATTTCGCCTATCGCCTGCATACCGAACTCGGCCACCGTTGCCGGGGCGCGCGCGTCGATGGCCGCATCGTGCCGCTGGATACGCCGCTCGCCACCGGCCAGCGCGTCGAGATCATCGCCGGCAAGGAAGCGGCGCCGCGTCGCGACTGGCTGCTGCCGGGCAATCGCTATCTCGTCAATGCGCGCTCGCGCGACAAGGTGCGGGCATGGTTCCGCAAGCTCGATCGCGCGCGCAACGTGCAGGTCGGGCGCGAGATGCTCGAACGCGAACTCAAGCGTTACGGCCGCGCGCGCAGCCCGCTGGAGCCGGTGCTGGATCGATTCCAGCAGGTCAACAGCGTCGACGAGCTGTACATGCGCGTTGCGCTCGGCGAAATCGGTCCGACCCAGGTCTTGCGGGCGATCACCGATGCCGAGCGCAGCGAACCGGAAGAGAGCGGGCCGACGACGATCCGCAGCGGGCGCGAATCCGCGCCGGTGCCGTCGAATCGCCTGCGCATCGGGGGCCTGGAGAATCTTGTTTCGCAGATCGCGCGCTGCTGCCAGCCGGTGCCGGGCGAACCGGCGGTCGGTTACCTCACCCGCGAGCACCAGGTGAGTGTGCATCGCGCCGATTGCCCGACGCTGCTGCGCATGGCCGAACGCGCGCCGGATCGTATCGTTGACGTCGAGTGGGGCCGCCACGAAACGCAGCGCGTCGCGCTGGTTGTTGAAGGCGAGGATCGTCCGCTGCTGGCGCGCGACATCGTCAACGTGGTGGCGCAGGCCGGTTGCGCGATGGATGCGCTGGAAGTGCATACGTCGAAGCAGGGTGTTCAGGCGCGGATGCAGGTGCGCGTGCGCGATGTCGATCAGCTGGCGCAACTCACCGATGCGTTGCTGGCGCTGCGCGGCGTGCGTGCGGCGCGGAGGCCGCGTTCGTGATGCGCATCCTCCTGACCGGCGCGACCAGCCAGCTCGGGCATGCGGCATTGCCGCTGTTGGCAAACGAAGGCGCGGAAGTCATCGCGTTGTCGCGGGCTCTCCGTTCTGCCGGCTCGACGCGCGTGACCTGGGTGCAAGGTGGATTGCCTGCTGCGGTGCCGGTCTTGCCGGCAATCGACGCCATCGTCAGCTTCGGGCCGCTCGATGGCCTGGCGGAATGGCTGTCGGCCAAGGCGGATGCGCCTGCGCCGATCGTCGTCGCCACCAGTTCGATGAGCGCGGTGAGCAAGCGAGAGTCGAACGTGCCCGGGGATCGCGCGATCGCTGCGCGGCTGTTGCAGGGCGAGGCGGCGCTGAAGCGCGAATGCGGGCGGCTCGGCATGCGCTGGACCCTCCTGCGGCCGACGATGATTTACGGCGTGGGGCTCGATCGCAACCTGACGCTGATCGCGCGACGCGCATTGCGATCGCGGGTGTTCCCGATACCGCCAGGCCGCGGGTTGCGCCAGCCGATCCATGCAGGGGATGTCGCGCAGGCTGCGTTGTCGGCAGTGCGGAACGAAGCTGCATCTTCGCGCATCCTCGAGCTTGGCGGCGGCGAACGCTTGCGTGTCGACGAGATGTTCCGGCGCGTGCGTGCCAGCCTCGACCGTTCGACCTTGCCGCTGGCGGTGCCGGTCGGCGTGCTGCCGCTGGCCTCGCGCCTGCTGCCACGGTTGCGTGGCGCACTGTCGCGCCTCGACCAGGATCTCGTCGCCGACAACGCGGCTGCGATCGAGGTGTTGGGCGTGCGTCCGCGCCGGTTCCAGCCGACCATGGCGACATGGGGGATGCAGTCGTGAGCGAGGCGAACGCCCTGCGCTGTGCGGTGGTGCTGTGCAGCTGGAACGGCGAGCGCTACCTGCCCCGACAGCTGGACAGCCTGCGCGCGCAGACCCATCGCATCGATCAATACGTGCTGTCGGACGATGGGTCGGACGAC
Organism: Lysobacter sp.; assembly: GCA_030151365.1. Taxonomy (GTDB): domain Bacteria; phylum Pseudomonadota; class Gammaproteobacteria; order Xanthomonadales; family Xanthomonadaceae; genus Solilutibacter. The sequence goes on along the minus strand of JASLDW010000037.1, from coordinate 3,143 downwards.
GATAGCTGGAACCTGCTGCAGTCCTTCGCGGTGGAGCGACGCGCGAACGGCGTCGATGTCGTCCTCCATCGCAATGGCCAGGCCTCCGGCTACGTCCACCATTTCGAGCAGGCACTGGCGCGCGCCGACGCCGACGTGCTGTTCACCTGCGACCAGGACGACATCTGGCATCCCGAAAAGGTCGCGATGATGATGGCCGCGTTCGCCGTCGATCCGTCGTTGCTGGTCCTGCATTCGGATGCGAGGCTGGTGGATGGTGCCGGCAATCCGACGGGGCGCGATCTGTTCGGCGTGCTGGAGGTGGCCCCGCGCGAGCTGGCGGCCATGCACCGCGGCGATGCCTTCGGCGTGCTGCTGCGACGGAACATCGTCACCGGCGCGACGATGGCCCTGCGTCGCGAAGTGCTGGCGCTGGCGACACCGTTTGCGGCGCATTGGGCCCATGACGAGTGGATGGCGATGATCGCGTCGATGCACGGTCGCGTCGATACCCTCGAACGCCCCTTGATCGACTATCGCCAGCACGGCGGCAACCAGATCGGCGCGACGGAGAAATCGCCGTTGCAGCAGGTCGGCATCGGTGTCTCCCGGCGTGCCTATCAGGAGCGGCAGGTGCTGAGGATACGGGAGCTGGAGCAGCGCGCCACGCCGGAAACCCGCGCGGCCGTCGCCGATCGTTCGCGTCATGCGGTGTCGCGCGCCGATTTGCCGGCATCGCCGCTCGCACGCATCACCCACGTCGGTCGCGAACTCCTGCGTGGCGGCTATCATCGCTTCGGCTCGGGCCTGCGTTCCGTGGCAGCCGACCTGTCGGGGCTGGATTGATGGCGGACGCATCTTCCATCGCCGCCATCGTGGTCACGTATCGCCCCGATATCGCCACGCTGCAATCGCTGGTCGATGCGCTGGCTCCGCAGGTCGAGCGCCTGTGGCTGGTCGACAACGCATCGACGAACCTGGAGCCGATTCGCGCGCTCGCGACGGCGCACGATATCGACATCATCGCCAACGAAAACAATCTCGGCGTCGGTGCCGCGCTCAACCAGGGCATTGCCGTTGCACGCGCGCATGGCCACGACCACGTCATGTTGATGGACCAGGACAGCCTGCCCGCCGGCGACATGGTCGTCCGGCTCCGGGAGGCACTGGTTTCCGCTGGCGAGCGACTGGCGGCGGTCGGGCCCGTCCATATCGACGCCCGCAGCGGCGAAGCCGCGCCATTCGTGCGCATCGGGTTCCCGTTCAACCGCAAATTGCGACCCCGATCCGGCGAGGTCGTCGACTGCGATTTCCTGATCACTTCCGGCTGCCTGGTCCCGTTGCGCGCGATCGACGCGATCGGCGAGATGGACGCCGGGCTGTTCATCGACAACGTCGACCTTGAATGGTGCTTCCGCGCCAAGTCGCGCGGGTACCGCCTGGCCGGGATCGCGGATGCCGAGATGGAGCATCGCATCGGCGATCGCCTGCATTGGCGGCCGGGCGGGCGGGCGATCGTGCACGGGCCGACGCGCCTGTACTTCATCATGCGCAACCGCGTGCTGCTGTATCGCCGGCCGGGCACGCCGTGGCGCTGGATCGCCCAGGACATCCCGCGCGCGATCCTGAAATTCCTCGGCTTTTCGCTGGTGGTGGCGCCGCGCCTGGCCAACCTGCGGGCGATGTGCCGCGGCTTGCGCGACGGCCTGGCGGGCAGGGAAGGCCCTGACCCGGACGCGGGCTGAATGCCGACGGCGTCGTGATCCCGTTCTGCTCTAGACTGCCCCTTTCCAACCGCGGTTGCTTGCGTGGCGCGCATCGATAACGACGAAGACGACGATCTCGAGTACGAGGACGACAACACCGACGGCACTCCTTCGTGGAAGCAGCGGCTGATCAAGCTGTCCCTGGTCTGCCTCGGGGTTGGCCTGGGATTCCTGATCCCGTACATGCTTTATCTCAACCACCAGGTCACGCTGCGCTTCGACCAGTTGCGCTGGCAGTTGCCGACGCGCGTCTACGCCCGCCCGCTGCAGCTGCAGCCTGGCATCGCGCTCGATGCCGCGACGCTCAAGACCGAGCTCGATGCCGCCGCCTATTACAACGACGGCATCGGCGATCGTCCCGGCACCTATGCGGTGAAGGGCAACCACGCGCTGATTTCAAGCCGCGGCTTCGATGATGTCGGCGGCCACATCGCCGCGCATCGCATCGACGTCACCCTGGGCGATGGTCGCGTCGTCGCCGTCGGCGATCGCGATACGCACAAGACCGTGGCGGCGACCCGCCTCGACCCCGCGCGCATCGCCACGCTCTACGGCCGCGCCCAGGAAGAGCGTCGGCTGGTCAGCCTCGATGAAGTGCCGGAAAAGCTGGTCACCGGCCTGCAGGCGGTCGAGGACAAGAATTTCGCGCGGCACCATGGCGTCGATCCGCTCGGCATGTTGCGCGCGGTATGGGTCGCGCTGCGCTCCGGGGGCGAGAGCCGCCAGGGCGCCAGCACCCTGACCCAGCAGCTCGCGCGCAGCGGCCTGCTCGGCATCGGCAAGGAAGTGACGCCGAGCCGCAAGCTCAACGAGATCCTCTACGCCATCATCCTCGAGATGCGCTACGACAAGCGCACCATCCTCGAGACCTACCTCAACCAGGTCTACCTCGGCCAGCAAGGTTCGCAGGCGATCCACGGCATCGAATCGGCGTCGGAGTTCTGGTTCGGGCGCGACGTGCAATCGCTCAACAACGAGCAGATCGCGCTGCTGATCGCCATCGTCCGCGGGCCGTCGTTCTACGATCCGCGCCGCCATCCCGACCGCGCGCTGGCGCGCCGCGGCTTCGTCCTCGACAAGATGCGCGAAAGCAACATCCTGACCCAGCAGGAATACGACGCCGCGATGAAGGCGCCTTTGGGCGTGACGCCGGCGCCCGGCAACGGGCCGCCGAATCGTTTCCCGGCCTATGTCGACCTCGTGCGCCGCCAGCTCGCCAGCGATTACTCCAGCGATTCGCTGCAGGGCGCCGGTCTTTCGGTGATGACGGCGATGTCGCCGTCGGCGCAGGCCTATGCCGAAGGTTCGGTCACCGCGACATTGGCCAAGATCGGTTCGCGCGGACGCCCGCCGCTGCAGGCCGGCCTCGTCGTCACCGACGTCCATACCGGCGAAGTC
>JASLDW010000029.1 GCA_030151365.1 Lysobacter sp. | reverse complement strand
AGCCTCATCACTCGATCATTTATCGACATAAACTCCCTCGCTCTTCCTTGCACCGCATGCGCCTTGGCGCGGCATGGCATGTCCCGATAGCGTTAACAGGCCCCCAAAGCACGCGCCCGATAAACTTGACCCGGTGAATCCCGACCGCACCGCCAACCTCCTCCATGCCCTTGCCTCGGGACTCGGCCACCTGCCGTGGTCTGTCCTCAACCGTTTCGGCGACGGCCTCGCACGCATCCAGCGCTGGAGTGGCGGTCGCGAACTGAGGGTGACGCGCCGCAACCTGGAATTGGCGATGCCGGCGCTGGATGCCACCGCGCGCACCGCCCTGGAACGTGCGGTCCTGCGCAGCACCGGTCGCCAGATGATGGAGACCCTGCATCTGTGGACCCATCCGCACACCGCCAACCTGGCGTTGATCGACGGCGAGGAGGGTCGCGAGCTGTTCGATGCAGCCTTGCGCTCCGGACGCGGACTGATCGTCTCGGCGCCGCATTTCGGCAATTGGGAATTGCTCAACCAGTGGCTGGCCGCGCAGACGCCGCTGGCCATCCTCTACAAGCCGCCGGAATCCGCGGTCGGCGAAGCCTTCCTGCGTCGCGTCCGCGCCGACGAAGCGCCGGATCGCATCACCCAGGTTCGCGCCGAAGGCACGGCGATCCGCGCACTCTTCAAGACCTTGGCCGCGGGCGGCGTGGTCGGCATCCTCCCCGACCAGCAACCCAAGGCCGGCGACGGCGAATTCGCGCCGTTCTTCGGCGTGCAGGCATTGACGATGACCCTGCTCAATCGCCTCGCCCAGCGCACCGGCGCCACCGTGCTGCACGCGTGGTGCCAGCGCACCGATGACGCACCGCGCTTCCGTATCTGCATCGAACGCGCCGATCCCGACATCGCCAGCGGCGACCCGAAGATCGGCGTCGCCGCGCTCAACCGTGACATCGAACGGATTGCCCGTCGCGATCTCGCGCAATACCAGTGGACCTACAAGCGCTATACCCTGCGCCCGCCCGAAAGCGGCGAAGTGAACCCTTACGCAGATTTCGAGAGGCATTCGAGGCCGCGATGAGCGACAGCACTTCGAAGCCGCCTATTACCGGCGTGGTGATCGCGAAGAACGAAGGCGATCGCATCGCTCGCTGCGTAGCCAGCCTCACGCCGCTGTGCCGCGAAGTGATCGTGATGGATTCGCAATCCGACGACGACACCGTGGCGGTTGCGGAAGCAGCCGGCGCACGCGTGGTGCAGCAACCGTGGCTGGGTTTCGCGGCGCAGAAGAACGCGGTGATCGCGCTGGCGCAGACGCCTTGGGCGCTGCTGCTGGATTCCGACGAGTGGCTGGCGGACGGCGCCGACGACACGATTCGCAACGCCTTCGCCGATGGCCGCGTCGAGCAGGCCGACGTCTGGAATCTGTTGCGACGCACGCACTACCTCGGCACCGCGCTGAACCATGGCGGCTGGGGCAAGGAGAAGGTCGCGCGCCTGTTCCGCAACGACCTCCGCTACAAACCGGCGAGCGTGCACGAAGCGCTCGACCTCGCCGGCAAACGCGTCGCCACGCTGGACGCGCGCATCGAGCACGACACCGCGCGCAGCGACGAAGAATACGCGGGCAAGCTGCAACGCTACGCCGCACTGTGGGCGCAGCAACGTCATGCACAAGGACGCCGCGCCGGCGCGCTCGCAGCGCCACTGCATGCCGCCGCCTACTGGCTGAAGAACTACGTGCTGCGCGGCGGCTTTCTCGATGGCGGCACGGCGGCGCGCTATCACGCGTTGCATGCGCGCTACGTGTTCGACAAGTATCGGAAGCTGCGAGAGTTGGCCGACAGATCATCGCCCGGCTGAGCGACGGCATCGCACGCGCTGGTGCGTGAGTGTTGTTGCCTTAAGGAGGAGAAGCGAAAAGCTCCCACCGGCGGCGCCTGTGCGGTTCGTCCGTATCGCCGACCGTGCGAGCCATGGATGGCGAGCCCGAGCCTACATGGACGTATTCACGGCGTGTCGGCGATACGGATAACCGCAGCAGGCGCTCAGCCGGGCGATGCTTTCCCCGACGCTGCACCAACGCGCCTCAGTGCGGACACTCCGCAACAGCCACCCCGCGCACCAGATACCACGTGCGTCGATTCGAATGCGGCACCTGCTCAAGCGCCGAATCGGGAATGCACTTCGGCAGCACCGTGTCCTGCACCAGCAGCCAGCGACGCTGCGGGTCCGCCTGCAGCCAGTGGATGGCGTCCGTCGTCTGCGCCTGCATGTCGCGGGTGAAGCCGAAATTCGTCGCCGGCCGATCGGCCATCAGCAGGTTCTGTTCCTTCCAGCCGAGCAGCGCGAGTTGCGCATCGGGCCCGATGCGGGCGCCGACATCGTGCATCAGCCCGCGCGCCGACGACGAATCGTTGAGCAGCGGATAGCCGAACACGCCGAACAGCACCCACATCGTACCCAGCGACACGATCGTCGCGATCCCCAGGCGCTTGCGCCACCACGCCAGTGCGACGACCACGCCCGCGCCCATCGCCAGCAGCATCCAGCCGATGCCGACGCCCGATTCGAGGCCGCGCTCGGTGAGGAAGCGCGTGGTCGATTTCGAATGACCGAAGGCCATCATCGCGCCACCGATCACGAGGCCGATCGCCATCACCGACAACACTATTGCCAGCAAGCGCCGCGGCCACGCCTTCTTCAACAAGCCCGGCAGCAACGGCGCCAGCGCGAGACCCCACATCGGCAACACCGGCATGATGTAAACGTCGCGCTTGCCCGACGGGATGCTGAAGAAAATCACCAGCAGTACGCCCCAGGCCAACGGCAGCAGGTAGCGCGCATCGCGACGTCGCAGGCGGCGTTTCCACGCCGGAATCGCCCACGGCAGCGCCAGCATCGCCGGCAACCACATGCCGAGCACCACCACGACGAAATACCACCACGGCTGCGCGTGGTCCCACGACTGCGCGTAACGCTTCGCCGTCTGGTGGAACAGGATGTCGTTGAGATAGGCGTCATAGGCGGGATCGTGGCTGGCACGCACGGCCGTCACCATCGGCACCAGCCAGATGCACATCGCGACCACGAAGAACAATGGCGCGATCCAGAATCGCCAGTCGCGCAGGTGCAGCGAGACGCATTCGCCGCGCGACTGCCAACCGCGCACGCTGGCGAAGATCGCCGGCAGCAGCATCAGCAAGGCCAGCACGCCGACGCCCTTGGTGATGGTGCCGAGCCCGGCGAAGAACCAGCCGATCCACCACCAGCGCCAGTTCGGCCCCAGCAACAGATGACGCAGCAACCCGTAATTGGCGACGGTGATGAAGCAGGTCACCAGCGGATCGATCTGCGCCTTCTTGGCCTGGTAGGTGAACTGGAAGGCAAGCAGCACCGCCCACGCGGCCCACAGCCCGACTTTCGGCGTCCACAGGCGCTTGCCGAGATCCTTGACGCAGGCCAGCGTCGCCAATGTCGCCAGCAACGACGGCAGCAGGAAGGCGACGCGCCAGTTGCGGAAAATTTCGAAGAACGCCGCCTGCAGCCACATCAGCATCGGCGGCTTGTCGGAATAGAGCTCGATGCCGCGATGCGGGAACAGCCAGTTGCCGCTCTCGACCATCTGCTTCGCGACCAGCGCGAACCGCGGCTCGTCGGCGGGCCAGGGATCGCGCAGGCCGATGCCGGCGCCGACGATCAGCAGCGCGGCGATCCAGAACAGCCAGGTGTCGCGGGAGGCACGTGTTTCGAGCATGGATTTGCGCATGGCGCGATCATACGGGAAGACCCGCGCGTCATTGTTTCCGCAAGCGGGCGTAGAAGAAGCCGTCCATGCCGTTCTCGCCGGGCAGGCGCTGGTGGCCAAAGCCGGTATCGCGGCCGAACGCGCCATCGAGGGGCTCGAGCCGTGCGTCGGTCGTGCGCTGCAGGAACGCCTCGACCTGGCGATCGTTCTCGTCGCGCAGGATCGAACAGGTGGCATAGACCAGCGCGCTGCCGGGTGCGAGTGTCGGCCACAGCGCGTCGAGCATGCGCGACTGCAATTCGACCAGCGCGGAGACGTCTTCGGCGCGACGATGCAGCAGGATGTCGGGCTGGCGACGCAGGATGCCGGTCGCGCTGCACGGCGCATCGACCAGGATGGCGTCGAACGCACGGCCGTCCCACCATGCATCCGGTTTCGTTGCATCGGCCACGCGTGTTGCCGCCGAGAGTCCGAGACGTTGCAAGCCTTCCTCGACGCGACGCAGGCGCCGCGCATCGATGTCCGCCGCGACAACCTGCAATCCCGGCTCATGCTCGAGCAGATGCGCGGTCTTGCCGCCGGGCGCGGCACAGGCATCGAGCACGCGCATGCCAGCCTTCAACGCGAACGCATCGGCGATCTGCTGGGCACTGCCATCCTGTACCGAGACCGATCCTTCGGCGAAGCCGGGCAGCGTGCCCACCGAAACCGGCGTTTCCAGCAACAACGCATCGACGGGATGATCGGGCATCTGCACATCCATGCCCTGCTCGCGCAACAGCGCCGCATAACCATCGCGATCGCCCCTGCGTCGATTCACCCGCAGCCACATCGGCGGCGAAACACGGCTGGCGCGCAGGATCGCTTCGACATCGTCCGGCCAATCGGAGGACAAGCGCTGCAACAACCATTGCGGCCAGCCGTCCTGCGCGTCGGCGCGCACCAGCGGTTCGCGAGTGGCCCGGCGCAGCACCGCATTGACCAGCCCGGCCTGATGCGTGCGCTTGAGCAGGCGCGCCGCTTCCACCGTCGCATCGACCGCGGCATGGCTGGCCAAACCCATGGCGTCGAGTTGCGCCAGGCCGGCGTAGAGCAGCGCGCGCAGGTCATTGTCGCGCTGGCCGAGCGGCCGCGGCAGCCACGCTTTCAGCGTCGCCTCGTAGTCGGCGCGATTGCGCAGCGCCGCCATCACCATCGCTTCCAGCAGCGCGCGATCGCGGCCATCGTCGATCCGCGATTGCGCCGTCGACAATTCCGCCTTCAGCGAACGACCGCGATGCATCACCGCATCGAGTACGCGCGCGGCATCGGCGCGGACGCCTGAGCCGCGGCTGTCGCCAGCGCGCGTTTGGTCAGGCCGTGCTCGATTAAAGCTGGCCACGACGGGCATTCAGATAGTCGGCGGCGGACATCGCGCGTCCGCCTTCGCGCTGCAACGTCAGCAAACGCAGCACGCCATCGCCGCAGGCGACATCGATGCCGTCGCGGGTCGCGGCCACCACCGTTCCCGGCGCGGCATCTCCGTTCGCGGCAATCGCCTTCGCTGCATGGATGCGCGCACGCTCGCCTGCCAGCGTCGCTTCCGCCACCGGCCACGGCTGGAAGGCCCGCACCTTGCGCGCCAGCACTTCGGCAGGTTCGTTCCAGTCGAGGCGCGCCTCCGCTTTCTCGATCTTGGCGGCATGGGTCACGCCCTCCGCCGGTTGCGGCTGCGCCGTGGGCAGCGTGCCCGCGGCAAGCATGTCCAATCCCTGCGCCAGGACATTCGCAGCAATTTCGGCGAGGCGTTCGTAGAGCTCGCCGGAAGTTTCATCAGGACCGATCACGGTCGCTTCGCGCAACAGCACCGGCCCGGTGTCGAGTCCCGCTTCCATCTCCATCAGGCAAACGCCGGATTCGGCATCGCCGGCCTCGATCGCACGCTGGATCGGCGCCGCGCCACGCCAGCGCGGCAACAGCGAACCGTGCAGGTTCCAGCAGCCGAGACGCGGGATCTTCAGCACCTTCCTGGGCAGGATCAGGCCATAGGCCGCGGTGACGATCAGGTCGGGTTCGAGCGCGCGCAGCTGCGACTGTACTTCGGGATCGCGCAGGGTTTCCGGCTGGCGCACTTCGATGCCGCGCTGCAGCGCTTCCTGCTTCACCGGCGGCGGCGTCAGCGCGCGCCCGCGCCCGGCGGGGCGATCGGGCTGGGTGTAGACGGCGACGACTTCGGCCCGTTCGCAGGCCACGCGCAAACCCGGCACGGCGAATTCCGGCGTGCCTGCAAAGACAACTCGCAAGATCAGGCCGCCTTCTTCTCGCGTGCAGCCTTGGCCAGCTTCTTCTTCACCATCTCGCGCTTGAGCGGCGACAGGTAGTCGACGAACAGCTTGCCGTCGAGATGATCCATCTCGTGCTGGATGCACACCGCGAGCAGGCCGTCGGCATCCATCTCGAAGCTCGCGCCCTTGCGGTCGGTCGCACGCACGCGGATGTTCGCCGCGCGCGTCACGTCGGCGAAGATGTTCGGCACCGACAGGCAACCTTCCTGGCACACTTCTTCGCCTTCCTTGCCCAGGATTTCCGGGTTGATGAAGACCATCGGCGAATTCTTCTCCTCGCTGATGTCGATCACCATGAAACGCTGGTGGACGTCGACCTGGCTGGCCGCGAGGCCGATGCCCGGGGCGTCGTACATGGTCTCGAACATGTCGTCGAGGAGTTTCTGGAAGTCGGGCGCGGCGATGCCGGCCACATCGACCGGCACCGCTTTCGTGCGCAGCCGGGCGTCGGGGAATTCGAGGATCGTGAGCAGGGCCATGGTTCAAAGTCCGGAGTGCGGGCGGGGACAGACACCGCGTCATCGCATGCCCACCAGTGTACCGCGTCCTGCCGGCCGCTCCCGGAACGCCCGCTGGCCGGGGGTCGCGCCCGGGAAAACGGGGATTTAAATGTAAGGGTCTTGTGAAACTGTGAACTTTGTGGTGTAAATGGCCGTCCGTATTGGGGATTTGTCGGGGAACCTCAGGCCATGGCCTCGCTCCTGTCGCGCTTCAACCTGTCGATCAAGACCGTCGCCGCCACCGCGGCGCTCACCGTCGCCGGCTTCGCCGTCGCCGGGAATCCGGGCATTCGTCCGGACCACCCCGACACCTACGTGGTGAAGAAAGGCGACACCTTGTGGGATATCGCCGGAAAGTTCCTGAGCCGCCCGTGGTTGTGGCCGGAAATCTGGCAGGCCAACCCGCAGGTGAAGAATCCGCACCTGATCTACCCGGGTGACGTCCTCAGCCTCGCTTATATCGACCGCACTGCCGAAGCGCAGCCGCAGCATCGCGGCGAAGCGGCGATCCCGGGCATCCCGCTGGCGCAGGTCGAGCCGTGGCTCAAGGACATGCGCGTGGTCAACAGCTTCGACCAGCTGCCCTACGTGGTCGGCCTCGAGGAAGACCGCCTGCGCGGCTCGCAGGGCTACGTGGTCTACGCCAAGGGCCTGCCCGCGAGCGCGGTCGGCCAGCGCTTCCTGATCGTGCGTCCGAACGTGCGCTATGCCCGTCTCGACCGCCGCCAGGGCGGCGACATCATGGACACCGCAGACCTCGATTTCCGCGGCAAGCGCACCATCGACTTCCAGCAGTTCTGGACCTCGGCGATCACGCCGGACCGCGGCCACGACCTGCTCGGCTTCGAGCTGCAGCGCGTCAACATCGGCACCGTGACCCGCGGCGAAGTCGGCGGCATCGAGGCTTCGACCATCCGCCTCGACGAAGCCGGCCGCGAAGTCCGCGAGGGCGACCGCCTGATTCCGGTCGATGCCCAGTCCTACGACCCCTACTTCGTCCCGCATCCGCCGAAGGCGCAGTTCGAGTACCGCCATGCCCAGGTGCTGGCCGTGGCCGACCGCCTGCGCACCGCCGGCCCGCGCGACGTCATCGCGATCTCGGTCGGCAGCCGCGACGGCGTCGACAACGGCACCGTGTTCTCGCTGTGGCGCATGGGCAGCAACAAGGTCGACCGCGTGAAGTACAAGCGCACCGAGGAGCTGGTCGGCAACTACGGACGCGTCCGCCTGCCCGACGAATTCTCCGGCCATGCCATGGTGTTCCGCACCTTCGACCATGTCAGCTATGCACTGGTGATGGATGCCATCAAGCCGACCCAGGTCGGCTACGAGCTCAAGCATCCCGACGCACCGTACTGAATCGCGTTAAGCCACATCGGATTTTTCCGACACGGCAGCGAGACGGCGCCCTAGGGCGCCGTCGTCGCATCCGCCCCAAGCTGGCGGCATGGTCGACTTCGATATGCCCGAACTGGCGGCACGCCTGGCGCTCCTGTGCGCTGGCGGCAGGCGCGCACCCCGCCGCGAATTGTTGCAACTCCATGGCAGCGCCAGCGCCGTGCTCGCCGCGGGGCCGCATGCGTGGCGCGCGGCCGGATTGTCGGAGGACACCTGCATCCGCCTGCGCCGTGGCGCCGATCCCGACGTGTGGCTGCGCACCGCCGAATGGCTGCAACGCCCGGGGCATCGCCTGATCGCCTGGCACGATCCCGACTACCCCGCCGCCCTGCGCACCATTTCCGGCGCACCGCTGATGCTGTTCACCGCCGGCGACGCCACGCTGTTGCAGGATCCCGCCGTCGCGATCGTCGGCACCCGTTCCGCCAGCGCCGGCGGCCGCAATCTTGCCAAGCGGTTCGCCCAGCGGTTCGCCGACGCCGGACTGGTCGTGGTCAGCGGACTCGCCGCGGGCATCGACGGCGCCGCCCACGAAGGCGCGCTCGAGGCCGGTGGCGGCACCATCGCCGTGCTCGGTAGCGGACCCGATCTCTGCTATCCCGCCCAGCATCGCGATCTCCACGCGCGGATCGCCGCGCGCGGCCTGCTCGTCAGCGAATACCCGCCGGGCACGCAGCCGCTGCGCGATCATTTCCCGGCGCGCAACCGCATCATCGCCGCACTGGCGGAGGGCACCCTGGTGGTCGAGGCCGCGGCGCGCTCCGGCGCCCTGATCACCGCGCAATTCGCCGTCGATGCCGGTCGCGAAGTCTGGGCGATCCCGGGATCGGTCCACGATCCGCACGCCCGCGGCTGTCACCGCCTGATCCGCGATGGCGCCCAGCTGGTGGAAAGCCCCGAAGACGTGCTGCTGTCCCTGGCGCCCGCCCTGTCGCGGGCAGGCACGCGCGCCAAGGCACTCACCGACACGGCCCCGCAAGTCCCCGTCCAGCCGCCCAAGGACTGGGACAGCGACCACAAGAACGTGTGGTCTGCGCTGGGCCATGACCCAATCCCTATGGATACCTTGGCCGATCGGACCGCATTGACGCCGGCCCGACTCTCCTCCATTCTCCTGACCATGGAGCTGCAGGGGACGATCACGGTCAGGCATGGCCGTTACCTCCGCACTCCCGGGTGAAGCAAGGCTTCCGCCATCCACGCGCCCACGGGCGCAGGCCGGGGATCGATGAAAGAGAGCATTCTGGACGTCCTGTTGTATCTCTTCGAACACTGCTTCACCGATGACTCTGCCCCGCCGCAGGACCGAGACGGCCTCCAGTCGACGCTGGTCTCGGCCGGCTTCAGCCCCGCCGAAGCCAATCGCGCCTTCGACTGGCTGGATGGCCTCGCCGAGCGCCGCCCGACCTTCGCCAACCAAGGGCCGTCGGGGCCGACCCGCGTCTTCACCAGCGGCGAGCTGTCCAAACTCGATATCGAGGCGCGCGGCTTCCTGATCTATCTCGAACAACACGGCGTGCTCGATGCCGACCAGCGCGAACTGGTGCTGGATCGCGCAATGGCGCTCGACCAGGACGAGCTCGATCTCGACGACCTCAAGTGGGTCGTGCTGATGGTCCTGTTCAACCAGCCGGGCTCGGAAGCCGCCTACGCGTGGATGGAAACGCAGATGTTCGCGGACGATCCCGAGCCGCTGCACTGACGATGTCATCGCCGCCTTCCCTGCCACCGCCGTTGCCGACGGCGGCGCGCCCGCAAGCACCGGAGAAACCCCGGCAACGCAATGGCTGCCTGATCGCGCTGGCCGTCGGCATCGCCTTGCTCGTGCCGCTGACCGGCATCCTCGCCGCGATCGCGATCCCGGCTTACCAACAGTACGTTCTGAAATCGAAGGTGATGGCGGTGATCGCGGCCACGCGCCCGATCCAGTACGGAATCGACGCCAGACTGGCGGAAACGGGCGCGTGCCCGGGCAACAACGCCGATGCCCGCTTCAAGGGCATGCAGGGTGTCGAGCGCGTCGAGGTCGGACAACTCGCCGAAGACGCGACGCGCTGCGTCTACGCCGTCCATCTCGGCGGCACCGGCAGCGACCGGCTCGACGGCAGGACGATCTGGATGGATCGCGCGAAAGTCGGCGAAGCCATCTGGAATTGCCGCTCCGATCTCGACAATCGCTACCTGCCCCCTGCTTGCCGCGAAGACTGAGCTCGCGCAGACTGCGCCTGCGCAACAGCGCACCAACAGGGGAAATCGAATGACCGAGTGGTATTACGCCGACCGCCAGGGCCAGCAGCGCGGCCCCGTGCAGTCGCAGGAATTGCTGGCCTTGCGCAATGCCGGGCAGATCGGCATGGACACGCTGGTGTGGCGCAATGGCATGGCCAACTGGCAGGCCTTCTCGACCGTGGCGAACGAAGTGTTGCCGCCACAGGCCGGAACCGCATCGCCGATGCAGGGCATGTCGATGTACGAGATGGCGACGCCAACGGCACCCGTCGCTGCATCGCCGGCCCCCGCGCCGGCCGCGACGCCCGTCGCCGATGGCAGCTATTCGATGTACGAAACGGCGGCTCCGGTCGCCCAGGCGAATGATCCCTATGCGGCGCCGCGCGCGGCCATCGGCGCCACCAATGCATTCCCCGTGCAGGGCGGACATGTCGTCGATGCGGGGTTCTGGAAGCGTTACGCCGCCTACACCATCGATGGATTCCTGCTGGCCATCGCCAGTTATGCCGTCCAGTTGCCGCTCCTGATGGCGATCGGCTTCGGGGCGGGCATGTCGGCAAAACCCGATTTCGGAGCGGGGACGGTGATCATGCTGATCCTGGCCTACCTGATCCCGATCGGCATGCAGATGGTCTATTACGCCTGGTTCCACTCGGGGGAACGGCAAGCCACCCTCGGCAAGCGCGCGATCGGCATCAAGGTGACCGGCATGCAGGGTGAACGCATCAGCTTCGCCCGCGGCGTCGGTCGCTATTTCGCCTTCCTCCTCGGCGGCTTCACGGTCGGCATCGGCTACGTGATGGCGGCATTCACCGAGCGCAAGCAGGCGTTGCACGACATGGTCGCCTCGACCTACGTGGTCGACCAGTGGGCCTATACCGACCATCCGGAACGACAGGACGAAACCCTCGGCACCCTGACCAAGGTCATCCTCGGTCTCAGCATCGCCCTGTACGCCCTGGTCTTCCTGGCGCTGTGCGCCGCGATCGCCCTTCCCGCTCTCAGCCGCCATTGAGACTGCTTGACAGCTGCCCCGTGGCGTGATTCCACTATAAAAGAGGTTGAACCAGACGCCCGGGACCCCATGTCCCGGGCGTTGGCGTCTCGACCGCCCCATTTCGCCGGCCTGTTGCCGGCTCCGGAATCCCGTTGCCATGCCCAAGCACCTGCTCGTCGTCGAATCGCCCGCCAAGGCCAAGACGATCAACAAATACCTCGGCAAGGACTACACCGTCCTCGCCAGCTATGGCCATGTCCGCGACCTGGTGCCGAAGGAAGGGGCGGTGGATCCGGAGCACGGCTTCCGGATGCGCTACGACCTGATCGAGAAGAACGAGAAGCACGTCGAGGCGATCGCCAAGGCCGCCAAGGCCGCCGACGAAATCCTGCTGGCGACCGACCCGGATCGCGAAGGCGAGGCGATCAGCTGGCATATCGCCGAGATCCTCGGCGAGCGCAAGTTGCTGAAGGACAAGCCGCTGCACCGCGTGGTGTTCACCGAGATCACCCCGCGCGCGATCAAGGCCGCCATCGCGCAACCACGCCGGATCGAGATGCCGCTGGTGGATGCGCAACAGGCGCGCCGCGCCCTCGACTACCTGGTCGGCTTCAACCTGTCGCCGGTGCTGTGGCGCAAGGTCCAGCGCGGACTGTCGGCCGGCCGCGTGCAGTCGCCGGCGCTGCGCATGATCGTCGAGCGCGAAGAGGAGATCGAAGCGTTCAAGGCGCGCGAGTACTGGACCATCGAGGCCGAATGCGCGCATCCGTCGCAGGCGTTCTCCGCAAAACTCGTGAAGCTCGACGGCAAGAAATTCGAGCAGTTCACCGTCACCGACGGCGACACCGCCGAGGATGCGCGCCAGCGCATCGTCCAGGCCGCGCAGGGCCGCCTGCACGTCACCGACGTCGCCAGCAAGGAACGCAAGCGCCGGCCGTCGCCGCCGTTCACCACCTCGACCCTGCAGCAGGAAGCGGCGCGCAAGCTCGGCTTCACCACGCGCAAGACCATGCAGGTGGCGCAGAAGCTGTACGAAGGCGTGGCGATCGGCGAGGAGGGCACGGTCGGCCTGATCAGCTACATGCGTACCGACTCGGTCAACCTGTCGCAGGATGCATTGAGCGAGATCCGCGACGTGATCGCGCGTGACTTCGGCACGAATTCGCTGCCGGACAAGCCGAACTTCTACACCACGAAATCGAAGAACGCGCAGGAAGCGCACGAAGCGGTGCGCCCGACGTCCGCACTGCGCACGCCGGCGCAGATCGCACGCTACCTCAGCGACGACGAACGCAAGCTCTACGAACTGGTTTGGAAGCGCGCCGTGGCCAGCCAGATGATCCCGGCGACGCTCAACACGGTGTCGGTGGAACTCGCGGCCGGCAGCCAGCACGCCTTCCGCGCCAGCGGCACCACGGTGGTGGTGCCTGGCTTCCTCGCCGTGTACGAGGAAGGCAAGGACCAGAAGGCCGCCGACGATGACGACGAAGGCCGCAAGCTGCCGGTGATGAAGACCGGCGACAACGTGCCGCTCGATCGCGTCCACGCCGACCAGCATTTCACCCAGCCGCCGCCGCGTTTCACCGAAGCGTCGCTGGTGAAGGCGCTCGAGGAATACGGCATCGGCCGTCCGTCGACCTACGCGTCGATCATCCAGACGCTGCTGTTCCGCAAGTACACCGAGATGGAAGGCCGCGCCTTCCGCCCGACCGACGTCGGGCGCGCGGTGTCGAAATTCCTCAGCTCGCATTTCACCCGCTACGTCGACTACGACTTCACCGCGAAGATGGAAGACGAGCTCGACGCGATCAGCCGCGGCGAGGAGGAATGGGTCCCGTTGATGGAGAAGTTCTGGGGCCCGTTCAAGGAACTGGTGACGGACAAGACCGAATCGGTGGATCGCACCGACGCCGGCAGCGCCCGCGAGCTCGGCATCGATCCCGCCAGCGGCAAGCCGGTCAGCGCGCGCATCGGTCGCTTCGGCCCGATGGTGCAGATCGGCACCGTCGAGGACGAGGAAAAACCGAAGTTCGCCTCGCTGCAGCCGGGCCAGAGCATCTATTCGATCTCGCTGGAAGAGGCGCTCAAGCTGTTCGACATGCCGCGCAAGCTCGGCGAGTCCAACGGCGAGCAGGTCACGGTCGGCATCGGTCGCTTCGGTCCCTTCGCCAAGCGCGGCTCGACCTATGCCTCGCTGAAGAAGGAAGACGATCCCTACGCCATCGATCTCGCCCGCGCGGTGTTCCTGATCGAGGAGAAGGAAGAGATCGCGCGCAACCGCATCATCAAGTCGTTCGAGGGCAGCGACATCCAGGTGTTGAACGGCCGCTTCGGCCCGTACATCAGCGACGGCGCGATGAACGGGAAGATCCCCAAGGATCGCGAGCCGGCGTCGCTGACGCTGGAGGAAGTGACGCAGTTGATGGCGGACACCGGCAAGCCGGCGCGCAAGGGCTGGGGTCGCAAGGCCGCCGCCAAGACCGTTGCCAAGAAGGCGCCGGCAAAGAAGGCCGCGACCAAGGCCCCGGCGAAAAAAACCGCGACCAAGAAAACCGCGGCAAAGAAGGCCACCAAGAAAGCCGCGACGAAAAAGACCGCGACGAAGAAAGTCGCCGCCAAGAAACCCGCGGCGGACGACGCACCGCCTTTCTGAGCGATCGCCTATCGATTTCGTAACACGAACGGGCGCATCATCTGCGCCCTGTCCCGCCAACACAGGAAGGATCGATGAATACGCTCGACAAAGTCGTCTACACCGCCCGCGTCCACACCAACGGCGGCCGCGAGAACGGCCACGCCCGCAGTGACGACGACCATCTCGACGTGCGCCTGACCACGCCCGGCAAGGGCGGCGGCACCAATCCCGAACAGTTGTTCGCGGCGGGCTATTCGGCCTGCTTCATCGGCGCGATGAAGGCGGTCGCCGCGCGCCAGCACCTGCAGGTGCCCGAAGGCGT
Source organism: Lysobacter sp. (assembly GCA_030151365.1). Taxonomy (GTDB): domain Bacteria; phylum Pseudomonadota; class Gammaproteobacteria; order Xanthomonadales; family Xanthomonadaceae; genus Solilutibacter. The sequence goes on along the minus strand of JASLDW010000029.1, from coordinate 24,017 downwards.
CGGCATCGATGCCGAAGTCGACCTCGGTCCGGTCGGCCAGGCATTCGGCGTCGCCGTGCGCCTGAACATCCACCTGCCGGGCATGGACCGCGCCGCCGCGCAGAAGCTGATCGACGACGCCCACCAGGTTTGCCCGTATTCCAACGCGACGCGCGGCAACATCCCGGTCACGCTGACACTGGTTGATTGATCCGACCGCGTGCCACTGCTTGATGCCACCCGCGCCGCCGAAGCGATTCGCCATGGCGGCGTGATCGCCTACCCCACCGAAGGCGTGTGGGGCCTGGGCTGCGATCCGCGCAACGAACGCGCCGTCATGCGCATCCTCGCGATCAAGCAGCGCGAGGTCGAGAAGGGCCTGATCCTGATCGCCGCGGACGAAGCGCAACTCGCGCCGTTCGTGTCGATGGATGCATTCGGCGAGGAACAACGCGCGGCAGTTCGCGCGAGCTGGCCAGGCGCCGCGACCTGGATCGTGCCGGCATCGGCCTCGGCACCGCGCTGGGTCACGGGCAAGCACGACGGCATCGCGGTGCGCGTCTCCGCGCATCCGCCCGTCATCGAACTCTGCAATGCCTTCGGTGGCGCGCTGGTCTCGACCAGCGCCAATCGCGCCGGCAACGACGCACCGACGCAAAGGTCCGGACTGGATCCCGAAATCGTCGCCCTGCTCGATGGCGTGCTCGCCGGCGAAACCGGCGGATTGCTGCAGCCGACGCCCATTCGCGATGCCCGCACTGGAGCCGTCCTGCGCGGCTGAAACCCGGTTTCGTTTCGCCTGAAACGAAAATTGTGGCAGTGCACAAACTGTGATTTAGTCGGGTGAAGAGGCACTCCGCACACGCGAGTCGCCCTCGCCTCACCGACACGACTGGACCACGATGGACGACCGGCGCACCCCACTGCCCGGCGGTCTGTATGACGCCGGAATCGAGCACGACAGTTGCGGCTTCGGCCTGATTGCCGATATCGCCGGCCCGGGTTCGCGCAGCATTGTCGATACCGCGCTGGAAGCCTTGTCGCGGATGGAGCATCGCGGCGGTGTCGCCGCTGATGGTCTGAGTGGTGACGGTTGCGGCGTGTTGCTGCACGGCTGCGAAACGTTCGTGCGCGCGTTGGCGGACGAGACTGGCATCGTGTTGTCCGAAGGGCGCGTCGCCACCGGCAATGTCTTCCTGCCGCGCGGCGAAGAAAATGCCGCGCGCTGCCGCGAAACGCTGGAACGCGAGCTGGAACGTGTCGGCCTGTCCGTCGCGGGCTGGCGCATCGTCCCGACCGACGATCGCGTCTGCGGCGCGCTGGCGCGTTCCAACATGCCGCATATCGAGCAGGTGTTCGTCGTCGATGCCGGCAACGACGGCGGCACCTTCGAACGCCAACTGTATCTCGCCCGCCGTCGCGCAGAACAGTCTTTGCGCGATCTCACGGATTTCCATGTCGTCGGCCTCTCGGCGAAGCTGCTCGGCTACAAGGGCATGGTGCTGCCGGAGCATCTGCGCACGCTCTATCCCGATCTCGCCCATCCGGCGCTGAGCGCACGCGTGGTGGCGTTCCACCAGCGCTTCTCCACCAATACCCAGCCGCGCTGGCCGCTGGCGCAGCCGTTCCGTCGCCTCGCCCACAACGGCGAAATCAACAGCATCGCCGGCAATCGCGCCTGGGCGCAGTCGCGCCGCAAGGTCTGGAAGTCGCCACTGCTCGACGTCAGTGAATTCGAGCAGGCGGTCACCACCGACGGTTCCGATTCGCAGAGCCTCGACAACGCACTGGAGTGGCTGCAACTCGGCGGCATGGACTTGCTTCAGGCGATGCGCATCCTGATTCCGCCGGCGTTGCAGTCGCTGGAATACAAGGATGCCGACCTGGTCGCGTTCTACGAGTACTACGCGATCAACTCCGAACCGTGGGACGGCCCCGCCGGCATCGTGATGTGCGATGGCCGCCACGCCGCCTGCACGCTCGACCGCAATGGCCTGCGTCCGGCACGCTGGACGTTGTCGCGCGACGGCGTGTTCGTGATCGCCTCGGAAACCGGAGTGTGGGACCTGCCAGCGGAAGAGGTCGAAGCCAAGGGCAAGCTCGGCCCCGGCGAGATGATCGCGGTCGATCTCGAACAGGGCAAGCTGCTCGACACCCACGCCATCGACGCCATCAACCGTGCCCGCGCGCCGTACAAGCAGTGGTTGCGCGAAGGCATGTCCTATCTGCATACCGAGCTGATCGATCCCGCGTTGACCGACGCGCCGTTCGATACCGAAACCCTGCTCGGTTTCCAGCGCCTGTTCCAGCTCAGCCGCGAGGAACAGGAACAGGTGCTGCGCCCACTCGCCGAGACCGAACAGGAAGCGATCGGATCGATGGGCGACGACGTGCCGATGGCAGCGATCAGCCAGCGCATCCGCCCGCTCTACGACTGTTTCCGGCAAGCGTTCGCGCAGGTCACCAACCCCTCGATCGATCCGCTGCGCGAAGGCAGCGTGATGAGCCTGACCACGCAGATCGGCCGCGAAGGCAATCTGTTCGTCGACGCACCGTCGAACGTCAACCACGTCTTGCTGAATTCGCCGGTGTTGTCGCACCGCAAGCTGCACCAGCTGTTGGCGCTGCCGCGCTTCGCCGAATCGCATCTCTACATCGATCTCTATTTCGACGCCAACACCTCGTTGCAGGAAGCGCTGCAACGGATCTGCAAGCAGGCCGAAGACGCCGCGCGCGCCGGCATCGAACTCTTGATCCTCAGCGACCGCCGACCGCTGCGCGGCTGCGCGGCCGTGCATGCGCTGTTGGCAACCGGCGCCGTCCACCAGCACCTCGTCCGCCACGACCTGCGTTGCATCAGCAACATCCTGGTCGAGACCGGCACCGCGCGCGATCCGCATCACTTCGCCTGCCTGGTCGGCTGCGGCGCGACCGCGGTCTATCCCTACCTCGCCTACCAGTCGCTGCACGCGCTGGCGCGGCGCGGCATCCTCGGCGGCAAGACCAATGGTGAACCGCTGCAGGTTGGCCGCAGCTATCGTCGCGGCGTGAAGAAGGGTCTGCTGAAGATCCTGTCGAAGATGGGCATCGGCACCATCGCCAGTTATCGCGGCGCGCAACTGTTCGAAATCGTCGGACTCGATCCGGAAGTGGTCGCGCAATGCTTCGCGGGCACGCCGTCGCGGATCGGCGGCGCCGGATTCGCGCGACTGGAAGCCGATGCGCGCGCGCTGGCGGAACAGGGCTGGGACCTCAATGCCTTGCCCGAAGCCGGCGGACTGCTGCGCTACCTGCCTGGCGGCGAATACCACCAATACAACCCGGACGTGGTTCAGTCGTTGCAACGCGCCGTCCTGACCGGCGATCGCGAGGACTGGAAGCGCTATTCGTCCGCGGTGAATGAACGTCCGCCAGCGGCCTTGCGCGACCTGCTGCGCGCCAAGCCGATCGGTCCACCGGTTCCACGTGAGGAAGTCGAACCGATCGAAGCGATCATCCGTCGCTTCGACAGCGCCGGCATGAGTCTCGGCGCATTGTCGCCGGAAGCGCACGAAGCGCTGGCGATCGCGATGAACCGCCTTGGCGCGCGCAGCAATTCCGGCGAAGGCGGTGAGGATCCCGCGCGCTACCATGACGATCGCCGCAGCAAGATCAAGCAGATCGCCTCGGGACGTTTCGGCGTCACCCCGGAATACCTCATCAATGCCGACGTGCTGCAGATCAAGCTCGCGCAGGGCGCCAAGCCCGGCGAAGGCGGCCAGCTGCCGGGCAGCAAGGTCGATCCGCTAATCGCGCGCCTGCGTTACGCCAAGCCCGGCATCGGCCTGATTTCGCCGCCGCCGCATCACGACATCTATTCGATCGAGGATCTCGCGCAGCTGATCTTCGATCTGCGCCAGATCAATCCATGCGCACTGATCTCGGTGAAGCTGGTCAGCCATGCAGGTGTCGGCACGATTGCCGCTGGCGTGGTCAAGGCCGGCGCCGACCTCATCACCATTTCCGGACACGATGGCGGCACCGGCGCCAGTCCGATCGGATCGATCCGTTACGCCGGTGTGCCGTGGGAACTGGGATTGTCGGAAGCCAGACAGGCGCTGCAGGGCAACGACCTGCGCGACAAGGTGTTGCTCCAAACCGATGGCGGCCTGAAGACCGGGCTCGACGTGATCAAGGCGGCGCTGCTCGGCGCCGACAGTTTCGGTTTCGGCACCGCGCCCATGATCGCGCTTGGCTGCAAATACCTGCGCATCTGCCATCTCAACAATTGCGCCACCGGCCTCGCGACCCAGGACGCACGCCTGCGCGAGCAGCATTTCAAGGGCCTGCCGGAACGCGTCGAAACCTTCTTCCGCAATATCGCCGAGGACGTGCGCGAACATCTCGCCGCGCTCGGTGCGCGTTCGCTGGGCGAGATCGTCGGCCGCAGCGACCTGCTCGAACAGTTCCTGCGCCACACCCGCGACGACGTCGACATCGATCTGTCGGCATTGTTGCGCAGCGATCCCGGCAAGGCTGCCAGCTATTGCGGTGCACCCGCGTTGCAAGCGCAACCCGATGGACTCGCAGCGACACTCGAGCGCGAACTCGCCGATGCCATCGCGCAGGGCACGGGTGGTGAAGCGAGCCATGCCATCCGCAATGTCGACCGCAGCATCGGCACACGCCTGTCCGGTTTGATCGCGCAGCATCACGGCAATACCGGGATGAGCGATCGTCCGATCACCTTGCGCCTGCACGGCACCGCAGGACAGAGTCTCGGCGCGTTCAACGCCGGCGGATTGCACATCGATCTCTCCGGCGACGCCAACGATTACGTCGGCAAGGGCATGGCGGGTGGACGCATCGTGCTGCGCCCCGCAGCCGGCAGTCGTTACGCAAGCCAGGACACGCCGATCCTCGGCAATACCTGCCTCTATGGCGCCACGGGCGGCGAACTGTATGCGGCGGGCCGGGCCGGCGAACGTTTCGCCGTGCGCAATTCCGGCGCGGTCGCGGTGGTCGAAGGCGCCGGCGACCACTGCTGCGAATACATGACCGGCGGCACCGTGGTCGTGCTCGGCGACGTCGGCCTCAACTTCGGCGCCGGCTTCACCGGCGGGATCGCCTATGTGCTCGATCGCGAGCGCGATTTCGTCGATCGCTACAACCACGAACTGATCGATATCCAGCGCATTACCGCGGAAAATTTCGACACCTATCGCCAGCACCTGCGCGAACTGATCGAAACCCACGCGCGCCTGACCGGCAGCGCCTGGAGCGCGCGCATCCTCGACGGTTTCCGCGATTACGTCGGCAAGTTCTGGCTGGCGAAACCGAAGGCCGCCGATCTCGACACGCTGGCCGACGAACTGAGGCGCGCCGCATGAGCCGCAAGCTGCCCTTCCAGTTCCTCGACGCGCCGCGGCAGATGCCCGACAAGCAGCCGCTGCAACTGCGGTTGCAAGGCGACTGGAGCGAACTCTACGGACGCTTCGACGTGCCTGCGGCGAAGCAGCAGGCCGGGCGTTGCCTCGATTGCGGCAACCCCTATTGCCAGAACGCCTGCCCGGTGCACAACCACATTCCGCGCTGGCTGCGATTGGTGGAGGAAGGCCGCATCATCGAAGCGGTCGAGCTCTGCCACGAAACCAATCCGCTGCCGGAAATCTGTGGTCGCGTGTGTCCGCAGGATCGCCTGTGCGAAGGCGCCTGCACGCTTGAGGACGGCTTCGGCGCGGTGACGATCGGTTCGGTGGAGAAGTACATCGTCGAAACCGCGCTCGCCCAAGGCTGGCGACCCGACCTGTCGCGGGTGCAGGCCACCGGCAAGCGCGTCGCGATCGTCGGCGCCGGCCCGGCGGGACTCGCGTGCGCCGATCGCCTGGTGCGCAAGGGCATCGCCGCGACCGTGTTCGATCGCTACGAACAGATCGGCGGCCTGCTGCAATTCGGCATTCCGACGTTCAAGCTCGAGAAGTCGGTGATCGCGCGCCGCCGCGAATTGCTCGAAGGCATGGGCGTGCAATTCCGGCTTGGCGTGGAAATCGGTCGCGATATTTCGCTCAATGCCTTGCTCGAAGAATTCGACGCCGTCTTCCTCGGTCTCGGCGCCTATCGCTATACCGACGGCGGCCTGCCGGGACAGGAGTTGCGCGGGGTGATGCCGGCGCTGCCCTTCCTGGTGCAGAACGGACGTCGTGTCGCTGGTGATGCTGCCGATGCATCGCATCCGATCGCCGGTTGGGAGCACACCCATTTGGAGCCGGGAATGCACCTCCCAGACCTCTCCGGAAAGCGCGTGGTCGTGCTCGGTGGCGGCGATACCGGAATGGACTGCGTGCGTTCGGCGGTGCGACTCGGCGCGGCGAACGTCAGCTGCGTCTATCGCCGCGACGAAGCCAGCATGCCCGGCTCCGCGCGCGAAGTCGCCAATGCGCGCGAGGAGCAGGTCGAATTCCTGTTCAATCGCCAGCCGTTGTCGATCGAATCCGATGGCAGTGGCGCAGTTTCCGGCGTGCGCGTCGCGACCACCGAACTCGGCGAACCCGATGCCCGAGGTCGTCGCAATGCCGTGGTCGTTCCCGGTAACGAAACCATGATCGACGCCGACGTGGTGATCATCGCCTTCGGGTTCGCACCGCAATTGCCGGATTGGCTGGCCGAAGCAGACGTGCAGGCACAAGCCAACGGGCGACTGGTCGTGGCCGGCGAACACCGTCGCGCCTGGCAGACCACCCATCCGCGCCTGTTCGCCGGCGGCGACTGCGTGCGCGGGCCGGATCTGGTGGTGACCGCAGTGCAGGAAGGGCGCGACGCGGCGGCGAGCATCGCCGCGATGCTGCTGGCCAAGGCCTGACGACTCTTCCCGGCGCGCGGCAACGCGCGCAAGATGGTGCCATGCGCCCGGCTGCCGCCATCGCCCTGATGCTGTTGCTTGCCTGCACTTGCACCTGTGCGGCCCAGAACGATGTCACTGTCTATCGCTGCACCGATGCCCGCGGGCAGGTCGAACTGCGCGACAGCCCCTGCCCCGCCCACCAGCACCAGCAGGTGCGGCAGATGCTGCGTCCCAGGGATGCTCCCCCGAGGGCGTCGACGCCAATCGTCGCGCCGGCAGCGCAGGAGAACGTGCGCGAAGTGCATTACGTACTCCGCCAACCGCGTCCGTTGTATGAATGCACCGCCGCCGATGGCAGCCGTTACACCAGCGAAAACGGCGAAGGCAATCCGCGCTGGCAACCGGGATGGATCGCCGCGCCGCCGTGGGGCGTTGTGCGGCCACCGGTCGCGCCGCTGGGCGGTGGCACGCAGGTGCGTTACCAGGATCGCCATGCCGGCGTGCGCATCGGCCAGCGCGGCGGAATCGGCGTCTATCCGGGCATTGCCTACGCCGGCGGATCATGGGTGCGCGACAGTTGTTCGCCGATGCCGCAGGAGCGCATGTGCGCGACGCTGTCGCAACGACGCGACGACATCCGCCGTCGCAACGTGCTGCGCCAACCCAGCGAACAGGCACAATTGGATGCCGAGGAATCCTCCATCAACGCAAGACTGCGCGACGAATGCGGCTGAAGACTTCGAGCAGAACGATCATCGCGACCGGACTGTCGCTGGCACTCGCCGTCGGCGACAGCGCCGGCCAATCCGTGCGCACGCGCAAAGCCAAGCCTGCGGCGAATGATCCCAACGTCACCGTGATCTATCGCTGCACCGATGCCGGCGGCATGCTCAGCATCCAGAACGCGCCATGCCCGCGTGGCCAGCACCAGGAACGCAGCGTGATCGCGCGACCGATCGACCCGCTGCCGACGCCATTGCCGGAACCCGCCGTCACGCCCACTGCGACACCTCCCGCTCCTGCAGCGCAGCCGCAAGCGGTCGCGCCACCTTCACCACCCCCCGTCGACGACACGCCGTTGCCGCCACCTCCACTGTATCGCTGCCATACCTCGTCGGGCGGCAGCTACGTCAACGAGACCGACACTCCACCCGAACGCTGCCGCGACATCCCGCTGGTGAACGTCAGCGGCTCGCAAAACATCCCCGACCACCAGTGCGAGACGGAGCGTGACCGCTGCGAGCGCATCCCTGACCAGGAACTGTGCGCCATCTGGAAGCAGCGGCTGGCCGAGGCCAAGTCGATGCTGGAACTCGGCAACCCGGATCTGGTCGAACGGGCAACCCGACAACGTGACCAGGCGCAGCAAGTAATGAATCGTTCATGTTTGACCCAAAACTGAAAATTTGATAGTAGTCACACTTTGAATGGATTGAATCACAGACCGGATACCTGAGCCCGTGGTCGAATTCGAGCGATTGACCATCCCCGATTTCAGTCTCGGGATCGCCCGCGAGCCCGGCAGCGAGCGCCTGAGCGCACAGGTGATCGAACCCGGGCAACTGCGCGACAGCGATCTGCCGCTGGCGATGGTCGCCCGCGAACATCGCGGCGAACTCCTGGCGAAGGCGAACCGCCTGCTCGACGCTTCCATGCAGGAAACGCTGGACCAGGTTCCGTCGCGACGCAGTGGCGCGGTGGCCTCGATGCAGACGCAGTTCCTGATCGACCAGTACCTGCATTACGTCGGCTGGGCCAAGACCCATCCCGTCGGCGAACTTCGCATCGACGGCATCGACCATCGCTGGGGGCGCGAACAGACCAATGCCCTGGTCGAAACGCTGGAAGAACGCCTGAAGCAGTTCGGCGTGCATGGCGACCGCCCGACCCGCGAGAGCAGCCAGCCCGCTTTGCGCAGCCACGCCGATCTCGCGCAGAGTCTGGTCGCGAGGATTCCCGCCGCCGCAATCACGCGCATGGCCGTCGGCGTGCGTGCGGAAGATGTCGCGTATGCGCTCGCCGACGCGGGCCATCGCGAGGGATTCACGCCGGCGCTCCCGGTATCGGTGGTGTCGTCCAGCGATGGCAGCCGGGTATTCGCGGTCCAGGGCGATCTCGCGGACCCGGCGAGCATGCGCGTGAGCGTCGCCGTCGACCAGGTGCGACCGGGAACCGCCGCGGCACTCCGCGAGTCGCTCGCATGCGTCGATGCTCCCTCGCCGGACGCGACGCCAAGGCCGGCGATGCAGCCGTCGCGTTGAGCGTCAGAATCCGTAACGCAGGAAACCGCCGTCCACCGCGATGCATTCGCCGGTGATGTAGCTCGCCGCGGGCAGGCACAGGAAGGCGACTGCCGCCGCGACTTCCTCGGGATCGCCGATGCGCCCCATCGGCGTGCGTTGCAGTACGTCGTCGAGGTATTCGGGATCGGACAGCTTCGGCGAGGTGCGGCGCGTGCGGATGTACCACGGCGCCACCGAATTCACGCGCACGCCGTCTTCCGCCCATTCCACCGCGAGATTGCGCGTCATCTGGTGCAGCGCGGCCTTGCTCATGCCGTAGGGCGCGCCGGTCCGCACATGCGTCAGCCCCGACACGCTGCCGACGTTGACGATGCTCGATGCCGCGTGCTGCGCCAGCAGCGGATGTGCCAGACGCGACAACTCGAACGCGGAGAACAGGTTGGTCTCGAAGATCTGCCGCCACTCGTCCTCGCCGTATTCGACGGTCGGCCGGCTGCGATTGGTGCCGGCATTGTTGACGAGGATGTGCAGGCCGCCCTGGTCCTCGACCCAATCCATCAACGCGCCACGCTCTTCCTCGTCGCTGACGTCGCAGTTGTAGGCGAACACGCCGCGATCGGGGAATTCGTCCTGCAGGTCGGCGGCGACCTGTTCCAGCACGCCGCCGTCGCGCGCCGCCAGCATCACTTCCGCGCCGAGACCGAGCAGCTCGCGCGCGATCGCCAGTCCGATGCCGGCGCTGCCGCCGGTGACCAGTGCGGTCTGTCCATCCAGTCGCCAGCGCGGATTGTGCATGTCGGGCGCTCCGTGGTTACAGCGAATCGAAACCGCAATAGCAATGCGCCATCGCCTGCACCGGCGAACGCGCGCGCGCGAACTGCTCGCGGAGATCCTGCAACTGGCGTTCGACGCGCGCATCGGCGCCGCCCTCGGCCAGACCGCGCAACCAGGACGAACGCGCCAGCACGCTTTCGGCGATGCGCGATTCGACATTGCCGGACAGCAAGGTGTCGAGGGTGCCGGCGCGGCGCTCGATGTAGCGCACGCGCACCTGGTCCTTGGCGATCCTGGCCTTGTTCGCGGCGAAATCGACCGCGGCCTGCAGGCCTCCGAACTCATCGACCAGTCCGCGCTCCTTCGCCTGCGCGCCGCTCCACACGCGACCGCGGGCGATCGCATCGATCTGCTCGACGCTCTGCTTGCGCGCCTGCGCGACCTTGCCGGTGAAATCGCGATAGCCCTTCTCGATCACCGATTGCAGGATGGTGGCGACCCCGGGATCCATCGGCCGGGTGATGTCCAGCGCGCCGGCCAGCGGCGCGGTGGCGACGCCATCGCTGTGCACGCCGACCTTGCCCAGTGCGCGCGCCGCGTTCGGGATCAGGCCGAAGATGCCGATCGATCCGGTGATCGTCGACGGATCGGCGTAGATGCGATCGGCGTTCATGCTGATCCAGTAACCGCCCGACGCCGCGACATCGCCCATCGACACCACCACCGGCTTGCCGGCGTTCTTCAGCGCCTGCACTTCGCGACGGATCTGTTCGGAGGCGAAGACTTCGCCGCCGGGCGAATCCACCCGCAGCACCACCGCCTTCACCATGTCGTCGAGGCGCGCCTCCCGCAGCAGTTCCGAGGTCGAATCGCCGCCGACGCGACCGCCGCCCTGCTTGCCCGGCACGATCTCGCCTTCGGCCACCACGATCGCGACCTGTTGCGTGCCGTCGCCACTGGGCACGGACGTGCGCAGATTGCGCAGGTACTGGTCGTAATCGATCCGGCGGAATCCGCCGTCGGCGTCCTTGTCGGCGACACCGGCCTTGACGAGCATGTCATCGACTTCGGCGCGCGTCTTCAGGCCATCGACCAGCTTCTGCTCGAGTGCGTACTTGGCAAGATCGCCCTGCGCGTCGGCAACACCCTGCGCGATGCCGTCGACACCGGCCTTGACGGCGTCCGGCGTCAGCTTGCGCGCGGAAGCGATGTCGCCGATGTAGCGCTGCCAGAGGTCGTTCATCCAGAACAGGTCGGCCTCCTTCGCTTCCGGCGACGCGTTGTCGCGCACATAGGGTTCCGCCGCCGACTTGTATTCGCCGACCTTGAACAGTTTGAAGTCGATGCCGAGCTTGTCCTGCAGGCCTTCGCGCATGTACGGGCGATAGCTCGACAACCCCTCCAGCAACAGACCGTGGCCATCGGGATCGAGGTAGACCTGGCTGGCCTGCGCGGCGATCAGGTACTGGCCCTGCGTCATGCCTTGCGAGAACGCGATCACCTGCTTGCCGCTGGCCTTGAGCCGCTGCAGGGCGGCGACGATTTCGTGCGTGCTGGCCATGCCGGACGGGTGGAGATCGTCGACATCGAGGAGCACGCGCTCGATCGACGTGTCCTTGGCCGCGCCATCGATCACTTTGATCAGGTCGCGCAGGCGCACGACCTTGCGGCTGGGATCCCCCTCGCTGTTCTGCGCCATCAGCTTGGTCAGCGCATCGCGACCGTCCTCTTCCATCACCTTGCCTTCCGGCGCCAGCACCAGCGTGGTGCGATCGAGCACCGGGGTGATCATCGCGCGCCCGCTCATCGACAGGAAGCCGACGAAGAGGAACAGCAGGACGAAGAAGACGATGTTGAGGACGAGGCGCCGGGTGAAGTTGGCGACGTCCCAGACGCCCTTGAAGAAGCTGAAAATCGGGTTGGCGCGACGCGGTGCAGGCTGGTTCATCGAAGAAGAATCGGAGCTGGATGCGGACAGCCTAGCAGTCCTGCGGTCGCCCGCATGTGCCGGAAGGAAGCGGCTGCCGTGATCGAAGATTCAGGCCAGCCGGCGACTGCTGCGCCAGGCCCGTCGGCCGAGCAGGATCGCGGCCACGGTCAGGCCGGCGATCAGGCCCACCCACATGCCCTGCGGACCGTAACCAAGGCCCAGCCCGAGTCCCGCGCCGATCGGCATGCCGACGCCCCAATAGGCGAACGCGGCGAGCAGCATCGGCACGCGGGTGTCCTGCATGCCGCGCAAGGCACCGGCCGAGATCACCTGCACGCCGTCGGGATACTGGAACGCGACCGCGAACAGCAGCAATTGCGCCGCCAGCGTCGCCACCATCGCATCCTGGGTATAGGCGCCGACGATCAGGTGGCGGCCGAACACCAGCACCAGCGCGCTCGCGGTCTGGGTGATCAGCAGCAGGGCGTAACTCGCGCGCAATGCGCGCCGCAGCGCCATGCCGTCCTCGCGGCCGCGGGCATGGCCGACGCGCACCGTCGTCGCTTCGGCAAGGCCGAGCGGAATCATGAAGCACAGGCTGGCGACGTTGATGGCGATCTGGTGCGCCGCCGCCGGGATCGCGCCCAGGCGCCCAATCAACAACGACGTGACGATGAAGAGACTGCCTTCCATCGCCACGGTGACACCGATCGGCAGGCCGGTGGCGAGCAGTCGCCGCAACTCGACCCAGTTCGGCGCCTCCAGGTGCGCGAACAGCGCGAAACGCGCGAAGCGCGGCGATCGCCACAGGTACAGCGCGAACGCGCAAGCCTGCATCCACATCATCACCGCCGAGGCGATGCCGAGTCCGGCCGCGCCGCGCGCCTCGAAGCCGAAACGCCCGAAGCACATCGCGTAGCCGAGCGGCGCCAGCACCGCGAGTCCGCCGAAACCGAGCAGCATGGTCGGCAGGGTCCAGTGCAGGCCATCGCTGAGATAACGCATGCACAGGTAGAAGGTGAAGGCGGGAATGCCCCAGCGGATGCCGAGCAGGAAGGCCTGCGCATGCGGGCGCACATCGATGGCGATGCCCATCGCCGGCAGCAGCTTCGCCGCCAGCGTCAGGAAGCCGAACATCAGCACGCCCAGCACCAGCGCCAGCCACAGCGACTGGCGGAACAACGGCCCGATCTCGTCGTGGCGTTTCGCGCCATCGAGTTCGGACACCCGCGGCGGCAACGACATCAGCGTGCCCATCGGCACCAGCATCGGCAGCCAGAACAGGGCATTGCCGACCGAAACGCCGGCCAGGGTATCGGTCCCGTGGTGGCCGGCGACCGAGGAATCGACGAACCCGATCAGGCCCGACGACAGATGGCCGAGCGTGAGCGGCGCCGCCAGCAGGGCGCTGGTGCGCATTTCCTGCGCGAAGGAAGTCGGTCTGGACGCCACGGGAAGTGCCTGCAACGACAACGGGATGGCCGCAACACGGCGCGGCCCGGTATCTTAACGCCTCGCCCGGAGTGACCCGATGACAAAACCGCTGGATCCGATCGAGCCGATCACCGCGACCATGTCGCACGACGGCCCGCATCCCTCGCATTGCGAAAACTGCAAGACCGCCCTGCAGGGCGCGTATTGCCACGAGTGCGGGCAGCACGGCCACAACCCGCTGAAGAGCTTCCGCCATGCCATCGAGGACGTGTTCGAATCGTTCTGGCACGTCGACGGCCGCATCTTCCGCACCCTGCGCGACATGCTGCTACCCTGGCGCATCATCAACAACTACCTCGGCGGACAGCGCGTGCGCTACATCCCGCCGCTGCGCATCTTCGTCATCCTCAGCCTGGTGACGTTCTTCGTCGCCCACTTCGCCATCCATTCGGAGACCGGGCCGATCCGTTTCAACGGGCCGGACGCCAACGGGATCAGCGCCGCCACCACGGTGGAAGAGGTGCAACGGCTGCGCGACCAGGCCCTCGCCAAGATCGACCAGGGCGGCGCCGACAAGGACAACCCCGCTTTCGCCAAGAACATGCTGGACGCCGTGCGCAAGGGCGTGCAGGCGCAGAGCGACGCCCGCATCCGCGCATTGGAGGAGGCGAAAGCCAAGGGCCTGCCCGCGCCACCGCCCGGTTCGACCACGGTCGAGGATCCCGACAGCAAGGACGATGGCGGCGACTGGAACGTCAGCACCGAGGAGATCCACGTCTCATGGCTGCCGGGCTTCGTCAACGACGCGCTCAACAATGCCGTGCAACGCGGCGCCAAGAACGCCAAGCGTTTCGCGAAGGATCGTTCGGAACTGTTCCAGGCCTGGATCGGCTCGATCCCGACCGCGCTGTTCTTCATGGTCCCGGTCTTCGCCCTGTTGTTGCGGGTGTTCTACCTGTTCACGCCATGGACCTATCTCGAACACCTGGTGGTCGCCCTCTACAGCCATGCCTTCCTGCTGCTGGGCAGCCTGGCGTCCTTCCTGATGTCGATGTCGCTGCGCGCACTGCTGGGTTCGGGCGCCGTCTCCGCGATGATCAGCTTCCTGGTCATGGGGATGATGGTGATCCTGCTGTGGACGCAGAAACGCGTGTACAAGCAGGGCTGGGCGCTGACGCTGGTGAAGTGGTTCGCGATCGGCTCGATCTACTGGTTCCTGCTGATATTCGGCGGGCTGTTCGCCTTGCTGCTGGTGTTCCTCAAGTAAGGGAGGAGAAGCGATGGCGAACGTGATCTACGAGGTCAATCTCGACGTCGATGCCGCCATCGCCGACGCCTTCCTGGCGTGGCTGCGTGACCACGTCGCCGCGATCCTCACGTTGCCGGGCTTCCTCGACGCCCGGACCTCCACGATCGAGAACCCGCCGACCGGGCGCATGCTCTTGTGCGTCCACTATCGCGTCCGCAGCCGCGCCGCGCTGCAGGACTATTTCGACCATCACGCCGCCGCCATGCGCGGCGACGGCAGCGCGCGCTTCGGCGATCGTTTCAGCGCGAGCCGCAGGATTCTCGAACCATTGGCGGATTGAGCGCCGCTCAACGCTCCGACGCTTGCGACAGCCACGCCGCGCGATTCGCGGCGGGCACTTCGATGAATTCCTTGCGCAACGCGTCACGCTGCTCCGGCGGCGTGCGCCAGGCGATCCGCGCCAGCATCGCCAGTTCGTCGGGATCCATGTCGTGGAGGATGCGCAGCAAGGGCGCGCGTTCGTCCTCGGGCACGTAGGAGAACAGCGGCGACAGCTGCGGCCACGCCGCGCCGACCTGCGGACCGAGCAGCCAGCCGCGCTGTTCGGCGCGGTCGAGCTGCGCGAACTCGGCGCGGAATCGCGACTGTTCGTCCACCGGCAACGCGGCGAATGCCGTCGCCGCGTCGCGGATGCGCTGGCGCTGCGCCTCGTCCAGTTGCAGCCACGCCGAGCGGCGTTCGCGCTGGTCGCGCGCGTGCACGATGTCAACGGCCTGCGGATTGGCCTCCGCCTGCGGCGTCGGTGCAGGCGTGCGCTGGCATCCGGCGATCGCCATCGCGATCATCGCGATCATGCACGGGTTGGCGCGTTCACTGTGCATCGTTGCCTTCCGGCGATTCGCCATCGCTCATGGTCTCGGGCAATTCGGGCAGCGCGGTAACGGCAGGCGCGCCGCTGCCGCGGCGTTGCGAGTACCACGACAGGAATTCGAGGTCGCGCACCACCGCTGCGTCGCGCGCATCCGGGGCCAGCTCGCCGCGCGCGGACGGCGCCAGCGCACCCTCCGCAGGCAGCGCCGCCTGCGGCAGCGGTTCGGTGGTGATGTGCGGGCCATCGCCGCCGGCGAGCCGTTCGGTCCAGTCGCCGACCCAAGTCGACAGCAATGCCGCCACGGTCAGCACGGCCACGCCGGCCAGCCAGGACCACCTGCGCCGGGACAACGGGAACACGCCTGGAGCTTGGGTCACGGGATCAGGCGTTGAGATGCGGCATCGGCACGATGATAGCGTGCACCCCGCCGTCTTCCTGTCCCGTCAGTCATGCCGGAAGGGCTTGCATCGGAACCGGAACTGTGCATCCCGGCGGAATGTTGTGCACAGGGGTCACGCCTTTGTCACGAAACCGGATACTTGGCCGTGATGACTCAGCGATTTCGCAGAATGCACGCATAAATATTTGATTTAAAAAGAAATCCTTCCGCATGGCACTTTTTTCGCCATTCCGGGTGTTGCAACGAAAAACGCCCTGTTTCGCCCACGATCGGAATTGCCTGCACAGACTTATCCACATCCCGTGTGGATAAACTCCGCCCATGCCTGATGCCGTTCGCCGGGTCGCGGTTGCGCTGCCCCGGCCCCTGCCCACGCCCTTCGATTACCGCCTCGATCCCGACGCAGCGGCATCGCCCCTGCGTGGCTGCCGGCTGCGGGTACCGCTGGGCAGCAACGAGATCATCGGCATCGCCGTCGACGAAGCGCGGGATGCGAATGGCGATGCTTACGCACTGAAGCCGGTACTGGAACGGATCGACGCCGTGCCCCTCCTCCATGGCGAGTTGTGGTCGTCGCTGGCATGGCTGGCGCGCTACCTCCACGCCCCGATCGGCGAAGTGCTGGCGACGGCCCTGCCGGCCGCGCTGCGCCAGGGCGCGCCGCTGCCGGAAACGCAGGCCCACGGCTGGAGATTGAGCGAAGCCGGCCACACCGCCCTGCCGGGCCTGCGCCCCGGCGCGCCGCGCCGCTTCGCCGAACTGCTGGCATCAGGCGTGCGCGATGAAGACGGCCTCGACGCGCGGTACCCGGGTTGGCGCGCGCATGCACGTGCTCTGGCCAGGCGCGGACTGGCCGAACGCACCGCGATCGATGCAGCCGTTGCGATGCCCACGGTGCCAGCGCCGGTGTTGAACGACGAACAGCATGCCGCTGCCGATGCCATCTCTGGAAATGAATCGTTCAGTGTTGCATTGCTGGATGGCGTGACCGGCAGCGGCAAGACCGAGGTCTACCTCTCCGCCATCGCGCGCACGCTGGCGCGCGGCAGGCAGGCCCTGGTGCTGGTGCCGGAGATCGGCCTCACCCCGCAGATGCTGGAACGCTTCCGGACGCGCCTCGGCGTGCCGATCCACGCACTGCACTCCGGTCTTTCCGAGGGCGAGCGCGCGCGGACATGGACGGCGGCGCTGCGCGGCCAGGCACGGGTGATCGTCGGCACGCGCTCGGCGGCCTTCGTGCCGCTGCCGGAAGCGGGATTGATCATCGTCGACGAGGAACACGACGGCAGCTACAAGCAGTTCGACGGCATCCGTTACCACGCCCGCGATTTCGCCATCGTCCGCGCCAAGGCGCTGGGCGTGCCGATCGTGCTCGGCAGCGCAACGCCGTCGCTGGAATCGCTGCACAACGCCCGGGCGGGCCGCTACGCGCATCTGCGCCTGCATCACCGCGCCGGCGCCGCGCGACCGCCGCAGGTGCGCGTGATCGACGTGCGCAAGCGCCCGTTGCAGGCCGGGCTCGGGCCGGAAGCGGTTGCCGCGATCGAATCCGCGCTCGCCGCCGGCGGCCAGGTGCTGGTGTTCCGCAACCGTCGTGGTTACGCGCCGGTGCTGCTCTGCCATGACTGCGGCTGGAGCGCGCAATGCCGCCGTTGCGATTCGCCGATGACGGTGCACGGCGCCGGACGCCGCCTGGTCTGCCACCACTGCGGTGCGCAGCAACCGGCGCCAGCGGCCTGTCCGCAATGCGCCAGCCTGGCGCTGCAACCGCAGGGCAACGGGACCGAACGCATCGAGGAATTCCTGTCGCAGCGCTTTGCCGACGTGCCGGTGCTGCGCATCGATCGCGGCAGCACCCAGGCGCGCGATGGCCTGCAGAAGCATCTCGACGCGCTCGGCAGCGCGCCCGGCGTCCTCATCGGCACCCAGATGCTGGCGAAGGGCCACGACCTGCCCAACCTCACGCTGGTCGTGGTGGTCGGCATCGACGAAGGGCTGTTCTCCGCCGATTTCCGTTCCGGCGAAAAGCTCGCGCAATTGCTGGTCCAGGTCGCCGGACGCGCCGGGCGCGCCGACAAGGCCGGCACAGTACTGCTGCAGACCCATCATCCCGACCATCCGCTGCTGCAGACCCTGGTGACGCAGGGCTACCACGCGTTTGCCGACGGCGAACTGGCGGAACGCGAGGCGGCCGGGTTCCCGCCGTTCGCCCACATGGCCCTGCTGCGTGCCGAGGCCAAACACATCGATCCGGTGATGCACTTCCTGCATGCGGCGAAACGCGGCGTTGCCGATGTCGCGATCGAAGTGCACGGGCCGCTGGCGGCGCCGATGCCCCGTCGTGCCGGCTACCAGCGCATGCAGCTCATCCTGTCATCGCCGTCGCGGGCGGCGCTGCAATCGGTGTTGGAGGCCTGGGTGCCGGCGCTGTACGCGATGCCGGAAGCGCGGCGGGTGCGCTGGTCGCTGGATGTCGATCCGGCCGACCTGTATTGAAGCCTGGCCGCCTTTGGCAGCATGCGAGTGACCCCCTCCCTGGGTCACCCGCACGTGCCTCCCTGTGTTCCGCACGGAAGTCGAGCCGACTTCGCATGCGTGGCGAATCCCTTCGCCTGCACCACGGAAGCGATGCCATCCTGTCATCGCCGCCGTGTTGACCTTGCCGGCCCGGACGACCTCGTCCAGGTGACTCCGGCAACGGTTTTCGTCGCATGCATGGCAGGGGATCACATGCACGCCTGACTGGATCGGCTCGGAAGACGGCCGACAACCGCGCCTCCGTTCCACGGCGCAGAGACTGAGCATATTCGCCGAAAAAAAACACCCCCAAATTCAGGTGTTTTTGTCGTTCTATGGCGTCAACGGCATCAGAAGGTTGATCGCCGTTCCATGTTCGCCATGGGCGACATCGAAAGCCGCTCCCAACCGCTGTGCGCGCGTTCGCATGCTGGCCATGCCGGCACCGCCATCGCGGTTGGATTGCGGTTCAGATTGACCGGCCGTTCGGCCGTTGAAAACAGCCGCCGCGATGCCGATTCCGTCGTCGCGAACCTGCATGCGCAGGGTGTCCGCGGTGCACTCCAGCGTCACCTCGACGCGTCGCGCACGGCTGTGCTTGAACACGTTGGTGAGCGCTTCCTGCAACAGGCGCAACAGGTCCAGGCTGCGCGCGCTGCCGAGATCGACGCCCTCCAGTCCCGCCAGCGTCCAGTGATCCTCGATCTCCGCCGCTTCCAGCAGGCGTCCGGCGCGGTGGCGCAGCGGCGCGACGAGTTCGGCGAGGTCGGCGTGCTCGCGCGCGGTACTGTCGATCACCAGCCGGAGGTCGTCGCGCATTTCGCTGAGGATGCCGATGACGCGCGCCTTCGGCATGTCGTCCGGCGCCTGCTTCAGTTCGGCGATGGTGCCGACCAGGGTCCCGCCGAAACCGTCGTGGAGATCGCGCACCAGCTGGAGGCGCTCGCCGGCGCGGCTGTGCGCGAGTTCCAGCGCGTGCTGCTGGTTCATCGTCTGCGCGAGTTGCGACGTCGCCGCATGCACTTCCCGGGTGAGTTCGCTGTTGAACCCTTCGACCCGCTTCATGGTGGTGGCGAAGCGATAGGCCAGCACGAAGCCCATGCCGAGGATGGTCAACGGCGACAGCAGGGCGCCGAGGTAGGTCGATGCCTTCATCCAGCACAGGTAGACGGCGAGATCGTGGAAGGACATCACCAGCGGGACGCTGACGCAGGCCGCCAGCACCAGGTAGTCGCTGCGGCGATGGCGCAGCGCATAGGCGATGAAGCACAGGTTGGCGACGTACACGAAGGCGATGGCGGGCAGCAGGTAGGTGTTGCGCTGCGGCCCCATCCAGCCGGGGATGATCGGCACCAGCGCCAACGCCAGCGCCGCGACCGCCAACAGCATCCGTTCGATGCGCGGCCAGCGGCGATCGCAGTAGCGCAACAGGAAGATCGAATGCGCCACCACCATCGCCACGAAGCAGGCGGCGATGAAGGCCTGCCACATGTTGGTGGTCGGGAACGGCCAGGTACTGTCGGCGATGTAGTTGCTGCCATACAGGCCGCCGAAGAAACCGCTGAGTGCATACCAGCCGTAGGTGGTGTCCCGCCGGCGCATCAGCCAGAACAGACCGAACAGCGCGGCGACCACGACGCCGATGGCGAAATCGAGGATCTGCAGGTCGCGACGGATGAAGACGGCCTTGTTGAAGCTGTCCTGCAAGGCCTTCGCGTCGCCGACCGCCACGGTGCCGAAGCCCGGCGCGTATTCGCTCAAGCCCGACACCCGCACCAGCAACTCGTTCTCGCCCTGCTTCAGCAGCGGCGCCTGCACCGTGAAATGGCGCGGGATGTGCCATTTGCGCGACAACGGTTCCACCAGCGATGCGTCGCGATCGATCACGCTGCCGTTGAGCCGAACCTCGGCTGCCATGCAGGTGTAGTCGAGCAGCAACCCGACCGGCACGTCGGCATCGGCCTGGTTCCAGCGGACGCGATACCACACCACGCCGCTGTAGCCCGGCCAGTGCGAATTCCATTCGTCCATCAGCGTGACCGGCACCCAGCCGTCGCGTGGCGGCATGGTCGCGTTCCAGTCGGAGCGCACCGCTTCGGCGCGATCGATGGTGACGACGGCGGGTTCGGCGGCACAGGCGAAGTTCGCCAGCGCCGCCAGCACCAGCGCGCAGAACAGCCGGATCATCCCAGCAGGCCCAAGGTGCGCGCCTCGTGGACGGCGGCGGTGCGCGACTTCACCGCAAGCTTGCGGTAGATGTTCTTGGTGTGGCCCTCGATGGTCAGGCGCGAGAGGTTCGCGCGCTCGGCGATGTCGCGGTTGCTCAACCCCTGCGCCACCCATTGCAGGATTTCGCGTTCGCGCACGGACAGTTGCGGCGCGGCCGCGGCATCGACCGGCGATGGCGTCGCGGTCGGCACCATGCCGAGGATGCGGCGCGCGATCATCGGGTCGATCGGTGCGCCTCCGCGTTGCAGGCTGCGCAACGACAGGACCAGTTCGATGTCCTCGCGATCCTTGAGCAGGTAACCGATCGCGCCCGCGCTCAGCGCGGCGAGGATGGTCTCCTCTTCGGCGAAGGCGGAGACGATCACCGCCTGCGTTTCGGGCGAATCCTGCTGCATGCGCCGGATCAGTTCGATTCCGCTGCCGTCGGGCAGGCGGACATCGACAAGCGCGAGCGCCGGACGTTGTTCGTGCAGGCCGGTACAGGCGCTGGCGAGATCCGGCGCGATATCGATCCGCGCTTCCGGGCCCGCGACCTCGCGCATCAGCGCGCGCAGTCGCGCCTGCATCGCGGAGTCGTCCTCCACGATCAGGATCGATGTCAGCTGGATCGGCTCCGGTTCCACCACATTCCCCCCTGCGGTCGCGACAGTTTAGCGTCGCCGCGCCGATGCCGCCGTGCGCCCCATCGCGCGCAATGCGCGACAATGGCCTCTCTTTCAGCATGTCCGGACCTTCACGTGGCCAACCAGCTCGACCAACTCCGCGACCTTTCCGCCGTGGTCGCCGACAGCGGCGACATCGACGCCATCGCGCGCTACACGCCGATGGACGCCACCACCAACCCGTCGCTGCTGCTCAAAGCCGCCGCACTGCCGGCCTATGCTGGCCATATCGACGCCGCCCTGAGCGACGCCGAAGGCCAGGGCGAGGCCCGCATCGTCGATGCCTGCGACCGCCTCGCGGTGGCGATCGGCGGCGAGATCCTCAAGCTGATCCCGGGACGCGTCTCCACCGAAGTTGATGCGCGGCTGAGTTTCGATCGCGACGCCATGATCGCCAAGGCCCATCGCCTGGTCGATCTCTACCAGCGCGACGGCATCGGCAGCGATCGCCTGCTGATCAAGGTCGCCTCGACCTGGGAGGGCATCCGCGCCGCGGAACAGCTCGAGCGCGACGGTATCCACTGCAACCTCACCCTGCTGTTCTCGTTCGCGCAGGCGGTGGCGTGCGCCGAAGCCGGGGTGTTCCTGATCTCGCCCTTCGTCGGCCGCATCCTCGACTGGCACCTCGCCAACGGCATGGCCAAGCCGGCGACGCCGCAGGATGATCCCGGCGTGCAGTCGGTGACGCGCATCTGGAACTACTACAAGCAGCACGGCTACCGCACCGTGGTGATGGGCGCGAGCTTCCGCAACACCGGCGAGGTGCTGGCGCTGGCCGGTTGCGATCGCCTCACCATTTCACCGGAGCTGCTGGGCGAACTCGCGCAGTCGAGCGATCCCGTTGCACGAGCACTGGTGGATGACGGCACGCGCAAGGCGCCGCCACCCGCACTGACCGAATCGGCCTTCCGCTGGCAGCACAACGAAGACGCGATGGCGACCGACAAGCTCGCCGAAGGCATCCGCAAGTTCGCGGTGGACCAGGGCAAGCTCGAAGCGCTGTTGCGCGAACGCGGCTGACGGACTTCCGACGATGGCGCGGATGCCCCACATCGTCATCATCGGCGGCGGCTTCGCCGGATTGTGGGCGACGCGCGCATTGGCGAACGCGCCCGTGCGCATCACCCTGGTCGATCGCCACAACCACCACCTGTTCCAGCCGCTGCTCTACCAGGTCGCGACGGCCGGTCTCTCCGCGCCGGACATCGCCGCACCATTGCGCCACATCCTGCGCCGGCAGAAAAACGTCGAAGTGCGGATGGCGACAGTCACCGCCATTGCTGCCGACACGAAACGCATCACGCTGGACGACGGCACCTCGCTCGATTTCGATTCCCTGCTGCTGGCGAGCGGCGCAACGCACGCCTATTTCGGCAACGACCAGTGGGCGAAACACGCACCCGGGCTGAAGACGCTGGACGATGCGCTCGACCTGCGCCGCAAGCTGCTGTTCGCGTTCGAACGCGCGGAAGCCGCGAGCGATCCCGCCGAACGCGAGGCGTGGCTGAGTTTCGCCATCGTCGGCGGCGGTCCCACCGGCGTGGAACTGGCCGGCACGCTGGCCGAAATCGCGCGGGAAACCCTGAAGGACGAATTCCGCAATATCGATCCCTCGCAGGCGCGCGTGCGCCTGATCGAAGCCGGTCCGCGCGTGCTCGCGGCGTTCCCGGAATCGCTGTCGGAACAGGCACGCAGGCAGCTGGAACACCTCGGCGTCGAGGTTACGCTGGGCACGCCGGTGAAGGACATCAGCGCCGAGGGTTACATGCTGGGGGACAGCTTCGTCCCGGCGAAAACCGTGGTGTGGGCCGCGGGCGTGGCGGCATCACCCCTGGGCGCGATGCTCGGCGTGCCGCTTGATCGCGCCGGTCGCGTGCTGGTGCAGCCCGATCTGTCGATCCCCGGCCATCCCGACATCCACGTCGCCGGCGATCTTGCCGCGCTCACGCAAGCGAACGGCAAGCCCGTGCCCGGCGTCGCGCCGGCGGCCAAGCAGATGGGGCGCCTGGTCGCGCACAACATCCGCGCGCGCTTGCGCGGCGGCACGACCACCGCATTCGTCTACAAGGATTACGGCAACCTCGCCACCATCGGTCGCATGGCCGCGGTGGTCGACCTCGGCAAGCTGCGTTTCTCCGGCCTGCTGGCGTGGTGGTTCTGGCTGGTCATGCACGTGTTCTTCCTGATCGGTTTCCGCAACCGCCTGGTCGTGCTGCTCAACTGGTGCTGGGCGTACTGGAGCTACCAGCGCGCGGCGCGGATCATCTTCGATCGCGAACGCGGTTAGCCGTTTTCAAAGGCGCGAATGCGAACGGCCCGGATCGCTCCGGGCCGTTCGATGTTGCTTCGGTCGAGTCGCGGATTACGCCGCGAACAACGCCTTCATCTTCTTCATCGCGTTCGCCTCGATCTGGCGGATGCGCTCGGCGCTGACGCCGTACTCGTCGGCCAGCTCCTGCAGCGTCACCTTGCTGTCGGCATCCAGCCAGCGACGACGGATGATGTCGCGCGAACGCGCATCGAGATCGGCCAGGCCTTCGCGCAACAGTTCCAGCTGGTGGTCTTCGCTGTCGGCGCGCTCGTAGGCCTGCGACGGATCCTCGTCCTCGGCGCGCAGGTAGGCAGCCGGCGACGGCGGCGCATGCTCGTCGTCCTCGTCGGACGACATGTCGAAGCCGATGTCGCGACCGGAGAGACGCGCTTCCATCTCCAGCACTTCGCTTTCCGGCACGTTGAGATCGCGGGCGACGGCCTTGACCTCTTCGGCGTTCATCCAGCCCAGGCGCGTCCGCGACTTGCGCAGGTTGAAGAACAGCTTGCGCTGCGCCTTGGTGGTCGCGACCTTGACGATCCGCCAGTTCTTGCGGATGAACTCGTGCATCTCGCCGCGGATGTCGTGCACTGCGACG
>JASLDW010000116.1 GCA_030151365.1 Lysobacter sp. | reverse complement strand
GCTACTGGGAACACCTTTCCCCGAAGATGGAGCTTACTGACGGCAACGGAACACTTCAGCCTCTTCCTCCGACGAACTTCCTACTGGTGGCCCGCAAGAACAGCTGACTCGTTTTAGATAAGCCTCCAGCTTAGGAGGCTTGAAGATGGCAGTAAAATACCACGTCAACGGCAAAGGGGACGTCAATCCCTGCTTCGCCCAGGTGAAAGCATGCCAGTTCGGGGACGAGCGTCACTTCGGAAGCAAGCAAGAGGCTGTAGCGTTCTATGAGAAGTCGATGGAATCGAACGTTGTTCCTCTACCGATGGCCCGAGAAAAAGGCCGCGTGCTCGACTTTACGGAGGAAGACTTTCAGCTAGCCATGGGAGCTCTCAGTCAGGTTTTCAAGCTCGACGAAAAAGATCAGCAGCTCGTCGGTTCGATCCTCCGGGGGAACAAGCCCGATAAGCTCGAGCTCGATCAGTTCCTCTTGCGGAACTCCCAGCTCGACACTCAGGCTAAGACGAGCAGGTCGTTCGAAGCAGCCTCTGTGCTCATGGCATACCTGGAGGCCCTATCTGTTCGGCTCAATCAGTAGCCCATCCGCTCGACCCAGGTCCCGTAGTGCTGGCTCGCTTCTAACTTAGTCACTGTAAATCGGGGGATTACGTAGCTGTGGAGTCTTTCGACGAGCGCTTCAAGCTCTGGGATGTTTCTCTCTACGGTCCGGATCGAAGTTATCCACTCCTCGCTGAAGCAGATTTCGTCTGCCCACCGGTAGATAGCTGAGGTATCCCAAAACGAAGCTCCAGCAGCTAGGCCGCTTTCGACAGCCTTGCTGCCGATGAGCTTCGCCTCGCTTTCGGTCGGACAAGTAGTAGTTACTTCTACAATCTGTATCACTCGCTAATCCTAACAGGGGTGCCATCTCCTCTGAAATAGATTTTCAGCCAGGCGAGCGCTTCGATACAATAGTCTCCCACGAAGGAGAACACCATGAGTCAGGATACGCCATTTCAGAAAGTTAGCAAAGGTGAAATCATACCCGAGTACGGGGTCGTGATTTTCGATGACGGCACCATCGAAGTACTCACTAAGCCCCACATGGACATCTTGAGCACAGCCGTTCTCAACGAGGCTCAACGGCAGGCCAAGCGGCTGTCGGATGCAGACAGCTACAGCTGTGCTCGGGGAGCAAGCTACGAAGAGGCGGTGGCTAACGCAGTAGCTAACTTCGGCCCTCTTCGGTCGGCTAAACCCGCTAGTGAAGAGGGAAAGAGCCGTGGCTAAGTACTCTACTATCCTCTTCTACAAGTTTTTTCCAGTTTCTGACCCGGAGCTCTTTCGGCTCTGGCAGTGGGAGCTCTGCAGTAGGCTCGGACTCAAGGGGCGGATCATAGTGTCGGCCCAGGGGATCAACGGGACCCTCGGTGGCCCGATCGAGAAGCTCAAGGAATACCGGAAACTTTCGGCTGCTTGGGTTGACCTGGGAAAACTTGAGCTTAAGTGGGATCACGGTCTCGATGAAGTGCCGTTCCCGAAGCTCTCCGTGAAGAAGCGCAACGAACTGGTGACGTTCAACTGGCCCGGATTGGAAGTCGATTCTACCGGGGTGGTAGCCGGTGGAGAGCACATCGGGCCAGCCGAAGTAATGGCGCTCCTCGAGAAAATCTCCGCTGTAACCGGCGTTCCTGTGGGCGAGATCCTCGGGAAAGAAGTGCTTTTCCTCGACGGCCGAAACAGCTACGAGTGGGAGATTGGTCACTTCCGAAACGCCTTCGATCCGGGAGTTTCCACCGCTAAGGGCTTCGAGCCTCTCCTCCAGTCCGGTGTGCTCGACGAGTGGAAAGAAAAGCCAGTCATCACCTATTGCACTGGAGGTATCCGCTGTGAGATCCTCACTCCCCTACTGAAAAGCTACGGGTTTCAGAACGTGTACCAGGTGGACGGTGGCATCGTCCGCTATCTCCAGGAGAGCGGCAATAGCGACGGACTTTGGGAAGGGGCCCTCTACACTTTCGACACCCGGAAGACGGTGTTCAATGGGCTCGCTGAGCCTGTCTCAAAGTGCTGCCACTGTGGAACCAGTACAGCGAACCAGGAAAACTGTCGGAGCTGCGAGAGGCAAGTGGTGACATGCGAGAATTGCTGGCGAACCGCTGCCCATTGCCCCGATTGTCTTTGACTTACCGGAATCTAACTTAGCGTGAAGTCGATGGTTTCGGCTTCGCTTAGCCCATAGCTAGCCCAACATTCTGCTCTCCCTCCGTTCCAGCTACAGCTGTGAACACGGAGGAGGGACCGGAAGACTCCGCCGGTGAGGATAGGTTCTTTGGGCTTCAGATCTCCACCATCTCGAGCATGGGCCGTGTGGATGAAATAGATTCCAAGCCGATCGCCTTCCTTCAGGATATCTTTCAGAAAATATATGTGGTCATCTCGAGTACCCCAGTAGTCGAGATCGACGAGAGCGAAGATGGGATGGCTTCCGTGGAATTGAAGATCCCGGTAGCTGTGTGCGTCCTCGAGCTCGATGGCTTTCTCCCTTAGTCGAGCGGTGGCAACCACGTCAGCGGTGAACGCGTCGAGTATGCCGGCCGTCCCTCCAGCATACATCCTTCCCTCTGCTTTCTCGAAGAAAAACAATTGGGCCTCCGAGTTGTAGGGAGTGTAGATGACGAGTTCTCCAGAGAGTTGTTTCACTATCTTAGCCGCGACGAGGGCTAACGCGGAGGTCTTACCGCTCGAAGTAAGCCCCTGAATGATGAGGCTTTCAGAGGAACTGAAATTCCAGGTTACCGGCTCGCCGTCCTCTGTGAATCCGAGCTGGATGCTAGCAGTCCCCACGGAGTTCCCCGACCGTTTTCTCGAAGTGGTGGATGGTGCCAGTCCGGCGGTTGAGGATTTCTCCTTTGACTGCCCGGTCGGCTGTTAAAGACACTTTAACGCTTAGCCCGGCGGTTGCGGCCGCCGAATCGATTGGCCTCCGCGAGAGTCCAGCCCTACCCATGCTCGACCGGAATGCTTGAGTGAGAACGAAACGATAGCCTAGATCGTAGTTCTGCCGGCAGATGGACGCCAGCTGGTCGAGGTTTACGTCCGCAAGCCCGCTACTGTTCTCGACGATGACGTAGACTGTGTCAGAGTTAGCGAACTGAAGGTTGCGGTAGTCTCCCTCGTTTTCCAGCTCTAGGGCTATCTTTCGCTGAGAAATGTCCGCTCTAACGAACTCTAGGAGAGGTTCAACGTCTCCGTAGGTTCCCCGGCCGCTCTCGACGGTTGAAACTCGATCGAAAAGATGTCCGTACTCCCGGGGAGAGATGTCGCCACCGAGGAAGATCTGCGACCGCTCGGAGATTTGGGCGATGAGTCTGCGGACTAGCGTCGTCTTCCCGCAGCCGATTCCTCCCAGGATGAGGAGGTTCCCGTCGAGCTCAGGCTCCCAGTAGCTAATCCCCTCGGCGGTCGAGATTAGTTCGATCCGCTCCCGGGGTTTGCTTGAGGAGTTTAGAGGTGTAACCACGGGGCTAATCTACACTAAGGCTCAACCTTGCTCAAAATCGTTTTCTCCCGAAGATCGACGCTAAAG
>JASLDW010000057.1 GCA_030151365.1 Lysobacter sp. | reverse complement strand
CTACGCCGTCGCCACGCTCGGCACCGCGACCACGCCCGAGCATGCCGAATTGCTGTTCCGCAACGCGCCGGAAGTGGTGTTCTGTTTCGATGGCGACGCCGCCGGCCGCCGCGCCGCGTGGAAGGCGCTGGAATCGGTGCTTCCGCGCATGAAGGACGGACGCCAGGCGTTCTTCCTGTTCCTGCCGGACGGCGAAGATCCCGACACCCTGGTCCGCCAGGAAGGCCACGCGAAATTCGAGGATCGCCTCGCCAACGCGACCCCGCTGTCCGAGGTGTATTTCGCAGAGCGCCTGCAGGGCGTGTCGCTGACCTCGGTGACGGGCAAGGCGATGCTGGTCGACCGCTGCCGCGCCGACATCGCGAAGATCCCCGATGGCGGCTTTCGCGACGCGATGGTCGCGCGCATCCGCGAACTCACCAACGTCGACGTTACCGACGCCGGCGCGTTCGCGCGCGTGGCCGCGCCATCGAACCCGGGCGTGCACGGCAAGCGCAGCCTCGTCCGCCACGCCATCACCTTGCTGCTGCAACACCCGTCGCTCGCCGGGCAAGCGACGACGCCCTACGCATTCGAATCGCTGCAGCTGGCCGGCATCCCGTTGCTGGTCGAGTTGCTGGACGTGCTGAAATCGCGCCCTGGCTTCAACGCCGCGACCATCCTCGAGGCCTTCGGCGACCATCCCGACGCCGCCGCCCTGCAGAAGCTCGCGACCCTCAGCGAACCGGGCGGTCCGGCGGAATGGGAGGTCGATTTCGACGGCGTCCTCGCGCAACTGGCGAAGCAATCGACCCAGCAACGCATCGACGCGCTGCAATCGCGCATCCGCGACCTCGACGACATCGAAAAAAACGAACTGCGCGAACTGTTGCAACAGCGGCGCGCACCCTCCTCGGGCTGACGCGGAACGTCATCCAGCCCTCCCGCTCCACCCTCATCCCGACATTCGATACGCTCCCATGACCGCCACGACATCGAACCCCTGGCGCGCACGCCTGCCCGGCCTGCTGCTCGCCGCCGCCCTCGCCATCGCCGCGATGCTGCTGGAACCGTGGACCAAGCGCTTCGGCATGAGCGCGCTGCCGACCGCGATCGTCCTCGGCATCGTCCTCGGCAACACCGTGTTCCCGCGCATCTCGGGCCATGCCGGCGCCGGCGTCGACTACGCGCGCTCGCGACTGTTGCGCGTCGGCATCGTTCTGTTCGGTTTCCGCCTCACCTTCCAGGACATCCTCGGCGTCGGCGCGAGCGGCATCGTCATCGACGTCATCATGGTGGCCTGCACGTTTTTCCTCGCGCTGTTCCTCGGCCGCCGCGTGTTCAAGCTCGACCGCGACAGCTCGATCCTGATCGGCTCCGGCGCGGCGATCTGTGGCGCCGCCGCGGTGATGGCCGCGGAACCGGTGGTGAAGGCACAGGCGCACAAGGTCTCGGTCGCGGTGGCGACCGTGGTGGTGTTCGGCACCATCGCGATGTTCCTCTACCCGCTGTTCTGGCCGCTGCTGCAGTCGCACCACGGCTTCACCCAGCACGCGTTCGGCCTCTACGTCGGCTCCAGCGTGCACGAAGTCGCGCAGGTGGTGGTCGCGGGCAAGTCCGTGGGCGACGAGGCCGCGAACATCGCGGTGATCGAGAAAATGATCCGCGTCATCCTGCTGGCGCCGTTCCTGCTGCTGTTGTCGGCGTGGTTGCGCGACAAGAGCGACGCCGGCGGCAAGCGCGCGCCGATCGTGATCCCGTGGTTCGCCATCCTGTTCCTGGTGGTCGGCGCGTTCAACTCCTTCCACCTGCTGCCGAAGGCGCTGGTCGACGCGTTGCTGATGATCGACACCTTCCTGCTGGCGATGGCGATGGGCGCGCTCGGCGTGCGCACGCATGCCGGCGCGATCCGCCAGGCCGGCCTCAAGCCGCTGCTGCTCGCGACGACGCTGTTCGCGTGGCTGATCGTCGGTGGGTTGCTGGTGAATATCGGGGTGGCGCGGGCGCTGGGCGGTTGACCCCCATTCCACGGTCTTCCAGATCCAAGCTCACTGCATGCTGTCGCAATGCTTCGCATCCACGAAGCATTGCGGCTGTGATCTTCAATCTTTTGAGCAGACCGCAGCGGTGATCGCCGTCTTGATCTGATCATCGAGCGGGTGGACGTTTCTCTTCAAGATGTACTTTGAAGACCTGCACCGTCGACCGGAGTCGAGATGATATCCGTGCCGCATGATTTCGCCCAAGAGCCGGTTGTCTCCCCTGAGAAGCGCAATATTGAACGCTCCTGCATCCTGGTGCTCACCTGAATTTACATCGGCGCCGGCATCGAGAAGTAGCGACACGCCATTTCCATATCCACATGAAGCTGCGATCGTCAGCGCCGCCGGAGCGCCCTTCGCAACAAGGAATTGATCCACTTCCGGCGAATATGTTTTCGTGATTGATTCGTCATTTCTGGAGATGACAGCCGCAAGGAAATAACCAGCCCTGGAAGCCAAGGCCGCACGTCCACTCCTTGAACCGTGCTCCGGGAAACCTTTCAACGCCTCATTGAATGATTTCCTGAATTCCTGATTTGACCAGAGCGCGGAATAGGTTTTACTTGAGCCGACACCCTTTTTCAGAGTCTCGCAATCACGCTTGAACGCGTCTGTTCCACCATCTATTGATTGCGCCCCTGTCAAAACAGGTATCAGCATTAAACACAACAAGAGAAAGCGAATCATGGGGACTCCATTGTCAGGGGTGCGCGGTGGAGGGACCAGTCCCATTGGCCACAGCTGTGATTGCCGATACAGCCCTGGGATTTAAGGGTACTGCTTTATTTCCCTGCTGTGCGCGATGGTTTGCAGCGAACTGCGATGGTGGGACACGGCCGCAACCGCCATGTGGCCAAAATTCGTTGTGGTCACATCGCCACTCAACGATGACCTCGCGAGCCGGACCCGATGCGGCAAGCCAGTGATCGTTCGGGCATTCGCCGCGGAATTTTCCATTGAATCTCTCGATGCATGCGTTTTGCATGGATGCGCCGGGTTCGATCAGCAAGTGTTCGATGCCCTTGCATATGCTGTCGCAAGAGCTCAGGCTGACGTTGGCGCGCACACATATGCCGTTCAAATCAAGCAGTTCACGGGGACACATGCTGCAGATCAAAAACGGGGATGGAGTCGTGGGCCGAATTGACTTTTTTCTCCAAAGCTGGATCGGCCCCAATAGCGAAACATATCAACAATGGCTCCTGACACATTGAGAATTGTCATGCACATGCCTTTCAAAATCCCGGAATTTTTGATCATCTCGTGCCTCTGCCTGGTCACATCATGCGCGAGTGGAGGAGCCATTGGGCGCTCGGGAGTTGATACAAATAGCTTCCGAGGTTTCATCGCATCCATTACGAAAAAAATGCAGCCAGGGGCGGACGGAATTGACAGTGCATACGTCCCATTCGACCTCCCAATGGTTTCGGGGGAATTTACGCTCTCCGAGCAAGGGCAAATTCGGGGAGCCGCGTTTAGTTATCGACTTCCTGGTGAAAGGTGTTTGCCCAGGAATGTCGTCATCAAGGCTTTTTTCGACAATGGCTATGTCGAAGAAAAATTGCTTCAGTCGGGCACGAACGAGTACATCCCCGGACAACTGCTGTCATTCTTGAAACAGACACCGTCCGGGACCATTCCGGTCTCTGTTGGGTTCTCAGGTTCGTCGAATTTCAACTGCGCCACTACCGTGATATTCAACCGGATGTACCCGCACAGGGAGTCCCGAGACACGAAGCCGAAAACCTGACAACAGCGAGCCGATCCCTCACTGCACACCGCGTCGGTCACCTTGGACGCCAACCACTACCTCAAATAGTCCGGCGTCAAACCTGATCCAGAACAAACGGCGGCACCGGGCGCAACCACGGCAGCAGCCAGTGGTCGAGCAGCAGGAATGCGAACAGCGCCATCAGGTAGATGATCGAATACTTGAATACCTGCATCGCGAACAATTCGTCCGGCGGGTTCTGCAGTTTCCACGCATACCAGACGAAGACCGCGCCCAGCACCAGCGCGCCGCCGAGGTAGAACACGCCGCTCATGCCCGCCACCCACGGCAGCACGCTGACCGCGACCAGCAGGATGGTGTAAAG
Source organism: Lysobacter sp. (assembly GCA_030151365.1). Lineage (GTDB taxonomy): Bacteria > Pseudomonadota > Gammaproteobacteria > Xanthomonadales > Xanthomonadaceae > Solilutibacter. Next base: position 244 of record JASLDW010000057.1, on the reverse strand, counting down.
CAGGATCTGGGTGCGGGTGTATTCGACGCCGTGCGTCACCGGCAGCATCGGCACCAGCGCCTTGGCGTAGTCGGCGCGGCGGAAGATCGCCAGCGCCCAGAAATGCGGCGGGGTCCAGACGAAGACGATCAGCACCAGCAGCAACGCGTGCGCCCAGTCCCACGGGCGCTGCATGCCGGTGACCGCCGCCCAGCCGAGCAGCGGCGGCGCGGCGCCGGCGATGCCGCCGATCACGATGTTCTGC
>JASLDW010000049.1 GCA_030151365.1 Lysobacter sp. | reverse complement strand
TGGCCGAGCAGAACAGGCCGTCGCGTTCCGGCTTGAAGGTACGGTAGTTGATGGTCTCCGGCTTCTTGACTTCGCCGTAGGACCACGAGCGGATCATGTCCGGCGAAGCGAGCGCGATCTTGATCGCGTCGAAGTCGGGCGTGGCGCGCTGCAGGTTGAACAGGTTGAGCAAATCTTTCATTTGATTCTCTCCGGGAGAGTGGATGGCAATGGGGTGGTCGGGACGCGGCGACGTCATGCCGCCGCGTTCGTCGCGCCTCAGTGCTCTTCCAGCTCCATGTTGATGCCGAGCGAACGGATTTCCTTCAACAGCACGTTGAACGATTCCGGCATGCCGGCCACCATCTCGTAGTTGCCGTCGACGATGTTCTTGTACATCTGGTTGCGGCCCTGCACGTCGTCGGACTTCACCGTCAGCATTTCCTGCAGGGTGTAGGCCGCGCCGTAGGCTTCCAGCGCCCAGACTTCCATTTCACCGAAGCGCTGGCCACCGAACTGCGCCTTGCCGCCCAGCGGCTGCTGGGTGACGAGCGAGTACGGTCCGGTCGAACGCGCGTGCATCTTGTCGTCGACGAGGTGGTTCAGCTTCAGGTAGTGCATGTAGCCGACCGTGGTTTCGCGATCGAACGCTTCACCGGTGCGACCGTCGTACAGCTGGGTCTGGCCGCTCAACGGCAGGTCGGCGAGTTCGAGCATCTTCTTGATCTCGGTCTCGGCCGCGCCGTCGAACACCGGCGTCGCCATCGGCACGCCATCGGTGAGGTTGCCGGCCAGGCGCAGCAGTTCTTCATCGCTGAACTGCGTCAGGTCGACGCGCTGCTCGTGGCTGGTGCGGTCGTGGTTGTAGATCTCGTCGAGGAACTTGCGGAGATCGGCAACCTTGGCCTGCGCCTGCAACATGGCGTCGATCTTGCGGCCGAGACCCTTCGCCGCCCAGCCCAGATGCACTTCCAGCACCTGGCCGATGTTCATGCGCGACGGCACGCCCAGCGGGTTCAGCACGATGTCGACGGTCGTACCGTCGGCCATGTACGGCATGTCTTCCACCGGCACGATGTTCGACACCACACCCTTGTTGCCGTGGCGACCGGCCATCTTGTCGCCCGGCTGGATGCGGCGCTTCACGGCGAGGAACACCTTGACCATCTTCAGCACGCCCGGGGCGAGGTCGTCGCCCTGCTGGATCTTCGCGCGCTTGTCGTCGAAACGGCGCTCGAATTCCTTCTCGTGCAGCGCGATCTGCTTCTGCGCGCGTTCGATGGCTTCGTTGGCTTCCTCGTCCTTCATGCGCAGCTGGAACCACTGCTTGCGGTCGAGCTGGTCGAGGACGAGCGAGGTCAGCACCTCACCCTTCTTCACGCCGACGCCGCCGCTCGCTTCCTTGCCCTGCAGCTGCTGGCGCAGGCGGGCGTAGATCGCGGCTTCGAGGATGGCGCGCTGGTCGTCGAAGTCCTTCTTGACGCGGCGGATTTCCTCGTCCTGGATCTTGATCGCGCGCTTGTCCTTCTCGACGCCGTCACGGGTGAAGACCTGCACGTCGATGACGGTGCCGTCCATGCCCGGCGGCACGCGCAGCGAGCTGTCCTTCACGTCGGATGCCTTCTCGCCGAAGATCGCGCGCAGCAGCTTCTCTTCCGGGGTCAGCTGCGACTCGCCCTTCGGCGTGACCTTGCCGACCAGGATGTCGCCGGCGCGCACTTCCGCACCGATGAACACCACGCCCGACTCGTCGAGACGGTTCAGCGCCTGCTCGGAGACGTTGGGGATGTCCTGCGAGATTTCTTCCGGCCCCAGCTTGGTGTCGCGCGCCTGGCAGACCAGTTCTTCGATGTGGATCGTGGTGTAGCGATCCTCTTCCACCACGCGCTCGCTGAGCAGGATGGAGTCTTCGAAGTTGTAGCCGTTCCACGGCATGAACGCGATTAGCATGTTCTGGCCGAGCGCCAGTTCGCCGATATCGGTGGACGGGCCGTCGGCCAGCACGTCGCCGCGCGCCACCACGTCGCCCACGCGCACCAGCGGACGCTGGTTGATGCAGGTGTTCTGGTTGGAACGGGTGTACTTGACCAGGTTGTAGATGTCCACGCCGGCATCGGTTTCACCGACGATTTCGCCTTCGTTGACCTTGACCACGATGCGGCCGGCGTCGATCTGTTCGATCACGCCGCCACGACGCGCGTTCACCGTCACGCCCGAGTCGCGCGCCACGGCACGCTCGATGCCGGTGCCGACCAGCGGCTTCTGCGCACGCAGCGTCGGAACCGCCTGGCGCTGCATGTTGGCGCCCATCAATGCGCGGTTGGCGTCGTCGTGCTCGAGGAACGGGACGAGTGCCGCCGCGACCGACACGGTCTGCATCGGCGACACGTCCATGAACTGCACTTCGCTCGGCGGACGCAGTTCGTTTTCACCGTTGAAGCGGCAGGCGACGAACTGCGCGGTGATCGTGCCCTTCGCATCCTGCGGCGCGTTGGCCTGGGCGATGACCTTGCCCACTTCCTCGATCGCCGACAGGTATTCGATCTCGTCGGTGACGCGACCGTCCACCACCTTGCGGTACGGGGTTTCCAGGAAACCGTAGCCATTGGTGCGGGCGAACACGGCCAGCGAGTTGATCAGGCCGATGTTCGGGCCTTCCGGCGTTTCGATGGTGCAGACGCGGCCGTAATGGGTCGGGTGCACGTCGCGCACTTCGAAGCCGGCGCGTTCGCGGGTCAGGCCGCCCGGGCCCAGCGCCGAGACGCGACGCTTGTGCGTCACTTCCGACAGCGGGTTGTTCTGGTCCATGAACTGCGACAGCTGCGACGAACCGAAGAATTCCTTGATCGCGGCGGCAACCGGCTTGGCGTTGATCAGGTCCTGCGGGGTCAGGCCATCGGCTTCGGCCATGGTCAGGCGCTCGCGCACGGCGCGCTCGACGCGCACCAGGCCGACGCGGAAGGTGTTCTCCGCCATTTCACCGACCGAACGCACGCGGCGGTTGCCCAGGTGGTCGATATCGTCCACCGTGCCGCGACCGTTGCGGATTTCCGTCAGCACGCGGATCACGTCGAGGATGTCGGACGCGCCGCCATTCTCGTCGCGCAGGCGCTTGCTTTCGTCGTCGGTGCGATCGGCGAAGTACTTGGCGTCGTACAACACCGGCGAGCCGGTGACTTCACTGCGGCCGAGGCGACGGTTGAACTTCATGCGGCCCACGGCCGAGAGGTCGTAGCGCTCGAAGGTGAAGAACAGGTTGTGGAACAGGTTCTGCGCGGCGTCCTTGGTCGGCGGTTCGCCCGGGCGCATCATGCGGTAGATCGCGACCAGCGCTTCCAGCTGCGTCTTGGTGTGGTCGATGCGCAGGGTGTTGGAGATGTAGGCGCCGCGATCGAGGTCGTTCACCCACAGGGTGCCGACGCTGGCGATGCCGGCCTTGCGCAGCTTGGCGAGCTGCTCTTCGCTGATCTCGTCGTTGGCGGTGGCCAGCAGTTCGCCGGTGGCCGGATCGACCACGTCATGCGAGAGGATGCGGCCGATCAGGTAGCTGTCCGGCACGGCCAGGGCGGCGATGCCCGAAGCCTCGAGCTGCTTGACGTGGCGCGCGGTGATGCGCTTGCCGGCC
>JASLDW010000007.1 GCA_030151365.1 Lysobacter sp. | reverse complement strand
GCACCACTGGCCATCCGATAAGATTCGGGTCATGGAAGACGCACCCGTACGGTCTGCCGGACGCCCCAAGGATCCCGCCAAGCACGAAGCCATCCTCGCTGCGGCCAAGGAACTGTTTCTCGACCGCGGCTTCGCCCAGGCCAACATGCAGGAAGTGGCCGACCGCGCCGGCGTCTCCAAGCTCACCCTCTACAGCCACTTCGGCGACAAGACCTCCCTGTTCGTCGCTGCCGTCCGCGACCATTACGAACACAGCGTGCCGGAAGCGCTCTTCCGCGACTGGGACGAGAACGACCTGCGCGGCGCCCTGCTCGCCTTCGGTCACGTCTATCACGCCTATCTGATCCTGCCGGCCACGGTCGCCGGCCGCCGGATGCTGATGCGCACCGCGGACACCCCGCCACAGCTCAGCCTGGAAATCTGGAACCTGGGGCCGGCGCGGATCAACGCTTTCCTCACCGAGACCCTGATCCGTTTCATCGACCGCGGCATGCTGGACATCGAAAACCCGCAGTTCGCCACTGTTCATCTTTTGTCGCTGCTGCGCGGCGACCTCTTCGCCCAACTCGGCTACGGCGTGCAGCGCCACGCGCCGGGGGAAGAAACCGATGCCTACCTGGCCAGCGCGGTCGACCTGTTCCTGCGTGCCTACGCCCCCGCCAGGGCGCCGGAAGCCAAATCGGTGACTTAGGTTCGGTGACTAATGGCACTTAGGCCATTCACCCCGGGCTGGAATGCTGGCGCAGTCATCCGAACCCGCTACGGGGCGTTGAAGTTAAACTTGACGTCCCCTCGCTCCAGGCCGCTCCAGCAATGTCGATCGACTACGCCAAAACCCGCGAAACCATGGTGGAACAACAGGTCCGCCCGTGGGAAGTGCTCGACCCGCGCGTGCTCGACACCCTGGTGACCGTTCCGCGGGAACAGTTCGTGCCGGAAGCGCTGCGCGCGCTGGCCTATACCGACATGGAGCTTCCGCTCGGCAACGGCGAATCGATGCTGAAACCGGTGGTCGAAGGCCGCGCCCTGCAAGCCCTCTTGCCGCAGGCCAATGAGTCCGTCCTCGAGATCGGCACCGGCAGCGGTTACCTGACCGCCTGCCTGGCCCGCCTCGCGCGCGAAGTGACCAGCCTGGAAATCGACCCGGAATTGGCCGATCGCGCCCGCGCCACGCTGGCCGCCCAAGGCGTCGCCAACGCCGTCGTCGAGGCGGCCGATGCCTACGCCTGGACCGGCAGTCAGCACTTTGACGTGATTTGTGTCACTGGTGCCGTCGCTGCCATCCCCGCACACTTCCGCGAATGGTTGGCCCCGGCCGGCCGCATGTTCATCGTCCACGGCGAATCGCCGGCGATGCAGGCGGTCCGCGTCCACGCCGACGGCAGCGTCGACTCGCTGTTCGAGACCGACCTGCGCTATCTCAAGGGCGGGGCGCCGACGCCTCGCTTCACCCTTTAATCATCCGTTTTCGAGAGCCGCCCATGCATCGCCGTTCCCTCAGCCTCGCCCTCGCTCTTGCCCTGGCGCCCCTGGCCGTCCACGGCGAGGACCTGCTGCAGACCTACCGGATCGCGCGCACCGCCGACCCGCAGTTGCAGGCGGCCGAAGCCAGCATGCGTTCCAGCAAGGAAGGCGCCGTGCAAGCGCGCTCGCAGCTGCTTCCGCAGATCAACGGCTCCGCTTCCGGCAGCGCCAACCGCACGTCCTCGCCTGGCGGCGGCTATACCTACGATTCGATCACCGGCGCACCGATCCGCCTGAGCGGCAGCACCACGACCTCGCGCACCGCCAGCGTCGGCGTGCGTGTTGACCAGGTGATCTTCAATCGCGGGACGTACGACAGTCTCCGGGCCGCCAAGGCCCAGGGCAAATCCGGCGAATACCAGTACGAGGCCGCCGGCGACGCCCTGATCACCCGCACTTCGCAAGCCTATTTCAACGTGCTGGTGGCGATGGAAACGCTGGCTGCCGCGGAAGCCTCGGAAACCGCGCTGAAGAAGCAGTTCGACTTCGCCAGCAAGCGCCTCGAAGTCGGCCTGGCGCCGATCACCGACGTCCATGAAGCGCGCGCGCAGTACGACGCCGCGCGCGCCAACACCATCGTCCAGCGCAACACGCTGGAAGACGCCTACCAGGCGCTGGCCGAAATCACCGGCAAGCCGATCCGCGCGCTGATGGCGTTGCCGGACGACTTCCGTCCATCGTTGCCGCCGGAAGGCGGCGTCGACGACTGGGTGAAGCGCGCCGTCGACACCAATCCTTCGCTGCAGGCCCAGCGTTATGCGGTACAGGCGGCCGAGGACAACATCTCCGCCAACCGCGCCGGCTATCTGCCGATCCTGAATGCCAACGGCAGCTATGGCGCCAATCGCAGCTGGTCGGGCAACGGCAACAACGCCGACGGCTGGAGCCATGGCCCCAGCATCGGCCTGACCCTGAGCGTGCCGATCTTCAATGGCGGTCGTACCTCGTCGCAGGTGCGCCAGGCCATCGCGCAGCGCGATGCCGCACAGGACCAGTACGAACAGCAGCGCCGCTCGGTGGAGCGCACCACCCGCAACGCCTACCAGTCGCTAGTCGCGGGCGTGAGCGCGGTGGAAGCCCGCCGCCTCGCCCTGGTCGCCGCGCAGAGCGCCTATGACGCTTCGCAGGTCGGCCTCGAAGTCGGCACCCGCACGGTGATCGACGTGCTGATCAACGAACAGAACCTGTTCAACGCACGCCAGAACTATTCACTGGCGAAGTACAACTTCCTGCAGTCCCAACTGGCACTGAAGCAGGCCGCGGGCACGCTCGACGTCGCCGACGTGGAGGCCGTGAACCGCCTGCTGACGGTTCCGGCCGGACAGGTGCCGACGGTTGCGGATTCCGCCGCCTCGACGCCGGATGCCACGCAGTCGACCACCACCAGCAAGCCGGCGCCGACCAAGGCCAAGAGCAAGAAGAAATCGCGCCGCTAAGGCGCTTTCACCCGGGCAGGCTGTCGCTGATCGCCTGCCACGTGCGCTCCAGCGCACCGCGGCCATCGACCACCAGCGCGCGCCCGGCCTCGCCCATGCGCGCGCGCAACTCGTCCGATCCCAGCAATTCGATCAGGCGCTCGCCGAGCGCCTCCGGGCTGTCGACGATTTCCATCGCGCCGACCGCCGACAGCTGGCGCGCGATATCCGTGAAATTGTGCAAATGCGGTCCGGTGAGGATCGGCACGCCGACCGCCGCCGGCTCCAGCAGGTTGTGGCCGCCGATCGGCTGCAGGCTGCCGCCGACGAAGGCGACATCGGCGCAGGCGTAGAAGCGCCCGAGTTCGCCCAGCGTATCGACCACGAAGACCGCGTTGTCGCCCGCCGGCAGCGGCTGGTAGGAACGCGAGTAGGTGCGGAAGCCGAAACTGCGCGCCTGTTCGTAGGCCGCCTTGAAGCGCTCGGGGTGGCGCGGCGCCCACAGCATCAACGCATCCGGATAGGCCTGCCGCAACATGCGATGCGCGACCAGGACCGCGGTTTCCTCGTCGGGATGGGTGCTCGCCGCGATCCAGGTCGGGCGCATGCCGGCATGCGCGTGGAAGACAGCGACGAAGGCATCGAGGCCGTCCAGTTCGGCGACATCGTATTTGAGGTTGCCGGTCTCCACCGTCGCTTCCGGACGCGCACCGAGTCGCACGTACCGCCTGGCATCGGCGTGCCCCTGTGCGCAGACGCGACGCACGGTCTGCAGCGCCCGACCGATCAGCGGCGCCAGCACCTGGTAGCCGCGCAACGAGCGCTCGGACAGGCGCGCATTGACGATCGATACCGGGACGCCTGCATCGCGGCAGGCGAACAGCAGGTTCGGCCACAACTCGGTTTCCATCAGCAGCGCGCAAGCCGGACGGAATTGCGCGAGGAAGCGCCGCATCGCGCCGGGCAGGTCGTAAGGCAGGTAGACATGGCGCACGCGATCGCCCCACAACGCCTGGACGCGTTCGGAACCGGTCGGGGTGATGCTGGTGATCACCAGCGGCACATGCGGCCGGCGCGCCAGCAAGGCCTCGACCAGCGGCGCGGCGGCGTTCACCTCGCCCACCGACACCGCATGCAGCCAGATGGTCGGACGCGCTTCCGGCGCGGTTCCGGGGTAATAGCCGTAGCGCTCGCTCCAGCGCTGGAAATAGCCACGCTGGCGGAACCCGCGCCAGACGAGGTGGTAGATGGTGACGGGAAGCAGGAGATAGAGCACCGCCGAGTAAGCGCTGCGCAACATCCGCTCGACGGCATCGGATCGCATGGCGCCAAGTCTAGGGCTTCCGGCGCCATCGTTGGCTAGACTTGCGCGATGGCTGCACCGACTTCCCCGCGATTCCACCTGAAAGACCTCCCGGCCCGCGTCGGCGTGACCTGCCTGTACGGACTCGCGCGCCTGCCCTGGGGCCTGCAACGCGCGATCGGCGCCGGCCTGGGCCGCATGCTGATGTGGCTGCTGCCCGATCGCCGCCGCGCCGCCCGCACCAATATCGACCTGTGCTTCCCGCAGCTGAGCGAGGACGCGCGTGACGCATTGCTGCGCGACAGCTTCCGCGATCTCGGCATTGGCGTGTTCGAATTCGCGCGGGCGTGGTGGGGAAGCGTCGACGCCATGCGCGCGACCGCGACGGTCGAAGGCGTGGAGAAGATCCAGGCGCTGCAGGCGCAGGGGCGCGGAGTGCTGCTGGTCTCCGGCCACTTCATGACGCTGGAACTGTGCGGGCGCCTGATGTGCGACCACGTGCCGCTGGCCGGCATGTATCGCCGCTACCGCAGCCCGGTGATGGAAGACGCGGTGATGCGCGGTCGCCTGCGCTACGCCAGCGCGATGTTCCCCAACGACGACATCCGCGGCGCGGTCCGCCATCTCAGGAAAGGCGGCGTGCTGTGGTATGCGCCCGACCAGGACATGCGCGGCAAGGACACGGTGTTCGCGCCGTTCTTCGGCGTGCCGGCATCGACCATCAACGCGACGCACCAGCTCGCGCGGTTGACCGGCTGCGCGGTGGTGCCGTTCTTCCACCACCGCGAGGGCGATCGCTACATCCTGCGCGTCGGCGACCCGCTCGAGCCGTTCCCGGGCGACGACACGGTGGCGGACGCGACCGCGGTGAACGCCGCGATCGAGGCGATGGTGCGCGCGGCGCCGACGCAGTATCTGTGGATCCATCGGCGCTTCAAGCGGCAGCCGGACGGGGTGTCGTTGTACGCGCGTTGATCAGTCGCGCCGCTGCGCCTCAACCACCTTCGCGTATTTCAGGAACGCGTAGAACGCCTGCGTGCGCGCCGCGAAGAAACCGGCCCAGCCATTGAGGAAATAGCGCTTGCCAACGTATAGCTTCAGAAAGGCGATGCTCGGATAGATCAGCAATCGCAGCGCCATCAACGGCTTGCGCTTGCCGCGCGTGTGTTCGACCAATCCGCTGGAATAGCGATTGATCTTCTCGACGCGGGTGGCGAGATCGGGTTCGCCGTAATGGCGGAACACCACCGGAAGATCGAGCACGCGGCCCTGCACCTCGGGCGCGGCGTGCACCGGCACCGAATTCATTCCGCCCATCGACTTGCGGAACAGCCGAAGCTGGCGATTGCCGCGCGTCCCGCGATGCGGCCAGCGCCAGAACAGCCATTCCTGGCGCTCGAGGCGATAACCGTCGGCGCGCGGCGATTCCAGTTCGCGCGCGATCGCTTGCGTTGCATCGGCTTCGACGAATTCGTCGGCATCGAGCAACAGGACCCAGTCGTGCTGCGCGAGATCGATCGCCGCCTGTTTCTGCGGGCCATAACCGGCGAAAGGTTGCGCATGGATGCGCGCATCGCGGGCACGGGCGATCTCCAGCGTGGCGTCGTCCGAACCGGAATCGAGCACGACGATCTCGTCGCAAAACGCCAGGCTGTCGAGGCAGCGCGCCAGCGTGGCGCCGTTGTTGAAGGTGGTGACGACGCCGGACAGCGGCGTGCGCATCAGCTGCCGGTCTCGCGCGACAGCAGGCTGCCGGCGTAGAGCGCCGCCAGCAACAATGTGATGCCGCCCCAGAACGCGGAGTAGACCGCGAGATGGGTATTGAACGGGAACAGCGTCACGCCCAGCGCCAGCATCGCCGGTCGCGCGCGTTCGCGATCGTCCACGGAAGCGAATCGCCAGGCGCGCCATGCCAGCGCCGCGCCGGCGATCCACAGGATCAAACCGATGATCCCGGTCTCGCTGAGGATTTCGAGGATCAGCTGGTGCGCGTGCAAGGCCGGACCGTCGCCCCAGGCCGCGCGCACGCCCGGCTCCGGGTCGCAGGCCGGAAACGACTCGCGGAAATCGCGGGTGCCGACGCCGTTGACCGGATGCTGGCGGATCATGCAGACCGCCGCGCCCCAGATGCGCAATCGCCCGGCCGATGCTTCGTCGACGTCATTGTGATCGCCCGCCAACGCCATGCGCGTGCGCTCGATGCGTTCATGCACCTGCGGCACGGTGAAGGTGGCGACGACCAGGACCAGCGCGCCGGTGGCGAACACGCCGAGCAGCCGCTTCCAGCCCATGATGGTCGAGCCGGATATCAGCAGCACCAGCGCATAGCTGATCCATGACGCGCGCGATCCCGCCAGCACGATCACCACGCCCACCAGCAACGCGATGACCAGCCAGCCAACCAGACCCCACATGCGCCTGGCGCCATACAGCGCGAATGGCGACAGACTGGCAAGGACGATGCCGAGCTTGGGATTGCACGGGCCCAGCGGCCCGGTGATGCGGTCGGCGCTGGCGACGGAACACATCGGACGATGCTGGATCGCCTGCTTGGCCGCGTCCAGCGCCGAGAACCACGGACTGTGGCCGGTCAACTGCTGGATCAGGGCATCGACGCACCAGAGTCCGACGATCACGCCGAGGCCGCCGAAGGTGATGCGGCGCGCACGCGGCGTCGCGACGGCGATCGCCGCCAGCCACAGGAACGGCAAGTAGCGCAATCCGAGCAGGCTCTTCCTGATCGCCTGCCCGGGTTCCACCGCGTCGATGCTGGAAATCAGCTCGGGCAACCAGTAGGCGAAGAACAATGCGGTGGTGAGCGCCCACGCCGGCGAACTGAGCAGGCGCGAGGTGCCGCGGAAACGCGCCCACGCCATCAGCCCGATGGTGGTCAGCGCACCCAGCGACAGGATCGCCTCGGCGATACCCGTCGCCGGCAACATCGCGACATAGGCCAGCACCCAGATCGGCGCCCAGCGCCAACCGGTGGGATCACTGTTCTCTGGAGAATTCGTCGTAGACATCGAGGGTCGCTTGTTGCATCGCCGAGAGAGTGTACGGAATCCGCTGCGGCAACGCCGGCGGATGTTGCAGGAACGCCCGCGCGCGTTCGGCCAGCGCGGCGCGATCGCCCGGCGCCACCCGTCCTTCCGGCAGCAAGGCCGCCAGCACTTCGCCGACGCCGCCGTGGTTCCAGCCGATCACCGGCACGCCGATGGCCAGCGCCTCGACCACGGTGCGCCCGAACGATTCCGGCTTGCGCGACAACTGCAGCACCAGGTCGCTGGCGCGATAGGCGTCGGCGAGCGCATGCGTCGGTTCACTGATGGCCAGGGCGTCGATGACGCCGAGCGCGCGCGCCTGACCTTCCAGTTCGGCGATGTAGTCGGCGCGATCGGGCACGCGCGCGCCCGGCATCCACAAACGCGCATCGATGCCGTCGTTGCGCAAATCGGCGAGCAGGCGCAATGCGTCGGCATGGCCCTTCAGGCGCGTGCCGCGCCCGGGCAACAACAGCAACGGGCCATTGCCGCCCAGTCGCGGCCAGCGGTCGGCGACCTGCGCACGGGCTTGATGGTCGACGCCTTCCCGGCGCGGATAGTGCAGCGGGTCGATGCCGCGCGGAATCACCCGCAATCGTGCCGGATCGGTCCACGGATACTGGCGCAGCACGTAATCGCGCACCGTCTCCGAGACGCAGATCACGCGATCGCCGCGCGCCATGATCGCGCTGTAGCGCGACGGCGAATTCAGGCCATGCACGGTGGTGACGAAGCGCGGCCTCTCGTCTTTCGCCATTCCCCGCAGCGCCAGCCAGCTGATCCAGGCCGGCAGCCGCGAACGCGCATGGACGATATCGACGCGTTCTTCGCGCAACAGGCGCCGCAATGCGCGCACGTGGCGGAACGTCAGCAGGGACTTGCGGCCGATATCGAGGGCGATATGGCGTGCGCCGGTCGTTTCCAGCGCAGGCAGCATGCGCCCGCCGGCGGACACCACCAGCGCGCGATGGCCATGGCGTACCAGCGCATCGGCGATTTCAAGGGTCGAACGCTCGACACCGCCGGCATCGAGCGCCGGCAGCAGTTGCATGACGGTCAGCGGCCTTGCGGCCACGCGATCAATCCGCGAGGACGTAGATCTCGCCGCAGTACGGGCATTCGACGCGCCCGCCTTCGGCCTCGATCGCGAGATAGACGCGCGGATGCGAATTCCACAGGCTCATCGACGGCAGCGGGCAGGACAGCGGCAGGTCGGCGCGGCGGACTTCATGCACGCGGGGCTGGCGCGGCGTGGAATCGGAATGGGCGGCGTCGGTCATGGCGGCAGTACTGCGTGGAAAGGCGCCAGTGTATCAGTGCGGCACGTCGAAGCTCAGGACTTCGGAGGCCGCGTTCGCCTGCAGGACCAGGCCCTCGCGCGGCCCTTCCAAGCCGAGGCCGTCGCCGCTGGCGATGTCCTGCCCGGCGACCGTCAACGCGCCGTCGAGAACCTGCAGCCACAGGCCGCGGCCGGCGGCCACGTCCAGCGCCACCGACTCGCCGGCAGCGAGCCGGATCGCGCGGATGCGGGCGTCCTGCCGGATCGCGATGCCGCTGCCGCCGACCAGATCCTGCCAGCGTCCTTCGCGCAACGCGGGATCGAAATTGCGCTGGTCGTAGGCCGGCGGCGCGTTGACCTGGTCCGGCTGGATCCAGATCTGCAGGAAATGCACCGGCGCATCGGGCGAAGCGTTGAACTCGCTGTGCTCGATGCCGTGGCCGGCGCTCATCCACTGGACGTCGCCGGCGCGGATCACGCCATGGGTTCCGGTGCTGTCGCGATGGGCGAGCGCCCCGTCGAGCACGATCGACACGATTTCCATGTTGGCGTGGCGGTGCGGCGGGAATCCGCCGCCACCGGCGACGCGATCGTCGTTGATCACGCGCAATGCACCGAAGCCCATCCACTCCGGATCGTAGTGATGGCCGAACGAGAAGGTGTGGCGACTGTCGAGCCAGTCGATCCGCGTGTGCGGTCGCTGGCCCGATCGCCGCAACAGCACTTCGCTCACTTCTTGTCGCCGTGGGCTTCGGTGGTGATGCGCAACTCGATCTCGTCGCCGATCATCGGCACGCCACCGGACACGCCGAAGGCCGAGCGCGAGATCGTGGTGCTGGCATCGAAACCGATCGCCGGCATCTTCATCATCTCGACGATGCCGACCTTGTTGAGCTTGGCCTTGAGCGTGACCGGCTTGGTGACGCCATGCAGGGTGAGGTTGCCCACCACCTTCAGGTGGCCGTCCTTCATCGTCACCTTGGTGCTCTTGAAGGTCGCCGTCGGATACTTCTGGACGTCGAAGAAATCGGCGCTCTTCAGGTGGGTGTCCAGCTTGGGCACGAAGGTATTGAGCTGGTCCATCGGAATCACGACCTCGACGCTCGATTTCTCCGGCGTCGCCTCGTCGTAATGGATGGTGCCGGTCGCGCCGCCGAAGTTGGCGCTCGGATTGGAATAGCCCATGTGGTTCCAGCTGGCCAGCACCACGGTGTGGTTGGGATCGATCTTGTAGTCGGCGGCGGCCGCGGAACCGGCAACGGCGAGCAGCGGCAGCAGGGCGAACGGGAGCAGTTTCATGCGGGGGATCTCCGTGGGAGGTTGGCGTTCACTCGATGCGGCAGGCTTCATCGAAGGACAAGCGCGGCGAACGCGGGAAAATGGAGGCCGGGTCGCCCTTGCCGAGGTTGACCAGGAAGTTGGATTTCCATTGCGTGCCGGCGAAGAATGCCGCATCGACCTTGGCGTTGTCGAATCCCGACATCGGGCCGCAATCGAGGCCCAGCGAGCGCGCCGCCAGCATCATGTAGGCGCCCTGCAGCGAACCGTTGCGCAGCGCCGGGACGAAGCGCTTCTCCATCGCCGGGCCTTCGAACCAGGCGCGGGCGTCGGTGTGCGGGAACAACAGCGGCAGCTTGTGGTGGAAATCGAGGTCGTAGGCGACGATCACCGTCACCGGCGCCGCCATGGTCTTGTCGTGGTTGCCCGCATCCAGCGCCGGCGACAGGCGCGCCTTGGCCTCGGCGCTGCGCACGAAGACGAAGCGCGCCGGCGTGCTGTTGGCGGCGGTCGGACCGTATTTCAGCAGGTCGTAGAGCCGATGCAGGGTGGCGTCGTCGATCTCGCCGCTGAAGCTGTTGTAGGTCCGCGCCTGCACGAACAATTGATCAAGGGCTGCGGCATCCAGGGAGTGGAACGGCGGCATGGACGAATCCCGAAAGAAAGCGCGCAGTGTATTGTTTTCGGCATGAATGCGCCGTGTTCGCCGCCATGACCGTGCTGGCCATCTCCGATGGCCGCGCCGGCAATGTCCGCCAGGCGTGCGCGTTGGCCGATGCGCTGGCGCGCGGCGAAGCGCCCCATGTGCGGATCGATGTCACGGCACCCTGGCGCTGGCTGGCGCCGCGACGCCTGCCCGGAGCCGAACGCGGGTTGGGCGAAGACTTCCTCGCCACCTTGCGCGATCCGCCGGCGATCGTGGTCGGTTGCGGGCGGCAGGCGGCGCTGGCGACGCGATTGCTGCGTGGCGCCGGCGCACGCGCGGTACAGATCCTCGACCCGCGCATCGATCCGCGTCATTGGGATTGCGTGGTGGTGCCGGAACACGACCGCCTGCGTGGCGACAATGTGTTGACGATGCTCGGCAGCCTCAACCCGGTCGACGATCGCTGGCTGGCCGATGCACGCGCGCATCATCCGCGGCCGCGGGCATGGGGCGACGGCGGACTGACCGCACTGCTGGTCGGCGGGCCGACTTCCGCCGTGCCGATGGCGATCGATGCCATCGCGGCCCATGTGCGTGCATTGGCGACCGATGCCGCGTCTGCCGGCGACCATCTCGCCATCTCCACCTCCGCGCGTACTCCACCGGCGTGGATGCCGGCTTTGCATGCAGCCATTGCAGGCACGCCGGCATCGCTGTGGAGCGGCGAACGCGATGGCCCGAATCCCTATCCGCTGCTTCTGGCCCGCGCCGGGCGCATCGTCTGCACGCCGGACTCGGTGAACATGCTGTCGGAAGCCTGCGCGACGACTGCCGACGTCGAATGGCTGCCGTTTGCCGCGAACGGGCGCATCGCCGCATTCCTGTCATCGCTGCAGGCATGCGGCCGCGCACGACCGCTCGGCGGCACGCAGGCGATCCACCGCACTCCGTTGCGCGAAACCGCGCGAATCGCCGCCGAGGTCAGCCTGCGCCTGCGGGAGCTGCGCTGAAATCGAGGCCCTGCGCGCGACATGCCGCGCGGATCGCGCGACGTGCCTTCTCCACGTCGTCATCCTTGCGCACGCGCCGCGGCCGGCGATCGAGCGTGCATGCCAATCCCAGCGACGACAGCGTGGCATGGGCCTGCAGCAACGCCTCCGCCGCCTCCCTCCCCAGGATGCCCGCGTCCGCCAATGCAGCGACCAGGTCGACGCTGCGACGTGGTCCGCACAACTGCACATGGGCATCGGCGTGACGCAGCACCAGCGCCTGCAGCAGGAATTCGAGATCGACAAGACCGCCCTCGCCCTGCTTGAGATCGAACCACGCTTCGTCGCCGCGATCGAGTTCACGCCGCATGCGCTGGCGCATGTCGACGACCTCCCTTGCCAGTTCCACCCAATCGCGTTGCCGGCGCAGTACTTCCTCGCGGATGCCCTCGAAAGCCGCCGACAGCACGCCCGCATCATCCGCAAGCACGCGGCGCGCACGCACCAGGGCCTGGTGCTCCCAGGTCCATGCACGTTCGCGCTGGTATTCCGCGTAGGCCGCCAACGACGTCACCAGCAGGCCACTGGCGCCATCGGGACGCAATCGCACATCGACGTCATACAGGCGGCCCGCGCGCGTCGGGGTCTGCAGCAGCGAGACGATGCGCTGCGCCAACCGCGCGAACCACCGCGCGGCGTCGAGCGGACGCGCGCCGTCCGATTGCGCGGCGGGATCGCCGTCGTACAGGAACACCAGGTCGAGGTCGGAACCGAAGCCGAGCTCCTCGCCGCCGAGGCTGCCGTAACCAAGCACGGCGAAATGCGCGCCGGGGATTTCCCCGTGCGATTCGGCGAGTCCGGAACGCGCCAATCCCACCACCGCCGCGACCACCGCATCGGCCAGCCACGCCAGTTGCTGCGTGCTCGCGCTCGCCGGCTGCTGGCCATCGATCGCCGCCAACGCAATGCGGAAACTCAGTGCCTGCCGGGTTTCGTTGAGCAGGGCCAGCGACGATTCGACATCACCCTCGCCTTGCACCAGCGCACGCAGGCAGGCAGCGCGCATCCCGGCGGCATCCGCCAGTCCACCGGCGGCGCGGCGATCCAGCAATTCGTCGAGCAGGACCGGATAGGCCGCCAGGCGTTCACCCAGCAGTGCGCTGCGCGACAAGGCATCGACCAGTCGTTCCAGCGCCTGCGGCTGTTCGTCGAGCAACGCCAGATAGTTGCTGCGTTTCAACACGTTCTGCACCAGCGACAACGCGCGCGGCAAGGCGACATCCGGCTGCACGGCACGGCCGCTCGCCGCCAGCAGGGCCGGCATCAGGCGATCTAGCCGGCCGCGCGTGGCATCGGACAACGCCGCCGGCGCCAGGCCGCGCACGAATTGGCGCAACTGGTGATCGGCCGCTTCGACATCGGCATATCCGGCGGTGGCGAGCGCAGCCGATTCGCCTCCTTCCGGCAACGCGCGCCAATAGGCCTGCAATTCGCCGTCGTCGTCCTGTTCACGCCTGCCGCCGAGCAATTCGGAGAATTCCGCGGAGACATGCGCGCGATGCGCGTCGAGTTCGGCCAGCAGCGCCGGCCAATCGCCGTATCCCATGGTGGCGGCGATGCGCCCGCGGTCGTCGTCGTTGTCCGGCAGCCGGTAAGTCTGGGCATCACGCAACATCTGCAGGCGGTTTTCCAGTCGCCGCAGGAACAGATAGTCGCCGCGCAACGCGGTGCCGGTTTCCTCGTCGACCTGCCGTCGCGCGACCAGCGCCTCCAGCGACGCCAGCAAGCCGCGCTGCTGCAATTCCGGCTCGCGGCCGCCGCGGATCAGCTGCAACGCCTGGGCCAGGAATTCGATCTCGCGGATACCGCCGGGCCCGCGCTTGATGTCGTCCCGCATTTCACGGCGCTCGACCTCGGCGGCGATCATCGCCTTCATCCCGCGCAAGCCTTCCAGCGCACCGAAATCGAGATAGCGGCGATACACGAACGGTCGCAACATCCGCAGGAACGACTCGCCCGCCGCGATGTCGCCTGCCATCGGGCGCGCCTTCTGCCAGGCATAACGCTCCCAGTCGCGGCCTTCGCGCTGGAAATACTGCTCGAGCGCGGAAAACGACCATGCCACGCGACCGGCGCTTCCATAGGGCCGCAGCCGCAGGTCGACGCGATGGCTGAATCCTTCCGCGGTCACTTCGTCCAGCAATTTCGCCAGCTGCTGCCCGAGCCGCGCGAAATACTGCTCGGCGTCCAGCGGACGCGCGCCATCGCTGACGCCGTCCTCCGCATACGCATAGACGATGTCGATGTCGGAGGAGAAATTGAGTTCGCCGCCGCCCAGCTTGCCGAGCGCGAACACCACCAGCCGCTGCACGCCGCCATCGACCGCGCGGACATGCCCGTGGCGTTCGGCGAATGCGGATTCCAGCGCCGCCAACGCGATCGCCAGGCAGGTTTCGGCGAGCGCGCTGCTGCCATGCAAGGTGTCCTCGACGCGATCGTGCCCGAGCACGTCGCGCCAGATCAGTCGCGCCGATTCCGCCTGCCGGTAGCGGCGCAACAGGGACGGCCACGATCCGGCGTCGTCAGCCGCCAGCGCCGGAACCGCGAAGGGCGCCGCGCCATCGTCGCGCAACAGCGCTTGCAGCACCCCGGGCTGTCGCCGGAACACTTCGACGGCGAAATCGCTGGCGGTGGCGACCATGCGCAACTTCGCCAGCGCGGCCGCGTCGGGCGCGGGCATGGTCGGATCGAGCGTGGCGAGGACTGCATCGGGATCGAACATGCCGCCATGATGCCGCAGTTCCCGGATCCCGATGCGCACGCATGACTTGTGGCACGGGGAACCCCTGGAAATCCCGGCGATTAGGGAATATTTAGGGACTTCTTATGCGTTATTTCGCAACGCGGCGAATCGCCGGACCCTAGCATTTGCGTACACCAACTTGCTCATGGATTCGAGAATCATGCAAACGCATCGTTACGACATTTACGCCAACATCCACAAGGCATTGCGCGCCTGCTTTTCCCACACGCTGACCTCGCTGGGGCGCCTCGACTGGAGCGACGACGAAGACGTCGATGCCGCCATGCAGGAAGTCTGCGGCCTGCTCGCGATGTGCCGCAGCCACCTGGCCAAGGAAAACGCCTACGTGCACCCGGCCATGGAAGCGCGCCGCCCGGGCAGCACGGCGCGGATCGCCGGCGAGCACGTCGAACACGAGCGCGACATCGCCGCGCTCGAGGCCCAGGTCTTCGCCGCGCGCAACCTCCCGGGCAACGTGCGCGAACAATACATGCGCTGGCTGTACCGCGAGCTGTCGCGCTTCATCGCCCACAACCTCGAGCACATGCTGTACGAGGAGAGCGAACACAATCGACTGCTGTGGGACGCGTGCAGCGACGATGAAATCCGCACGATCGAGATGAACATCGTGGCATCGATCCCGCCCGAGGAGTCCGGGCCGCTGCTCACGCGCTGGATGCTGCCCGCGCTCGCCCCCGAAGAACGGACGCGATTCCTGCAGGGCGTCCGCTTCAATGCGCCGCCCCAGGTCTTCAATGCATTGGTGGACGGCCTGATGCCGCAGCTTTCATCCAAGGACCGGATGAAACTGCAAGCCGCGCTCGACCTGCAACCCGCGTTGCAATCCATCGTGCGCGCCGCCTGACCATTCGCGCTCTGCTCTCCACCCGGTGCGCACGGATGCGCCCGGGTTTTCAGCGCGCGGCCATGTCCTGCAACAACAGGGGCCGATCGACGCACAGGCGGAAACGGCCACGCGCGATCTTCTCGATGCCGACGCCGGCGGCGCGTTCGGCCAGGCGCCGGCGCAGGAGGATGAGACGCGCTTCGAGGTTGTCGTCGATGTCGGGCAAGCGCAGCGTGGGATCGAGCCGCAATTCGCGATTGCTGAATTCGCTGCGCCGCTCGTTCTGGCGAACCTGCAGCAATCGCCAGAAAATCGCCCCGGCGACGCCCTTGATCAGGTAATCGTCGCCAAGGAAGATGCTGTCGTTTTCGCCGTAATGGCGCACCAGCAGCGGCGTTCCCGATGCATGCCCGCCATCCGCGGGCGCCGGCGCTTCATCGCCGCCCTGCGCATCGGCGCCATTCTGCAAACTCAGCATGGCCGCACCGAGCATCGACGCGATTCCCACCAGCATGTCCTCGTCGTCATAGCTGAAGCGATGGGGGTGTCCGCTTTCCACGTGCAGCACGCCGAGCAGGCGGTCGCAGGCGATGATCGGCACCGAAAGCTGGCTGTGCGGCTCCGGCAAGCCCGGGAAGGGAATCGCGGTTTCCAGCAGATTGGACATGCCCGCATCCGCCAGGTGGTCGCGAATCGCCTGGCCGTATGCGTATTCCGACGCCATGTGCATGATGCGGATCGGCGTGCGGAATTCAGCCGCGGTTCCGATGATGCCGCGACCCAGCGGGAACTCGGATCCGACGCCCGATTGCGGATAACCGCGACTGGCCACGGTGTAGAGCTTGCGGCATGGCGCATCGTGGAACAGCAGCATGGCGTGGTCGATGCCGAAATGCGCGGACAGCCCCTCGAGCGCCTGCTCCAGCAAGGTGTCGAGATCCTGGCAACGCTGCAACCGCTCGATCACCTGGCGCTGGCTCGCGACCGGATTGCACGCCTTCTCGCCGGCGGGCGCCTCGATGCCGGCGACGTGCTCGATGTCGAGCACGCGGTAGATGTCCGATCCGCGCAACTGGAACACGCCGGCCATTCCGGTATGCGATGCGATCCCCGCCAATCGCGCCTTCATCGCCTCGAACAGCGGGCCCTCCGTCTGCGTCTCCCGATACATCAGCGCCAACCGATAGCGCGCCGACGTTTCCGGGTTGAGGACCAGCGCGGTGGCATTGGGGTTGGCGAGGATGTTTTCGCGCGTCTTGTTGAAGAACTGGAAGGTGAGCGCGACATGTTCGCGATCGACGTAGTAGACCTGCGAAACGTAGGTGATGTTGGGAATGCCATCGGCATCGCAGGTGGCGAGCAACGAAGGGGCGGCGCCTTCCAGGCACGGCCGGATGCTGTCCAGGCAGAGGTTCATCGTCAGCGCTCCATGCGCGATCCGGCGCCGGGGCCGGGCGTTTGCGCGAAGGCGTCGCCGACGGTGAACGCGATCGCGACCAGATGGTCCGGCGGGCAATCGTGCAATGCCTGGGCGAACCCGCGCGGATAACCGAAGTTCACGAGGTGTTCGCAGAATGCGCGGCAATGCGCCTTCGCCAATTCGGGATCGCCCGGGCGGATGTCCTCGATCGTCGCATCACTGCCCTTGAGCTGCATCGTGCGATGCGTGCTGGGCAGCGAATACACCACGGCGATCGCCTGCGTCGCCCGCACGTCCGCCAGCAATCGCGCATTGGCCGGCCCATCCACCAGCACCGTCACGCGCCGGCGGTCGTCACTGACCCGGCAACCGATCACCTTGCACAGCGAAGGCACGCGCCGCACGTCGCGCGATGCCGCGCTGATCGACACCTCGCTTGTGATGAATTCGACGTGTTCCTCGGTCAGCAGTGGCGGTGCGGTCATGGCGGCGGCCGGGGGGAAACCGGAGGCCCATCATGCAGCAATTCCCGGCCCTCCGGACGGGCCGGAAGTCATCGCCTCCGGATCATCCTCCGGCAAGCCGTCGCCAATGACGCCGGATGCCCGGCCCCACCCGTCAGTCGCCGCGGCGGGCCGCCTCGATCGCGGCGATGTCGATTTTCCGCATCGTCATCATGGCGTCGAAGGCGCGCTTCGCCGCTTTCGGGTCGGGGTCGGCGACCGCATCCGTCAGCGTGCGCGGCGTGATCTGCCACGACAGCCCCCACTTGTCCTTGCACCAGCCGCACATGCTTTCCTGGCCACCGTTGCCGACGATGGCGTTCCACAAGCGATCGGTTTCCGCCTGGTCGTCGGTCGCGACCTGGAACGAGAACGCCTCGCTGTGCTTGAACGCATCGCCGCCATTCAAGCCGATGCAGGGAATACCCATGATCGTGAACTCGACAGTCAGGACGTCGCCCTGCTTGCCATCGGGGTAATCACCGGGCGCGAAGTGGACGGCACCCACTGTGCTGTCGGGAAACGTCTTGGCGTAGAACTTCGCCGCATCCAGGGCATCGCGCGCGTACCACAGGCAGATCGTGTTCTTGTTCTTGGCGGCCATTTTTCGGCACCTCGTTTGCGAAGGACGCGCACCAGAGTGACCGCTCGTCGATTCACGCAGCGTGAATAATGCCAGCCGATGTGAATACCCAAGCGACCCACGACCACCAATCGTGCGAACAGGGGAACGCGTGATCGATGGCCGTGGGCCATGAACAAGAACCGGGGTGCCGAAACGACGCCCCGGCGACCTGCACGTCACCAGCCACCTGGGGAGGGAACGGTACGACTGGCGAGCAGCGGTCTGAAGCGAAATCGAGGCAAGCGTGCGTCAGCAGCGTCCGGCAATGGCTACGACGGCAGGCGGATGCATCGCGTCGATCATCACGTCGGACAATGCCTTGAAGGCTGCCGTCCATGCGCGCTTGATCGCCGGAGTGAAGGCATCACCAAGGTGGTGTTCCAGCGTCCAGATCAGCGTTTCGCCGACCACGGAAAAATGTGCATCCACGACACCGTAACTCCGGTGTCGCCGTGCGAGGGCTTCGATCTCCGGTCGGACCGCATCGAGGCGATGCAGGCCGATCACCACCATCGCCAGCATCCGCACCAGCTTCTTCGCCTGCGGCCGGATGTCTTCGGGGAACATCGGCCGCACTTCGGGGTGGGTCTCGAACAATCGCGCGTAGAAGGTCGACCCAACCGCATCGGCGATCGGGATGACTTCGCGAAAGCTCTTCTGGACCAACATGATCATGTCGTGGTTCATGTCGTGTCCTCAGAACTTGAAGGAGAAGTTGACGCGCGCCGTCTGGTCGCTTGCGCCAGGCCCGAAGCGGCCGCCGTAGGAGACGCCGAACGTTGCTGCGGGCGTGATCGCGTAGTCGAGTCCGACATCGATCACCACTGCATTGCGCGCAACCGGCGCACCATGGATGGTGAAAGCGTCGCCGCCTTCGGCGAATCGCGACAACAGGGAGGGCGGCGCGATATCGCCGAAGGCGTGACTCCATCCGACCATGCCCGTGGTCGTGAACTTGCCGCTGCGGGATGCGCCGCTGGAAGCGAAACGCAGACCCAGCGTGGTGAAGGCCGTTTCGGTCGTGGCAGCGTCGGAAGCCAATGCAGCCGTCCCGCCCTTTTCCCGGAAAGCGCCGGCATCCAGCTTCACCCAGGCAAGGTTTGCAAACGGCTCAAGTTTCTCCGTGCCGGAAACCATGCCGTAACCAAGTTCACCGAATGCCTGCGTAGTGCCGGCGTTGTACCTGGACGTCAGGCGTTGCGAGAATCCGGGGAACACCACCGAACGATCGCTTGCGATGCGTTGCCAGGTGTAGGCAGCTCCCGTGCGGAAATCGAGCGCCCCCC
Organism: Lysobacter sp.; assembly: GCA_030151365.1. GTDB lineage: Bacteria > Pseudomonadota > Gammaproteobacteria > Xanthomonadales > Xanthomonadaceae > Solilutibacter. The sequence goes on along the minus strand of JASLDW010000007.1, from coordinate 21,346 downwards.
ACTGCGTGGAGCCATACAGTCCGAAGTGATAGTTGTCGCTGCGGCCGCGTGAAGCGCGATCGCGGACATTGAAGCTCGAGCGGCCAACACCACCCAATGCACCCACGCGCCAATTGCCGAGCAGACCATCGCTGCCCATGAACACGCCGCTGGCGTCGCGCTTGATCGCTGCGGCATTGCCGTCGCTGTCGAGCCGGCCCCAGCCACCGTAACCGCGGCCCCACAGCGCGAAACCGTCGCCCGTTGCCGTCTGCATGCGGTTCCAGGCGGCCTCGCGCACGTAACGGCTGTCCTCGATCATCATGCCGCGCAATGAGGCGTGCATTTCGCCGGACAACTGATCTAGCGCGTGTTGCGCCTGCGCATCGGTCGGCAACATCACCACGGCGTCGTACACGGGGTTGCCGGCGCCCAGGGCATCGGCTCCGTTGCCGGTCGCCTTCTGGTTGGGCGTGATGCCGGCGGCGCCGAACGATTTCATCTTGGTCACGTCGAGATAAACGTGCGTGGCGTCGTAGTGATCGATCAGGCCCAGGAAGGCCGAAGGCGAAGCGATATTCCCGCCCAACTTGAAGCTGCCAGCGACACCACCGTCTGCTTCCAGAACGGTGTAACGCGTTCCGGCCACGTAGGGCGCGCCATCGAGTTTCACCACGTTCAACAATGCGCCATTGGCGATCGATGCCGCGCCGCCGAAGTTGATGCGATCGGCCTGCCCCGTCGAGTCCAGTTCGACCTGATAGGTGGAGCCCGCCGCGAAGCTGCCATTGCCGGCGACATTCAACGTGCCGATGGAATTGCCCGGCGCGATCACCGCGCCCGACTGCGCCACCAGGCTGCCGATCAAGCCGTTGCCGCCCAGTGTTGCACCGCTGCCGATCGTGAACTGGCCGTTGCCGAGCTGGCCGTTGACCGCGAGTTTGCCGCCGCCGACATTGATCGCACCGAAGTAGCCGTTGGAATTTCCGGTCAGGTTGCTGGTGCCGGCAAGATGGTTGATGGTGCCCGTGCCCAGCATCGATGCGGCGAAGGTGTAACCGCTGTCGGTGTGGTTGAAGTTGAGCGTGCCGCTGCCCTGGCCGAATTCGAGCGTACCGGCATTCAACGTGCCCGCAGCCTTCGCCGCCGAACCCGCCGCGCCGCCGATGTTGAGCGTACCGGTGGACCCCGCCTGATCGGCGAGGAGTGCAACACCGCCGGTGCTGGCAATGCCCCCGTCGGACAGCGTGAGCGTGCCCGTGCCGCTGTTGCCGATGACAAGACTGCCGCTGTTGATCCACTTCGAGCCCGCGCCATCGACAAGGACCGAACCGCTCGCGCCAGTGTCCTGACCGATCAGGCCAATCTTGTTGCTGACCGTGCCGCCATTGGCGATTGCCAGCGTGCCAATACCGCCATAACCGACGTAAAGGTCGCCGGCATTGCTCCAACTCGAGCCCGCACCGGTCACGGTTGCCGTGCCAGTTGATCCGGCGAAAGAACCGAGGACGCCATTCTGACCGATGTTGACGGTGCCGCCGTTGGCGACCGACAGCACACCCTTCCCGCCACCTCCGAGCACCAGATAGCCGCTACTGCTCAAGGTCGAACCCGCACCGTCCACGGCAAACGCACCTTGCGTGCCTGGATACCAACCGGCGTACAAACCGCCCGAATTCAACACACCGCCTGCCTTGACGCCCAGCGTGCCGTTATTGGCGGAAACATAGCCGTTGTAGCTGCCGGAATTTCCGGTGAGCCAAGTGATTCCAGCGCCGTCATGGTCGAGCGCACCAACGCCGGAGATCGCCCCCGCGAAGGTCGTCATGTCGGAACGGTTGAACACCAGCCCGCCGCTGTTGATAGCGACATCGCCAACGATCGAACCGCCGGTTCCACCATTGCCGAGTTGGAGCACTCCATTGGTGATGGTCGTGCCGCCGCCATAGCTATTGTCGGCAGTGAGAACCAGGGTGCCGTAGTCGGTCTTGTCGAGACCACCCGCGCCAGTCAGCACCGAATCGATCGTCGCGCTGTAATTCGCGCCCGCCAACGTGCCATCACCGACGCGGATGATGGTATCGGGGTCGGCCAAAGTGATCGCTGCGCCGCCGATCTTGTAGTCATCGCTGGCGAACTGCATGCCGGTGACGGCAATCGCACCGGCTCCGGCATCGACCGTCACCGCGCCTCCACCGCCCTGGAAGATGGCGAAGGTAGGCTGCGGATGCATGACGCCATTGGTCGTGCCGTTGGCATCGGTCCAGTTGGTCGATGCCGCCGTCCACACGCCCGAACCGCCATCAACGCTGTTGTTGTTCGCGTTGCCCGCACCGTCGCCATCCCAGAATGCGAGATTCGGCGCCACATTGCTGACAAGGTTCACCTTGCCGGCAACCGCCGTCTGCACGGCAAAATTGCCCGCGACCGAGCCCGCCGGTGTCGTGCCGATATCCAGGCCGTTGTCGGTCAGCGCGCCGCCGTAGCTCATCAGGCGATACACGCCCGGGCCGAAGGCATTGCCCGCAGCGATGTTCAGCGTGCCGTCGAGCGTGAGATCGTTGACGACGTCGAACAATACCGCACCACCCGGCGCGTTCAACGTCACGTTGACGTTGGCCCCACTGGCGAGGTCGAGGTTCTGCATGGTCAGGGTCTGGCCCTGAATGCCGCTGAGCGCACCACCCGCAGCGATGGTCACGTCACCGCCAATCACGCCCTTGCCGCCCAGCGTGCCGCCGGACTGCACATCCATTGCACCGCTACCGAGCTTGCCATCGACGATCAGCTTGCCGCCATTGACATGCGTTTTTCCGGTGAAACCGCCGGAATCCGCCCTCAGATAGGTGACGCCCGAATAGTGCTGGATCGTGCCGAGTCCGGAGATCGCTGCGTCGAAGTTGTAGTTCGTACTGGTATGGTCGAAGTTGATGGTGCCAGTGCCGGTGCCGAATTGGACATTGGTTGCATCCAGGGTTCCGCCAGTCCCGGTGATGTTCAGGAAGGCGATGCCACTGGACTTCGCCAGCGTGACCGTGCCGCCCACGGAAACCTTGCCGCCATCACCGATCTGCAACATCGCCATGGAGCCCGCGTCACCGACTGTCAGATCGTTGGTGACGTTCCAGACCGAACCCGCACCCTGGACCGACACGCCACCATCGGAGCCTGCCTCCGAGCCGATCGTGCCTGTCAGACTGCCGACCACGCCGCCGTTGTTGACGTTGAGTGTGCCCTTGCCCCGACGCCCCACCATCAGATTGCCGGCACTGGTCCAGCTGGAGCCCGCGCCAGCCACCGTGGCGATACCGACAGAGCCGGCAACCGAACCGATCATGCTGCTGCCGGGATTGGTGTTGCCGGCATCGGTGACATGGACGCTGCCGCCATTGTTGATGTCGAGCGTGCCGCTGCCGCCGTAGCCAACCACAAAAGCGCCAGCGGCATTCCAGGTCGAACCCGCGCCGCTGACATTCGCAACGCCGGCTGCAGTCGTGCCAGCACCGATCAGCGCGACATCGCCTGCACCGCCGCCGTTGGTGACCACGCCGCCACCCAGAATATTCAGCGTGCCGGCGCCGTCCAGGCCGATGCCCAGCGAAGTCGCCGTCCACGTCGAACCCGTTCCACTCACGGTAACGGCGTTCGCATTCGATCCGCCTTCCGAGTAGCCGATGTAACCGATCTTGCTGGCGAGCTGCCCGCCATGGGCGACATCCAGCGTTCCGGTACCGACGGCACCGACATACAGATCACCGAGGATGTCCCACTTCGACCCGATGCCATCCACCGCACCGGTGCCGGTGCCCGACATGCCGAAAATTCCGTCGCCGCTGGTCACGCTGCCGCCGTGGCTGACGGACAGCTTGCCGGTGCCTTTATCGCCAATCACCATCATCCCGGTCGCGGTCAGGGATGAATTCGTGCCATCGATGTTCACGGTCCCGCTGGAACCCGCCTCAGATCCGACATGGATGTTGCCGCCGCCGCTGACTGCGCCACCGTTCTTGATGTCGAGCAAACCGGTACCAAGTGCACCGACATAGATTTCTTCACTATTGGTCCAGGTCGAACCCACGCCGCTGATCGTCGCCTGCCCATATGCATCAGCGTAGTAACCCAGATACCCACCGGCGTTCTCGACCCATCCGCCATTCGTGACCGTGAGCGTGCCATTGCCCTTCTCGCCGATGGACAACGAGGAAGCACTGAACAGTTTGGTGGGCAGTTTGGATGCCGCACCATCCACCACCACGCCGCCCGTTGAGCCGACGGATTTCGCCACGGTGATGATGTTTGCGCCGGCCCATCCGCCCTTCAGGATATTGAGCGTGCCGGCGCCGGCATCACCGATCACCAGGCCATTGTTCAACCATGTCGAGTCCTTGCCCGTCACTGTGACAGCACCGCTGCCTCCGGCGTTGCGGCCTACCGTGCCATCGGCGTTGATGACCATGCCGCCGTTCTGGATCGCCAGGGTGCCGGAGCCTTCATCGCCAATGGTGAGCGCAGCGACGTTGGTCCATTTCGAATCCGCCCCACTGACCGTGACCGCACCTGTGGAGCCGGCGTTGAAGCCGATCGCGCCCTGGTTGTTGCGGACATTGGCGCCATTGAAGACGTTCAACACACCTTTGCCCTTGTCTGCGACGAACAGGTCTCCGGTGTTCGTCCAGACCGCGGTCGGGCCATTGAGACTGACAGTGCCGTCTGACCCGACCAACGCCCCGATCGTGCCGTCGGTATTTTCGACCTCGCCATCGCCGATATCGAGAAAGGCGTACCCGGCATTGCCGATGACGAGCGTGCCACTATTCGCCCACTTCGAGATGAAACCGCTACTTGGAAAAGTACCGACAGTGACGCTGCCGGAAGCGCCGGCAAGATTGCCAACGACTCCTGACGTACTGGTCAGCGTTGCACCTTTCTCGATTCGAAAATTCACCCCGCTTCCGCTGGTATCGGCGATCACGATCTTGTTCGCGACCGCATTGTTTCCGACATCGACAACGCCCGGAGAGCCCTTGCTGACGTCGATCGTCACATCATCTGCAGCGGTCGGAACCTGCCCGTTGCTCCAGTTGCTTCCGTCGAACCAGACGCCCGAAGTCGTGCCCTTCCACTGCTGCTGTGCCATCGCCGCAGTCGGCATGGTCAGGCAGACCAGGATGGTGGATGTCAGCGCGTGGCGCTTGAGACGCGCGGCCTTGCGCCGCGTGATTGCATTGTTTTTCATGTCGAGTTCCCCTTAGAGGTCGAGGCCGAAGCCCGCGCCTGCCGTACCCTTGCCGCCACTGAACGCCGCGCCGAAGCTGATGGAGCCGCGCCCCACCTTCACGCCATAGCCGACGGAAATCGCCTTCTGTCCGCTGGTTACGCCGAAGCCGACGGCAACCCGTCCGTTCTTCGATCCGCCATTGGTCGCGTTGGAGGTCATCTGCGTCATCGCCGTCGCCATCGACGACATCTGGCTGATGTGGCGATCGGTTTGGTTGAAGCGCTGGTTCACGTCGCCACGGAACTGGTCGAAGCTGTCCGAGAACGATTTGAATTTCGAATCGGTGTAGGACTTCGCGGCGGTGAGCGTGTTGGCGTCGCCCGCCGTCATATCGGTGCGGACCGCGGTTTCGCGGGTGTTGGTATACGTGTTGGCCGCGGTCAGGGTGGCGGCATCACCGGCATCCACATAGGCCGTGTCCATCGCACCGGCACCTGCCGGACCCTGCGGACCCGCTGGCCCTTGTGGACCTGCAGGACCGCTCGGGCCTGCGGGACCCGCCGGACCCTGCGCACCGCTGCTCGCGGCCAGCGCGGTCAACTTGCCGTCCACCGCCGTGAAGGCATCGAACACGGTGCTGTAGTTGTTGCCCTGGATGGTGAATGTCGGCGCGACAAAGGTGCCGTTGGTCCAGCTCGCACCGCCACCGAAGGCAGAAGCCAGTCCGCTGAAATCGCCGAAACCACCCGCCGCCGCAATCGCGCCATTCAATTGGCGAACGTTCACGGCGTCTGTATCTTCGGTGCCGTCGGCCAGGTGGATGATCTGGTGCTCTTCGCCATTCTTGCCAACCGAAATCGCGTAATCGCGGTCAGCGACGGCGTAATAGCCAATCGCGGTGCTGTAGGCGTTCAGCGCTTGCGAGCCGAATCCGACCGCCGTGCTGTTTTTACCTTCGGTCACATTGTGATAACCGATCGCACTGCTGGCTTCGGCCTTGGCGTTATTTCCCCAGCCAAGCGCGCTGCTGCTGTCGCCATCGGCCTTGTTGCCATAGCCCATCCCGACACTGGCATAACCATAGGCGCCGTTGCTGTCGCCAACCGCAGTGCCATGCTTGCCCACGGCCTTGTTTTCAGAGCCAAACGCGTTGCCATAGTCTCCACTGGCGGTATTGGCATCGCCGAATGCACTGCTGCCGTAGCCATCTGCCGCGTTGCCGTACCCGAACGCGTTGCTCCACATTACGGAGGCGGTATTGCCATAGCCGAAGGCATTGGAAGCCAAGCCATTCGCGTGGTTTCCGTAGCCAAATGCGCTGCTGCTTTTGCCGCTGGCATCATTGAAAATTCCGAAGGCCATGCTGTTGATGCCGACAGCGACATTGCTGCCCCCGAATGCCTGCGCACCCACGGAGTTCGCCGAATTGGAGTACCCGTACGCATTGGCATAGCTGTAATTGGCCAGATTGGCACTGCCAAACGCATTGCTGTACTTGCCGCGTGCGTTATTCTCCCAACCGAACGCACTGCTGCCCTCGGCAAGTGCCCAGTTCCAGTAGCCAAACGCACTGCTGTTGAGCGCGCTGGCATTGTTCCAAACGCCGTATGCGCTGGCACCGGCCTGGCAAGTGGTGTTCTCCCAGCCGTGTTCCACGCTGCCGTCGGTATTGCCGGCAATCGGATTGCCATTGCTGTCCCGGCAGGAATCGTCCGCCGCGAATGCGGACTGCGTTGCCAGCAACAAGGCCACGGCCAATACCGAATGCGCCATGGAGCGCTTGCCGGCGCGCGCGCTGCGAGTGGTTGAAGTCAGCGCATCGCGCTGGATTGACCCGGCCTTGCGGCCCGTTTTTTTGCTGTGCATTGCGAAACGCTCCCTGTGCGTCAAACAACCGGATTGAGGTTGAGCGACTATCGCGGGAGGCTTTCAGCGCGTCTTGGACGAGCACGCACCCGTTTTGGACAAGGGCACGGGATACCGGGATTTCATCGGAAATGTGTGGCGAGCTGCGCGATTTTCCGCTGTGCGGCGCCGGCGAAATCGCGGAGCGCGTCGTCGATGTCCACCGCATCCAGGCGTTCGATACGCTGCCAGAATTCGAGTGCCGCGCCGACGGCCCAGCGCCAGGCCGCGTGCTGTCCAGACGCAGGCGGCAGCGGATCGAATGCGCGATCGACCACGATGCCCTGAGACGTCGGCCTGAGCAGCATCGGCAGCATGTCGAACACGGGCGAGAGTTCGAACGGCACTTGGTCCGACATCATCAGGCCCTGATTGCCCAGATGCATGTCGCTGTTCGCGATCAGGTTTCCGAACCAGGAAATGCGCCGCAACCACGCCGCGGATTCTGCCGAGATCCAGCCGTCGCGCTCAAGATCGTCGGCAAACTTCCACCATGCGATCGATCCATGCCCATAGAAATCGGCATCCAGCGCCGCCAGCGACACGTAGCCGCGACGGCCTGCACGCCCGGCGCGATCGAATCGTCGCGACTCCAGGAACACGAAGCCCTCCGCTTCCAGCACGCGACTGGCCGCAGCGCTTGCACCATGCGCGGCCAGCACTTCGCTTGCGATCGCTTCGCAACGCAACAAGGCTGCCCATCGTCGCGCGCCCGCATTGGCGGTTGCATCGCTGAACTTGATGATCGCGCACTCGCGGGCGCCATTGTCCAGATCGATGGTCGCAGTGAACTTCGGCTGTTCGCCCGCCGGTGACGATCCCGGCGGTTCGCCCCGCATGACATCACGCGCCATTGCGGCATAACGTGATGCCCTGTCCCCGATCGTCACCAGATCGGCTGGATCGCGGACCGCCGCCAATGCCGATCGCAAGGCCGCGTCGCCCACCAGCAAATCCCCGACCTGGGTCGATCCGCCGTGCAGGATGGCCACCAGCCCATGCTCGACCGTCCATGTCTTCAAATCCTCGGGGAGTTGCAACTGCGCCGACATGCGATGCGCGTAGGTCCGCCCAAGGAACCCCTGGGGCCGCTGGTCATCCAGAAACCAGGGCAGACCGGGGAAATATCCATTGCGGAATGGCGCGTGCAGGAGTGCCGTCGGATTTCGCGTCGACTCGAAAAAGAATTCGTCGCGATGGAGCGCAGTGAGCGTTCCGATGTCGTGAACCGCGCCATCCGTGTCGATCCGGTACACCGGCCACGACGATTCGCCGCGAATCTCGCGACGCAATGCGTAACGGCTGTCGCGTGCCCTGCCCATCCGCACCACCCGGTCGCCCGCGGCCGCAACCGCCCTGGACAGGGTCGCCCGGCTGATATCCAGCGCCTGCGCGAGATCCGCGGCCGCCAGGCTTCCCTGACGCCCAAGCAGGCCCAGCATGCGGTCTACCTGGAGCAATCCGGCGTTCATGATGAAACGATATATGAAACGATTATTTTTTGCAAATCAGCCTATTTATCGCCATTTATCAATGAACAGTGAAAATGGATTATCAATTCATGAAACGATACTTTTGTCGTTTGTATCGAGTTTCGCCACCCCTAGTGGCGCCCCGATATCGGCAATCAGCTTGACCAGATCGGGCTGGCGGCTGGTGCCGGTCTTGGCATAGATGCGATTGAGATGGGTCTTCATGGTGTTCTCGCCGATGCCCAGCGCTTGCGCCGCCGCAGCCGCACCCACGCCACTGCCGACTTTCAGGAGCACGCGCGCTTCGGCAGGCGTGAGGTCGAACAGCGTGATCAGCACGGCTTCCGGGATCGGCGCCGTCGAAATCGTCGTCGAGATGAACACCGCCGCCCGTGCCGGACGGAATGCCGCGCGCGCGGTGCCGGCTGTCAGTGGCAGCACGTAGGCAACGGCAGGCGCAGCTCCGGCGCCGGAAATCGGCAGGCCGATGCCCCGCGCTCCGATGGCGGCATCGGCATTCGCCGCGACCGCGATGGCGGTCAGCAACGCGCCAGCCATCGCCGGGTTCCGAGGCTGCAACACGCCACCGCGCGACTGGATCGGCGCATCCGCCGACAACATCCGCTCCGCGCTGGCATTGGCGTGGAGGATGCCCCCGCCGGCATCGGTGAACACGATCGGGGTGGCGAGCGCATCGAGGGTTTCACGATAGAAATGTGCCATCACCCGCGCGCGATCGAGCAGGTCACCGATCAACGCCGCACGACGCAGGTGCGGCGAGAGCAAGGCCAGGAAGCGCTGTTCATCGGCGGAAATGACATCGCGATTGGCGCGAATCGAAGTCCCAAGCAGGCCGATGCGATCCGAAGTATCGACGAACTTGACCATGCACCCTTCGCGCAACCCCTGGGGGGCGGCCCATTCCCGGTAGAACCGCGTGGCCTGCAATTCCGCTTCATCGAGACAGTTGAGCGTTGTCAGCGGCGTGTCGATATCACCGATGACCGCCGGCTTGAGGCCGGGAATATCGTCGAATCCGTACTCGGCCTGCAGTACCCGCATCCGTTCCGTGTCCCAGGACGAATGCGCGGCAAAGCGGCCATGGCTGTCATTGGGGCTCGCCAGGGCGATGGTGGTGTAGGCAGCGTCGGTGGTCTGCGTGATCCGGTTCAACACGCCAACCCAGCCATCGGGGTCAAGGATGCAGTCGTAGATGTCGCCGATGACGGATGACAGTTGATCGTGATCGAGCCTCGCCACGCTACCCATTCCCCTTGTCCGCCATTCGATCGGTTGCTCCCCGGCGCGCCATCATACTTTGCGGTGACGACACGGATGAATGCGCGAGATTACCGTGCATGGCATTCCCTTGGGAGGGGGGCGTCATGCCGTCAAAACAGGTGTTTTCTTCGGCCGGCCTGCCCGAACACTTGTGCCACCGCCAGCGTTTCCAGCTCTGGCGCGACCTCTACCACACCGAAGTCACCGCCGTCGAAATCGAAATTTCCGAAAAACCGTTCGAAGCCACCTTGCAAGCGTCGGCGATCGGCCAGCTCACCCATGCCCGGATGGAAGGCACCATCAACCGCGTGACGCGCACGCCGCAAAGCGTTCGCAACGATCCCCTCGATACCTACAACCTGGTGATGAACCTCGGGTCTTCGGTCATTGCCGGAACCTACGGCGCCAACGAGATCGTCATGGAGACCGGCAGCGCCTTCCTGGATGCATCGCAGCCCCAGCGTTTCTCCGGCGGCGACCACAACGTCTGGGCCAACCTGGTGGTGCCGCGCAAGCTGCTGGACGACAAGTTCACCGGAATCGCCGACAAGCAAGGCATCCTGATCACTTCACGGAATGAATCGCTGGGCCTGCTGCGCAACTACCTCGCCATGGTGGACGGCGTGGCACTCCCCGCGGGATCGGCGCTGCTGGATCACGTCAGCGAGACCATCATCGACCTGTTGGGCCTCGCCACCGGCGTCAAGGGCGAAGACGCGGAACTCGCAGGCACGCGTGGATTGCGCGCCGCGCGACTGCAGGCAATCCTGAAACAGATCCGGAACAACCACCGCAATCCCGCGCTGTCCGCACCACTGGTCGGCTTGCAACTCGGACTGTCCGCGCGTTATGTCCAGGACCTGCTCGCCGCGTCCGGCAGCAGTTTTTCCGAGCGCATTCTGGAACTGCGCCTGCAGGACGCGAAAACGATGCTGGCCGATGCGCAACATCGTGGCAAACGGATCGGCGATATCGCCTTGGAAGTCGGCTTCAACGATATTTCCTATTTCAACCGCAGCTTCAAGCGCCGGTTTGGCTGCAGCCCCGGTGAAAGCCGTTAGGCCACCCGCCATCGCCGTACTGGCATGGCTGCACGTCGCCCTCGGTGCGACCGGCCTGATTGCTGGCGGCTGGCTCTGCCTTCGACTTCAGCTCGCTTCGGATCGACTGGGCGATTTCGTTCTCACCTTCGCCATCCCGGTCTTCATCGTGTTGTCGGCGGCACTGTTCATCCCCGCGCTTGCCGGTGGCCTGGGCCTGTTGCGCGGCAAGCGCTGGGCACGGATCGTCATTCTCCTGCTCTCGATCATGCTGTTCTTCTTTTTCCCGATCGGCACGATTCTTGGCGGGTTCGGCATCATGGCGCTACGCGCCGACCACTCGCCATCGGAGGCGCAATGAAAAGCACACTGTTACAGGTCGGCCCCGTGTTGATCGGCATCGTCATCCTGCTGGCCCTCATCCGCCGCGGAAGGCTCGATCACACAAAGATCGGACTTGTCCGCCCGCAGGGACCGTGGCTCCCGCTCATCGCCGCTTTCGCGATCTATCTCGTCGTTCTCGAAATCGTCAGCATCAAGACCGGCCTGCTCGACCACCAGGTGCGCCCGTGGCGATTCGGCACTCCGGAGACGATCATTCGCATCATCGGCATCGTCCTTCTGACACCGTTTCTCGAAGAAACGATCTTTCGTGGCGTCTTGCAATCCGAGATCCGCGAACGTGCACCGGCCTGGTTCGCCATCCTCGGCCAAGGCACCGTGTTCACCCTGTTCCATGCCGTCTCGTTGATCGACTCGCAGACTGTGTTGTTCGATGTCGCTCTGCTGCTTGGGGAAGGATGCTTTTATGGCTGGACCCGGCAGCGGACGCGGTCGCTCTATCCCTCGATGGTCATGCACGGGCTCGGCAATTCCGTCGCGGTGCTGGAGCGATTGATGGTGTGATCCGGTTTCCTGATTCTCTTGCGATTAACGACTGACTGGCCCACCAGCAACAGAGAGAATCAGGCAACTAGTTGATTCAAATGCTAGTTGAGTGTGAATCGACAGCTGCTTACTCGCTTACTTACTCACTTTTCCGGTCGTGTCTCTGACAATTCATACATGCGCGGTCCCTAGCCATCGAGACCGAACCGCCATAGCCAAGCGGCCGATTAAATGATCAGGCGGCGCCCGACTCGCGCGAGGATTTCTTGAGAGCGATCTAGCATTTGCCATTGGCATGATCGGCAATCTGCTGATTAAGCCGGATTCGCCAGGAGGTGGCCAATCGAGATAGCTCTGTACATGCAAGTGGTTGCGCACCTCCTGTCGGCGCAGCCTCCGCGAAATAGTCGAGCAATGGCTTGGAACGCTCATACAACCCGACCACAGTTGGGCTAATGGTGTCGTAGACCAAATCTTCGTCTAGATCGCCCGCCCTGATGCCGACCGCCATGAACTCGAAATAATTCAGCACATACTTCAAAGCAATGATCGCCTCTGCACACTCAATGCTGGCTTCAGGCACTTCTTTCCCCTCACCGCGTTGCCTCATCAGATCAGACAAAGTCCGGGTCGAGAAAAATTCTTTGTACGACTGAGGAATTGGTCCTCCGCCCGCCGGAAAATGCTTCGCAACAAGCTCTTGTCGCTTCAAGAACTCCGAACTCTTTCGCGTTTCCATAATGATGGCGAAAGCATTATTTGTACGATGCGCTTTCGAACTGAGTCGAAAATGCACAAGCCAGCCGACTGCAGCTGCCCAAATTGCCACGAAGACAGGTACAACGTTCAATACCTTGTCGTAAGGCGTCGGGTTGCTACCAAAGAATGAGTAAAACGCGAAGAAACTCAGAAGAATGCCCAAGACGACAAGCACAAACGTCCATACGCACACCGTGAGCAAATGACGATGCCCTGCATATGCAGCATTAATCAAAGGTCGAGCAAAAAAGACACCTAGAAACAGATATGCGGCAATTGCTAGCAGGCCTTGGCTCAATCCCGACAAAGAGCCATTCACCATGCCCGCCCCGGTGAGCACAGCAAAAACAAGAGCAATCGCCAGCGCCACCCAAGACCACCAACACTTGGTGATCAAATCCTTGAACACAAATTCCATATCCCTTTCCCCATAACTCGAAGGGTCCAATTAAGGACCCTTCGCGAGCAGAACTTACTCTTCGATACCGATCTTCATAACAAACTCCTCAAGCACTCGGTTGGTTAGAAAACGCTTCCCCACATCACGTCACCAACTACAACATTGTCTCAGACCACTGCGATGTGAAAACGTTCACTTACAGCGAAACCATATTCAGCTATCGGCCAGCAATCCGAAGCACATTGAAGTGCCATAACAAATTGTCGAATGAAGCTGCGCTGCCACCATTCCAGCTAATTCTAGCAGCGCGTAGTCGATATCGTGCCAGCTAACTCTCATTTCCAACAGGAGGCACGATTCACTATGTATTGCTGTTAACCCATTTTGCAAGTGGGGTTTCAGTGACGACCACAGGGCCTCAGTCAGTTTAAAGACTTGCCTTCCTGAATGGAGCCGCATGAGGGCCGCCAGACAGCCCCACAAGGCCTTCTCAACTTGGTTGCGGGGGGGGGTACGGGCACTGCAAACCCCCGCCCTTTGGCGCCCCTGCGCCAAAATTGACGCACCCTCTCGGCTTTGGCTCCCCCAACTCGCTTGTGGGGATCACTGTCAGCCGGAGTGCGCGCCTGCTTTAAGAGCAGAAAAGCCAACCAGATCAAGCTCCGCTCCGCTCCGGCGATCTGAGGAGCCCCGCAACGCGGGAAATCCCTTCGACGAAGGAAATTCCTCCTCAATCAATGGTGGGAATCTCTTAGATTGAAGGGCTCAGACAACGGTGAACCTGAACGCCACGATTACCGCAAACCTACTCAATCACTGCCCACCTATCCCATCGACTCATTACTCCATCGTGGAAACTAGCCACCAGGCGGCCCTAGGTGTTTCAGTTCCGGATCGATCCGAAACTGTTCATCCACCCAGGCACTCGACTTCTTGAAGTCTTGCCGCAACGCTTCAACTTCTGATGACGTCAACATCCGGACTTCCCTTGGGTGCATCGAAGATGCAGGTTCTGGACTCGACAAGGTCGTCGAGTCCACATCAGATTTGGTTTCGTTATGCATCTGGAGCCCGTCTGATGGGATCACATGGCAACGCTGCGTTTGATCCGCATTTGCGATCAGACTACTCTAGAAACCTGAACCCGGATTTCTATTGGACAATTGGAGCCCCTTAAGTGCCGGGTTTCTTTTCGCTCCGCGATTAGCGGACATCCCCGGGCGATCGGAGCCCGGACCGTCCGCTGATCCGGGGCACCCGATGACCGCGGCGGTCATCCGGACCAGCGCGCGCTGCCTTCTCGGAAACACCTATCGACCACCTATCACCGCACCCATGGTTGAGTCCAGGCATCGCCAATTAGCACCGGCAGCAAGGCTCTGGTCCAGGGGCAGCTATAGCCCATCGGCAGAATATCCGGCGGCCTCAAGACGCTTCTTGGCCTCTTCCCGAGTCATCTGGCCTCGAGCGATCAAATCCTTTCCTCGAGCGATTACCTCCGCCTGCGTCGGCTTTACCGGGCTCAACCCTCGAATTTGATCGCGTTGGGATTGCAGGAACCCCATCCGCTGCTGCATCTCTGCTTGGCGGGCCGCGCTCGCCGACGGGTAGCTCTCGAGCAGCGTCCTGTATTCGCCGTCGATCGATTTCAAGGTGTCATTCGGATCTAGACCACCACTTGCGATAGCCTTCTGCGGTAGCGCTACCTCCTTGCCGTTCTGGTCCCTAACCGCCCTGAACACACCATCATCTCCGATGGTTCCAACCATATCCCCGATCGTCAGCGGCCGGCGAAGTGTGGATGCATGACGAGAGTTCTCGCCAGCCTGACGAATTCCCTCCAACTGCAGCTGGGCGTTGATCTGGCCCGTGCTGCGACGATCCTCGCCTGCCTGGGAAATGAGCGCTCGCTGGGTTTCTCCCTGCTGTGCTCGAGCCGCTTGCTCGGAACCGGCCTGAAGCGCGCTCTGGTCGGTGATGTACCCCTGCTTTGTCGCGATCAATTGCGACAACATTTCCCTCTTGCTACGGGAATTGGGGTTAAGCGATTGGCGAAAGATCGCGGAGTCGAGATCGGAAATCACGCGGCGCGGCCTATCGAGTTCTTCCGGGCTTTTCAATACCGCACCAACTGCCTGCGACGAGGGTGCGGATGTTGCAAACGCGGGAACCGTAGCCGCCGCCGGCGCTGCATCACCGGTTACAGCCGCCTGTCCATCACGATCCAGCATCCGCTGGATGCTGTTGTTGTCGTAAGTCGGTACGCCGTTCTTGTCGATGCTGGATGCCAGAGTGGATCGAACGGCGCCCCCGCCTCCGTAGACGCCGCTGGCGCCCAGGTTGATCGTGCGGTTCACGCCAGTGGGAATCACGCGCAGGGGTGGCGTGGCAGCTGGCGACGAAGCGGCAATCTTCGGCTGGTCATAGCTCGAAACCACGCCATGCTGCACGTCTGCAAACCTGGGATCACCACCTGAAGGGGCAAGCTGAGGCCGTACCCCGTACCGCGCCGCGACCTGCTGGGCCGTGAAATTGTTCGCGTCGTTCGTCAAGACACCGGCACGCTTGGTGATGCCCTGCATTGTGGCGTCGTTCTGCGCCATCCCGATTGCTGCAGTCTCGTAATTGATCCTATCAATCGGGGTTCGGTACGTCGGGGCCGCTGACCCGTACCCACCAGCGCTCGAATAGCCAATGGGCTTGGACGCAGTACGCAGAGCGGTCAGGTTCGCTCGCTGCGCTTGGGCGCCAGTGAGGTCATTCTGTAGCTGCCTGTTCCGGCTTTGGATCTCGTCGTTCGTCACGGCCATTGCTGCCTCTCCTGCTGGTTAAGGTTGTTGGTGCCAGTTAGTGAACGAGCGCTTGGGTAAGCGCTGCTTTCCCTTCGCTTACGGGAATGATTGCTGCCAGCTTGGCCAGGCCACGGGGTGTGATACGAACAGTCATCACCACCTTTTCGTGCCCGCTTTCGATCGGGATGGCTTTGATCACATGGACCATGAAGCGATCGCGAAGCCGGTTGTGATATGCCTGCAGCCTTCCGTCAGTCCCGCGAAACAACCAACCGTGTTTACGAAGCCAGGCAACAAAAAGCTTCTCCGGCATACCGATGACCTTTGCCGATTCACGGATACCGAAGGCACCCTTTGCATCACTCAGCCGGTCGTAGGCCTCGACCTTCGGCGCTTGCTCCAGAACCTGGTGTTTCAGTCCCAGCACCTTTTCGCCATAGTCCAGAAGCAGCGCGCGCAGGTTTTCCGGATCCTTCAACACCGCCATCGGATCGACGTTCTGGTTGACCAGGACGTCATAAGCACGAATCACCTGCAGGTGAAAGCGCGGGCTGATCCACATGGCATAGGCATAGACCAACTCCTTCGCCACGTAGGTGCCACCGGCACGGCCTCCCTCTGCGGAAACTGCACAGATGTGGGCAGTTTCCAACTCTTCGACCAATGCCTTGAAATTGTCCGTGCGCGTGAAATGTCCCGGTCGGTGCTTATTAGCGCCACCGGAGGCACGATGCAGGTCATTCAGACTGAATCGACCGGATACGTCCTGCCGGATCTTGGTGTTGGCGAGCACAAGGTCGTTCATGTGCGCACCTCACTTCGCATCTTTCGGAGCGCTTCTCGCACGGCCTCCGGAGACGCGACCTGCTTCGGCTTGACTGAATCAAGCAGCGCGCGCGTCTCGTCGGGCCCGCTCGTTCGACGTGACTCTGCAGGCATGGCCGCGTGTTTGCTTCCATTGCGGCGGGGCTGTAACTCGTCATCCCAGCGCTCTTGGGTGATGTAGGTCAACGGATCAGGGACAAAGCCATCCAGCCATCGACCGTCGTTAGCGATCCGGTTCCTGACGTCGGCGATGATTTCCACAGCGCGCGCATCCAGCCCCTTGGCCTTCCACTTCACCCGGCAGGGCTTTCGCTTCACCCGTTTCGGGTACATCGACCAGAACTCGGCAAACGCGTCGCGTTGGCCTATAGCTTTTTCTTCTTTTGTATCTGTATCTGTATCTTGGGCCGTCACGGTGACGTCACAGTGACGTTTCGCAATTTGGTGACGCGCGCGGTATGCCCGTGTCCGATCGCGGCTGGTATCCGAACGGTACTGCCGTTCATTCCAACCAAGGGGTTGAAGCGTCTCGCGATCAATCAGCAATGCATCCGAGAGGCGTTGAGCGATTGCCTCAAGCTCACGGGGTTGAACCCCGAGCTTGACCGCAACCATGCGAACCATCATGCCCGGCTCAATTTGCTGATCCAGCATGCCGGAGCATTTGATAGCCAAGATAGCCACGTAGTGCCAACGATCCTCGTAGGCGAGTAGCCGCAGCTTCGCGTCGTCCACAACCTCTGCGTACATCCGGAACCATGGCATGCCTGCTGATGTGTTACCGTTCTCCTGCAGCGCGCGTGCTTTGCTCTGTGAACTCACGAACCCCTGACCCTGGCCGGCCGGGGGTTCTTCGTTTGGTCCTGGCGGCGCTCCCGCCAACTGTTTGATGGCATCCATTACGCGCCACCAGCCACGGCCACACGCGCCCGAGCTTGTCGCTGACGGTAGCGATGGAGACCTGTGTTCGGCAGCGGCGAGCCGTCAGCTGCCTCACGTTCGGCCAGTCGACCAGCAATGAAGGCATCGATCTCGTGCTCCGGCCAGCGGCTCGCGACGCCGATCTTCACCGGCCGCGGGAGCCGCCCAGCTCGGATCAAGCTGTAGAGCGTGTCGTTGCTAATCGAAAGTCGGTCCAGGACTTCCGGCTTTGCCAATAGGCGGACCTGACGATCTTGCGAGGCTGCCACCACGGTATCGACGTCGGTCACTTCATTTACTGCTGCGCGCATCTTGTTTGCTCCTGTACGCCCGCAGTGGGGGGCGTTGGAGCCAATCATCTGGCGCCGCTTTCAAGATTCATATGCAGCTTCAAAAACAAAAAACTAAATGCAGTGACCTAGATCCCTGGAAATTCAATTTCGAGGGCAGTGAACTTCCGCCCATCCGGATATGAAATCGCTATCTTTAGAGCGGCGTCTTTACCGCGCTTAAGCAGTTCTTCCATGCCGGGTCGACTGGATGGAAGCGGCACACCAGATTGATCCGCAGCTAAGGTAAAAAGCCGTCCAAAGCCCCAACCGCTCCTCATCTGCTTGGGCTTAACTTCGTACCAAGACGTGGCCGCATTGATGCCCAACCCACGTGTGATCGCAAAGTAAACGTAACTGGCCAAATACACATCCCACGCCGGCGGGTTAATGAAGCTGTCCACCAGTTCATCGCCGAGAGTGCGCGCGTCAATGCCCACTTCGCTGGATGTAGACGGGTTATAGAGGACATTGGGGTTGATATTCTGGAAACCAGCCATGCGTTGGTGCAGCGCACTCCATGTTCGCATCGGCGCCAAAATCGCATTATCGAGCCCACTCACTTCAAGCCATTCGACTGGTTCATCTTTGAACCTATAGAGCCCAGAGCTGCTTGTGCCATATAACCTTCCGCGAAATTTCATGAAACCGTTGAAGGCAATTCCAATTTCCGCCTTGCCCTTCTTGAGCTTTTCCAGCGCGCGCCTATTTTTCTGCACGCAGCCAGACAACAGCTTAGTTTCGGAGGGCGCATGCTCTCGGATGATTTCGATACCCCTGACTACAATATTGAGCGCTATCGCCAGACGGTCGTCAGCAACATTTGAAGCGAGCGTCTTTAGCAGGCGAGATATGGCTTCGCGATCGATGGGGCCCAGCCGATCTTTCTTGAAGACGCGCCTCTGCCGGCGCCCGCCTCTGCGCTCCGTTTTCTCGCCACCATTCAAGTCGGGATGCCCAAATCATCACTGATCCGTTCGTACTCGCAGCCCAGACCATTCGCTATGTCCATGGCCACGTACTTTCCAGCCTTGGCAAGCGCCAGGATGTCGCGACTACCTACCATACGGACGGCACTCGAATCACCCTCAATCTTGCCGATAATTGCTCCGAAAAGAGCTTCCATCTGACCCAGCACATCGAGACCCTCCCTCGTCAAACCAAGACTTTCAACGAGTTTGCCGCGGAGCTCTTCTGCTGAACTATTTCCCCTTAGTACAATCACGTCTGCCATGTCTCGACTCCTTTCAGTCGTCATGTGGAAGGCTCGGTTGGGTGCTGCAACACCCCGCCGCGCCGCTTATCGGCCTGTGCCGGATTTCTTACTGGTAATCGGCACCACCTTGGCATCACCCTCGCGCAGGGTATCCAGGTAATCAGCCCATGCCTGCATCATCTTCCGGCGCTCAGTTAGGTGCGCCGTGCGGTTGTATGCCCGGCCATTCGGATCGCGCACGGCATGCGCCAGTTGATGCTCAATGAAGTCTGGCCTGAAACCCAGCACCTCATCCAGAATGGTTCGAGCCATTGCGCGAAAGCCATGGCCGGTCATAGTCGAGCCATCGAACCCCAGTGATCGCAAAGCAACCGTTACCGCGTTCTCACTCATCGGGCGCTTAGGGCCGCGCGCGCTGGGGAAGACATACTCGCTTCGCCCAGTGATCGGCTGCAGCTCCTTGAGGATGTCGACCGCCTGGGACGCGAGAGGCACGATATGCGGCGTGCCTGTCTTTGTTGCGATAAAGCGCCACTCCATTACCTCAAGGTCAATATCGGTCCAGCGAGCACGCCGTAGCTCACCAGGTCGTACGAACACCAGGGGCGCCAGCTTGATTGCTGCTGCCACGGCCGGCGTTCCCCGATAACCATGCAGCGCGCGCAACAGCTCGCCCACCTTGTCGGGGTCAGTAACACTCGCGAAGTGCGTCGTCTGCGGTCGTTCCAATGCTCCGACCAGATCCGCGGCTGGATTGCCCTTGGCTCGGCCAGTTGCAATGGCATAGCGGAATACTCGGCCGGCCAGCGAGCGAGCTCGGTGTGCTGTCTCGATCGCTCCACGCGCTTCGATCTTCCGCAGGCTGGCCAGAAGCAGGGGTGCGGTGACGTCTGCGATGGGGATGTTCTTGATGCTCGCCATGTCCCTTTCAACCAGCCGGCGCTCACGCAGCACGGATCCGGCGCCCAGCCCTTCCTTGGCCCGCTTGTTCAACCATTCGCCGGCGATGACGCCTAATGTGGATTCGGTGCGATCGGCTAATGCAACTCGTTCGCTTTTCGCTACATAGACCGGATTTGCTCCCGCCTTGAGCAGCGCGCGCGCTTTCTCTCGCTCGATGCGAGCATCGGCCAGGCTCATTGCCGGATATTCGCCGAGTGTCGCCATGGTCGGTTTGCCGGCGTAGCGGTATCGGTAACGCCAGAACTTGGTGCCGCGGGTACGCACCTCGATGCAAAGACCATTGCTATCTGCGACGCGGTAGACCTTGGCTTTCGGCTTGAGGCTGCGCAGTTTGGTGTCTGTCAGCATTGTGAGTATCGCTTTTGTGAGTACGGGGTGCAGACAGCTGCCCGTTACTCGTCAACTTACTCACTATTGCCTCGGATGGCAACTGATGTCCGCAGATTCCTAGCTGCTAAGGTTTCTCGGAATTTTCAGGATTTTCCTGAACGATTCCGACGTATGCGGATTGTCTCGGATCGGTATGTGGTGGGCCCACCAGGACTCGAACCTGGAACCAAAGGATTCGCCTATTCCGGTGATTTCCCACCAGGGCGGACTATCTCTTCACCCGCTGCCTGGGCAGTTGGGGTGCGGGACGCTCGAGCCTGTCATCAAGGGCACTGCAGCCCTCAGGTAGTCTCTGCACCTTCCGGCGGTGTACCGCCGGCTTGGCTCAGGGTCACCATGGTCTGCACCGAAGGCTTCCCTGAATTCATCCCGTCCACTGCGCGCGTTACCGCGCGCAGGCACCGTTTCGATGAGTCCCCTGCACTAACCGCTGTGCTACAGGCCCGTCGCAAAACGAATTGTACTATGGCCCGCGTCCTGGCCGGCGGCTCACCGCACGCGTCGGCGCTGCCAGCAAGGGGTCTTCGGGCCAGTAGTGCTTCGGGTAGCGGCCGCGCAGATCCTTACGGACCTCCGCGTAGCTGCCACGCCAGAACCCGCCCAGGTCCCGCGTGATCTGCACCGGTCGCTGCGCGGGCGAGAGCAGCTGCAGCGTGAGTGGACTCGCACCGCCACCAATGCACGGGGTCTCGGCCAGTCCGAACACCTCCTGCAGGCGGACCGCAAGGCTCGGAGCGTTGTCGCCCAGATACTCGATGCGCAGCACCGACCCGCTGGGGACCCGCAGCTCGCGCGGCGCGAGGCTCTCGAGCGCGCGTCGTTGCGCAGGTGACAGACGCGCGAGCAATGCCTCAGCGAGCGGCAGTCGGGCAATCTGCGTGCGCCGCGTGAGCCCGCTGAGATAAGGCCCGAGCCACTGCGGCAGATTCGCCGCAAGACTCGCATCATCGCTTGCCGGCCAATCTCCC